>NZ_QYRT01000066.1 GCF_004923255.1 Subtercola vilae | reverse complement strand
GGGGGCTGCTAATTCGTCGAAACCCTAGGCTGAGCCTGCGCGGTGTCCGGTAACGATCGTTCGCGAGACACTCGGCGCGCCTAATCGCCCGCCGCGTCATTGCACAGGCCGGGGTGTAACGGTTGCCGTGTACGTGCCTGTGTTGTGCATTCCCCTGTCATTGAGACGGGCTGCAATCGCCCTACCGGCGCGCCGTGGAAGCCGCTAACGTCGGATATTTTACGAATTCACAAGCTGCCCCTTCGGGTACCTGTCGCAACCTGCTGCCAAACTGAGCTGACAATCAAAGGGGCATGGATGGCGAAACCGCGCGTACACGAAATAGCTTCCGAAGTGGGAGTCCCTTCAAAGGATGCGATGCGCGTCCTGAGATTGCAAGGTGTCTTTGTGAAGGGTCCGAGTAGCTCGATGGAGCCGCCGGTTGCCCGTCGTCTTAAGGAAGCGCTCGTTCGCGGCGATTTCAACGAACCACTCTTTCCCGGTCTCACTGGCGAAGGTGGACGCACAGCGGCAGGTTTCGCAGCAGCGTTACCCAAACGTCTCCCCGAACTCGTGGACGTACTCATCTCCCCGAAAACAGCCAGTGCTCCGATCTTGGATCTGATAGCTCGTGCCGCTTCCGATCGTCATTTCTTCTACGCACCCGTTCGCGCTTTTGAGGCAGCCGAGGTCGCAGGGCAGGCAATCACCCAGCTGAGCGAGAGCGAATTACCCACGCCCCGCGGCATTGCGGTCATGATTCGACCCGGTATAGATGCTGGAGCGTTCCTGTTCGCCTGGGATATGGCCCCGGAAACCCTCGACTGTGTTGTCACGACGCTTTCAGTGACTTCAGGGAGCAGACGACCGAGCCTGAACGCCACGAGCACACTTAGAACCGTTCTCCGCCGTTCTGATGAGGGGTTTGTGGTCTCCAAGGCTCCGCGCATACGCACCCTCGGTGGATTGTGGGCAATTCTGCCCGAGCGCCTCCCTCCTATGCACTCAAGGGAGTTTTCGACTACAAAAGCGCCGACGCTGCAAACTGCTCAAAGCACGGAAACTCGCATCATCTATGCAACCCGATCCACCCTCGGTCTCGGTAGCTCGTCGACAGGCGAGGGCCAAGCTCGCGACACTCGATGGAATGTTCGCGGCCATTATCGAAATCAGTACCTTCCATCGACGAAGGATCATCGCAAGATCTGGATCGAGGAGCACACCGCTGGCGCAGCGGACGCGGAGGTCATTCAGAGAGAGCAGGTATATGTCATTGCTCCACGCATCGAAAGTTAGAGCGCTCTAACGTTTCCACTGTTTATTGATACGTCTCGTAAAATTAGACTACGCGAGAACGTCAACGAGAACGCGTGGAAGCGGTGAACAGGTGAAAAAGGAAAGAACCAAGTACGCGTGGTTCTTCGATCAGCTAATCGGAAAACATAAGGAATTTTCCTCGCAGAACCTCAGTATCACTCAGCAAATAGATGAGTTGCGGCCAGACAAGGGGCACCTTGCTAACTTTGCTGCGTGGTGCTTCGTAGCGGCCGTGTGGGTGCTGGCGGCCCTTCCCGATTTCTGGGTGCCCTTCGTAGCGAACATGATTTCGTGGATACCAAACGCGAACGTGATTTCGTGGATCACGATCCCATCTCTCCTGCTATTCGCCTACGCCGTTATTGTCCGCGTCGTCACGAGCAGGAACGAGTTGCATACGCGCCGAGGAGTTTTTGGCGCCGCATACGGAGAGCTCAAGTCCGACAGCCGCGCGCGAGTAGTGTTCGCCCTCTTCCTCGCTAGCTTTGCGACACGTCTCTTGGCAGGAATCGTGCTCTGGATAGATAGCACCGGGCAGCCCGACCAACCAAGCTCGTACTTTCACGCGGTCATACCGTCGATCTTCACCTGGCTCGCCACTCTTATTCAATTGGCTGCCATGCTCGCCTATTTTCTTGCTTCTCTTGGATTCTTTTACTACGGAGTGAAGATAGGGCTCGCCTATGCCCAACTTCAGCGGCACGTGTACAACATCTTCAAGATTTTTGGTGGCAAGCTCGGCATCCTCCGCAGCCTCTTGAAGATCACTGATAGCGACCTCCTGGATGAAAAATCGGTCACCATTTCTCTTGATGCAATCCGAATTCACCCGGTGCCGGTCAGCGCTCAGAAATATTTTGACGACATCGACGACGAACTTGTCGCGCTCAATCAGTTCCAATACATGAAGTCAAAGGACTCCACACCGAACGACATCTTCATCGTTGCAGTCGACGAGGAGACCCGAAAGAACCGCGAAACACTCGTCGAGAGCGGGGGGCTCGTCTGGAGCGTTGGGAACGAGGAGAGTCGTGATGATGAAATCCTCGGAGTGCATCAGTCGAGATCACCGGAAGCGCCGGTTCCATCACGGTTACAACCCACGAGGAAAGGGATACTGCACGACAGATTCAGGGAGTCAGATCTCCCTCGCCTGCAGGAGCTGATGAGTAAGACAGGCATGACTGTCATTCAGGCCCACTTGAACGTCACCCCAAAGGTGTTCTGGGTGCAGGCGGTCACCCCTGACGAGGCGGCGATATATCGTGACGTTGCGGACGCGATGAAAGTCCCTTCCTGGAGCCTTTGGCTCGAAGTGACATGGAGGGATAACGAGGAATCCGACAACGTCATCTATCCGAATCGAATCGACAGTGTCGAGGTGAAGCGGTCTCCTCTGCGAGGCACCGCGGGCGAGCGTGAAAAGAGGTGGTGGGCTGCGATCGAGGCGCTTCCCAAGGCGAGCGATGGATGGACTATTGAGGATCGCGGCAACAGGGGCACCACTTTGCGCTACGGACAAGGTCGGGCGTTGCCGGACGTTTTCTCTACCATCGAATCGTTGCCCGACGCGTATGCACCCAGTGATTGGAATACTGTGCCCGAGGGTGCGGGCGAAACGGGCTCGGCAATAAGTCTCGACCTAGAGAAGATCCCGCACCTACTGGTGGCCGGCAAGCCCGGGTCCGGCAAGAGCACTCTGCTCCGACAAGACATGATGTCCCGACTAGCTCGAGGTCATCGTTTGGCTGTGTTTGATACCGAGAAGTTCGCTCTCAGTCTCGCGCTGTTGAAGGCCTGGACGATTATGTGGGGCGAGAGAATCGCTGAGGTCGCCACGATGCTGGCTTACCTCTGTGAGGAAGGAGACCGTGTTCTTGGATTGATCAAGCAGTACGGCTACGAGAACTGGTACGACTTCACCCCAGAGGAACGCCGTGAGCTGAACATCGGACCGATCACCGTCTACTACGACGAATACGAAACCTCGGTAGAAAAAGCGACGGTTCCGTCTTCGCTCGGGAAGGATGACAGGCAAGTCATCACAGCGCAACGACAAAATGTGGCCGTTGACCAAGTCGAGCTTTACATGGCCAAGATTGCGAAGAAACACCGCGCAGCTGGCATCTACTTCGTCGTCGCGACGCAGTTCCCTTACAAGGAAAGTTTGAAGGGGCTGCGACCGTCACTGGGAAATGCCATACAGTGCCACGCGCCCGGAGCGGTACCCGTCGCGTCAGAGATTGCTCTCGCAATGGGGACCGGGAGCACTGCCGAGACAATTGAGCTGTTCGAACGTTTCAGCGTCGACAAGGACGGCAACAAGGGCAAGAAAGGCCTAGCGGTGATTCGCTCAGAGACCGGGGCGCTCGAAGCTATCCGAGTTGGCTTTGCGCCGAAGGATCAGTCGGCAAAAATCATTGAAAACCTGGGCATCCCGAAAGCGTCCCCGTGGATCATCAACGACGTTCTCGGACTCTCGATGAGGCGCACGGTTGACGAGAAGGACTTAAGGGTTCCGGCAGCAGCTCCATTCACGCGTTTCACTCACCTCGAAGACGATGACGACTTTGATGACGACGACCTCGACGAGGCTCAGAGCAGTTCTCCGAAGATCAACGCTGCACGAGACGGCTGGACGCCGAAGTTGAACTATTCGGAGTAGCCCGTCTCAGAAATCTCGCTTGGCGAGCTACGACGGATTGGGGCCAGAGCGAGCAGCGTTGGGCGCTCCAGACGCAGCAATTGAGAGCCCCGTAGAGCGAATCGACACTCGCCCTACGGGGCTCTCCGCGTCACAGGGCGCTTACTGTGTCGAGCCGAAAGGCTCTAGCCCAGGAAATCAATCAGCGTCGAATTATCGCGCTACAAAGACGCTACGAATCGAAGCTCGATTCCCAGTGAGGATAGCCAATTGTTCGACCGCATCGTTTCATCGCACAACCTGATTCCCAGGCTCACCGACACCGACTTCTGGAGACTTCCGATCGGGCTCGGCCTGAGGAACCAACAAATCGGGTCCGACATTCGAGCCTCGTCACCCGTTGGAGTATTCGGCCTCAAAGGCTCCGGAAAGACCAACGCGTTACTCCAGCTCATCGTGTCGGCCCTCACCCGAGGAATTCGTGTCGTGGTAATCGATCGTCAGGATCACGGCGAGAAGTATCTCGGTCTGCTCCCCTATCTTGAGTGCCTAGCGGTCGATGACTACGCGCTGGCAGTGACACTCCTACTGATCCATACGAAGATGCTGGAGCGAACCCGAGCGTGCGTGCGGCACGATGTAGACAACGTAGACGATCTTCCGAAATCGAAGAAAGAGTCGGTCCACACGGAGCCAATTCTCATCGTGATCGATGGCGTCGAGGCCATCAGCTCCCAGTTTCAAGCGGCCGTCTCCGAACTCATGTCCGACCCGCTGCTCAGCTCCCTGAATATCTTTGTTGCCTTCTCAGTCGCGGAGCCATGGAAAAGCACCTCGCGGGAAGCGCGCCGTAACATGGGTGACGTCCTGGCGCTGAAGCCCCCTCTCTCTCCGGACGATGTCACTGAAATGTTTCCCGATCGACCTGCCGAGGTTTCGTATGCAAAGGCCGGCCTCGCATACGAAGCGGCCGGCTTCGGGCTCTACCAATCCATCGACGGAAACACTCGCGGTGTCGAGATATCCGATACCGGGGCGTCTGATCTCCCGGCCATCCTCGCGAGCTTCCGCGTGCCGCAACCCGAGCATTGGGACGTAATCAGAAGCGAAGTGGACTGGCGTTGGTAAACGGACTAGTCGATCAAGAAATTACGAGCGGGCGAATTCAAGACCCTCAATGAGCGTGACAGGGGAAGATTCTTCCTGACCTGCGGCTTTGTGATCCTTTAGAGCGCATGGGGCTCCTCTGTGCGATCTCGATCCGATAAATCGAGGGAACCTCGGTAATGGCGCTTAGATAGAAGAAGCGAAGTTCTAGTTCCCGAGAAAGAGGCGCATTTCATGAACAACCAAATCATCCACAACCAGGGCGAGCCCTGCGAACGACCCCCGGAATCGAAGCGGAGACCGCACAAGTGGCGTCGATCGGCGGTCACCTTTCTGGTAGCCGCGTGCATGACCATCGCAGCCAGCAGCGTCCCAGCCGCGATGGCCGACTCACTGCCCCATCCCAGCTCAACCGATGCCTGGGTAGCTACAACCACAGCAGAAATTCTCGGCTCGGACGGTGAGGTGATCGCTTCCGTTGACAGCTCGCAGAACGACAGCAACACCGTCCACACCATCGACGGAGTCGATGCACACGCTGCTGCCAGCTCGGACCTGAAGGTAAGGACGACCGGAACCGTCCGGTTTCTCAACGCAACCGAAGGCACGATGAGCGGGGACAAGCAGTACCGATTCGCCGCACCGGAGATCAATGCCGGGGTCGTCGTTTCGGGCGGGTTCACTGCGCCCGACAATGCAGCAGTCTCCTGCGATGTCGACCCTAACCAGATCTTCCACTCAGGTGACACCGTCGATTTCAGCTGCACCGCCACGGCGACCGCACCGGAGTACACGCTCGACACGCTCCGGCAGGAAATGGCAGATAACTGCCCGACTACCACCAAATGCGATCCGATCTCATTCGATGAAGCTGGCAACCCGATCTTCCAGTCGTGGTACTTCAGCGGTCTCTTGGTTCCACTGAAGACGTCCATGCAGATCGAGTGGGCGGCGACCGGATTCGAACCCACCTACTGGAACGACGGCACGCGCCTGGAAGCCAACATGACCGAGTTCATGGTCGACGTGCCCGGAGCTCAGACATGGCTCCCGGTCGCACAGGATCAGTCATACCGGGTGAAAGCAGACGACGTTCTGACTGTCACCCCGGATGGGCTGCTCACCGGAGCTCAGTGGAGCCAGGGCACGGTTTCGAGCCTCGATACTCACATCACAAACGTTCCTGCCGGGGGCACCGTCGAAGCAAATGGTGATCTGACCTTCACGAGCGATCAGATCGGCGGCTACCAATTCAAATACTTCTTGGAGGATCCGAGTACAGAGCTTCGCAGCGCCGACGCAAGCGGGGCGATCGAGGTCTACGCCGACTCGACTACGCCACCGACCGCGACACCGGACCCCACGCCCACGCCGACACCCGTTGTGACACCGAAGCCGACACCACCGGCCCCGGTCGTCACGCCCACTCCGACCCCGGCAGTTGTCCCGGATCCGGTTACGCCTGAAATTCACCTGCCCGTGGTGAGTGGCTAAGTTGCCTCGAGCTAGTAGAGAGAGACCATCATGAGGAACCTGAGCCGTTCCATCGCGCATGTCCTCACTGCTGGCGCTCTCCTCGCAGTGCTGGCGGGATGCACCTCGATTGCACTCACTATCGAAGCCCCGCCAGCACTGCATACCTCTCCGGTGCCGGCGCACACCGTCGACGCATACATTCCCCCGTCTCTCGTCGCCGTTGACGAGTTGCCCGAAGCGACGTATGCCGCGGTGATTCCTGGGCTTATCGCCAATCAGGGCATCACCGCGGCCGCGCCCACCGTCTACTCACTATCGGCAGACACCGCTCTATACAGCGCCGACCGAACGACGCCCATCGCACACCTGGCAGCACTGAACTTCTTGGGCGACAGAACTGTAGTTGTTCCCATTCAGCAAGACGGCGGCTGGTCCCTCGTACTCACGCCTAGCCGCCTCGAACTCCCTTCGACCGTCAATGGGAGCGCCCCGGCCCAAAGTTCAGCGTGGCTCAGAACAGACGCACTAGTCGACCCGATATCCACTCCCGATCGAATCCAGGTCTCAGTAGAGAATCAGCAGCTCATCGTGCTCGACAGGGCAGGGCAACCTGTCTCCAGATATCCGGTCGGAGTCGGCACACCAGGAACCCCGACACCCACGAGCGTCACCGGGTATATCCAAGCTCGATACCTCGATCCCGCACAGGGGCAGACGGAGTACCCGATTCAGCTGACCTCACTTCACTCGGCCGCAGCCGACGAGCCGTACGGGGGCAGTGACGGCGGTCTAATCGGAGTCCACTATGAGGAGGAGAACACGGGCCAGGTTTCCCATGGCTGTGTTCGCCTTCCGGTCGACGCAATCACCGCCGTCAACTCGCTGCCACTCGGCACCCTGATCACGATCATCTGAGCCCGAAGGAAACCACCATGAAATCTCGAAGCAAGGCATTCCTTCTCGCCGGGATGGTCATGCTTATGCCGGTAGCTGGACTCGCACTCGCTGATTCGGCGGCCGCAGCAACAGGTGCGCCATGCGACCCCCAGTACCTCTACTGCGACAGCGACATTCAACCGGCTCCAGTGGGCACAACACCGTCTCCCACAGTGTTGCCATCCACTCCAACTCCCACAAGTACGAGCACTCCGACTTCCGGTGCTTCCCCAACGTCGACGGCCACACCAGCAATTACCTGGTTCGACACTGCCCCAGCGGCGCCCTACGCCGACAGCAATCCCCCGGCAGCGGTTATGGAAGAGCTCAAGGTGAAGGGGACGCTGGATCAGCGAATCGTGTACTACTCACCGCAGGGCGGAGCGCCCAGCGCCGATGCCGTAGATCTGTCTGTCCGCAATCTGGGCCCTTCGGCAAGTGACACACTCACTTTTAATCTCAATCTGTTTCCCAAGTTCAGCTCCGACATTGGAACGACATTTCAGACGGGAGAGATCGTTCCGACTACCGATGACACAGGACTCCCGACCGTGCTCTTTGGCGATTCATCCCAGTACGGGGTCATCGTCATCAAACGAGCACCGATCCCCGACGATTGCTCCGCAACCGATCCAAGTAGCCAGATCGTGCACCTCGTTATGCTCGGCGAGAACAAGCACAAGTACCTGCTTGATGCGGCCCTCACCTGGGGAGCAAGATCGGATTCAGCACTTAAGGCATGGACCACTCGCTGCGAGTCCCTGAACACACCGGCTGCGACTGCCGCCCCTCTTTCGCAGGGATCCTCGAATACCAGCGCATACGGCCCGGCGACAACCCTGCCGGGGTACAACTACGGGCCACCAATCGGATACTCCGCTTTGCTGGTCGTAGCCATTTTCGTTCTTGTTTGGCTGTACAGGCGTTTTCGCGTCCTTGCGCGCATCGAGCAAGGAGTTTCGGTTTTTCTTGGCGGTTCTCGTTTCTTGGAGTCAGAATTCAATCACGACGGTACCGACCGCATTGGACATGAAGCACTCGAACCCGGGGAAAGAGACGAGCCAACGCCCCTCGCTCGACGGTTATCGAACCTTCTTTTCCCGAAAAAGTGATTGCAGGTAAGCAAGAGTGGATGACCAAAGCAACGATGAAAACCGGCAACGGCACCAGATGACTGTCGAAGCCATCTGCAACACAGTCCAGGACAATGAGTGGATGCTCGAGGTAGCAGCTCTCCCGCTGGCGAAGGCAATTGAGAACTGGCCAACGGAGCGTGCCTACTACATCATCGCCGGGGCGCTTTCAACGCGGGGTGAAACCGATCCTTCTAGCATCGAGAGGCTGAAGACCCTGCGCAAGATCTTCGAGGGTGTGAATTGGGAAATCGCGGCCGAGATGCGAAGCGCGCGCTCAGAGCACTCCGAGAGAGAGATAGCCGACGCTCTCGGCATTGACGACGTCCACGACCTTTCTTCGTTTAGGGAACGGCGTCCTGGTAGAGAGCCAGCAAAGTAGAGGCAACTCATCATCGAAATAACGCTCACCGTACGTAACGGCTCAGAGCTGTCATCATTTCGCGCTAGAAAGATTGCCGGGGCCCGCGAAGTGGCATTCCACCCCTTCGAACATATGTTCTACTCTTGACGTATGGGAGGCAACCGAAGATATGGATCGGACGTCTCACGCGCGGCTATCAACGAAGCAGCTACTCGTCCATCGCCGATCTCCCTGAGCGAGCTTGAGCGCCACTCCACAGGAGGTGGCGTGACCACGCCAGAAGCCCCTGAGAAAGTCCTCGCCTGGGTTCGATACCCCGAGCGAGCGGTACAGGTCGAGGGGGAAGCGATCGCCTTCAATGACCGAGTCGTACTGGTGCGATTCCCCACCCACAGCGGAGGGGTACAGGAAGCTTGGGTATGGCGCTCGGCAGTCACAAAACCACCGGAGCCGAATCTACGCTCGTAAGGGCCAGCTCACGAAAGTAAATACATCACTCCGTTAGACGGTGGTTGGAGGGTCCCCACCCCCTTTGCGAGCCTTGTCGTTATGCGGACGGCGATTGGCGCGTAGAAACTCGTCAAGCGGCTCCTATTCCATCGGATCGCGAGCTGACCTCTTATAAGTGGTCGTCCGATGCCTGAACGGCCTCGATGATGCTGGTAAATGCGTTGGCGAGATGTGCGCGAATCGCGTCCCAGTCACCCGCCCAATCGACGGCAATAGGCGCAAGCCCGAATCGGCTGCGGGCTTCGGCTGCTTGTCGACGCGGACGTTCCGAGTCATGTTGGGCAGCCGTCCGGAGATGCCGGACGTCGCGTAGTTTACCAAGGGCCTCTTTCACGGAACTGCTGTACGGCTCGTCGACGACCATCCGCTCCAAGAAGTAAGTGAGAGAGTTGAGAGAACCTTGCTGGCCGCTAAAACGCTTTTTCAGGATCTCTGGGGGAACGTCGGGCAGGGCAAAGTGATCGATGATCGTGCACAGGCTGGAGATCCTGTTGTCGAATTCCTCGACAGTGGAGGCCGACTGCGATAGAGACGCGGCGGATTTGAGACTGCGGACCCGCACGACTGATCCCCCGCCCGACGACCGCCAGAGCGCTGACGCTTCCAGCACATAGCCGAAGTAGTCGATCGTTTGAATTAGCGTCATCGGCGAGGCGAGGACGGGCTCCTGGGCTGGCAGCTGGTAATGCCACGCACGCGCCAGGTACTGCTCAGCCGTATTGACACCTAGGAACGCTCGAAGCGATCGACCTCGAACCTGGCACGTAACTGCTTCGCTGGTGATCTGGACGTTGATGGGTGCGTACTCGCGACGGACCACCTCGGCCGCGACCGATGCTTTCAAGGTCACAGGGTAAGGCCGCCCCTGGAGATAGGTGCCGACCGTGATGTCCTGAAGTGGCGCGTCCCATTTGGCCACCTCGTTAGGAGAGGGGGATAGTTGGAGTTCGGCAGCTGCGAGGGCACCGATGTAGGCAGCAAGGGAATCGGCCAGCTCGCCCAGGCGTGGGACAAGAGATCTTACGGCGTGCATCCCGGCCACCGTCAAGCCAAAAATACTGTCGTCCTTTGGCTGGCCGGCACGAATTCCATCGCGCACCCAGAAAAGCCGATATGGCTCACCACCGTCCGGAGCCACGCCTACTGGTAGCCCGGCCAGGATGTCTTCAGGTACCAGGTTGCTCTGCGATTCGGACGAGAAGGTGCGAGCGACGAAGTCCCAGACGGGCCAGCCGGGCTCTCCGCCTCTTGGTGACGGGATCATGAATGGCTGGCATGCGGTGGCGAGAAGCTTCTGCTCATCAACGGAGAGATCTCGGAACACAGCGTCGCTTTCTTCGCTCATGACACCAGTGTCTCGCAAACATGAGGCGTCACGATGGCATCTAGCTGGCTCGACGGTAACGATGATTGCTGCGCGGAAAACACTCGGCCGCCCTGGCCTGACGGACGCATTCACATACTCACAATTTCCATCCCCGCTTGCTCGTTGAGGACGTTTCGTAAATTCATACAGTTAGTCTTCGGTTTCATTAATCCCCACACCCCGATTGCGGCTGATACTGAATCAGGGATCGGGACGGTCAGGAGAACATATGTAATGTTTTGTCCGGCGGGGGGGG
>NZ_QYRT01000065.1 GCF_004923255.1 Subtercola vilae | reverse complement strand
GGGCAACGGAGCGGATGCGGGCGGCGAGGAGACGGGGGTCGCGCCGGGGAGGGCGGTGCCAGCGGTCGGCGGCCCCGCCGAAGCTGGGGCGAGAGCATCCGGAGCAGTGGTGTCGTCGCTCATGGGGTGTGTTCCGTTCTGGTGAGGAGCGGGGTGCGGCGACGTGCGCACGTGGCGGCGCGTCGGCACCAGTGCTGAGGCGAGCCTATCGGCTACTTTTCGACGAGGCGGCGACCTTCGAAGGCGCGGCCCAGGGTGACTTCGTCGGCGTACTCGAGGTCGCCGCCGACGGGCAGGCCTGAGGCGAGGCGGGTGACCCTGATCTCGAGAACGGTGAGCAGGCGCGAGAGGTAGGTCGCGGTGGCTTCGCCTTCGAGGTTGGGGTCGGTGGCGATGATGACCTCTTCGATGCTGGCGTCGGCGAGGCGCTGCATGAGCTCGCGAATGCGCAGGTTGTCGGGGCCGATGCCGTCGATGGGGCTGATGGCTCCGCCGAGCACATGGTAGAGGCCGCGGAACTCGCGGGTGCGCTCGATGGCGACCACGTCTTTGGCCTCTTCGACGACGCAGATGACGTTCTGCGAGCGGCGCGGGTCGCGGCAGATGCTGCACGTGTCCTGTTCGGAGACGTTGCCGCAGACCGAACAGAAGTGCACCTTGTCGCGCACCTCGATCAGCACTTCGGCGAGCCGGGTGACGTCGAACGTCTCTGTCTGCAGAATGTGGAACGCGATGCGCTGCGCCGACTTCGGCCCGATGCCGGGCAGGCGGCCGAGTTCGTCGATGAGTTCCTGGATGATTCCTTCGTACATGCGGGGGCAGCCTAGTCTTCCCGGTTGGGGGCGGGTCGGTCGACGACGGGCCGCTCTTCGATGAAGCTGGCGCCGAGAATTTCGCGCACGACGGCTTCGCCGTAGCGCTGCTTCTCGCCGAATTGGGGGATGCGTGTGGTTCCGGGCTGCTGGCGCTGGGCCGGGGTGCCTGGTCGGGTTGCGAGGCCCGGCTGCTGGCCGGGGGCGGCCGAGGTGGGGGGTGCGGTGGTTCTGGGGCTCGCGGTGGCGCTGGCACCGCCGTTGCCTGCTCGGCGCTGGGGGCGCGCGGCATCGCGGGGGTCGAAATCGGTGGGGCCGTCGTCGAACGGGATGTCGTCGCCCGGGTCGGCCCACGTCACGGACGCGTCGTACTCGGGCAGGGCTCCCTCGGGAATGTCGTCGGGGATGTCTGACACGGGGATGTTCACGACGATGGCTCCCGCACGCACGGGCTCATCGTCGCTCTCGGGGGCCGACACCGGAATGGCGACGGTCGGCCATGAGGCCTTCGCGCCCGTCTGGGTCGGCGCTGTCTGGGTCGGCGCTGTTTGGGTCGGCGCTGTCTGGGTCGGCGCTGTTTGGGTCGGCGCTGTCTGGGTCGGCGCTGTCTGGGTTGGTGCCGAGGTCGGACGGGATGCGGGCGGGCGGCCAGCCGCGGGCGGGCGTGACGCTGAGCGGTCTGGCGCGCGGTTGGGCTCGGCCGCGCGGTTGGGCTCGGCTGCGCGGTTGGGCTGCGAGCGGGGCGCACCTGCGCTGGTGGAGATCGGCGAGGCGGCGGGGGCAGGCGAATGACCCGGGGCGTCGACGCGGGCGATGAACTTCACGCGGAGCCCCAGAACCTCGAGGATGGCCTGGCGAAGGTACTCGCTCACACCCTGCTGCCCGGGGGCCTGCTTCTGCTTGAAACTCTCGACGTCGTTCTCGCTGGGGAAGCTGAGGGTGAGCACATCGCCAGAAAGAGCACGGACCGAGCCGGTGTAGACGACCATCCATGCTGATCGCTTGGCCTTCTCGACGACCTCGAGAATCTCGGGCCACGAGTCTTTGAGCTGCTGGAAGGTCACCCCGCCGGGCACCGTACCAAGGTGAGCCGCCGCAGTCGGAGCTTCTGCGGCACGTGCCGGTGATGCAGCGACTGAAGCGCCCGCAGTGGCCGGGGCGGCAGCCGGTTCCGGGGAAACGGGGATCGCGTCGGAGGCGGGCACCGCACTGGAGCGTGCCGCGTCAGAATCAGGCGCAACGACCACAACAGGCGCATCGGAGGCGGGCGCGGAAGCAGGTACGCCTGCCCCAGAAGCGGGCGCAGACTCGGGCGCGGAAGCAGCCGCAACGTCAGCTGCAGCAGAAGCAGCAACCGGCACAGAAGCGGCAACCGGCACAGAAGCACTAACCGGCACGGGCGCGACAACCGGCACCGGCGCGAGCGGAAGCCGCGCAATGGGCGACGCAACCCCGCCAGGCGCCGAGTAGCCGGCAACAGACTCGTCAGCACCGCGCCCCGGCCCGCCCGCGAACCCGCCCGCCGACCCGCCCGCACCCTGCACCGCAGCACCGAACGACGGCAGAGCGTCAGCCGATGCGACCCCCACGCGGCGCTCGAGCCGCTCGACCCGCGCGAGCGCGCCGCGAGCGGTGTCGTCGCTGGCCGGCACGAGAACGCGCGCGATCATCAGTTCGAGGTGCAGCCGCGGCGAGGTGGCGCCGGTCATCTCGGTGAGCCCGGCGTTCACGATGTCGGCGGTGCGTGAGAGTTCGGCGGCCCCGAAGAGCGCGGCCTGCTGCTGCATCTGCAGGATGTCGTCGCTCGGCATTCCACGCAGAACCGCCGCGGCACCGTCGGCCGTGGCTGCCACGATGATGACGTCGCGCAGGCGCTCGAGCAGGTCTTCGACGAAACGACGGGGGTCTTGCCCGGTCTGGATGACCCGGTCGACGGCCCCGAACGCAGCCGCTGCATCGTGCGACCCCAGCGCATCGATGACCTCGCCGAGCAGTGACGCATGGGTGTAGCCGAGCAGGGCGACAGCGCGCTCGTATTCGATGCGGTTGCTGTCGGAACCCGCGATGAGCTGGTCGAGCAGCGACAGAGTGTCGCGCGCAGAACCGCCGCCGGCGCGAACCACGAGCGGCAGAACGCCGGGTGCCACAGCGACGCCCTCGATCTCGCAGAGCGACTGAACGTATTCGAGCAGCTGAGCGGGCGGGATGAGCCGGAAAGGGTAGTGGTGCGTACGCGACCGAATGGTGCCGATGACCTTGTCGGGCTCGGTGGTGGCGAAGATGAACTTGATGTGTTCTGGCGGCTCTTCGACGATCTTCAGCAGCGCGTTGAAACCCTGGGGCGTCACCATGTGCGCCTCGTCGAGAATGAAGATCTTGTAGCGGTCGCGGGCGGGCGCGAACACGGCTCGTTCGCGAAGGTCGCGTGCATCGTCGACACCGTTGTGCGAGGCCGCATCGATCTCGACCACGTCGAGCGAACCCGAGCCGTCGCGCGACAGCTCGACGCAACTCGGGCACACACCGCACGGGGTGTCGGTGGGGCCTTCTGCGCAGTTCAGGCAGCGGGCGAGGATGCGCGCCGACGTGGTTTTACCGCACCCGCGCGGCCCCGAGAAGAGGTAGGCGTGGTTGACCCGGTTCGTGCGGAGCGCGGTCATCAGCGGCTCGGTGACCTGGGACTGGCCGATCATCTCGCCAAACGTCTCAGGTCGATAGCGGCGGTAGAGGGCTGTGACCATGGCTCCAATGCTAACTGTCGCCACCGACACTCAGCCCCCTGCCGCCGAGACTCAATCGCCTACGCTGGGGCCAGCGTCGTCGCGCCTGCCCCCACCGGCGCATTCGCCGACGAGAGCCCCTCGCCGAGCGCCGTCAGCAGGCGCGGCGAGTCGAGCGCCGGCAGCATGACCTCGATCAGAACGGCCTTGTCGGTGGTCGAGGATGCCATCGCGAGCGCCTCCGCGAGCTCGTCGCGGGTGCGCACAGTGAGGGTCACGGCACGGTCGGCGGCGCCGAAGGCGGCGGGCAGCGCCGTGTAGTTCCACGGCGTCACGTCTTGGTAGACGGCCGAGGGGCTCTGAATGGCCCGCTCGATGGTGTAACCGCCGTTGTTCAGCAGCAGAATGACGGGCGTCAGGCCTCGGTGCAGGATGGTCGCCAACTCCTGCACGGTCAGCTGGGCCGAGCCGTCGCCGATGATCAGCACCGCTCGCTTCGAAGGCTCGGCGATGCAGACGCCGAGTGTGGCCGGCAGCGTGTAACCGATCGATGACCACACCGGTTGGCCGAGCAGGTCGCTGTTGTCGGGAAGGGTGAGGTCTATGGCTCCGAAGAACGCGGTGCCCGCCTCCGCCACCAGAACGGTGTTGGGGCTGAGGAAGCCCTGCACCGCCGGCCAGAACGCCTCGTGGTCGAGGGGCGTGGTGCCCGCTCCACCAGGGGCAACGAGCGGGCGGCCGGGGTCGATCGATGCGAGGGGGTCGAGCCGGGCATCCTGAAGCACGTCGTTGAGAACACGCAGGGAGTCTTCGAGCTGGATTCCGAAGAAGGTGGTTTCGCCGACCCGCGCCCAGGTGACGGCGAGCTCGACCGCGTCGTCGGGGTTGAAGCGGTGGGTGAAGAAGCCGGTGAGCAGGTCGCTCATGATGGTTCCGGCGAGAATGAGCAGGGGCGCCTCGTCGATGGCGCGGCGAGCGGCCTCGGTGCGGGTGTGGGCGCCGAGGTAGGTGCCGACGCTGGCGGGGTGCGACTCGTCGAGAATGGCTTTCGAGCCGCTCTGCGTGGCGATGTAGACGCCGGGCGCTTCGGCGAGCGAGCGGATGACCGGCTCGAGTTGGCGGCGATGAACGCGCGGGCCCACCAGAACTGCCGCACTCGGTGCCGTGAAAACGGCCTGGCGGAGGGCCTCGGTGAAGCGCTGCAGCTGACGGGCATTGCTGCCGAACGGTTCGAGCGGTGAGCGGAGGTTCGCGGCCGAGACGAGCGACACAGCGACGTCGGCCGGGATGCCGAGGTAGACGGGTTTCGACTCGTTCAGTGCGGTGAGCAGGATGCGGTCGATGTCGGCCGGGGCGGTGGCCGTGCGCACGACAACCGAGGCTGCGGTGACCTGCTCGTAGGCGCGCACGAAGTGGTCGAAGGCGCCGTCGGCGAGGGTGTGGTGCAGCAGAGCGCCGGCCGACTGTGCGGCGGTGGAGGGCATTCCGGTGATCTGCACGACCGGAACGTCTTCGGCAAAACTGCCGGCCACGCCGTTGATGGCGCTGAGCTCGCCTACGCCGAAGGTGGTGACGACGGCGCCGATGCCGCGCCGGATGCGCGCGTACCCGTCGGCAGCGTACGCCGCGTTCAGCTCGTTGGTGCAGCCCACCCATTCGACGCCATCGATGGCGAGCATCTCGTCGAGCAGGCTCAGGTTGAAGTCGCCGGGCAGGCCGAACAGATGCGGGGCACCCAGCTGAACGAGGCGGGTGGCGAGGTAGGCGCCGACGGTGATGCGGGGCTGGGCGGCGGGGCGGGCTTGGCTGGCGGGCGCCTCGAGGTCTTGTGTCATGCTGCCAGTACAACAAGACCGGACAGTGTGCGCAACGAGCATCCGTTCGGCTGTGCAATATGATCGGTATCGTCAGTCTTGGCTCGCAGAAAGGGCACACAATGTCTACTCTCGACGGCACCGATCGGCGCATACTGCGGGCGCTCGACGACGAGCCGCGTGCGCCGGTCATGCTGTTGGCAGAGCGGCTCGGGTTGGCGCGGGCGACGGTGCAGACGCGGCTCGAGCGCATGGCGGGTCGCGCGGCCGGGGCGGGCGCGGCCGGAACGGGGGCGTCGGGCACGCCGGCACCGGTGCTGCGGCCGAACAGCGTGCGCATCGAACCGTCTGCGCTCGGGTTCGGTTTGCGTGCGTTCGTCACGGCCGAGGTCGACCAGGAGCTGTTCGACCAGACGATCACCGCCCTCACGGGCATCCCCGAGGTCATCGAATGCTCGGCCATCGCCGGAGCCGACGACATCATCTGCCAGGTCATCGCCCGCAATGCCGACCATCTGTACGAAGTGGGCCAGGCAATCCTGCGCTGCCGGGGCATCCGGCGCACCTCGACCTCGATCGTGCTGCGCCAGCTCATGCCCTACCGCACCGCGCAGCTCCTCTCCCCCTGACCCCCGACGGGAGGGCGGCGGGAGGCAGCGGGGGCGGGTTCCGGATGCCCGGGGGCGGGTTCTAGGGTGGACGTATGCAGATCAGACCGTTCGAAGCCGCCGAAACGGAGTCCGTCGTCGAGCTGTGGAACGCGGCCGGCCTCGTGCGACCGTGGAACGATCCGCGTGCCGACATCGCGCGAAAACTGACCGTTCAGCCGGAGCTGTTCCTGGTCGGAACCGAGACGGCCGACGACGGCGCAGGCTCTGCGGGCGCGGGCGCGGTCGCGAGCGCCAACGCAGGCACCGCCGCGGATTCCGGCGCCGTCGTCATCGCGACGGCCATGGTCGGCTACGACGGCCACCGCGGCTGGATCAACTACCTCGCGGTCGATGCCGCCCACCGCGGCCGCGGCTACGCTCGGCAGCTCATGGCCGAGGCGGAACGCCTGCTCATCGAGCGCGGCTGCCCCAAGCTGAACCTGCAGGTGCGCGCGGCAAACACGGACGCGCTGGCGTTCTACGACGCCATCGGCTACGCGCCCGACGGCGCGATCAGCTACGGCAAACGCCTGATCGACGACTGACAGAACCGACTCAGCAGACAGCGGACAGCGGACAGCGAACAGCGAACAGCGAACAGCGGCACCCCTACAGCACCGAGAGCGACTGCCGCGCGATCTCCAGTTCTTCGTTGGTGGGCACGACGAGCACCTCGACGGCCGAGTCGTCGCTGGAGATGCGCCGCGCGCCCCGCTCGCGAGAGGCGGTGTTGCGCGCCGGGTCGAGACGGATGCCGAGCGCCTCGAGCCCCGCGAGCGCCAACGCCCGCACGGGTGCGCTGTTCTCGCCGACGCCGGCCGTGAACACGATGGCGTCCGCTCCGCCGAGCTGCGCGATGTAGGCCCCGACGTACTGCTTGACGCGGTGCGCGTAGACATCGAGCGCCAGGCGGGCCGGCTCGTCGCCCGCGGCCGCGGCATCGACCACGTCGCGCATGTCGCCCCGGCCGCTCAGCCCGAGCAGGCCGCTCTTGCGGTTCAGCTCGGCGTCGAGTTCGGCGAAACTCAGTCCCAGTTTGCGGTTCAGATAGATGAGCACGGCCGGGTCGAGATCACCAGAGCGCGTGCCCATCACGAGCCCTTCAAGCGGTGTCATGCCCATCGAGGTCTCGACCGATCGCCCGCCGTCGACCGCACAGGCCGAGGCCCCGTTGCCGAGGTGCAGCACAATCGTCTTCAGCTCGGCGAGCGGCCGCCCGAGAAACTCGGCGGTCTGCTCGGAGACGTACTTGTGCGAGGTTCCGTGAAAGCCGTACCGCCGCACACGGTTCTTCTCCGCCAGTTCGGCGTCGATCGCGTACGTGTAGGCCGCCGCCGGCAGGGTCGAGTGAAAGGCGGTGTCGAATACCGCAACGTGCGGCACATCGGCGAAAACCTTCTGCGCCGCCTCGATGCCCGCGAGGTTCGCCGGGTTGTGCAGCGGTGCCAGGTCAGCCAGGTCTTCGATGTTGATCTTCACGAGGTCGGTCACCACGGTCGGCCCGAAGAAGCGCTTTCCGCCGTGCACCACGCGGTGCCCGACCACGACAGGAGCGTTCTCCCGAAGCGACGGCCCGAACGCATCGAAGGCGGCGATCATCGCGCTGAACGCCTCGCCCATGTCGGCTACCGGATGCTCGCTGCGGTGATCTTCGTCGGCCCCCGCCGCGCCCGCCACCGTGTGCTTCAGCGACGCCGCCGTCTCGCCGATGCGCTCGACCAGCCCGTTCGCCAGCACCCGCTCGGTGCTTATGTCGATCAGCTGGTACTTCAGCGAAGACGAGCCGCTGTTCAGCACCAGAACCGCACGCGCGCCGCTCACGCGTCGACCACCGCGTTCGCAGCGCCCGTGGTCGTCGCAACCCCCGCCGTCGCCGCCTGAATGGCCGTAATGGCGATCGTGTTCACGATGTCCTGCACCAGTGCTCCCCGCGAGAGGTCGTTGATCGGCTTGTTGAGCCCCTGCAGCACGGGCCCCACGGCGATGGCGCCGGCGCTCCGCTGCACCGCCTTGTACGTGTTGTTGCCGGTGTTCAGGTCGGGGAAGATGAACACTGTCGCCCGCCCCGCCACCTCTGAGTCGGGCATCTTCGTGGCCGCCACGGCCGCATCGGCAGCGGCGTCGTACTGAATCGGCCCCTCGACCAGCAGGTCGGGCCGACGCGAGCGCACGAACCGGGTCGCCTCGCGCACCTTCTCCACCTCTGCGCCCGAACCGCTCGACCCGGTCGAGTACGACAGCATCGCCACGCGCGGTTCGATGCCGAACTGTACCGCTGTCTCCGATGAAGAGATGGCGATGTCGGCCAATTGGTCGGCCGTCGGGTCGGGAATGACCGCGCAGTCGCCGTACACAAGCACGCGGTCGGCGAGCGCCATCAGAAAGACGCTCGACACGACCGACACCCCGGGCCGGGTCTTGATGACCTCGAACGCGGGCCTGATCGTGTGCGCCGTGGTGTGCGCCGCGCCCGACACCATTCCGTCGGCGAGACCGAGCTGCACCATCATGGTGCCGAAGTACGACACATCGGTCACGGTGTCGCGGGCCATGTCGAGCGTGATGCCGCGGTGCGCGCGGATGCGGGCGTACTCCAGAGCGAACCGCTCCCGCAGTTCGGGGTCGAACGGGCTGACGATGGCGGCACCCTCGAGGCTCACCCCGAGGCGTGTGGCGCGGGCCCGCACGTCGGCTTCGTCACCGAGGATGCTCAGCCGCGCAATACCCCTGGTGAGCACTGTTGCCGCCGCAAGCAGCACACGGTCATCCGTGCCCTCTGGCAGCACGATGTGCCGTTGTGCGCTGCGAGCGCGGTCGATGAGACCGTATTCGAACATCAGCGGGGTGACCACCGACGACGAGCTCACGTCGAGCAGGTCGAGCAGTCGGGGGCCGTCGACGTACTGGTCGAAGAGGGCTAGCGCGCTGTCGTACTTGCGCTGCGAGTCGGCGGCGAGGCGGCCACGGGTTCCGGTGATGCGCACGGCCGTGTCGTACGTGCCGAGCGGAGTCGTGATGATGGGCAGCGAGGGAGCGAGCCCGTCAATGAGCCGCTCGATGGGCTCTGGCAGGTCGAAACCGCCGTTGAGAATGATGCCGGAGAGGCTCGGGAAGGTGGCCGATGCGTTGGCCATGAGCACCGCCAGCAGCACCTCACTCCGGTCGCCGGGGATCACCACGACCGCGCCTTCCATCAGCCGCGGCAGAACATTCACCATCGACATTCCGGCGATGACGACGCCGAGCGCCTCGCGGGCGAGCAGCCGCGGGTCACCCTTGATCATGGTGCCCTCGGTCGACTCGACGAGGTTCGCCATACTGGGTGCGACGAGCATCCGGTCTTCGGGAATCGACCAGATGGGGATGCGCGTGGGCCCGTCAGCAGAGTGCGCGCCGATCACTTCGCGGTGCGGCGCGGCGATGGCGAGCCCCGCCTGCGCGTCGCCGGCCGCCTTGGCGATGGCGTCGCGAATCTTCTCGAGGTTCGCCGAGTCGGCCCGGTTCGCGACGATTCCGAGCAGAGTGGCGTGCGCGGCCTTCAGCTCTACCAGGGCGAGTTCGGTGATCTGGCGCATGTCGGCCGGGGTTCGCGCCTCGGAGTGCCCGAGCATCTCGGTCGACCCCTGGCCCGCTCGGCCGCCGAGCACCAGCAGCACGGGTGCCCCGAGGTTCGCTGCGATGCGGGCGTTGAAGGTGAGCTCGGTGGGGCTGCCCACGTCGGTGTAGTCAGAACCCAGGATGACCACGGAGTCGCAGAGCCGTTCAACGTCTTTGTACCGCTCGACGATGCGCGAGAGTGCTGCGTCGGGGTCGGCGTGCACGTCGTCGTAGCTGACGCCGATGGCCTGTTCGTACGTGATGTCGATGCCGGCGTGCGACAGCAGCATCTCGAGCACGTAGTCGCGCTCAGACACCGAGCGGGCGATGGGGCGAAAGACGCCGACGCGGCCGATGCTTCGACCCAGAACATCCAGAACGCCCAGCGCAATGGTCGACTTGCCCGAATGGCCTTCGGCCGAGGTGATGTAGATGCTGCGAGCCACGCTTCTCCTTGAGTAGCGGCGCCTCAGAACGGCGTCTTTTCCAAGTTTATGGAGTGCTGGCTGTGTGCGCACTGGCTGTTCACCGAACGTCTGGGCGTGTAGGCACGGTGCTGCACAAACAGAAAAGACCCCCCGCGCACCCGCCAGAGCCCGGTTACCCTTGCTGCATTTCTGCCCTAGGGGAGTTGGCCTGGATGGCGCCACGCGGGGAGCCGTGTACAAGTTTAGCGGCAGAATTGAATTATGAGAATCGCACTTGCCGGAGGCCACGGAGCCATAGCCCTGCACATCGAGAAACTGTTGAGCGACGCCGGGCACGAAGCCGTCGCCATCATCCGCAACCCCGAGCAGGCGGGCGACGTTCTCGCCGCGGGCGGTATCCCCGTGGTCATCGATCTGGAGGGGGTGGATGCCCGTACCCTCGCCCGTGACCTGCAGGGTGTCGACGCGGTGGTCTTCGCGGCTGGTGCCGGGCCGAACTCGAGCGCCGAGCGCAAGTACACCGTCGACCGTGACGGCGCAATCCTGCTCGCTGACGCGGCGGAGATCGCGGGCATCCGCCGCTACGTACTCATCTCCTCGATGGGGGCCGACGATTTCGACCCCACGTCAGACGAGGTGTTCCAGGTGTACCTTCGGGCGAAAGCGGAGGCCGACGCGAACGTGCGGGCGCGCGACCTCGAGTACACGATCATCCGGCCGGGCGGCCTCACGAACGACGCACCCACCGGCGAGGTGCTGCTGGCCGAGAGCACCGGGCGCGGCACTATCGCGCGGGCCGACGTGGCGGCGCTCGTGGTGGCGGCGCTCGTCGACGGTATCGGTATTCGTGCGCAGTTCGAGGCGATCAGCGGTGACACACCCCTCGCCGAGGCGCTGGCGGCGGTCAAGTACTGACGGTGCCGGGGCTGGGCGCCGGGCTGGGCGCCGCAGCCGCACAGCACGCGCCGGGGTTTGCCGGTAGAGTGCTCTATGGTCGTTTCTGAACTTTTCAGCGGCGACCCGCCAGGAGGATTCGCCTAGTGGCCTATGGCGCACGCTTGGAAAGCGTGTTGAGTGAAAGCTCTCGGGGGTTCGAATCCCCCATCCTCCGCCAGTTGAGTGAAAGCGCAGCATCCACTCAGGGGTTCGAATCCCCCATCCTCCGCCATGCAGAAAGCGCTCGCCCACAGGGTGGGCGCTTTCTGCATACGTGGCCGCTCTGATTCGAGGAGGAGCGCTGCCCTGGCAGCGCGACGGGGTCCCCCATCCTCCGCCATTGCAGCGATCGATAGCGGCTCCGCATCGAGGGGGGCACAGTAGCACTGTTCAGCATCTCGCCTATCATGTCGGCCGCGTCCCGCTGCAGGCTCGTGATGGCGTGTGAGTAGACCTCCATCGTGATCGTGACAGAGGGGTGACGTCCCTGTGAGTGGTGGGGTTTCGGGTTCTTGAGCGTTGCATCGTCGACGTAAGAAGCCACCGTGTGATGGTCAGTGAGAACCGACTAAAACTCTCACGCAAAGGACACCACACGATGGC
>NZ_QYRT01000064.1 GCF_004923255.1 Subtercola vilae | reverse complement strand
AGACCATGAACGACCCAACCACCGCGATCGAGGAGGTGACAACACTGCCCGAACTCATCGCCGCCTAAGCTTCAACCACTGACCTCAATCGGCAAAGCGAAAGCACACCACTCGAGGGGACGTCACCGACAGAGGTGTGCCCGAGGCGCTCAGAGAGCATCGTCGGATGTACGCCAGACGCAGCAACAGCGACCATCTAAACTGCGAGCGCTTCGACCAATTGATCGCTGCAAGGCGAGCTGGGCGGCGACATCGCTTTCGCATTGGCGAAGGTCATGGCGCTCATGCTCGAGGCAAGCGAACTGGAGGCCGCCGCCCATGTCGGTCTGGCTCTAAAATCGCTTGGCATGAACAAATGAGCGGCTTATAAGCTCGCAGTGGGTACTCATCCGAGAGTTTTGACTTCGCTACGTTCACCGCTTGCCGCACTTGAGGGACCGCGGCTGCGGCTCAGACGTCGTCGCCGCGTCGATCTGCCTCTCGATCGTTGCGGTCGGCCTCAGCCCGGTAAGAATCGGCTATAGACCGCAGCATGCGCGCCGTACGCGGCCATTTTGTTGTAACGCGGGGTGCCATGTCTCGGTATCGTTTCTCCGCGTCTCGCTCCTGTCTGCCACCGTCGAACGCTCCCCGCGTTGTTACGCCTCGCCGGTTTGCCAGTCCTATTTGAAGCCCTGTTTCTAGACGAGTGCTGCCGATGGTTTCGATCAGGTCGCGAATCGGTTTGGCGGGCCAGATGTCATCCGAGTCCGATGGACTTGCGGACAGTATTTCGCCAATCACCTCGTCACCGATCGATATGCGGCCACTGTCTGCCAACAAGAGTCGAGACGCGCGAATCCACTGGCCAAGTATCTCCGCATCAACGGAGCCGTCTAATTCTTGCCCGGGTACGGTCGGCCACTCTCGAAGCACACTATAGGCGATTTGTGCGCGAGCACTCTCGTCAGCTGTCAGACGCCGATCTGATTCTCCTTCACCGCGGAAGACGAGCTTGACGATCACAACGAACTCAGACGGACTGTTGTTCAGCAAGCGAAATAGGGCGTTGGACGGATCGTGCTCATGCAAGAAGTCGAAGAATGTAAATTCCAATCCCGGAAGATCAGGGTCATCGGGTACAAATTGTTCCATGTACTTGAGAAGCGATTCAACGTAGTAGCTCGCCATCGTGCGATCCGCTATGGGGCTGGTGCCGCTACCGAGTGCACCAAAGGCTCGCTTGATAAGTTCGACATCGGGCGATGCTTTTTTTCCAGCAACGGAGTTTGAGAGAACAGTAATGGCGCTCCAACCCTGACCGTGTTCGATCATTCGATTGACGACATCTTCAGAATCGTCTTCTTCGATCGCGTAGGGGTTCAATCGACTCCAATAGGTGGACTCAAGATCCTCGCCGAACTCCGCCACGAACGCCCAGTTGTCCCGCGTTGGTGTCACCAGACAGATGAGGCGATTTCGTACCTCGGAGCCTTCCTTGAACCAACTCAACGTTGTTCGAAGCCACGCCAATCCATTGAACGAAACGCGACCGGCACCGAATGCGTGCGCTGCGGCGGATAGATTTGAGTCTTCGCTTTCAAGCCACCCGACGATGGCTTCATCGCTGCTTGCATCGGCAATTTCAGCGAGGAGACCACCAACTCGAGCCGGAATTTTCACATCCGCAATCAGGGTCGTCAACTGATCCGTCCCTTGAGCAAGGACGTCTCGAACCGCTTCGAGCTGTAGTCGATGCAGCTCAGCGTCAAATCCCTCGTCGCCATGACGAAGGTTTCCAGCACGAGTACGCCAGTCGAAAAGATGCGAATAGCGACGAGGGTCAACATCAGGAGCCAACGCCGCGGCTATCTTGCGCCAAGCATGCAATTCGTCATCAGGCATTGCCCAATTCGCATCCGCGTACTCTTCGTGCCGATCGATCTCGTCACGCATTGCACTCCACACATCGAAGCGCTCTTCAGACGACCACGAACTGATTCGCTCATCTGAACCAAGTTCTTTGATCAATTGAACTCGTTGACGAGCTGGAAGGTTGTCGGCACCCTTGACCAAGTCACTCCATCGGGCGGCATTGGCGCCCGAATAGCGGAGCGCGAAGTCGACTAGTCCATCAACGAATCGTTCCCAATCAGCGAACGATACAGAGCGACTACCCGTGACCCAATCTCTGAACACAGGCGTGTGCGGCGAGAATGCCGTGGCGTGGCTGCTCGGCCAAACTGCCAGAAGAGCTTTCCATCCAATGACGGGGTCGCGAGTTAGCAGGCCTTCGAGAAGAGACAACTTATCCTGCAC
Organism: Subtercola vilae; assembly: GCF_004923255.1. GTDB lineage: Bacteria > Actinomycetota > Actinomycetes > Actinomycetales > Microbacteriaceae > Subtercola > Subtercola vilae. The sequence goes on along the minus strand of NZ_QYRT01000064.1, from coordinate 9,818 downwards.
GCTTGCGCCGCTTTGGCGTAGCCACCCCGCCGAGACGTTCTGGAGGCTTTCGAGGGGTCGATTGCTGAGCCGGCCGCCCGGATCCTTTCGAGCCAAGTCTGCTAATGCGCCTGCAGCGCGCGGGAACAACTCCGCTGACCAGCAGAGCGTTTCGAGCGACCATAACAGCGCCGGGTGCGGTGATGACGATCCGAATACGTCCGGGGCGGTGTCTTTGAACAAGGTCATGACAAATGGTTCATCTTTTTGCAGATCAGATTCAACGAAGTCGAGGAAGACCTGCGGAGCTGCTTCTGCAAGAAGCGGCAGAACATCAGATATCCGCTCCAATTTCGCACCAGAACTGTCCTCAAAGGCTGCCCCCAGCAGCCTCTGAATGGTGCCGTCTACCCAACTCTGACCACTGTGAGGTGAGGGGAATTCCGAATCGAGACTTGCTAGTAGTGCCATGCTTTCAGCGAGTCCCTTCCGCAGCGAATTCGAATACTCTGGCGGCCTTGGGCCCTTCATCTGAACGGACAGGCGCTCTAGCGTGCCCATGCCCTGATACGGATCCGGGTCGAGTAAGACCTCGAAAGCGAGGTCACTCCAGCCACGCATGTCCCTGGCAGTGAGCTTGGGAGAGAGCAACAGTCCGAGTTCCAACGGAGACGCTATTCGCCAAATCTCGCCCGAAAGAACGAACGGCGCGTCGGCACCACGAGACAACTGTCGTAGCAAACGCTCGATCTCGTCAGGCGTCTTCACAACCAATTTACTCACCGCTTCTTGATCCGGCTCGTTCGGCGTCCATCCACCAGCCAGCAAGAGCGGCGTCAACACTTCCGATTGAGTTGGATTGGCCGCCCACTTAGGTTCTTTCAAGCGTCGGACTTGCGCATACGACCTGACAAGCGCGGAGAGACTCCGGCGAGCCAAAGCGACGAGACGATACTCATCCTTGATGCCGTCATTCGCGTCCCTGAGTGCTTGGCCCGCAGAGTGAGGGTCAACTTTGGGCAAGGAGATGTCTGGCCCCTGCATAGGCTCATCCGCGGTCGAAATGAGTATTACGCGATGCCCCCGTCGGGTTGCCAAGTTGACGTTGGGACCATCGAACATTGGTATCAATGTCAATGGCGCCGCCGAATGGACGAGACGATCCCACACCGCGTTCTCCTCAACCAAAACTATTCGTTGCAAGAGATCCGGTTGGTTTGCAGCGGCTGCATGAACGAAGGCAATGGCCTCATCTCGCCAGGGCGCATGAATTGACACAACAGACTGCTCGGCGCTCGTCAACAGCTCTCTGAGCTTTTCAGCTTCGGTGGTTCGCCCTGCCAGGAAAAACGGCGGTGGCAACTTCAGCGTCACTCGGTCATCGAAGTCGCTTCGCCAACGTTCGATGGTCTTAGCGTCCCGGGGCTGATATCCCAACCGCTCAGATATCCAATAGTGCACCGCTGGAGTCGAGCGAATCCACTCACTAATCCGGTGGGCATCGAATGCGCGAACATCAATGAATTTGTGCTCTTCGGCCCGTCCTTCGGCCCAGTCACGACTCCCGGCCCAATTGCGCGGGGTGGCGAAAATGAAGATGACGTTCGCGTCTTTCGGAAGTGCGTCTACCCGTTTCTGGTAGTCGTGTTGTGCCTTGTGTTTCGCGTCCTTATCCGTGCCAAGTTCGAATCGCAGTTCACCTGCTGGCAAGAAAGTGCTGCCCGTTGATGTCGCAGACCCATCCCAACCGAAACCAGATGTTCCCTCGTGCGAACGAACTTCGACATTTGTGAGACCACCTGTTGCCGCCAGCAGGCGCGATACAAGCTCAGGAAATGCGCCTTTGGAATCCTGGCTCGCCGCCCAGCGGTCCAACTCGGTAGGGCCTATTAATTCGAGACTGTCTCGACGCAGCAGAGGTGCAACTGAAGACGTCCTGCTGCCTCGCTCCTTTTGCAAGCGCTCCACTTCTTCTCGCGAGAATCGGTTCGCGGTCGTACCCGGGACGCGGGAAGAACGGAGAATTCCCTTCGAAACCCAACTTCGAATGGTGTTTTGGTGAACACCCAGAAGAGTCGCAGTTTCTTTGACGTTGAGATAGGGCTTTTGGACTTCACTTTCCATACATCCGGTATACCGCATGTCGATTTTGTCCAAATGTGTTTTTTGTGCATTTCTTGCTGGAGCAAACCGAGGTCGCTTACTTCAGCTCGCTACAATCGACCGCCGATCCAGAAAAAGGGGATAGTGCTCATAGCAGTCGCGAATTCTGACACCCTCCTCAACGACGATGCGGCGCACAACCGTGGGGACGTCACCTGAACGACCAGCGCACCCGGCCACGATTTCTGCGAGCACCGCAGTCTTCCGCCACGCGAACGCCGCCGCCCGGCCGGCGTTCCCGAATCGGCCCCATCAATGCCCGGTGTGAGGTCGATGCCGACGCGGCGCATTGCCACGTGCGCGGAGGCGAGCTACGTTTTACGGATCGAGAGTTCTCGGCGCACAGAACGTTTCTGATGCGACAAGGCACACAGCGTGCAGCAAGGAGTGAGTCGATGACCGACGAACAGCAGCCCCCGATCGAACCCACGCCACCGACGCCACCGGCCATCCCGAACCCATACGGCAGCGCCCCGCCGTATCAGGCACCCGGGGCCGGGCCGTCGCTCTCGAAGACCCCAGACGACAGCACGCCGCCCACCGCGCCGAACCCGTACGGCGCGGCCCCGTACGGCGCGACCCCATACGGCAGCGCCCCGCCCACCACCCCGAACTCCTACGCGGCCGCCCCCTACGGCGGCTCGCCCGAACCGTCGTACAACGTGCTCGCGATCGTGTCGCTGGTGACAGCGTTCTTCGTGTCGCTGGCAGCAGTGATCACCGGCCACATCGCACTCGTTCAGATCAAGCGCACCGGCCAGAAGGGGCGCGGGCTCGCCGTGGCCGGGCTGGTTCTCGGCTACCTCGGCATTCTGGGGGGCATCCTCGCGGCCGTCTTCATCGTCATCGCCATCGTCGCCGCCGCGTCGAACCCGAACCGGTACGGCACCGGCAGCTCCGACCCGTTCTCGGCGCCGACCGCAGCGCCCACCGCGTCGAGCGGGCCGGGCGGCAGCGGGTTCAACGGCGGCGACCTCACCTTCGAGGCGGGGCAGAGCCTGCCCGCCACGACGATTCCGCAGTTCGCCGACGGCTTCATTACGAGCACCGGCTGGAGCGTCTCGAGCCCCGACGACGGACAGGGCAACTGGTCGTACACCTCGAGCGACAAGCAGTGCACGGTGAAGTTCCACCAGGGCCTGCTGGGCTCGAAGGTGACAACAGTGCCCGGCGACGACCAGGCCACCACCGACGCGTACCTGATCTACGTCGACAACGCGACCGCCTCCGACGTCGACCAGTACGCCGAAACCGACTACGTGGGCCTCGGCAGCGCCGACGCGAGCTACTCGGTCGACACGCGCACCCTCACCGGCACCGATTCGAATGGCAGCCACTGGATCACCGCCGCCCGCGCCTTCGCGAGCACCGGCACCGGCATGTACCTCGACCTCACCTGCCAGCCCGCGACCGACCTGACGTCGATCTACTACGACGTGCTCGCGAAGGCGGCCATCGTCGTCAACTGACCGGTGCTGCGCTGGCTGCGCAGACCGGCGAGTGCAAGCGTCTAGGCTGGGCGAATGTTTGTCGATCTCCCCGAGTCAGAGCTCCGAAACTACCGCAGCACCCAGGTCGAACCCGACGATTTCGACGAGTTCTGGGCATCCACCCTGGCGGGCAGCCGGGCAGCGGCCCCGGCAGCCACAGCCACAGCTACAGCCACAGCCACAGCTGAGAGCAGCACCGTCAACCGCACAGACAGCATCAGCATCAGCACCGGAGTTCTCGTCACGAAGGTCGACTGCGGGCTCACCACACTCGACGTCTACGACGTCACCTTCCCGGGTTTCGCGGGCCAGCCGGTCAAGGCGTGGTTGCGTGTTCCCGCCGGGGCTCTGGATGCAGCACCCTCGCCCGCCCGCACTGCTCTGCCGGCCGTGGTCGAGTTCGTCGGGTACGGCGGGGGGCGCGGCCACGCCACCGACAACCTCTTCTGGGCCTCAGCGGGGTTCGCCCATCTGCACATGGACACCCGCGGCCAAGGCTCCACGTGGAGCTCGGGCGACACGGGAGACGACGAGGGCGCGGGGGCCGGCTCGTCGACCGCTCCGCAGCACCCGGGGTTCATGACTCGTGGCATCACGAGCCCCGAGACGTACTACTATCGGCGGCTCATCACCGACGCCGTGCGAGCCGTCGACGCGGTGCGAACGCTCGAGGCTATCGACCCGCAGCGGGTCGCTGTGATCGGCCGCAGCCAGGGCGGCGGGCTCGCGCTGGCCGTGGCGGGACTCGTGCCAGGCTTGGTCGCCGCGATTCCGCTGGTGCCGTTTCTCTGCGACTTCCCGCGGGCGATCGTGATGACCGACAATGACCCGTACAAGGAGATCGGCCGGTACCTCGCCGTGCACCGCGAGCAGGTCGGGCAGGTGCTCGACACGCTCAGCTACTTCGACGGGGTGAACTTCGCAAAACGGGCATCCGCCCCGGCCTGGTTCTCGACCGCGCTGATGGATCCCGTGTGCCCCCCGTCAACCGTCTTCGGCGCCTTCAACGAGTACGCCGGCGAGAAGCACATCACCGTGTGGCCCTTCAATGGGCACGAGGGCGGCGGGGTCGACGACAACTCGATGGCACTGGCCGCTCTGAAGGCGGTCGCGCCGATCAGCGCCAGCCCGCTCTAACCGAGTTCGCGCTCGGTGATGTCGTCGGAGTGCAGCGAGATCCACAGCTCGGCGGCGTGGCGGTCGGCGAGCTCTTTCAGAACCTTGCCGTTCACGCTCTCGACTACGAACGGGCGATCGCCGTGACCGTTCTCTTCACGGATGTTGGCAACGTGCACGTCGCCGATCCAGATCTCTTCGTGCGCTTTGCTCTGTGAATCGGCCATGCCTCCACGATAGCCCAGCACCCCCGTCACGCGCCCCCTGGCTTTGTCCCCATTAATGCCGCTATACATCGGCGGTGTGGCTGAGGGATGCTGGACGTGCCGCTCGCGCTCGCCGCCCGAGCGGGGCGATCTGGAGGAGCGCGCGTGAACGCACAGGCTGAAGGAACACAGGCCGCAGAGATGCGATCAGGGGGCAGCACCCGCACCCTGCGGCCGAACGCCTCACTGTCGTCGCAGTCGCGTACGGTGGCCGCCACGCTCACCCTGCCGGTGTTCGCCGCGATGCTCTGGTTCGCTATTCCGCGGGGCACCTGGCCGCGCGTCGTTGTGGCCTTCGCCGTGATCGCGCTGGTTGGTGCGGTTCTGTCGTACCTGCTCTCCCGTGTGCGCATCGTCGTCGACCGTGACGGGCTGCTCGAGAACACGTTCTTCGGCTCGCAGCGCCGCATCTCCGCCAAACGCATCGCATCGGTTCTCATCGTGCCCGTGTACCGCGGCCAGTCGCTCGACACCTCGTCGCAACTGTTCGCGTTCGATGCCAGCGGCGAACCACTGCTGCGGATGCGCGAGCATTACTGGGGCACAGAAGCCCTCTCATTCGTCGCCGACGCCTACGACGTACCCGTCACGCTCAGCGACCGCCCTCTCACGCGCGGAGAGCTGCGCCGCGACCACGCTGACCTGCTGTTCTGGTTCGAACGCTGGCCGTGGCTGGGTTCGCTCTGCATCGCCGGGGGCGTTGCGGCGCTGTCGCTGCTGCTCATCGCGCTGATGTCGTCGCAGGCACTCATCGTCGGCTGAGCCCGCCCCCGCCCTCAGTGCGCGATCGACGGCACCGTTCGCGGCCGCACCACAGCCCACAGCACCGTGATCGACACCGCCGCCGTCACCGCCATCACCGCGCCCATCGCCACCGCGTTGCCCACGCCGAATGCTCCGACGATGGGTGAGATGAGCCCGGCGAGGCCGAAGTTCACAGCGCCGAGCAGCGACGCCGCCGTCGCCGCCTCGTGCCCGTGGTTGTTGAGCGCCAGCACCTGCACGCACGGCCCGCCGAACCCGCACGCGGCGATGAAGAACCACAGCGGAATGAGCACCCCGAACAGCCCTGCCCCCGACACATCGAGCACCACGATCGCCACGGCCGACAGCAGCAGCACCACCGTCGAGCACGCCAGCAGCCACTGCGGCGCGATGCGCCGGATCAGAAACGCACTGCTCTGGATGCCCAGAATGATGCCGAGCGAATTCACCGCGAACAGCAGCCCATACTGCTGCGGGCTGAACGCGTAGACGACCTGGAACAGAAAAGGCGACGCCGACAGATACGAGAACAACCCGGCGAACGTCATGCCCCCGATGATGGCCATGCCCACGAACACCCGGTCGTGCAACACCGCACTGTAGCGCTGGCGCATCGACGTGTGCCCGCGGTCGCCGCGGCGCTCTTTCGGGAGGGTTTCGACGATCCACACCGAGGCTGCAATGAGTACCACGATGCCGTAGCCCATCAGTACCCAGAAGATTCCGCGCCAGTCCATGATGTTCAGCAGTTGCGAGCCGACCACGGGCGCCAGCACGGGCGCGACAGTCGTGACCAGCGACATGCGGGAGAGCATCCGAACCAGGGGCTGGCCGGCGAACAGGTCGCGAACCATGGCGATGGCGATGACACCGGCCGCCGCCGCGCCGACGCCCTGCAGCACGCGCAGAACGCCGAGCACCTCGACGTTCGGGGCGACCGCTGCCCCGATGGAGGCCGCGATGTGCAGTGCCGTCGCCACGATGAGGGGCAGGCGCCGCCCCACCGAGTCACTCCACGGGCCCACGAGCAGCTGGCCGAGCGCGAAGCCGATGGTGGTGCCGGTGAGGGTGAGCTGAATGACGGCGACGGGCACGTTCAGGTCGGCCTCGAGGGCCGGGAAGGCCGGCAGGTAGAGGTCGATCGTGAACGGCCCGAGGGCGCTCAGCGCACCGAGAATGATGATATAGACGAGACGTTGGCGGGAAGTCAGCGCATCACCCGGATGCACAGCGGTGTTCACAGAAGGTCCTCGGGCAGAGCGTTCGGGCAGGGGTTCAGGCAGGGCAGTCAGGCAGGGGTTCGTGCAGGGGTTCGTGCAGGGGATCTGTGCGGATTCTCCCGGCCCGGCGGGGTCAGAAACTCGTTCCGGCCGGGTCTGTGAGCAGGCCTCCGAACACCAGCTCGGCAGCACCGATCGTCAACAGCCGCGACCGGAGTTCGGCCCGGTCGATACGCACCGAATTCCCGACCACGTTAAACGTAACCCTTTTCACCGCGGCACGCAGGCGCTCCGGGTCGGCCTCGTAGAGTGAGCCGAGAAACCCCCCGAGAATGAACGATTCGGGGTTGAAGATGCTGATGAAGTTGCCGATGGCCACGGCCAGAACGTCGAGCTGGCGGTTCACTTCGGCCCGAACATCCGGAGCCTGAGACCCCACGACCAGCGCATCGAGCTCGTCGAGCCCCACCGCGCCGAGCCCCAGCACGTCGAGCAGGCGCCCGAGGTTCACTTCGGTCTCGAGGCAGCCGTACTTGCCGCAGTGGCACCGGATGCCCGAGCTGTTCACCATCGTGTGCCCGAGTTCGGCGGCGAACCCCTGGGCTCCTCGCAGCATGGTTCCGCCCACGAGTGCGCCACCGCCGATGCCGCTCGCGCTGCCGTTGAGGTACACCAGGTCGCTCACTCCGCGGCCGGCACCGAACAGGCTCTCGGCCACGGTCGCGAGGGCCGCGTCGTTGGCCACTGACACGGGGTAGCCGAGGGCGGCCTCGACCGTTTCGGCGAGCGGCTCGTTCGACCAGTCGAGGTGCGGGGCGAGCAGTACCAGGCCGTCGACCTGGTTCACGAGGCCGGGAACGGCGACACCCATCCCCACCACGCGATACGACGACGCAAGCTCAGAGCGCATTCCGTCGATCACGGCCGACACCACGTTGATGGTCTCGCGAACGGAAGGAACAGAGGCCGTCTCGTACCGCACGCGTTTGTGCAGCACGCCGCCGAGGCCCACCAAGCCGATGGTGATGGCGTCGACGTCGGGGTTCACGGTGAGGGCGACCACGTTCTCGGCCGCGTGCACGACCGGGCTCGGGCGGCCGACCAGACCGGAGTCGGCGGGTTCGGTCTCGTAAGCGAGGCCGAGTTCGACGAGTTCGGTGACAAGGGCGCCGATGGTCGACCGGTTCAGGCCGGAGAGACGGGTGAGCTGGGCGCGGGTCTGCGCGCCGCCGTGGTGCAGCATGGTCAGGATGGTCGACAGGTTGTGCCGGCGCGCCTGGTCGTTACTGTTGCCGACGCCGGCCGAGAGGGGGCGAAGCGGAGCGGGGAGGGTCACGGGGTGCTCCCTTTCTCGGCGGGTTCTCTTCGCTCGGGGCGAGAGAGCTTTGTTGACCCTTGAAACATATACCGTGCATCCGGCGCCCGCCAAAGCGGAGAGCTCGGCCAGCGTGCTGGTTTGGTGGATTTGCCCTTTGACAAGATGAAGCGAACGGGAATATGTTGGGCGTGGTAACTTTTTCACGGTACTTCTTTTTTGCGGTACTTCACCAACGATGCTGACTGGAGCAAAACGGTATGTCTCTGACGCCCACCCGCGCTGACAAATTCTCTTTCGGACTCTGGACGATCGGCTACAACGGCTCCGACCCGTTCGGCGGCCCCACCCGTTCGCACCTCGACGTTGTCGAAGCAGTCACGCGCCTGTCTGAGCTCGGCGCCTACGGCCTGACCTTCCACGACGACGACCTGTTCGACTTCGACTCGACCGACGCCCAGCGCCAGACGCAGATCGACCGCCTGAAAGGCGCCCTGGCTGACACCGGGCTCATCGTTCCGATGGTGACGACCAACCTGTTCAGCGCGCCCGTGTTCAAAGACGGCGGCTTCACCTCGAACGACCGCCAGGTTCGCCGGTTCGCGCTCCGCAAGGTGCTGCGCAACATCGACCTCGCTGCCGAGCTCGGCGCGAAGACGTTCGTGATGTGGGGCGGGCGCGAGGGCGCGGAATACGACGCGGCCAAAGACATCCGCTCGGCCCTCGAGCGCTACCGCGAAGCCGTGAACCTGCTGGGCGACTACGTCACCGACAAGGGCTATGACATTCGATTCGCCATCGAGCCCAAGCCGAACGAGCCCCGCGGCGATATTCTGCTGCCGACGGTCGGTCACGCCATGGCCTTCATTCAGACCCTCGAGCGCCCCGAACTCGTGGGCGTCAACCCCGAGGTCGGCCACGAGCAGATGGCCGGGCTGAACTTCGCCGCCGGCATCGCTCAGGCGCTCTACCAGGGCAAGCTGTACCACATCGACCTCAACGGCCAGCGCGGAATCAAGTACGACCAAGACCTCGTGTTCGGCCACGGCGACCTGTACAACGCGTTCGCGCTCGTCGACCTGCTCGAGAACGGTTCGCCCGAAGGCGGCCCGGTCTACGACGGCCCGCGCCACTTCGACTACAAGCCTTCGCGCACCGAAGACATCACGGGCGTCTGGGATTCGGCTGCCGCGAACATGCGCACCTACCTGCTGCTCAAGGAGCGGGCCGCGGCTTTCCGCGCCGACCCCGAGGTGCAGCAGGCCCTGGCCGCGTCACGCGTACCCGAGCTCGCCCAGCCCACGCTGAACCCGGGTGAGACCTACACCGAGCTGCTCGCCGACCGGTCGGCCTACGAAGACTTCGACCCGACCCCGTACTTCGACGGCAAGGGCTTCGGCTTCGTGCGCCTCAACCAGCTGGCGCTCGAGCACCTGACGGGCGCGCGCTAACCGCTCGCACCACTTCATCCACGCCCCCACCGCCCGCCCCGCTCGCCCCGCTC
>NZ_QYRT01000063.1 GCF_004923255.1 Subtercola vilae | reverse complement strand
GCCACCCCCACCCTCACCCCAGCACCGGGTCGGCAAAGTTTGCGGGTGCCGGCCTGCGACACGCACAAACTTCGCCGAGTCGATGACGGCCGACCCGCCGACCCCACCACGACAGCAGCCCTCCGCATAGACTCCCGCCCGTACCGGCTGTCGCGACCCATCGAGCTCGACGCACACCGGGTGCTCACCTTCCTTGAGCGGGGCGCCCACCGGGTGGCCTTGGCCGCGTACGCCGGGCCGCTGCTGGTGGGCTCCGAGGCCCCGGGCATCGTCGAGATTCGAGCGGAGATCAGCGGCGACGTTCGCGAATCCGTGTTGGCCGACGCCTCGGCCGACGTGCTGCTCGCCTACGCCCGCACCGACGAGTGCGCGTACGACCGTGCGGTGTGGATGGCCTGCCTCACCCGTTTGCCCGTGCAATCGCCCAAACGGGCATCCGTTGTCACTCGCATCGAACGCATTGACGAGCAAGTGGGCCCGGCGCAACCTTCGCGCAACCTTCGCTGACGTACGTTTCGGGGTAGGCGCCCGACCCTGGGCGCCACACGACAACGACGTCAAAGGATCGAACAATGACCATCTACGCACAGCCCGGCACCGAGGGCTCGAAGGTCACCTTCAAACCGCGCTACGAGCACTGGATCGGCGGCCAGTGGGTAAAGCCTGTCAAAGGCCAGTATTTCGAAGACATCACCCCCGTGACCGGTAAGCCGTTCGCCGAGGTGGCGCGCGGTACCGCTGAAGACATCGATGCGGCACTGGATGCTGCACACAAGGCAGCGCCCGCCTGGGGTAAGACCTCCCCCACTGAAAGAGCGGCGGTACTGAACAAGATCGCCGACGTCATCGACGCGAACCTCGAACTGCTCGCCGTGGCCGAGACCTGGGACAACGGAAAGCCCGTTCGCGAACCCCTGAACGCCGACCTGCCGCTCGCGTCAGACCACTTCCGCTACTTCGCGGCCGCGATTCGCGCGCAAGACGGCGACCACGCCGAGCTTGACGCCGACACCGTGGCGTACCAGTTTCACGAGCCGCTCGGCGTGGTGGGGCAGATCATTCCGTGGAACTTTCCGATTCTGATGGCGGTGTGGAAGCTTGCTCCCGCCCTCGCGGCCGGCAACGCTGTGGTGTTGAAGCCTGCGGAGCAGACCCCGGTGTCGATTCTCGTGCTGATCGAGCTCATCGGAGACATCCTGCCGCCCGGCGTTCTCAACATCGTCAACGGGTTCGGCGTCGAAGCGGGCAAGCCGCTCGCCTCGAGCCCGCGCATTCGCAAGATCGCTTTCACGGGTGAGACCAGCACCGGCCGGCTCATCTCGCAGTACGCGAGCGCCAACCTCATCCCCGTCACCCTCGAGCTCGGTGGCAAGTCGCCGAACATCTTCTTCAAAGACATCGCCGACGCCGACGACGCGTTCTATGACAAGGCGCAGGAGGGGTTCGCACTCTTCGCATTCAACCAGGGCGAGGTGTGCACGGCTCCCAGCCGCGCGCTCATTCACAAGCCGATCTACGACTCGTTTCTCGACACCGTCACCGCACGCACCGCGAAGGCGATTCAGGGCAACCCGCTCGACACCGACACCCAGGTGGGCGCCCAGGCGTCGAACGACCAGCTCGAGAAGATTCTGAGCTACATCGACATCGGCAAGCAAGAGGGGGCGAAGGTACGTCTCGGCGGCGAGCGCGCCGACCTCGGCGGCGACTTCGCAGAGGGCTACTACGTGCAGCCGACCATCTTCGAAGGCCACAACAAGATGCGCCTCTTTCAGGAGGAGATCTTCGGCCCGGTCGTCGCGGTCACCTCGTTCGAAGACTATGACGACGCTATCTCCATCGCGAATGACACGTTGTACGGCCTCGGTGCTGGCGTCTGGTCGCGCAACGGCAACGTCGCCTATCGGGCGGGGCGTGACATCCAGGCCGGCCGGGTGTGGGTGAACAACTACCACGCCTACCCCGCCGGCGCGGCGTTCGGCGGCTACAAGAGCTCGGGCATCGGGCGCGAGAACAACAAGCTCGCGCTCGACCACTACCAGCAGACCAAGAACCTGCTCGTGTCCTACTCGGAGAACGCGCTCGGCTTCTTCTAAACCGGCGCTGCTGTTCGGGGCCTGCGCCCCACAATCGTGCGGGCCTCGCTCACGGACTACCGGGGCGGGGCTCGCACCGTTAGCGTTGACATATGCCAGCGTCGGCTGGAGAAACGAAGGTCATCATGATCGCTGCGGCTGTCACTGTGCCGAACGAAACGCACTCGCGCGTCTCGCTGAATGACTCGAGCGTCGAACTGCTTCGCACACTGTGGGTTCAGTACGGCCCGCTGATGTTCCATCAGTCTGGCGGATGCTGCGACGGCAGTTCACCGATGTGCTACCCCGCCGGCGATTTCATCACAGGTGACTCAGACATTCTGCTGGGCACCTTCAACATCGCTCCCGTCGGCGCCGAGGCGCAACCGATCGACTTCTGGATGTCGGTTGAACAGTTTCAGTACTGGAGCCACACGCACCTCACGGTCGACGTGGTGAAGGGGCGTGGCAGCGGGTTCTCCGTCGAGGCACCCGAAGGAGTACGGTTCATGATCCGGTCGCGGCTGATGGAGACGGCGACGCCGTTCAGTTAGCGTGCCCCGGGCAGGCGGCCCCTCGCCCTGGTGCTCAGGTTAGTGCTCGCCTTGATACTCGCCTTACTCCTCGCCGTAGCTCCCCGTCGGGCTGAACCCGCTCGGCAACGCGAACGGGTCGACCACCCGCGACGACCGCACCGAATCGTGCATGAGCGCCGCGAGCTCGCCGGCCGCGCGCGAGACACGATCGGGCAGCGCAGTCGAACCCGCACCGGCCCCAGTACCCCAGTCGCTCGATGCCGCATACACGGCGGTCGGCACCACCACGGCGTGCAGGTATGCGAACAGCGGTCGCATCGCGTAGTCGAGCGCGAGTGAGTGCCGCTCGGTTCCACCCGTGGCGCCGATCACCACCGCAAGGTCGGTCACTGCGGTGGGCTCGATCACATCGATGAACGATTTGAACAGCCCGCTGTAGCTGGTGGTGAAGATGGGCGTGACCGCGATCATCCCGTCGGCCGACGACAGCGCATCGAGCGCCACCTGCAGCTTCGGAGGCGCAAACCCGGTGAGCAGGTTGTTCGTGATGTCGTGCGCGAGGTCGCGCAACTCGATCACCTCGACGCTGACCTCGTCGCCGAGCAGCGAGAGGTGCTCCCTGGTGGCGGTGGTCAGCCGGTCGGCCAGCAGCCGCGTCGACGACGGCTGACCGAGCCCGGCGCTGACCACGACGAGCTTCTTCGTGGCCACGGTCAGACCCTTTCTGAAGGTCGGCCGCTTGCGGCCAAGCCGAACGCGGCGCCCGTGCCCGGGCCTGTCGCGGCGCCCGTCGCTGCACCCGCTTCTGCGGCAGCATCTGAGCCTTCGCGGGCTGCGCCGAGCGCCGCCACCTTCGAAGCGGCGACCAGCGACGCGTGCGTGGGGCCGTCGGGCACAGTGGCCGGCCGGTTCTTCGCGAATTCTTTGCGGAGCACCGGCACAACCTCTTCGCCCAGCAGGTCGAGCTGCTCGAGCACGGTCTTCAGCGGCAGGCCCGCGTGGTCCATGAGAAAGAGCTGGCGTTGGTAGTCGCCGAAGTATTCGCGCATGCTCGCGTACCGGTCGATGACCTGCTGCGGGCTGCCCACCGTCAACGGAGTCTGCTCGGTGAAGTCTTCGAGTGACGGCCCGTGACCGTACACCGGAGCCTCGTTGAAGTACGGCCTGAACTGGTTCACTGCGTCTTGCGAGTTCTTCGCCATGAACGCCTGACCGCCCAGCCCCACAATCGCCTGCTCGGCGGTACCGTGACCGTAGTGCTCGAAGCGCTGACGGTAGTAGTTCACCAGCTGCATGTAATGCTCTTTGGGCCAGAAGATGTTGTTCGCAAAGAACCCATCCCCGTAGTACGCAGCCTGCTCCGCAATCTCCGGCGACCGGATGCTCCCGTGCCACACGAACGGAGCCACCCCGTCGAGCGGCCGCGGTGTGCTCTGAAAGCCCTGCAGCGGAGTACGGAACTTGCCCTGCCAGTCGACATACTCTTCACGCCACAGCCGGTGCAGCAGCGCGTAGTTCTCGATGGCGAGCGGGATGCCCTGCCGAATGTCTTGCCCGAACCACGGGTACACCGGGCCCGTGTTGCCGCGGCCCATCATCAGGTCGACGCGGCCGTCGCTCAGGTGCTGCAGCATCGCGTAGTCTTCGGCGATCTTCACCGGGTCGTTCGTCGTGATCAGCGTGGTCGCCGTGCTCAGCAGCAGCGTCTCTGTCTTCGCCGCGATGTAGCCGAGCGTGGTCGTCGGGCTCGACGAGAAGAACGGCGGGTTGTGGTGCTCCCCCAGCGCGAACACGTCGAGGCCCACTTCTTCGGCCTTCTGCGCAATCGTGACGATGTCTGTGATGCGCTGGTGTTCACTCGGGGTGGTGTGGTTTGTGGGGTCAGCCGTCACATCGCTGACGCTGAAGATTCCGAACTGCATGATGCTCTCTTTTCTATGCGTTTGCATCGATATTCGAGTCAACGGATGCACACCGCAAACTATTCCCGGCCATCCCCAGCGTATTCGCTATTGCTTCTGCACGCCGTCGACAACCTCCGACGGCTCGCCCCAGCCCGCGAGCGCGCCCACGAACCCCCGCACGAGCCGCTCGAAGCTGCGGTCGATGTCGACGTCGAGTCCGAACGACCCCGACGCCTCGAGCGAGACGAACCCGTGCAGCATCGACCGCAGCGCCCGAATCGCGTCGATAGCGTCGTCGCCATGCAGGTCGTACGCGACCAGAACATCGGCGATGATCTGCACCGCCCTCAACGAGATGAGCTCATCTTCGGCGTCTCCCGGCGCCGGCACCCACTGCGACGCCTCATACCGGGCGGGGTGAGCGAACGCCCATGAACGATACGCGGCCGACATGGCACGGATGGCATCACCCCCCGACCGCCCCACCGCGGCCCGCCCCAACACGTCGCCCAGCTGGGTCTTGGCCTCGAGGGAGATGCTCCGCCGCAGCCCCGCCATCGACTCGATGTGCTTGTAGAGCGACGGCTGCCGAACCCCCACCCGCACCGCGAGTGCCGCCAACGTGAGCTGGCTGAGCCCCACCTCATCGGCCATCACCGCCGCCTCTTCTACGACACGATCCCGCGTCAGACCAGCCCTAGGCACGGTGCAGCACCGACTGAAGAAACGCGAGTACGACAGGCGTGACAATCTCCGGCTGCTGCGACTGCGGATAGTGCCCCGCCTCGGGCACCATGACGACCTCGGCGTGCAGGGTCTCGCCTATCCACCGAGCTTCAGCCGCAGGGTCTGTGAAGTCAGGATCGCGCTCACCCATGATCACCAGAACGGGTGCCGCGACATCCGGAAGCCTCGCCTCGACGGGCGCATGGTCGGTCTGCCTGGTTGTGAGCGAGAAGGCCTTCGCATACCCAGGGCGCCGCAGGCTGGCGATGACCGACGCACGGTACGCGTCGAAATCGGCCGGCTTCTGCCCGGCGTACAGGGTGGGCATGTAGGCCTTCCATGACGCCGCCACCCAGAGCGGGGCCATCATCGCCCGAAAGACGCCCATCATCAGCGCATTGACCTTCGGGTTTCGCACGAACGGGCCGACCAGCACCAGCCCCGTGACCCGATCGGGATGCTCGGCCGCGACCAGCGCCGCCGCCCCCGCTGCCAGCGAATTGCCCACGATCACCGCAGAACCGCCCAGCTTCTCGATCAGAGCGCTCACATCTCCGGCCGTCTCGACGTCACCGTAGCGCCCGAATGTCGCGTCACTGTCGCCGTGCCCGCGCAGGTCGGTGCACGCCACCCGGTAGCCCGCGGCGCGGAGAGCAGGTGCCAGAAACCGGTACCCCGAGCGCAGGTCGCCCATGCCCGGAACAAGCACGACGAGCGGCCCTTCGCCCGCCACGTCGTAGCCGATCTTGCCCTCGGGCAGTTGCAGGTACTCGGTCTGTGTGGCCTCTGCGGCCCCGGATGCATAGTATGTGTTCATAAAGCTAGCTTGCCTAGTCTCATGGCTATTGTCAATAGCTTTTGCTCAGATGCTCAGAGGGCGCACGTTGAAGTTGTCACGAAAGACGTTGTGCGGGTCGTACTGCTCTTTCATAGCGCGCAACCGAGCCAGCGTCGCCGGCGGGAACGCCTCTTCGAGACGCCCGTCGCGCTGGTCGGTCTCGAAGCTCAGGTAGAGGCCGTCGAAGTGGTGGAGCAGGTCGTCCCACAGCGCGTTCAGACGTTCGGCGTTCGAGCCGAGCGCCACCACGGAGAAGTTCGCGGCCCGATTCGCGTAGGCCGAAGCATCCGGAGCCACATCGGAGACCGCACCCCCCACCGAACGGATCTGGAAGAAATACACCTCACCCGACTCGAGCAGAGCGGCGGCGGCCTCGGCGAACTCGGGCGTGATATGCCCGATGAGGCCCGACCGGGCGATCGGTTCGCCCCGGCCGTCGTGATCGCCGGGCTGCACGTTCGCCATCAACTGCGGGTACGACACGAGCTGCACCGACTGGTCGAGAAGAGGTGCCGTCTCAGCGAGCGGCTGCAGGCGCGCGATGATCGTCTCCGGGTCATCTGAATTCACCACCGCCATCACCTGCGCAACGTGCTGGCGACCCGCCCGCTTGGCTCCCATGATGAGAAAGCTGGTGAGATCGCGCGGTGAATCCTCGACCACCGCGCCCCACCGCTCGAGAAACCCGGCCGTGTCTGCGGCGTCGAAGGCGAGCTGCGCCCAACCCACGTCTCCCACCTCGTCGACCTCGAACTCGAAGGCGGTGACGATGCCCACGTTGGCTCCGGCTCCGCGCACGGCCCAGAAGAGTTCGGGATGCTCGTCGGCACTCACCCGCATGCTCGAGCCGTCGGCCAGCACGATCTCGGCCGCTCGCAGGTGGTCGATCGTGAGCCCGTGCTCGCGCACCAGCCAGCCGATGCCGCCCGCCGTCGCGAGCCCGCCCACGCCCACTCCCCCATAGTCGCCCGAGCTCAGCGCCCAGCCGTGCTCACCGAGCACTCGGGCCACGTCGACCCAGCGCGCCCCCGGCCCGATGCGCACGAGCCGGGCCTGCTCGTCGAGCACCTCGATGGCGTTGAGGGCGTGCAGGTCGATGACGATTCCGCCGTCGTTGGTGCTGCGGCCGCTGATTCCGTGGCCGCCGCTTCGCACCGCGAGGGCCACGTTCTGGCCGCGGGCGAAGGCGAGGGCATCCTGAACCTGCGACACATCGGTGGGCCGCAGCACCAGGCCCGGCGACCCACCGCGCAGGTAGGTCGAGCGCACCTTCGCGAAGTCGAGGTCGCCCGGCTCGACGGCGGTGGCGGCCAGCGACGCGGGGATGGCGTCGTAGTCGATGCCCCGGCGCCGTTTGGCCAGTGAGAGGGCGGGTCGAACCGTGGCTTCAGACGTGCCGGCGGTATGACGTTCGGCGGAGACCTGCTCGCGTAGGGCAGGAATGACCTCCTCGGCGAAGCGCTGCATGAGCGAGGGGTCGTCGGCCGCGAGAATGAAAGTCGCTATCCCGTCGTCGAGCGCGAGGGCAAGAAGCTGTTCGAGCGTGGCGTCGCCGCCGATGTTGAGCAGGCGGCGCACCTCGCGGGGGTCGCGCCCCGCGCCCTGCGCTGCATCATCGATGCGGGCGTTTCCCTCGGCGAGGTCGCCCGGCTTGAGGTACGCCAGCGACGGTAGCCAACCGTCGGCCTTGCTGCCCGTGAGCTGCAGCATACGCGGCTTGTATGCCCCGACCCAGAGGGGAATGTCGTGCGCCGGGGCGGGGCCACGCTTGGCACCGCGCACCGCGTAGTACTCGCCGCCGGCCACGAGGGGTGACCGGTCATCCGTCGTCCAGATGCCCTTGATCACGTCGATGGCCTCGCTGAGTGCGTCGACGGCCTGGCCGGGTGTCAGGCGGCGTGCGCCCATTGCCTCGATGGCATCCCAGAACGCGCCGGCGCCGAGAGCCAGGTCGAATCGGCCGCCCGAGAGCAGGTCGAGACTCGCCGCGGCGCGCGCGGTCACCGCGGGCGGGCGCATCGGCGTGCTCAGCACATTCGGGGCGATATGGATGAGCGTGGTCTGCGCCGCGACCCACGACATGAGGGTCCACGTGTCAAGAAACGATGGCTGGTACGGGTGATCTTGAAACGTCACCAGGTCGTAGCCGAGTTGCTCGCTGAGCTTCGCAAGTTCGACGGGTGCCTGTGGCTGGCGATTCGAGGGGGTGATGAAGGTGCCGAAGGTGAGCGGCAATCCGTAGTCGGGCATGGTTCTAGCTTGGTCGCCCTGTTTGCTTCTGGCAAACACCTCGTAAGCGGCTTACTATGGGTAAGTGCAGACGATCATCAACCACATCGACGACGCCGCGTGCCGGCGCTTTCAGACCTCACTCGAGCTGGTCGGCAAGCGCTGGAGTTCGGGCATCCTGCTGGCCATTGCGCGCGGCGAAGCGCGGTTCAGCGACATCGCGGCCACCGTCGACGGGCTGTCTGACCGACTGCTGTCGGTTCGGCTCAAAGAGCTCGAGCAGTCGGGGCTGGTTGCGCGCTCGGTGGTGGCGTCGACGCCGGTTCAGGTGCGGTACGAACTGACCGAGCGCGGGGCCGACCTGATGGATTCGCTCGAGCCGTTGGTGCGGTATGGGCAGCGGTGGGAGCAGGGGTGAGGGGAGGCGACCTCTTTCGCCTTCGTCGACGATACGAATGCTGTTCAGGCGGTTGATCCAGCCCTGTTGGGAGGCTCACCGCCACTAGTACTGACG
Organism: Subtercola vilae; assembly: GCF_004923255.1. Classification (GTDB taxonomy): domain Bacteria; phylum Actinomycetota; class Actinomycetes; order Actinomycetales; family Microbacteriaceae; genus Subtercola; species Subtercola vilae. The sequence continues at coordinate 4,126 of NZ_QYRT01000063.1, read as the reverse complement.
AGTGCTAACCCCAACTGACGCGAAGACCGCCGAGCGATGCAAACGCAGTGTCGGCTGTGATCAGAACGGCGTTCTCGAGAATCGCCTGAGCCGCAAGCATCCGGTCGAACGGATCGCGGTGCGACCAATTGATCTGCGCCGCAATGAGAGCATGCTCGCTTGAAATCGGTAGCTCAATCGCGCCGAGAGTGCCCATGTGGTGGGGAAATGCGGCAAGGAATGGCCCCGCCTCAGGGAATTTGCCTTTGCGAAACTCAATGCCAAGCTCCCACGGAGTGATCGCCGAGACGAGCAACTCGTTCTGCGGGTGCTCGATGAGGTCGAGTGCAGCCGTTGGAATACGGCTGGGTTCACTGACCGCCCAATAGAAGGTGTGGGTATCGAGAAGCAGTCGCATCACGTGCCCCATTCGTCTAACTCATCGTCGGTCAACGGATCCCAGAACGACTCAGGTAACGCAGGCCCTGGAGCGAAGCCGAGTTGGCGTCGCGGCAGAGGGTCGACCGCCTTCAGCGTCGCAATCGGTCGGCCACTCCGCGCCAGTACGAATTCTTCGCCGCGCTCAACCCGCGCCAAAAGCTCGGAGAGCCTGGTTTTGGCATCCTGGACGTTAACGGTCTCGGTCATGTTGACCAAGTCTAGTTGGTCAACTCTTAATCCCACCAGAAGCTCCAGAATGTACTGCTGATCAGCTCGGCGACAACGGCTCCAATGCCACCGAGCCCGTGAAATTGGGAGTCACACCTGCAGAAATGAAAATGCTCTCGGGCAACCAATCGTGCCTGCACGATGTCGGTGGGCGGACGGGTCACCGTGGGCGAAAGACGACTGTCTGAAGCCGAGTACACGTAGGCACCGAAGCGCCGCCGCCATGACTCGGGTACTACTCGCGCGTCAGCCCCGAGCATCCCCGAATCTCCGTTCTGCGGGTATTGCGCAGCGAGTTGACCCCATCCCTCTCCGGGCGGCGCGAACGTCATTGGCGATGGCTCATATCCCGGTTTGTTCATGTTCCAACGATGAGGCAGCGAAACCCGCTTCATCGCGGTACTTGCCCTAAATATGGAGAGTTCGCGACATTCAGCTGCTGTGGAGTATTGCCACTGCACCGGCCAGACCACGTAATTCCAGACCAGGTCGCAACGAGAGGCGTGACCACCAACCATTCCGTCGCCTGCGCCAAGGTGCGGATCGCCCAGGTGGGCAGGCGAACGTAGAGCGGATGCCACCCGGCGACCGCGACGATCCTGCGCACCGCTTGGCCGAGGTCGGCCCCACAACGACCCCGGCAGGCGCACGCTACCAGGCGTACTGCTCGGGTGCCGGCTTCTTGCCGGGAAAGATCTCGTCGAGTCGGGCGAGGGCCGCAGCATCCAATTTCAGGTCGATCGCACGCAACGCGGAGTCGAGTTGCCCCTGGGTTCGTGGCCCGACGATTGGTGCGGTAACGGCGGGCTGGTGAAGCAGCCACGCGAGCGCGATGTCTCCCGGTTCATGGCCGAGCTCATCGGCGAACGCCTCGTACGCCTCGATCTGTGGGCGATGACTCGCCAGAGTCTCTGCAGAACGTGACTCGAGGCGGCGCTTGCCCTCGCTATTCTTCTTGAGCACACCTCCGAGCAGGCCACCCTGCAACGGCGACCACGGGATGATGCCCAGACCGTTCGCCTGTGCGGCCGGTATCACCTCGAGCTCGAGGTCGCGCGTCAGCAGGTTGTACAGCGACTGCTCGCTGACCAGCCCTACCGAGTTGCGCTTGCGCGCCGCTTCCTGAGCCGTTGCGATGTGCCAGCCGGCGAAGTTGCTGCTGCCCGCATAAAGGATCTTGCCCTGCTGAATCGCGACGTCGATCGCCTGCCAGATCTCATCCCACGGGGTGTCTCGATCAACGTGGTGAAACTGGTACAGGTCGACGTAATCGGTCTGCAGGCGCTTCAGGCTCGCATCCAGGGCCCTGCGAATGTTCAACGCTGACAGCTTGCCGTCGTTCGGATATTCGGTCATGTTGCCGTAGACCTTCGTCGCGAGCACGGTCTTCTCGCGGCGACCGTCGCCCTTCGCGAAGAAGCGGCCGACGATCTCCTCCGTGGCGCCGCGGCCCTTGTCTTGGCCGTAGACGTTTGCGGTGTCGAAGAAGTTGATGCCGTTCTCGTGCGCAGAATCCATGATCGAGTGAGAATCGGGTTCGCTTGTCTGCGGCCCGAAGTTCATGGTGCCGAGGCACAGACGTGAAACGCTGAGGCCAGTGCGGCCGAGGTGGGTGTATTCCATAGCTTCAGCCTGCGCTCGGGTGGGCCGGGATGTCCAGTCGCAGTGGGGGCTTGCCACGAGCGCGATCCGGGCTACGCGAGTAGCGCGAAGCGGGCGGCGCGGGCATCGCTCCGTCAGAAGTGAGTGGACCCGTAGACCGACGCCACCGGCGCAAGCAGAGCGCGAACGCGAAGGGCCGCGTTCGGAGTGTGTTGAACGAGCTGCCCTGCCGCGGCAAGCGTCACCGCGTCGACGCCGCCAAGGTAGAGCGAGCCGAGCGTTGGCGCCTCGACAGAGACGTCGGGCGCGGCCGAATCGTCGCGGGTCACCGTCGCCTGACCATCGGCCACGGCGAACCGGTACGTTCCGTTGGCGTAACCCAGAGCATCCGTGACCTGCAGAACCATCGACCCTGAACCGACATAGGCCCGCGCCTCGAAGGCCGCCACGACGTCGAGTACGCGAATCCACAGCAGATCTTCGAGCCCCGTCAGCGCGAGCGAACGCCAGTTGTCGACCGCCCAGCGCAGCGGATCGTCGGCAGGTGCGGCCTCCCACTCAATGCGTTCGACCAGGTCGACGGATGCGAGAAACTCCCACAGGCCCAGATACGCGTTGTCGTCTGCTGCTACCAGATCGATCACCTCGAGCGTCTGCGGCGCGGTGTCCCACCCCTTGAACAGGTACGACACGTACCCGTCGACCTGCCCGGCCTCGTCGTAGTGCGCAGCCGCATAGACTCCTGGGTTCGCGTCGTCTTTCTCAGTGGCCGCGCCCGTGACACGGTTCCAGGTCGCTGCGTGCCGATCGACCGAGCCGGGATGCGCCGCGTGGAAGGCCGCGAACACCTGCGGGCCCAGGGTGGCGAGGTCGGCGGCCTCGATCAACTCGCACCGGCCGCGGGGTTCGCCGAGCATCCGGAACCGCGCGTCAGTGGTGAGGGCGACGTGGCTGACCCAGGTCGCAACGCCGAACCCGAACCGGCGGTAGATCGTGGCCTCCGACACCGTGAGGGCAGCAATCGCCAAGCCCGCGGCGGCAGCCTCACGCAAATGGTCGGTCATCATGCGGCGCAGGATGCCGTTGCGGCGGTGGGTGGGCCGCACGGTGACGTTAGAGACGAGGCTGACCGGCAGAAGCGTGTTCGGCCCGACGTTCAGGGTGCTTTCGAAGGCGGCAAACGTCGCCGCCAGCTCGTCGCCGCGGTAAGCGCCGGTGAGCTGGCGGCGGTCTGTGACGAGATGGTCGGCCGTGCGCGCGAGCTGCTCGTCGGTCGCTCGGGTGTCGTGAAAGCCGCGGCGCTCGGCCTGGATCCAAGTATTCGTCGCCGGGTCGGCCGCCGCAGCGGGGAAGGTTCGAAAGCTGTAATCGTCGGTGGAGCCCATACTTCAGGGTAGCGGGGCGCCCGCGTCGCGCACCTCTGCCGCCTGAGTTTCACTGGCGTAGTTCCCGGGTTGACGAGACGGAGGAATATGCACACCGAAAAAAATGCAGCTACGATGCGGCAACCTGGCCCAATTTCGCACCAGAACCAGCCAACGCGAAAGCATGGCCTCGCAGGGCGACTAGAGCGGCCTGCGTAAGATTCCACTGCAACCTGCGCGAGAAGCTGGCAGTACGTCAGAACGTCGGCCAGCTGTTCGCGAACACGCTCGACATCGGCGTCGGCGCCCCACTGGAAGCACTCCAGCAGCTCCAATCGACCATCCCGTCAATCTAGCAGCGGAGAGGGAGTCGGCAGTCTCGGAGGGTGACGTCCCTGTGAGTGGTGGGGTTTCGGGTTCTTGAGCGTTGCATCGTCGACGTAAGAAGCCACCGTGTGATGGTCAGTGAGAACCGACTAAAACTCTCACGCAAAGGACACCACACGATGGCT
>NZ_QYRT01000062.1 GCF_004923255.1 Subtercola vilae | reverse complement strand
ACCCGCTGGAACGGGTGAACAAGGAGATCAAACGCCGCACCGACGTCGTCGGTGTGTTCCCCAACCCCGCCGCGCTGCTGCGGCTAGCCGGAGCCGTTCTGGTCGAGCAGCACGACGAGTGGGAAGCCGGCGATCGCCGCTACTTCTCCGAATCGTCGATGCTCGAGCTGAAGACCATGAACGACCCAACCACCGCGATCGAGGAGGTGACAACACTGCCCGAACTCATCGCCGCCTAAGCTTCAACCACTGACCTCAATCGGCAAAGCGAAAGCACACCACTCGAGGGGACGTCACCTTGGCCCGCCAGGTCAAACGCCTCTACAAGAATCACTGCCAGGTCTGCAACGAAGTGATTCCGGGCTTAGACGGGCGAACGTATTCGGAAGGCGCTCACGTTAAACCATTGGGAAGGCCGCACCTCGGCGGTGACGTGCTCGACAACATGCTCTGCCTGTGCCCCAACCATCACACCCAGCTCGATATCGGCGGAATGGTCATCCTGGACGACATGTCCGTGGTCGATACGCTCACGAAGGCGCAGTTCGCGACGCTTCGGTTCACAGGAGCACACCGCCTCGACCCCAGAAACGCGGAGTATCACCGCAGCCTGTGGGCTCCGCTCGGCAACGAAACAATCATTTAGTTTTGGGGGTAACTGCCTGCAGCGCGGCTTTGGGTACCCATCCGGCTAATTCAGGAGCCGTAGTGGTATCGGCATCCAGCAATTCGGAGCTCGTCGCCTTCGACGCGGTATACAAGTCGATGTTCATCCGTTATTCGACGTGACCAATAGCCCTGAAAACCGTGCTTCAGAGGCTCAGGCTTCCCGATGCCTTCGTTTCCGTTGCGGGAAATGTCGTGGAGGAGGGTATTGATCCGTTTGACGAGTCTGCGATCTTGAACCTGCCACCACTCGTAGTCCGCCCACGCATCTTCGTCCCAGACGAACTTCACTCGATGAGATTCCGTTCAGTACCCCGGCCACTCTCAAGTCGATCGATTGCGCCGAGAAGGCGACGCGCGTTCGCGGGATTGCGAAGGAGGTACGCGGTCTCTTTGAGAGATTCGTACTCGGCGAGCGAGACGATAACCACAGGCTCGTGCCCTGCGCGGGTGATTACGACCTCTTCACGGTCGTCGACAACGGCAGAGAGCGTTTCGGCGTAGTGCGCTCGTGACTCCGAGTACGACATGGTTCGCATGGCAAACCTCCTTGTACGTGAAATTGTACGCCGTCGAGAGCTTGGTTGTGGTGACGAATTTCGCATGATCAGACTTTAGCCATAATTGACCAATGCTCGCTTAATCCGAACCGGTCTCGAGACCAACCCGCAGAGTTTGACACGACCAGACAGCGTCTTGCGTGCGACCCGGATTTGGGCATCCATTCGCCTCAATGTTGCGAGGGAGCGCGGAGGACCAGGTCGCCGACCAGGATCGGGACGCCTACTTCTTCTTGGATCTCACGGGCCAGAGCTTGCTCAGGCGTTTCGCCGGCTTCGACTTTGCCGCCAGGGAACTCCCACAGGCCCGCCGAGGCTTTGCCTGGCGCTCTGCGGCAGCACAAGACTTTCTCGGCGTACGTGATAACCGCACCTACTACGAACACCCACTCCCCCTTCTAACGACGGTCAGATAACGGATGCGTTCGTTGCGTTTAATGCGTTTGTTTCGTTTAGACTTAGTTCATGATTCCTGTGACAGCGAGCGAGTCAGCGAGTGACGCAGAGCTCGCCGAGCGCGCTTTGGCTTCGCTGCGTCACGAGATAGATGGTCTACCCAATGACGTCGCATCGATCAGCTTAACGATCGAGCACGCTCGAAAGGCGGTCGCGCTTCCTCGCCAAGCGGTCGATGCGCTGATGATCGCCCTCGGGAGTATTGCTGCGGGGCACGGCGTGCGGGTCATCTCGATTGACGACGAACTGACGACTCAAGAAGCGGCGAGCATCCTGAATGTGTCTCGACCATTTCTCATTAAACTGCTCGACGAGGGTAAGATTGCCTATCGCAAGGTGGGTTCGCATCGACGCGTTCGCTCTGATTCGTTGATGCGTTACAAGTCGGCAGACGATGAGAGATCGAAAGCCGATGCTGACGAGCTCATTCGACTGGGGCAGGAGATGGGCAGCTGATTGATGACCTTCGTTGTCGTTTACGACGCGAACGTGCTGTACCCATCGACGCTTCGAGACGTTCTTATACGCGCGGCGCTCGCTGGCCTCGTTCAAGCGAGATGGACTGACCAGATACTCGACGAGGTCTTTCGCAATCTGAAAGCCAACCGCCCTGACCTTGAATCGGCGAAGCTCAACCGTACCCGCGAGCTCATGACCAGGGTTGTTCGAGATGCCATGGTGACGGGTTATGAGAAATACATACCGTTGGTGCAGCTTGAGCGCGACCGCGATGATCGGCATGTGGTTGCTGCTGCTATTAGAGCTGGCGCCCGACAGATTGTGACGTTCAACCTTCGCGATTTCCCGGTCGAGAGTCTGGTCGCGTGGAAGCTCGAGGCCGTGCACCCCGATGACTTTCTTTTAGAGATGTGCAGACATGACCGAAACGAAATGACGCGGGTCATAGGTCAGGTGGCGGCTGGGTGGAAGGGCATACGAACGGCTAGGGAAGTTCTCGAGAGTCTCGAGCGGAGCGGGCTGCCTGAGACGGCCTCGGAGATGCGGAGCTTTGTTGTCGCCGATCCGACTCGAACATGACCCCGCTGTATGCCTCAACTGCCGAGTGGCGCTTTGGCCTAGCCGGGCGATGTCGCGGGTGCAGTTAGGCCAGGGCCTCCACAAGCCTCCGTGACGCTGATACGACTCAAAAGTTGCGATGCTGGATCACGCCAGATCAAACAGGGCTGCCCCCGACCAGACGGCCGGGGGTAGCCCTCACAGCAGAGCGCGCAGGTCAGACGATCGCAGCGCGCAGCTCAGCAGCCGCGGCACCCACGTCAGGAGCGCTGTAGATCGCACTACCGGCGACAGCCACTTCGGCGCCCGACTGCTGCACCGAGGCGATGGTCGAGATATTGATGCCGCCCGCTACCGAGAACGCGACGCCCGAAGCCGCACCGTCGTCGAGAAGGGTGCTGAAGGTGAAGCCGTCTTCAGCCTGCTCGTCGAGGCCGGCGTGCATCTCGACGAAGTCCACGCCGAGGGCGACGACCTCTTTGGCGCGCTTGGCCTTGTCGGGCACACCGATGAGGTCGGCGACGATGCCCTTGCCGTGCTTCTTGGCAGCCTTGACGGCGCCGATGATGGTGCTGTCACCGGCGAGGCCGAGCACGGTCACGAGGTCGGCGCCGGCCGAGAATGCGATGTCGGCCTCGAGCTCGCCGGCATCCATGGTCTTGAGGTCGGCGAAGACGATCTTGTCGGGGTGCGCCTTCTTGATCGCGGTGACGGCAGAGAGGCCGGCGGCCTTGATGAGGGGGGTACCGAGCTCGAGAATGTCGACGTGCGGTGCGGCTGCGGCGGCGAGTTCGAGGGCGGCTTCGGTGGTGACGGTGTCCATTGCGAATTGCAGTTTCATGGGGTTCCTTCTGTGGGGTTTCGGATGATCGGAAAAACGTTTACTCGAGGTTCGCGTGTCGCGGCCAGAGGTCGTCTGCGCTGGCACCTGAGCGCATCCACAGCGCATGGAAGAGTGCGTCGCCGAGAAGCACAACAGCCTGCTCGAAGAGGCCGCCGGCGTACTGCTCGGACGCTTCGCGCGAGCGGTCGGTTTTGCCCGCGGCCGCCACGACCACGACGCACTCGGCGAGGTCGGCGAGTGGCGATGAATCGGTGGTGCTGATGGCCGCAACCGTGGCCCCCGCGTCGGTGGCGAGTTGGGCGGCGCGCACGATGGTGTGGGTTGTTCCCGATCCGCTGGCCGTGAGCAGCAGGTCGCCTGTGCCGATGGCCGGGGCTGTGACCTCGCCGACGACGTGCACGGTGAGGCCTAAGTGCATGAGGCGCATGGCGGTCATGCTGAGGGCGAGGCCCGAGCGGCCGGCGCCGAGCACGAAGACGCGGGGGGCGTCGGCCAGGAGGGCGGCCAGGGCATCCAGAGCCTGCTGATTGCCCTGAACGAGCTGCTCGAGCACGCCGGCGACTTCGCGGCCGACGAGGGCGAGAGACTCGGCTACGGGATGCTCGGCTACGGGATGCTCGGCTGACGACATGACTCCAGCCTGCGCTTCGGCGGGCGGCGTCGCACTCGCCGAGAGGGCAGGAACACCTACCCGAACGGGTAGGGATGCCGCGTGGGGTAGGTTGGCGGCATGCAGAGTTCAGCAGACATTCCTTCGCCGAAGATGCGCGCGCTCGTGGGCGACCACGCGCGGGCGATCTCTGAGCAGGCCGACCGTCATGCGGTGGAGCTCGAGTCGCTGCTCGCGGTTCTGCGGTCGAGTCGGCTCGACGATCGGGCGGCGCGTGCCACGGCGATCGACATTGCGGCGGCCTCACTGGTGAGCCTTCGCACGGCGTCAGACAATGAACAGAGCACGATGCTCGAGCCGGTGGCGACGGCGTTCGCCAGGCTGAAGAACGACCTCCGGCCGTTGGTGCGGTTCGGCGACCTCGACGTGCAGTTCATCGAACCGCCGAGCACCGGGCGGGCGCTGCCGGGCGAGGTTGCGCAGGCGGCCCGGGCCATTGTGCGGAACTCTGTGCTTGCGCTGGCCGACGCCGCCGACACGCGGCGGGTGCGCATCCAATGGGACTGCGACGGGCAGAACCTGCTGATCGGCATCCGCGACGACGGGCCCGGCGAGCTGAGCCGGCACGACGACGTGCTGCGGCCGATCGCCGAGAAGGTGTCGGCGCTCGAGGGCGAGCTGCAGGTCACGTCGACGCCCGGGTGGGGGTCTGCGCTTTCGATAACGCTTCCGCTCGACCCGCCGCCCGAACCCGACACGCTCGAAGACACGGTGCAGCTGAGCGCGCGGGAACGGGATGTTCTGCGGCTCGTCGCGTCGGGCGCCCGCAATCGGGCCATCGCCCAGCAGCTGCAGATCAGCGACAATACGGTGAAGTTTCACGTGTCGAACCTGCTGCGAAAGGCGGGTGCCTCGACGAGGGCCGAGCTGGCTGCCCTGGCGAAGCAGCGGATCGGGTGAGGGCGGGCGGGCCGCCCCCGTGACAGTGCCGTCAACAAGCACGGCAGCTGACTCGAGCTTTCCTCACCGAATCGGTACCATCCACCCATGAACTATGCCCCTACCCCCGACACCGCCGTCGGCTACTATCTCGGCGCAAACGCGGCAGCCGGATGCGTGAACGGCCGGTATCAGGGGCTCAGTCACATCACGGTGACATTCCAGGCTGGCCTCAGTCCAACGTTGCCCGAACCGATTCGCCGAGCATCTCGCGGAACATTGACTGTTCGGTGGCAGGGTTTTCGAACGACGATGGTGGCGAGACTGCCGTGACGACGATCGTCGCCAATCAGAACGGATGATTCAAACCCGACGGAACGAACACGATGAACGCCTGGAGTGAAAGTGAAATATGAACTGAAGGCCATGACCAGATTTATGGCTACCGGTACCTCTGCCGACACGTCAGAACCATCTGGACGCTAGTAACGCGAAACGTTATGCTTACGAAGTGATCCAATCGTTCTCCGACAGGGAAACTGCGCTGGTCTGGCAACGGTCTCACGTGCGCAAGTTCGGCTCCGACCTTCAGCGAATTGCGAACCGAAAGCTGCTCATGCTCGACGCTGCTGAGACCGTTAACGACTTGCGCATTCCACCTGGCAATCGGCTCGAACAACTTCGGGGCGGTCGAGCCGGTCAATACAGTATTCGGGTCAACGATCAATGGCGGATCTGCTTTACATGGACATCCGCGGAACCAGCGGATGTTCAGATAACCGATTACCACTAGAGGGGAGAGACCATGACTACCGCACACGAACCGATTCACCCGGGAGAGATTCTGCTCGAGGAGTTTCTAAATCCGATGGGCATTACGCAGTATCGACTCGCACAGAGCATCTCCGTGCCAGCCCGTCGCATCAACGAGATCGTGCATGGCAAACGCGCCGTCACGCCTGATACGGCCCTGCGGCTTTCTCGCGCGCTCGGTACGTCTGATCGGTTCTGGATGAACTTGCAGAGTCGATACGACCTGGATGTTGCGATCGCAGAGCATCACGCGGAGTTCGACCAGATTCAGCCTCTGTTCTCTTCGTGATCATTAGAGCGAGCACCAGAACGACCTGACGAAAACTGAAGTCGATCAATTATCGCTTTTTGTCACCGAACAGGTACCATCGATGGATGAACTCAGCACCCGACACCGCCGTCGGCTACATCCTGGTTGCCGCCATGCTGCTCATAGCAGTCGTCGACCAGCTGGCCGCGGTGGGCAGAATCCGGCGCAACGGGTTCGTCGGCATGCGCATTCCGCCGACGATGGCGAGCGACGAGGCGTGGCTGGCCGGGCACCGGGCGGCCGCGGTTCCGTTGTGGGTGGGGTTTGCGCTCACGGCGGTCGTGGCCGTTGGCGCCACGCTGATGGGGGCCGGGAGCATCCCGAGCATTGTGCTGTTCGCGCTGACGCTCGCGTGGGCGGTTGTCGCCGCCTGGCGAGGGGCCAACAGGGGTGCGCTGTAGCTGAATGCAGGCGAGGTGCACGGATGCTGGGGGCTGGCGTCGAGCCGGTCGAGGCCTATAACGTGAACCACATGACGCTGAAGTTTGAAGAGATCGTCATCGACTGCCGCGACTGTCGGGCGCTCGGCCGCTGGTGGCAGGCCGCGCTGGGGTGGGAGGTGCTCGAAGAGAATGACGACGAGCTCGAGCTGCAGAACCCTGACGGGTCGCATCCGACGCTGCTGTTTCTGAACGTTCCCGAGGCAAAGACGGGCAAGAACCGCCTGCATTTCGACTTCGTGCCTGATGATCAGGCCGCCGAGGTCGAGCGGTTGCTCGGCATGGGGGCCCAGCGGGTCGACATCGGCCAGGGCGAGACGTCATGGGTCGTCTTGGCCGACCCCGAGGGCAACGAGTTCTGCGTGCTGGCGGCGCGCGGCTGAGTTCACGTGCCGGCACCCGTCGAGGCAAACACCACGACTCAAACGCTGAAATGGAGTCCAGTACCAAAAGAACCACCGGAAGATAGACCGAGCGCTTGACCTCAAGCGCTTGAGGTGTGTTTCGATTCATTCATGACCACACTGACCTTGATGACCATCCAAGACGCGTCGCACCGCAGCCGGCTCAGCGAGCCGACGCTTCGCTACTACGAAGAGGTCGGGCTCATCGGCCCGATCGCGCGCGACGAGCGCAGCGGGCACCGGCGCTACCGCGAAGAAGATGTCGACAACCTGCAGGCGCTGGCCTGCCTGCGGGCGATGGGTGTCGGCATCGAAGACATGCGCACCTACCAGGCGAACCGGATGATCGGGCGTGAGACTGCGGCCGAACAGCGGGACCTGCTGACGCGGCACGCCAAGCGCATCGAACGCGAGATCGCCACACTGCACGTGCACCTCAACTATCTCGAGGCGAAGGCGGGGCTGTGGGATGCCCGCGACCGCGACGATGCGAACGCCGAGGCGGTGGCGAGTGAACGTGTGAATGCGATGCTCGGCGACCTCGAGGCGGTACTTTCATGAGCCGGGTGCTGGTGACGGGCGGCAACGGATACCTCGCAACGCGGCTCATCGCCGACCTGCTGCTGGGCGGAACCGAGGTGCGAACGACCGTGCGCAGTGCGGCGAGCGAGCCGGGCCTTCGCGCGGCGCTCCGCCGGGCCCAAGCCGACGACAGCGGGCTCGAGATCGTGCACGCGAGCCTGACCGAAGACGAGGGCTGGGCATCCGCTGCCGCCGGGGTCGACGGGGTCTACCACGTGGCATCGCCGATGATTCAGTCGGCGAACGTTGACGAAATCGTCGTGCCTGCCCGCGACGGTGCTCTGCGGGTGCTGCGGGCGGCTCGGGATGCTGGGCTGCCCCGCATCGTTCTGACGTCGTCGTTCGCGGCCATCGGGTACTCGCCGAAGCCGGTTCGCGACTACGACGAAACCGACTGGACCGACCCGAACACCCCCGGGCTGCCGGCCTACCCCCTGTCGAAGGCCGTCGCCGAGCGGGCGGCGTGGGACTTCGTCGAGCGGGAGGGCGGCGACACCGAACTCGTGGTCGTGAACCCGACGTGGATCGCAGGGCCCACCCTCACGGTCGACGCCCGGTCGTCGCTGCAGTTCTTCACGGCGATGCTGAGCGGGGCCATGACGCAGGTGCCTCGGCAGCGGTTCGGCATCGCGGATGTGCGCGACGTGGCGGCGCTGCATGTTGCGGCGATGAACACGCCGGAGGCCGCGGGCAAGCGGTACCTGGCATTGGCCGACGGACCGACGATGACGTTTCTCGAGGTGGCGCAGGTACTGCGCGAGCGGCTCGGGGCGTTCGCCGAGCGGGTGCCCACCGAGGAGGTTGCGGGTGACGAGCCCACTCCCCTGGTCATCCACAATGAGCGCGCGAAGCGGGAGCTCGGGTTTCGTCCGCGCCCGGCCGAACAGACCATCGTCGAGACGGCCGAGAGCCTGCGGGAGCTCGGGCTGGCGTAGCCTCGGAACCCGCGAGACACCGGGCTGGCGTAGCCTCGGAGGAGCGCCCCCGCGTTGCGGTGGAAGCCGGTTGCTCGGTGGCCCACTTCGCGGCCACCCGCTGCCTGCATTGCACGCCGACGAGACCCGCCGAACCGCTCGACTGAAGGAACCCGATGACCGAAATACCGACCGTTCTGTTCGTCTGCGTGCACAATGCGGGGCGGTCGCAGATGGCGGCCGGGTACCTGCGGCACCTCGGCGGCGATCGAGTACGGGTGCTGTCGGGCGGGTCGGAGCCGGGGGCGTCGATCAACGCTGTCGCGGTGGCGGCGATGGCCGAGGAGGGCATTGATATCGCGGGCGAGGTGCCGGGCATCCTCGAGACCGAGGATGTTCGGGTCTCAGACGTCGTCATCACGATGGGCTGCGGGGATGCCTGCCCTATCTTCCCTGGCAAACGCTACGAAGATTGGGAGCTGACCGACCCGGCCGGCAAGCAGCTCGACGAGGTGCGCGCGATTCGTGACGACATTCGGGGGCGCGTCGAGCGGTTGTTCGAGGAGCTCACCCGCACCTCCTGAGCGCGGCCCGCGCGATGTGCGCCAGCGACGTGGCCGCGGAGCGTCAGCCGCGCGGGCCGCGCTCGAAGCGGGTGACGCCGGCCGGGGCATCCAGAGCCGCCGCCAGCCGCGCCGCCATGTTCGCTGAGTGCGGCGGCAGGGTGTCGCGCGTGAACCAGCCCGCGTCGGTGTTCTCGCCGTCGGCCGGGTGCGGCTCGCCCGAGACGTAGCGCAGCACGAACACGAGATCGAGGTAGTCGCTCATGTCGCCGTTGTCGTACGTGACGCGCGGAATGGTGTGCACCCACGCGAGCCGCTCGCAGACCGCGACGATGCCGGCCTCTTCGAGCACTTCACGCTCTGCGGCGACCGCGGGTTCTTCGCCGGGGTCGATGATGCCGGTGACCGGGGTCCAGGCGCCGTTGTCGCTTCGACGAACCATGAGCAGTTCGTCTCCGCGCACAACGACGGCTGTGACTCCGCTCAGCCAGAGGGGGTCGTGCCCGATTTTCTCTCGCAGGGCCAGAACAAATTCGGGGGTCGCCATGCCCTCAGGCTATCGAATGCGAGGGGTCAGCCTTGCGCCTCGACCGAGACGTCGTTCCACTTCTCCCACGTCTCGATGCGGCTGGCGTAGTCGGCCTTTGCGATGCCGAGGGGGCCCGAGCCGAAGAAGATGCGCAGCGGCGGCTCGTCTGAGTCGACGATCTTGAGCACGGCAGCGGCCGAGGCGTTCGGGTCGCCGGGCGTCGAGTTGCGGCTCTGGCGGGACTTCTCGACGGCGTCGTGCAGGTCGGCGTAGTCGGCGAGCGGCTCAGAGGTCGCGGCCGACGAACCGCTCCAGTCGGTGGAGAATCCGCCGGGCTCGATCAGCGTCACCTTGATGTTGAACGAGGCGACCTCCTGAGCGAGCGACTGGCTGAAGCCCTCGAGCGCCCACTTCGACGCGTGGTAGATGCCGACGAGCGGGAACGCCGAGATGCCGCCGATCGACGACACCTGAATGATGTGCCCGCTGCCCTGCCTGCGCAGGAACGGAAGTGCCGCCTGGGTGACCCAGAGCGCGCCGAACAGGTTGGTCTCGAGCTGCGCACGAGCCTCGTCTTCGGTGAGCTCTTCGATGAAACCGAAGTGACCGTAGCCGGCGTTGTTGACGACAACGTCGAGGCGGCCGAACTTCTCGAACGCCTGGGCGACGGCAGCGAAGTCGGCGTCGTGGTCGGTGACGTCGAGCGCGATCGGAACAATGTTGTCGCCGTACTTCTCGACCAGATCGCTGAGGCTGTCGATGTTGCGAGCCGTGGCAGCGACCTTGTCGCCACGGTCGAGGGCCGCGATGGCCCATTCGCGCCCGAATCCGCGCGATGTTCCGGTGATGAACCAAACCTTCATGAGCGTGTTCCTTTCAGAAATGTTGTGGCCGAATGAAGCGGGCCACCTTGGTGTGAACCACGTCGACGGCGGGGTATTCCCGCCTCCAGAGGTTTACCGGTCGGCCCGAAGCCGAACGCAGCCCGATGGCCAGCTGTATGCCGCCCGTACGTCAGCCGTTCTGTCTCCGGATGCTCCCCCGCACAAACGCGGCCTGACCCACATGCTGCGTGGCGTCGTTGATCACGCTCACCAACCGCGCCGCCAGCGTGACCGGAGGGTCGTACGCGTCATCTACCACGCGGTCGAGCTGCTCGTCCTCCAATAACCGCACCCACCCCACGGTCTGCTCGTGCACGGCCTCGAAGTAGGCTCCGATCTGCCCCGGGGTGAACCCCGAGACAGCCCCGACCTCCTCCGCCGACATGCCGTACCCCGTGGCGCGGGGGCCCGACGCGAGGCCGAGGCGCTCATACCAGCCCGACGCCGTGTAGAGCTGCTCGGTGCCGGCGACACCGGCGAGGTGATCATCCTGAACCCGGGTGAGGTGCCAGATGAGCCACGCAATGGTGTTCGCGCCGGGGTCGACGCGGGCGGTGAGTTCGTCGTCGGTGAGACCGTTCAGCACTCGGTGAACCGACTCGCTGACGCGGGTGAAGGCGTCGACGAGGATGTCGGTGGCGCTGATGGTGGGCATCAGATCTCCGTGAGGCGAGGCAGCACCGTCTCTGTGACCCGCGACACCCAGCCGGCCGGGTCGGGCGCGGCGGGGCTGGTGGTGACGAGTGAGATACCCATCGCGGAGTACTGCTGCATGTCGGCGAGCAGCTGATCGGGGTTGTCGAACTTCTCGTTGCTGACGATGAGCGTCTTCTCGATGGCATCGAAGTCGCGGCCGAGGTCGTCGCAGTGGCCCTTCAGCACCTCGAGCTTGTGCTGCACGCCCTCGAGCCCGAAGTCGAAGAGGTTGCAGGCGCTGCCGTACTGGGCGACCAGGCGCAGGGTCTTCTTCTCGCCGCTGCCACCGATGAGAATGGGCACCGGGTTCTGAATGGGCTGCGGCTGGCAGATGGTCTCGGCGAGCTGGTAGTGCGTGCCCTCGAAGGGGCCGTCGTTCGTGCTCCACATCTGCCGGCAGATCTGGATGGTCTCCTCCAGGCGCTCGAACCGCTCGCTGATGCCGGGGTAGGGCACCCCGAGGCCGAGGTGCTCCCGCTCGTACCAGGCGGCGCCGATACCGAGAAGGGCCCGGCCTTCGGAGAGCACATCGAGCGTGGTCACGATCTTGGCGAGCAGGCCCGGGTGGCGGTAGGTCACACCGGTGACGAGCAGACCGAGGCGCATGCGCGAGGTCTGGCCGGCGAGAAAGCCGAGCGAGGTGTAACCCTCGAGCATGGGGTCGTACGAGGTGGCGAGGCTCTCCATCTGAAACCAGTGGTCCATCAGGGTGAAGAGTGAGACACCGCCGTCTTCGGCCGCACGGGCCGTGTTGCTGAGGGCGGGCGCGAGTGCTGCGGCACCGCCGGGGAGGGTGAAGTTGGAGAAGTGAATTCCGAGTTCCATGAGTTCACTCTACGTCTGGCCCTCCCCCGGGTGTCAGTACCAGTCAGGCTGCCAGCGGATCGATCAGTACCAGTTCACCGACTGCGAGTGCGACCACGCAGAGCAGGGGCTGCCGTACGACGAGGCGATGTACTTCAGCCCCCAGGCGACCTGCGTGGCGGCGTTGGTCTGCCAGTCGCTGGCGATCGACGCCATTTTGCTGCCCGGCAGGGCCTGTGGGATGCCCGCGGCACCACTTGAACCGTTCGAGGCCGTGTACGACCATCCGGACTCCTTCTGCCAGAGCGAGACGAGGCAGGAGAACTGGTCGGAGCCCCAGCCGTACTCACTGGAGGCCAGGTTCTCGGCGGTGGCCTTCGCGCCCGACGGAGTGTTGGCTTCGGCGAGCGCCTCGGCTGCAGCTGCGGCGGCAGCGGCGTCTGCGGCGGCCTGGGCTGCGGCCACGGCGGCGACCCGGTCGGCCTCGGCTGCGGCCGCGACGACCACCGTGGTCTTCTCGGCGGTCTGCGCGGTGAGCCCGGTGACGGTCTTCGGGTCGAGCAACGTGTAGTTGCTGAGCGTCGAGATGGTCGAGGTGAGCCCGCTGGTGTCGGTCTTCGCCTGGGCTTCGGCCACGACCAGGTCGGCGGCGGCGATGGCGGTCTGCGCATTGGCGACGGCGAGTGACTTCTCGGTGGTGGAGTCGAGCGAGGCCTGCGTGCGGGCGAGTGCAACGGCGTGGGCTGCGGCGGTGGCCTGGCTGTCGGCGACGGCCGATTGAACCACGAAACCGGTGCCGGCCACGAGGCCGACGGCCACAACGGCGGTGGCGATGACGAGCTTCGAGCGGTATGAGTGGCGCCTCGCGGCAAAGGCGGCCCGGCGCGTGGCTCGGGATGCAGCGGCGGAGCTGATGGGGGCGGCGACGGTGGCCGGGCTGGCTGGGCTGGCCGGGCGGGTGGGG
>NZ_QYRT01000061.1 GCF_004923255.1 Subtercola vilae | reverse complement strand
ACCCACCTCCCGGAGGTCCCACAGCTTCGTAACGACGTCAGGGAGCATTCGCTCGGAGAACCGTCCAGACATATCGATCAACACCATCCACAGAGTAAGTGGTGCAATCACTGCTTGAATCCGCCGTAGTTCAAGGTCCCTTTTCTCAAACGACCCGTAATAGGGCCGGTATGGCCGAGGAGGAGTTGCGATGTCGCCATACCGTAGGGGCCATAGCGTTTGCCAGTCGCTTGATTGTTTGAAGGTTCGGTTGAGGTCAAAGAACGCGATGTCCAGACGTCGCTACGCGCTTCAATTCTGCCTGAACGATGCGCAGCAATCGGCGTGATAATTGTAGATCCGCGTGTTTCCGGGCTCGACTCACCATTACTTGACGTAATACCCAGTCAGTGCTTCCGACCTCAGGACTTAGAACTCTATCTGGCCTCGTTAAGCGACGAGAATGACTGATCTGCTCTGCCAGTGCGGTCTCGCGAGGCACCTCAATGTGCTGCTTCTTCCCGGTTGGGGCGGGGAAGCGGCCGCCGGGAGTACTCGAAGTGTGATGCCGGAGTCGGTCCAGATCGAGCGACGGCCGCATTGACCGACACGGTCATCCGATCCGAAGGAGGTGAGCAAGGGTGCGGTCCTCGAACTCGAAACGCGCATCGACATAGCGGAGCAAGCCCCTGCGGAGCCGCCTTCCCTACGTGTAGTTCCTTGGGAGGTCTTCTCCCAGGTCACCCCATACAACCTCCCGAGGAACTACACCTAGCTGTACTGCCCAGGGACGTTGGTTGATGTGTGACGTCTCGACATGAGGAAGACCTCCGGTGGAGGGTGGAGCTGTCTAGTTCCCCATTCCAGTACCGGAGGTCTTCGTGTCTCACGCTAATGCTGCTCTCGCCCCGATCCAACGACTTCGCATCGCGCGGCTGATCATCGATGACGGGTGGCCCGTCGCTCATGCGGCGTCGTTCTTCCATGTGTCGTGGCCGACGGCGAAGCGGTGGGCTGATCGGTATGCGGCGATGGGTCGCGACGGGGTCCAGGATCGGCCCTCAAGGCCGCACCATTCGCCGAATCGCACGCGCCCAGAGCTTGTGCGCAAGATCGTGCACCTGCGGTGGAAGAAGCGCCTCGGCCCGGTCGCAATCGGCGCCAAAGTCGGGATGCCAGCGTCGACGGTTCACGCCGTGTTGGTCCGAGTGAAGCTCAACCGCCTGCATCACGTCGACGTCCGAACCGGGGAACCGATCCGACGTTATGAACACGACAAACCCGGAGCGATGATCCATGTCGATGTGAAGAAGATCGGCAAGATCCCTGACGGGGGCGGTCACCGGTTCGTCGGCAGGCAGCAGGGGAACAGGAACATCAGGGCCACCGCGGGACGCCCCACGAACAACAACCGCGGCCTAATCGTGGGTACCAGCTTCGTTCACACGGTCATCGATGACAACTCCCGCGTCTCCTATGCCGAGGTCCACGACGACGAGACCGCGGCCACGGCAATCGGGGTGCTGCGCCGGGCCGTCAGCTGGTTCGAGGCCCGCGGTGTGACCGTCGAACGAGTGCTCTCCGACAACGGCTCGGCCTACAAGTCCCACGCCTGGCGAGACGCCTGCAACGAGCTCGGACTCAAGGCGAAGAAGACGCGCCCCTACCGACCACAGACCAACGGGAAGATCGAACGCTTCCACCGCACCCTCGCCGACGGCTGGGCCTTCTCCCGCCACTACAACAGCGAGTCAGCCCGCCGGGCAGCACTCCCCGCATGGCTGCACGAATACAATCACCACAGGCCCCACACCGCCATCGGAGGCAAACCACCCATCAGCCGGTTAACTAACCTGCCTGGGCAGTACACCTAGCTAGCTCACGAGTGACTGAGCAGGTCGACCTCAATGTGATCCAACGCCGTTCGCAGGGCTCCGGCCATGATGGCGGCGCTGCCCAGCGTGGATCCACGGACCTCGGGGACGACGTCGCTGCTGCGGCGAAGGCGGTCGAGCAGGCGGGGCGCGAGCAGGTCCGCCGCGCTGTCTAGCGTCGGTCCGAGGACGACGAGACGGGGGGCAAGAGTCCAGACCAATGCCTCGATCCCGGGCGTAAGGAGGTCGACCAGGTGTTCGATCTCGGTGAGGGCTTTCCCGTCGCCGGAGCCGATGTTCCCGCTCTTATTGAGCGCCTCGGAGACCGCATCGTTCTCCTGCACCTCAAAGACGGGGAGATCCGCCAAGACTTCGAGGGCCAAACGATTCTCGGCCAAGGCAACATGCCGCTACCCGCCAGCGTTGAATCGGCGCGGTTTCTCGAATACGGCGTGATCGAACTCGATTCCTTCTCCGGAGAGGTATTCGCCGAGGTCGAAGGCAGCTTCGAATACTTCACGCAACTGGGACTCACCCGGTGACCCCGGCGCGAATATTCTGACCGTGGCCGGATACCACGACTCCCCAATGGCCGCCTCGGAACGGGACGGCGTCGTAGATTCTTCGGGCCGCACTTTCGACGTCCCGAACCTTTACATCGCGGGCGGCAGCACGCTACCAACTCAGGGCAGTGCCAACCCGGCGCTTACCATCATGGCCGTCGCAGCTCGGGCAGCTGAAGTCCTCACCACCGGGGGCATGAACCACGACAACCACCCAGGCGCAGTATAAAGGTCACCATCGATCGCAGCAGCTCTGGGCCTTCGGATTTTCGGCCAGATTTCCGGTTTTGAGTTCGTCAGGTCAGCCCTAGGACGCCCGTGTCGGGCAGGAGCATGGTGCAGGACCGGGAGCCGGATCCGGGAGGAAAGGAAACGGGTCGACCACTCTGACCCCGGTGCGAGCCCGTGGACGAACTCTTTAGCAGCGGGGTGTTCTTAGGGCGCCTAGTGTCCGGCGCCGAGTTTTCCGGCGAGGCGGCCGTGAATTTTGGTGCTGGCCTCGTTGAGGCCCTCGAAGACGACGATCTTGCCGTGCTGCTCGTATTTGAGGTTGATCGCGTCGAGGGCTGCGACGGTGGAGGCGTCCCAGATGTGGCTGTCGGACATGTCGATGACGACGCGTTCTGGGTCGTCGGTGTATTCGAATTGGGTGGTGAGGTCGTTGGAAGAGGCGAAGAACAGCTCCCCGTCGACCGTGTAATACGCAGTCGGCACGGGTTCGTCGAGTCGCACATCACGGGTGACGGTCGCGAAGTGCGCAACGCGACGGGCGAAGATGATCATCGCGATGATAACGCCGACGATGACGCCGATCGCGAGGTTGTCGGTGGCCACGACGACAGCAACGGTGGCGACCATGACTGCTGTCTCACCGACCGGCATGCTCTTCAGAGTTGAGGGTTTGATGGAGTGCCAGTCGAACGTGGCGATCGAGACCATGATCATCACGGCGACGAGGGCCGCCATGGGGATGACCGAGACGACGCCGCCGAGCCCGACGACGAGAATGAGCAGGAACACTCCCGCGAGGAACGTGGAGATGCGGGTGCGGGCGCCGGAGGCTTTCACGTTGATCATCGTCTGGCCGATCATTGCGCAGCCGCCCATCCCACCGAAGAGGCCGGAGAGGATGTTCGCGGCTCCCTGCCCGAAGGCTTCGCGGGTTTTCCGTGAGTGGGTATCGGTGATCTCGTCGACGAGTTTCGCGGTCATCAACGATTCGAGGATTCCGACGATGGCCATGGCGGCGGCGAACGGGGCGATGATGGTGAACGTCTGCCAGGTGAGGGGCACGTTCGGGATGAACAACGACGGAAGGCTCCGGGGGAGCTGGCCCTCATCGCCCACGGTCGGTACTGCGATAGCGAACACAACGGTGGCCGCGGTCAACAGCACGATCGCGACGAGCGGCGCGGGGATGACCTTGGTGATCTTCGGCATGAAGACCATGACCAGGATGCCGACGGCGACGAGCGGGTAGACGAGCCAGCTCACGCCGAGCAGTTGCGGGAGCTGGGCGATGAAGATCAGGATCGCGAGGGCGTTCACGAATCCGACCATGACGCTCCGGGGGATGAATCGCATCAGTTTCGCTATGCCGAGCGCGGCGAAGAGGATCTGGAAGATGCCGGCGAGGATGACGGTGGCGATGAAGTAGTCCATGCCGTAATCGCGCATCACGGGGGCGATGACGAGCGCCACGGCGCCGGTCGCGGCGGTGATCATCGCGGGTCGCCCGCCGAGGAACGAGATCGAGACCGCCATTACGAATGCAGAGAACAGACCGACCTGCGGGGCGACGCCCGCGATGATCGAGAACGAGATCGCCTCGGGGATGAGCGCCATCGCGACGACCAGGCCGGCGAGCACTTCGCGGGTCAGGATGCGGGGCGTCTTCAGGGCGGTGAGAACGGAGGGGTTCGGCCGGTACCGGTTCGGGTTGTCTGTTTTCTGGGCGATAGCCACAGCTGTCTCCTCGTAACGGGGCCATCTGGCAGAGGGCCGTTTGTCAAATAGTTGTGTCGGCGCCCCGTTGCGCACGCAAGATCTTTGATTTTGAGAGAATGGTCGTACAGACGTTCTCATCGATGTTTCAGCGAACCCTGTAACACTACCCTAACGTAAGGGTGTAATGACTTCGAAGGGTATGTTGTGGAATCGCACACATCGACTGTGATGATGCATATTGGTGAGCTCGCCGAACGGACATCGCTGTCTCTTCGGACGATCCGTCATTACGACGAAGTCGGACTAATGAAGCCCTCTGGTCGGACGGACGGCGGGTTCCGGCTCTATACCGAAGAGGACCTGTCGCGCCTGCTGCTCATCCGCCGCATGAAGCCGCTCGGGTTTTCGTTGGAGGAGATGAGTGAGCTCCTCCGTGTCATCGACGCACTCGATCAGGGTGACGACGCGGATTTGCGCGCACAGCTCGCTGGCTTCATCGATCGGGCCACCGAACAGCGTGACAAGCTCCAGAGGCAGCTCGACATGGCCGACGAATTCGTAGAACTGCTTCGCACCAAACAATGAATCAGGGCCACGCCTGAAACCTACTCGCACTACTCAGCTTGTGAAGGACAGGTAGGTACCTGTCGCATCGCCCCTGGGGTGTTGCCGGCGTACTCGCGGGATCCTGGTGGTCGGCGCTGATGTGCGCCGGCGGGTATGGCTCACCGCAGCCATGCGGCGTGCGGTGAGGGTTCTGTGGCCGAAGTGGTGGGTTTTCGGTTCCGGTATCCGCGACGAACCGGCTTGTGCTCTGACGTCGATCGGTGCCTGGTATGGCAGTGCGATGGCGGCGCAGGGAATCATCGTGGGAAACCCGGCGCCGACCGTCTCGATGGCTGGCGCGGCGGCAGCATCATTCCGGGCCGGATCGCGGGTCGATGATTCGTTGAGGGTCAGGCGCGACCTGAGGGGTCGTGTGCAACCCGAGGGATTAGTCGCGACTTTCGCGAGGCGCGCGGGTCGGTGTTCGAGTGACTACGGCAAGGACGGCGACCAGCAGTGGGAAGGCGGCGAAGATCACGGCCGGGATGGTGAAGGTCTCCGTCATGTCGTGCCCGATTGAAAAGGCGATCGGGCCGAGGGCGGTTGAGGCGAGACTGATCGCGGTGGCGATACCGCGGATGCTGCCGATGTGGGTCGTGCCGAAGTACCGGACGTAGGCTGCAGCCTCCATCCCACGGAGGGCACCTGATGCGGCGCCAAGCACAAGCCCGTACACGATCGCCGAGAATCCTGGGGTGACTGTGGGCAGGAGCACGAGGGCGCCGGCGAGGGAGAGCATCGAGAATCCAACGAAGAGGCGGGGGTTCCACCGGTCGATGAGGGCGCCGACCAGCAGTGTGGCAATGATCCCGGTAGCAGTTTGGGGAAGAAAGTTCGCTGCAGCCTGGGCGGGGGAGAGACCCTGTTCACCGAGGATGGCGATCTGGTGAAACGCGAGGCCCGTGGAGAGCATCCCGGACGCTGCGAGGCTGAGAGCGATGACCCAGAACATTCCGGTCCGCATGGCCTCTCGGGGCGTCCAGGACGCCTGGATGATGGCGACTTCCGCCGTGTTGTCGGGAATGTCAGGCGACCGGAGGGCGACTTTTCGTGGGAAGACCAGGGAAAGGGGGACCGTAATCAGAACCACAAGGAGCGCTTCCCAACGCCATGCGTCGTGAATCCCCACCGAGGAGACGAGAGATTCCAGAAACACGGGTGCCAGGGAGATTCCAGCGGATCCGATCGCCGAGGAGATTCCGAGCGCGAGACCCCGGCGATGGGTGATCGCCCGAGCTACAGCGGTCGTCGCTGCAAGACTCAGTGCACCCTGACCGGCCATTCTCACACCAACGAACCCGGCGGTGAGGCCGAAAATCTCCGTCACGAAACTCATCCCTACCAAGATGACGGCGAAACACACACCAATCACGAGCGTGACCCGTCTGACGCCGAACCGGTCAAGCGCCCGGCCGACGAGGGGTTGAGCCGCGGCGCCCAGCAGGGTGCCAATGAGGTACGAGACCGAGATTCCGGTACGGGAGACATGCAATTCGCTGATCAGCGGATCGGTAAAGATCGACAGCCCTGCAGTCTGACCGGGGGCGGTGGCTACGGAAACTATTCCTGCGGCAACAACAAGAAGAAGCCACGGAGCGAATCGGAAGGGTGAGACGGGGGCGGCAGCTTTGACAGCAGCGGATGGTGTTGTCGTGATCAAACTCTTTCTTCAGGTGTGATGACACTGAGCGCCGCTGCCCCACTCTAAGCATACCCTCGCCTTACGTAAGGGATGCTTCGCGCGGAATGGGTACTGCATGACTCTCCCCACCCCCGCGTCATCATCCACAGGATAAGATACTTACTCTTACGTTAGGGTTGTGTTTGAACGGAAGATATCCGCGGAACAGATTTTGTTTCGAGACACCCTGAGAGGCTGCCTATGAATACCCCCACTCGGCGACGAAACACCGTCCAGCCAGAGGAGCGCACCAGTACCGGACGCGATCAGCGGTCGAACGGCCCTGTCCGAGCGAACAGCTATGTGACCATCGCCCTGGATTCCGAGTCCTGGCCGCCGCCGTCGGAGCGAGCGGGTCGCTACACTGACTGCGATCGCGGAACGCAGCGCACAGCCAGCCAGAACTAGCCCTTCGGCAAACCCTTCTAAACGGTTGGCCGGACGCGCAAAAGGCAGGAGCTAAAGCTCCTGCCTTTACCTAATTCACTGCTAGGTCCGGTCCCAAAAAGCTTCGCGAAGCGCGGGAGGGTTTTACGTGCGTCAGTTTTCAGGATGATTAATGCCGGTGAGGTAGTTGCCGATGATTTGTCTGACGGCAAGCCGGTTCTCGTGTTCCGTCTCATAGGCCAGCAGTGATCGCAGATCTCCCTCGCCGAGCCCCGTGAGCCGTTTCGGTAACCCGCTGAGGGGTTGTCGTAGAATCCGGGCGGCGTCTTGCGTCATGAGGGAAACTCTTCCCGCGTCATTCGATATCCATGTCAGGTAGATAGTCCCAAAGCTGACTGAGATGGACGAACCGGGCGGCCGGGGGCAGCCCACGAATAATCTCCAGAACGTCCGGGTGAGACTCGCTCTTCGTCGCGGCAGCCAGAAGGTCCGGCACGGTCGCCGGTGTCTTGGCGAATGCCCCCGCAACAGCGTGTTGAAGATCCATCCTGGTCACAACCTCAGCGCTCATGCCTTTGACTCCTTTCGATAGTTTGACTCTACTCTTACGTGAGTGTTAGTTACAGCTATTGGGGCGGCTGTTGCGACACCCACTTCGGGCTCTAGTGGCCTGCCCCGACGCGGCCGGCGAGCTTTGTGTGGATGCGGACGCTGGCCTCGTTCAGTCCCTCCAAGACGACGCGTTTTCCATGGTGCTCATATTTCGTGGCGATCCCGTCGAGAGCAGCGACGGTGGAAGCGTCCCAGATGTGACTCTGGGACATGTCGATGACGACCCGGTCGGGGTCGTCTGCATATTCGAATTGGGTGGTGAGGTCATTTGAGGACGCGAAGAACAGCTCCCCGTCGACGGTGTAGTACGCGGTCGGCACGGGTTCGTCGAGGCGCACGTCCCGGGTGACGGTCGCGAAATGCGCGACACGGCGGGCGAAGACCACCATCGCAGCGATCACGCCGACGATGACACCGATGGCGAGGTTGTCGGTGGCGACGACGACCGCGACGGTGGCGACCATGACCGCTGTCTCGCCGAGCGGCATCGTTTTCAGGGTTGAGATTCTGATGGAGTGCCAGTCGAAGGTGGCGACGGCGACCATGATCATGACCGCGACGAGGGCTGCCATGGGGATGACGGCGACGATGTTCCCGAGGCCGACAACGAGCACCAAGAGGAAAACGCCGGCGAGGAACGTTGAAATCCGGGTGCGTGCGCCGGACGCTTTCACGTTGATCATGGTCTGGCCGATCATCGCGCAGCCGCCCATTCCGCCGAAGAGCCCGGAGAGCATGTTCGAAACCCCCTGGCCCCATGCTTCGCGGGTTTTCCGGGAGTGGGTGTCGGTGATCTCATCGACGAGTTTCGCGGTCATCAACGATTCCAGCAACCCCACCATCGCCATCGCTCCAGCGAACGGGCCGATGATCGTCAGGGTCTCCCAGGTGATGGGCACGTTCGGGATGAACAGTGCCGGCAGGGCTCGAGGCAGCTCACCCTCCCCGCCGACGTTGGGAACGTTGAACGCGAACACCACCGTCGCGACGGTGATCAGAACAATCGCAACCAGCGGCGCCGGAACAACTTTGGTGAGCTTGGGCATGAAGACCATCACCAGGATGCCGGCCGCGACCAGCGGGTACACCAGCCAGGGCACGGCGATCAGCTGCGGTAGCTGCGCGATGAGGATCAGGATCGCTAGCGCGTTGACGAACCCGACCATGACGCTTCGGGGAATGAAACGCATCAGTCGGGCAACGCCGATCATGCCGAGGATGACCTGGAGCACGCCGGCCAGGATGACGGTGGCGAGGAAATAGTCCATCCCGTAATCACGGGCGACCGGGGCGATCACGAGAGCGATGGCCCCGGTGGCTCCGGTGATCATCGCGGGTCGTCCACCGAGGAAGGAGATCGATACCGCCATCACGAATGAGGAGAACAAGCCGACCCGAGGGTCGACGCCCGCGATGATCGAGAACGAGATCGCCTCAGGGATCAGTGCCATCGCGACGACGAGACCCGCGAGGACCTCCCGGGTCAGCAGTCGCGGGAATTTCAGTGCGGTCAAGACGGAAGGGTCTGGTCTGTAACGACCGGGCGTAGCTGTTTTCATGACAATCGGCATCAGCGGTCTCCTTAGAGGGGACAGGGCACCTAACGGGGCCGGTGGACAGGGTGGGTTGTCCACGCCACACTGCGCAGAAGAAAGGCTCGGCTGTGCCGGCAGAAGTTTCGGTGAATCTTCAGCCGGCACCCTTAACGCTACCCTAACGTGAGGGTATGGTTAGGGTGTGGGAGAACATGACGAACAAGATCACGCACCGATGATGCATATCGGAGAACTGGCAGAACTGACCCGGTTGTCGCTTCGGACTATCCGGCACTACGACGAAACGGGCCTGCTGCACCCATCGGGCCGGACCGAAGGCGGTTTCCGGCTGTACACAGTTGCGGATCATGGGCGTTTGCTCCTGATCCGGCAGATGCGGGCACTGTCATTCACCCTCGACGACATCGCCAGCTTTCTGCGGGGACTGGACTCGGCCACGTGCACACCGGACACCGACGACGCGGATCGGCTGCTGTCTTTCATGAACGAGGCGGTTTCTCGCCGGGAATCCCTCGCCGAGCAGCTGGCCATGGCCGACGAATTCATCAACCAACTGCGAACCCGCTGACCATGACGGAAGCAGACAACCTTCTTGTCCTGGATCAGGCGATGCGGCGACGGACCATCGCTGTGATCTCCCACCCTGACGCCGGCAAATCGACCCTGACGGAAGCGATGCTCCTGCACGCCCACCGGATCTCGGAGGCAGGGGCGGTGAACGGCAAACCCGGCCGGCGGGGCACTGTCTCGGATTGGATGGCGATGGAGCAGGAGCGGGGTATCTCGATCAGTTCCGCCGTGGTGCAATTCGAACACCGCGGCACGATCATCAACGTCGTCGACACCCCCGGGCACGCGGACTTCTCCGAGGACACCTACCGGGTGCTCTCCGCGGTGGACTCTGCGATCATGCTCATCGACGCCGCGAAAGGGCTCGAAGAACAGACGATGAAGCTGTTCGCTGTGTGCGCCATGCGGGGAATCCCGCTGATCACCCTGATCAACAAATGGGACAGGCCAGGCCTTTCAGCTCTGAACCTTCTCGATGAGATCGAGACCCGCACAGGCCTACTCCCCACACCAATGGTCTGGCCCGTTGGTGCGGCCGGTGAATTCCGTGGCCTGCTCACCAGCGGAATAGACCAGGTCACCACGTATCAGCACACCGTCGGAGGCTCAACGATCGCCCAGGAGACACCGATACGGCCAGAAGATGCTACCCAGGCTCTAGGTCAGGACTACGCCACAGCAGTTGAAGAAGATGCTCTGCTGGCTGCAACCGGGCGAACGCACGATACGGCACTGTTCTTAGCCGGGCAAAGCACCCCCGTCTTTTTCGGCTCAGCTGTCCGAAACATTGGAGTCCGCACCCTCCTGGACGCGTTGGTTTCCTACGCGCCGCCGGCCGCCGCGCGGGTGATGACCGATGCCCGGGCGCGGCCCGTCAACACCGACTTCTCCGGTTACGTCTTCAAGGTCCAATCAGGAATGGACACAGCCCACCACGACCGGGTCGCGTACGTCCGGGTGTGCTCGGGCCAATTTCAGCGCGGCATGATCCTTACCCACGCCCAGACGGGCCGCCCGTTCGTGACGAAGTACGCCCAGCACGTCGTCGGTCGCGAGCGTCATACCCTTGACACAGCCTGGCCGGGTGACGTCGTCGGCCTGGTGAACGCTTCATCCCTGCGCCCCGGTGACACTCTGTATGCCGGAGAACCGGCCGAGTACCCACCACTTCCACGGTTCCGCCCGGAGCATTTCTCCTACGCCCAACCCGCAGACACCAGCAAACATAAGCAATTCCGGCGCGGGCTCGAGCAACTCAACGGTGAAGGAGTTATTCAGGTTCTGATTTCACCAAACGTCGGAGCGCACCGGCCCCTGCTCGCCGCCGTGGGCCCGATGCAGTTCGAAGTAGTAGCCGCACGAATGCAGGCCGAATTTCATACTGACGTGACATTGGAACCCACCCGGTTCACCATCGCCCGCGACCTCGCGCCCGGCATAGCGCCCCTCCTGAACGGTCTTCGCGGAGTGGAAGTGACCACCAGACCCGAAGGCGGCGACGTCGCCTTGTTCGAAGACCGACGGTCTCTTGCCGCTATAGAACGCGCGCATCCCGAGCTTGACCTAGCCGAACCGGCACATCAGTGACAACCACCGATCCCGCCCGCGCGGGAGGAAATGAGCACCATGTTCATCCACCCTCTGGTACGCCGCGACCAGCACTTGATCCAGGACTTCCTGTTGACGAAAATCACCCTGCTCCTGGCCCGGCAGGCGACAGCGTCGGAGTGGGCATTCGAGGTGAACTCGGTGCGCGAGATCTCCGGCCAGTACTGGGCCGATAGCAACCAGCTACTGCTGGACTACACGCTCGCGCGGGTCCTATTCGCTCTTCACGCAAGCGAAAAGGTAGAAGGCACCGATATCTTTGACGACGAGCCACGGGAAGAGAGCGTGCACTTGTTTATCTCAGCAGTTGGCGCCGATGATCTCTCCACTGCAGTCATGGTTTGGGCGGCCGTCGAGCCTGCCGCGTCTCAGACAAACGAGATGGCTCGCGACGATTTCACAACCGACCTGATCAACGCCGTAGGAACCCTCGGACGTCACCGCTCACTCCAAGGACTTTCCGAACACCTCCCCGGACAGTTGCACACCGACCCTACCGATCCCGTCGCCGCTTGACGCGGCCAAAATGTATGCCCACACACCGAATGGATACTGTGACATCTCACACCCTTGACCTCCCTCCCGCCAAGCCCCTTACCAAGGACGGACTGCGCATCACCCCGCTGGGTGGAATCGGCGAGATCGGCCGCAACATGACCGTGTTCGAATACCGAGGCCGCCTCCTCGTCATCGACTGCGGGCTCCTCTTCCCCGAAGACAATCAGCCAGGCATCGACGTCATCCTCCCGGACTTCGACCCCATCCGCCACCGCCTGGATGACATTGTCGGCATCGTCCTCACCCACGGCCACGAAGACCACATCGGTGCTGTTCCCTACCTTCTCGCCGAACGTCCCGACATCCCCGTGATCGGCTCGACCCTTACCCTCGCGTTCGTCGCCTCAAAGCTCGCCGAACACAAACTCACCCCCCCGATGATCACCGTGAAAGAAAACGATCATCTGAACCTCGGCCCGTTCGAGCTGGAGTTCCTGGCGGTGAACCACTCCATTCCCGATGGTCTGGCCGTCGCGCTCCGCACCGACGCCGGCCTGGTGCTGCACACCGGCGACTTCAAGATGGACCAGTTCCCGCTCGATCACCGCATCACCGACCTCGGCGGCTTTGCCCGCCTCGGCGCGGAAGGAGTCGACCTCTTCCTCGTTGACTCCACCAACGCCGACGTCCCCGGCTTCACCACACCCGAAGCGGACCTGAAACCGGCGATCGAGGAAGTGTTCCGCAATGCTCCCCGCCGGATCATTGTGTCCAGCTTCGCCAGCCACGTCCACCGCATCCAACAGATCCTCGACGCCGCAGCCGCCCACGACCGGAAAGTCGTGTTCGTTGGCCGTTCCATGGTGAAGAACATGGGGATCGCCGCCGACCTCGGCTACCTCAACATCCCCGATGGGCTCGTTGTTGGAATGAAACAGATCGAACGGCTACCCGATGACAAGATCGTCCTGATCTGCACCGGGTCCCAGGGTGAACCGATGGCCGCACTGTCGCGGATGGCGATGCGAGACCACATCATCGTGATCGGTGAGGGCGACACCGTCCTCATGGCAAGCTCCCTGATTCCTGGCAACGAGAATGCAATTTACCGGGTCATCAACGAACTCACCCGGTGGGGTGCCCGAGTCATCCACAAGGGCAACGCCAAAGTACACGTCTCTGGACACGCCAGCGCCGGGGAACTCGCCTACTGCTACAACGTCGTGTCGCCGCGGAACGTGCTGCCCGTGCACGGGGAAAGACGCCACCTCCAGGCAAACGCCGACATCGCGATCCGCACCGGCATTCCCGCCGAGAACGTGTTCATCATCGAAGACGGCGTCGTAATCGATCTGATCAAGGGGCGTGCAGAGATTGCCGGCAGGGTTCCCGCCCGGTTGGTGTTCGTCGACGGCATGACCGACCAGCATGCGTCCACCGCGGCTCTCCGCGATCGCCGCCAACTGGCCGACGCCGGGGCACTCACCATCCTCGCAATCGTCAACACCGATACCCAGACCCTCGCGGAGGACCCAGAGTTCTTCCCCCGCGGATTCGCACCGGAAACAACATGGGTCACAGCAGCAACCAGTGCCATCACGACCGCGCTCAGCAAAGCCGAACACCCACTGGACACCATAGAGGCCGAACAACTCATCAGTCAGGCCGTCATCCGAGTACTCGAGCGCCGTTACCGCAAAACCCCCCTCGTCACAGCACTCGTCGTAACCGAGTAACCCACCCACAGGACCGCAACAGAATGCCCGAAACCATCAACACTGAACTCACACTACGGAAGAACTGGTTGTCGCAGAGGGAGGCCTTCACCTCGCTTACGCTGTGTGTTCCGCGCACTTTCGGGTGATCGCGGCGGGATCGTTCGTTGCTGAGCCGACTCGAGGCCTCTAGCTTGCGTCTCGCGATCAGATCGGCCCTTACGCACCAGCGATTACAGGCCGTGGGCAGAGTTGGGCTCGCTAGAGAATTCGGAGCTTCGAGTACGTTTAGGGGTTCCGGGCCAGGTCTCTCGATATCCGTCCGCGACGCGTAAACCGGAAATGGCCCTATGAGAGCCAGTTATGAGAGGCCAACATCTGCTTGTTTCCGGGGGCCCGTGAGGTGGTGGCAGCTCTTCTCACATCTGGTCGTTTGCGAGAGGGGAGCCGCTCGGAGCGCGAGCTGCCAGCGCGTTCGAGATGAGGAGGCCGGGCGCAGAAGACGCCGTAATTCCGGGCCCAAACTGCCGCTCCCGTGGGCGGATTCAAGCGGTCATTGCACCAGTAGGGTTTTGATCATCTCATCTGGGGTGGCGTATCCGTACCGTTTGCGTGGTCGACGGTTCAGTTGGGCGGCTACGGTGTCGAGCTGCTTCTG
>NZ_QYRT01000060.1 GCF_004923255.1 Subtercola vilae | reverse complement strand
CACAATTTCAGGCATCTGAACCATCCACCCCATTCAGACCGCCGACCGTTCACCGAACAAGACACCACAGACATAATGGCGAAGACCTAAACGTAGGCCAAGCTCCTTTTTCTCAAACGCCCCCCAGAATAGGAGAACATCTCATTCGTCGATGAGCCCTGATGCCCGCAGCAGTTGAACCAGAACGTAGCTGCTGTGATGGTGAAGGTCACGACGGGGAGTGTCCTTGGGTTCGGTGGTTCTGATAAGCGCATCCACAGAAATGATTTCGATGTTGCCCAGCCAGGATTCATGCGCGTTGACGAGTGGACTTAGCATTGCCATTTCTATTCACTGCGGATATCAGACGAATTATTAGTCGGTCCTCGCTGTACAGTACGACACCCGGAACATTCGGGCGGTACGTGATTCTGCTACTGTCGTCGCTTCTGGGTTGCGATAAGCCGATTGCTCTGCAACTCCATCGTTCGCGCGGTGGCGACTCCAAGCGTCGATTCACGAGGAACCAACGTTGGTGGCAAAAGCACCGAGTTTGGTTGCTCTCCATTGAGTAGTTTCACTATCAGTTCGACGGCTTCCTGGCCCATTCGGTTGTGGGCCGAGTGAATCGTGGTCAACGGCATCGGGATAGCTCCTGAAAGCGGAACGTCGTTGTATCCGATGACGGCAACATCAACTCCGGCGACAAGTCCAGCGTCTCGCAGTGCACCCATCGCTCCGATTGCGGCGAAATCGTTTGTGGCGAAAACCGCATCGAGCTGCGCTCTCGTCGAGAGCACTGCTTGCATCGCTTCGCGTCCGCCGGTTGTGTCAAATGGGCCGTACAGAATGAGGTGATCTGCGATGGGGTGGCCTGCAGCTTTGAAAGTGTCGAGAAACCCGGCAGTGCGATCGATGGTGGTACTAGCGAATGGTTTGCCAGCGAGCACCGCAGCTCGAACGAGTCCCAGTTCCAGTAGGTGTTTCGCAGCGAGTTGGCCGCCACGATAGTCATCGGTAGTGACAGATAAAAAACCTTCAACCCTCCGGGAAACGAGACAGAACGGCACGCCCTTGCGGCGCTGACGCTCGAGAAAGTCGCTATGGAAGTCAGCATCCCCAAATATCATCGCGTCTGGATGTCGGGCAAGCATAGTTGCGGTCTGGCGCTCACGACGCCCTGGGTCATCTTGGGAGTTGGTCACGAATGTCGAATAACCGTGCCGTTCCGCGGCCTCCTCGATGCCCTCATAGATCGTCGCCAGCACAATGTCGGTCAGCGTCGGGACAAGTACGCCGATGTGACTGCTGCGGCGTGTTCGAAGGCTCTTGGCTGATGGGTTAGGGGTGTAGCGAAGACCGGCAGCAACAGCCAACACTCGATCAACCGTCTCCGCCGCTGCGGTGTGCTGTGTGTCACCGAGCTGGTTATTGAGGATTCGAGACACGGTCGAGACATGCACGCCCGCCGTTTCAGCAATCGTTCGTAGGGTCACTCGACCTGTCGCTGCAGCGTTCGGTAACTCGTTGCGGATCGACATCGGGGGTTCCCTAACTCGGATTCCTATCTTGGCGCAACTTTCACCAAAAATCCTCATTGACTTCGCCAAACGTTTGCCTATACCATTTCGGTCATCGCCAAACGTTTGGCGAAACGATCGAAAAAACAAAGAGGTTTTCGCGTGAAGACTGTTGTGGTACTTGCGACGGGCGGCACAATAGCCAGTGTGCAGAACGCCGAAGGCGATGCCATCGCTGCGGTCTCTGGTGCCGATTTGCTCGGCGCTGCGGTCCTGCCTGTTGACATTCAGGTGCGTGTCGAGCAACTGTTCCAACTCAACAGCTTCAACTTGACGCCGTCTGATATGGCGCGCACCCTCCTCCGAGTGCAGCAGGTGCTGTCCGACCCGGAGGTCTGTGCGTGCGTGATCACCCACGGCACCGACACGATGGAGGAGACCGGTTTCTTCCTGAGCCTGTTCCACGACTCGATCAAACCAGTGATCCTTACCGGGTCTCAGCGTTCATCTGGCGACAGTGCGTCGGACGGTATCGGCAATCTTCAAAACGCGCTTATCGTCGCCGTTGATGAGCGGACTCGGGGCCTGGGGGTGCTGATTGTTTTCGACGGGGAAATTTGGTCTGTCCCGGAGACGAGAAAATCAAGCACTCTGTCAAGCGCCGCATTCGACTCACCGCATGGTGCGCTGGGAGGTGTGCTGGGCCGTCAGATCGCAATCCATTGGCGACCCATCCGGCATTCACTGTTGTCGGCCGAAAAGCTGAGGGCTGATTCCATTCCGCGCGTCGATATCGTGTCGTGTTACCCGGGCGCGGACACGACGGCGCTAGATGCGGTAGTCAAAGCGGGAGCGTCAGGCCTCGTCATCGAAGGAATGGGAGCAGGTAACCCTGGACGGGACATGGTGCGCGCGCTAGCACCGCTGCTCGCTGCAGGCATGCCAATCGTTCTCACCTCGCGCGTCGCAACTGGTCGAGCGGCTGCTATCTATGGAGACGGCGGCGGCGCTGAACTGGTCAGGAGCGGTGCTGTGCTGGGCGGGCTCTACAGAGCTCCCCAATTACGTATCCTCGTCATCGCGGCGCTCGGTAGCTGCGACTCACCCGAATCCACCCATACCGCCGTGACTCGCTTTCTTGCACACACCAACACCGCCTAAAGGCAACAAACGGAGGAACAAGCATGGCAAAAGAGATATTGGTCGGATTCGGTGTCGATGTCGACGCCGTCGCAGGTTGGCTCGGCTCATACGGTGGCGAGGACTCACCCGACGATATTTCGCGGGGAATGTTCGCCGGCGAGGTCGGAGTACCCCGACTGCTAGACCTTTTCAAAAAATACGATCTGCCAACAACGTGGTTCGTCCCCGGCCATTCGATCGAGACATTCCCTGACCAATTCCGCCGGATCGTTGACGAAGGCCACGAGATCGGCATCCATGGATACAGCCACGAAAACCCCATCGCGATGAGCCGCCAACAGGAAACAGCTGTTCTTGACCGATGCATCGACCTCATCGAAGGCGTCACAAACCGTCGCCCCACCGGTTACGTTGCGCCGTGGTGGGAATTCTCCCGCGTCACAAACGAACTGCTCCTCGAGCGAGGGATCAAATATGACCACTCGCTGATGCACAACGACTT
This sequence comes from Subtercola vilae, assembly GCF_004923255.1. GTDB lineage: Bacteria > Actinomycetota > Actinomycetes > Actinomycetales > Microbacteriaceae > Subtercola > Subtercola vilae. The sequence goes on along the minus strand of NZ_QYRT01000060.1, from coordinate 11,140 downwards.
CCAGCCCTACCGGGTGCGCGTGGGAGACACCTGGACACCCATCGACTATTCCCAGCCGGCCGAGTCTTGGATGAAGCCGCTTCAGCGCGGCATCGAGTCGAAGCTCATCGAGATTCCCGCTAACTGGTACCTCGATGACCTGCCTCCAATGATGTTTATCAAGAGCGCACCGAATAGTCACGGATTCGTGAACCCACGCCATTTGGAGGAGATGTGGCGTGACCAGTTCGACTGGGTTTATCGCGAAAACAATGAAGCCACTTTCACCTTCACCATCCACCCCGACGTTTCAGGGCGCCCGCAAGTGCTTCTCATGCTTGAGCGGCTCATCGATCACATCAATTCCCATGAGGGGATCAAATGGGCAACCTTTGACGAAATGGCAGACAACTATGACAACAAGAACCCTTGGAAGGAACCAAACTCATGAGTTTTACCTCCACACCAAATATTTGGAAACCGAATACCATCACCCCGAAGGATGCGCGATTCGCCACTGTTTTGGCTTTTCTCGCGTGGACTTTTGCGGTCTATGACTTTGTGCTGTTCGGTACCATGCTCCCGGTTATGGCGAAAGACTTCGGCTGGGCTCCAGCCACGAGCACCGCGATCAACACGTGGGTGTCGGTCGGCACTTTCATCGTCGCGATCCTGCTTGGTCTCGTGGCCGACAGAATCGGCCGCAAGCGCGGCATGATGCTTACTATCGGTGGAACGGCCCTCGCCTCGCTTGCAACGGCGCTGACATTTAACCCGCTATACCTGATTGGCGTGCGGAGCATCGCCGGTCTCGGTTACAGCGAGCAGGCCATCAACGCCACCTATCTCAATGAAATCTACGACGTCACAGACGACAAGTTCATCAAACGGAACCGCGGATTCATCTACAGCATTGTGCAGGGTGGATGGCCGATTGGTGTGTTGCTGTCCGCAGCGCTCGCGGCGATCTTCCTCCCCAGCATCGGGTGGCGAGGAAGCTTCCTTGTGGCCACCTTCCCGGCAATCCTGCTCTTGGTAATGCGTATGCGCATGAAGGAAAGCCCGCAGTTTCAGGTGCAGCAGCGAATCAGTGCCTTGGTGAAACAGGGTGAGATGGAGCAGGCTAAAGAGTTGGCCGCAACTTTCAAGGTGACAGTTGAACATGCTCGTGCCCCACTGGCAGACATCTTCGCACCGGGCAAGCGTCGAAACACCATCTTCTTGTCGCTTGCATTTTTTCTGAACTGGTTCGGCATCCTGACGTTCAGCATTCTCGGCACAACGCTTTTGACCCAGGGCAAGCATGTTACTTTCAGCAACGCGCTCATCATCTTAATCCTCTCGAACATCGTTGCTTTCGGGGGTTATGTATTCCACGGATGGCTCGGTGACCGTTTCAGCCGTCGAAATGTCATTGCCGTAGCCTGGATCCTCGGTGGTGTGTCCTTCGCGGTGATGACCCTGCTCGCGCAGGGCGCCGTTATGGTGGTCCTATTTATGAGCATTGGGCTGTTCTTCCAGATCGGTGCATACAGTGCGCTGCTGTATTTCATGGCGGACTCGTTTGAAACAAAATCTCGCGCAACCGGAACCACCTTCGTCAACAGCTTGGGACAAATAGGCGCGGTTGTTGGAGGCATCATCATTACCTCGATGCTGACAGCAGGAACAGACATCACCGTTGCGGCGTTTGTCGTGGGAGCCTTGGGGACGGTTGCCTCGGGCTTGTTCATCATGGGTTGCCGCAAGGACGTCCCGAATGTCACTCGCGCCGAAGACGTCGCTATCGAGGCGGTACTCTCCTCGAAATAGTTCAATCAGAGTTAGTTTCGGCACATCATGACCAGGCAGGGATGATCGCATATGTGTGGGGCATGCGGCAGTTACTCCGTGAAGGACTGGTCGTGGCCGTGGCTCGCAGGAAAATACTCCGCAGCCCTCATCTCGAGGGCTGCGGAGCGTCTGTCTCGAGTTCGTGGCGTGCGAGTGGTCTCTGCACCAAACGGATGGCAAATCACAATGCCAACCGGGTCGACCCACCTGGTCCCGTCTCTGAGCGAACTGGTCCGCGTCGCCAAGATCGACCCTGCCGCGGCACCAGAGGTGCTCTTAATTGATTCAGTCCAACCATTTTTGCTTGATCGGCGCCGGGCAATCAGCGTGCGAATGGCGCTGCCGCAGGAGTCGCCGTCTTCCGCCGCCAGCAGCTGGCCTGACTGCCTCATGAACGCAGAATTCACCGTCGTCGCCGTCGATGGGTCGCATATCAGGCGGTTCGTCCAGGAGCTCAAAAATCTTGCGAGTATCGCGTCGCAGGCACCCCACCGCGATCACATCCGCATGCTCCCGATAAACGCCGAAAGCGAGCCGAGGCTCACCACGCGCCCATGGCTCGGCCTGCCAGACAAGATCGGCTCGGCAGATCTTCCCGCTCTATGCCTGAGCATCGCCGCGCGAGTCGCTGCACTGCCAACGACCGACACTGAGTTTCGGGAGGCTCGTGTGCGTTGCGGCGAACACTCAGTGATGCGTCTCCAATCGGTCGGGTCAACCGTCACCGCAATGGAGCTCCACCCCGCGTAATGACTCGATAGCACTGATCCCGGCGTGACGCACGAGCACAACGGGTTTCGAAATCGATTGGAGCTTTGTTGTCCAATGATTCACTTAGCTTTCCGCTGACGGGCGGTTGAATCGGCCGAAAAGTGGTCTCATGCTTATCCAGTTAGCTCCGCTATTGTGGGCGGCGGCGGCCGGAGAGGTAGCCGAACGATGCCAGCAGTGGGACTGGTGAGGTGGCCGTGGAGGGGTCAGCTCACGATAAGGAATATCTAACACGATTGGAAGCGGCAACCGATCGTGTCTCGCGTGTTTCCGGGGCGTGTGGTTGCGTAGATAGTGTAAAACCTGTTTGGAGCCCACGTCGTCGCCCTGTCCACGGCTCGCTATGGCCGCCAACGCCCAAGATGTTCTCTTCCCGTATTCAAGCGGAAGTCAGGCGAGAGAGATACCGCGCCAAAAACTTACAATCAAGTGCCTGCGCCCCTATCGTGTCATTTATGCCGAACCGTGGGCTGACCCCAAGAACCATCCCAACTGCGTAATCCCCGACAAGATGACGGTATCCGTGCCGCGTTGCGGGTCGTCGTCTCTGCCCGGGAGCAGATGACCATCGAGCGCACGGCGAAAGTTAACGCCCTCACCGCCCTCCTACGCACCGTTGATCTCGGCGTCGACGCGCGAAAGCCTCTCACCGACACCACGATCACCGAGATCTCGCACTGGCGCGCCCGTGAGGAGTTCCTTGCCGCGTCCACCGCACGAGCCGAGGCCGTCCGACTCGCGAAACGCACCGATGCGCTCGATTCCGAACTCAAGGACAACCACACCCGGACCACCGAGCTCCTCGAGGCCAGCCCCGCAGCGCCCTTGCCCGAGCAGACAGGTATAGGCCCTGTCACCGCAGCCGTGGTCTACACCGCATGGTCGCATCCCGGCCGAGTGCGTTCAGAAGCAGCCTTCGCTGCGCTGGCCGGGGTGAGCCCGACACCCGCGTCCTCGGGAAACACCACACGGTACCGATTGCACCGAGGTGGCGACAGACGTCTGAACAGGGCCCTACACATGGCCACGGTCGTCAGAATGGTCCACGATACCGATACCCGCGCCTACGCCGAACGCCGAAGAGCCGAAGGCAAGACCTCACGCGAGATCCGACGGTGCCTCAAAAGATACCTCGCACGCCACCTCTACCGCGCCCTGAACACCCTCCACACCGTCACCGAACCGACCCCAATCGCAACTTGACAGATATAGAAGATTCACCCCTCCTCACTTATGCGGCTCGGCCCTTGATTTTCTCGCTCGACCTCGTCATACTCTAGGCATACGGTATTATCGTAATACGATAGGTGTCGCCGATCAGGCGCTCACTCAACGAGGAGAAGGATCCGATGGCTGACGACGCCCAGAACTACATCGATGACATGGCCAGCAAGCGCGGCTACGTGCTCGACTATCACAAGGTGATGGCGGCGGCAGACTTCCCTGTGCTCCAGGCTGCGAATGGAGTGGTGTCGGCGGCCTACCTCGACCAGCGCTCCCTCGATCGGAAGACGAAGGAGTTGCTCTTCGTTCTGAGTCTGACGGTGCTTCGTGCCCCGAGCGCCCAGATCAAGAGCCACATCCGAGTGGGCCTCGACCTCGGACTCACCCCCCAGGAGATTCTCGAAGCCATCGAGATCGCTCTGCCCGAGGCGGGCATCGTCGCCTTCCAGGGTGGAGTCGAGGCGTGGCAGGAGGTCGTCGGCGTCGAGCCGCTGGAGCCGACAGTGACTGTTCACACCGGCAAGGAGTCCTGAATACCGATGATGGCGCTGATCCGTCAGGCTGCGCCTCTGCGCGTGCAGGCTGTCAACCACATCCGCTCCAAGATCGTCTCGGGTGATTTCCCGCCCCGGATGCGTCTCATCGAGAAGCGCCTCGAGGAGGAGCTCGGCGTCAGCCGCACGGTGGTTCGGGAAGCCCTTCGCCAGCTCGAATCGGAACGGCTTGTCACGATGGAGGCGAACGTCGGCCCGATCGTCAGTGCGTTGAGCTACGACGACGTCGTGCACCTCTACCAAGTACGTGCCACGCTCGAATCGGCTGCGGGTCGACTGGCGGCCGAGTCGGGTACGTCGGTGCAGATCGAACGTATCCAGGCTGCCCTCGCCGCCATCCGGACCGAGGCCGAGCGGGTTGAGATTCCGATGCTCATCGAGCTGAAGAACGATTTCTACACTGCGCTCATCGATGCCTCCGGGAACCCGATCATCGGCGAAATGCTGTCGAACGTGCAGGCACGAATCTCTCAATTGCGGGCTCTCACCCTGCACTCCGAGGGGCGGGCCAGGCACATGGTGGCCGAACTGACGCGCGTGGTCGATGCCATCGAGCAGGGCGACCCCGACCGTGCCGAGGAAGCGTGCCGGGCACACGTCGCGGTCGCCGAGAAGATCGCTCTCCGCCTCGCCGGCGCGCTCGACGAGGCGGAGAGCGATCTGCAGAACCCGATTGAATCGATGGGAACAGCCTCATGACCACACTCTTCATCGGCCTCGGCAAGATGGGTGGTCCGATGGCTCGCCAGTACGCCGCTGCCTTCAACACGACCCTCTATGACGTCGGGCCCGCTGCGACGCAACTGGCGGACGAACTCGGTGTGCGTGCACTCGAGACCCTCGACACCGTGCCGGAGGAGATCGACACGGTCATCCTCATGGTTCCGAACAGTCGAATCGTCGAGAGCATCATGCTCACGGGCGACCGGCTGCTCGAGAAGCTGCCCGAGGGCGCGCTGGTCATCGACATGAGCTCGTCGGTGCCGACCAGCACCCAGATGTTGGCGGCCCGCGCGGCCGAACACGGGATCGGGTACGTCGATGCCCCGGTTTCCGGCGGTACTGCCAAGGCGGTCACCGGCCAGCTGGCGATCATCGTGGGTGGAGAGCCGACGGCGGTCGAGAGGGCGATGCCTCATCTCGAGCCGATGGCCGGCAGCATCCTCGTGGTCGGGCCGTCCGGGTCGGGTCACGCGGCCAAGGCCCTGAACAATCTTTTGTCGGCGACCAACATCGCTGCCGCGGCAGAGATCCTGACGATCTCGACGAAATTCGGTATCGACCCCGCCGTCATGGTGAACGTTCTGAACGCGTCGACCGGGCGGAGCCAGGCCACGGAGGTCAAGTTCCCCAAGCACATCCTCACCGGCACGTGGGACTCCGGTTTCGGTATGGACCTGATGATCAAAGACCTGGGTATCGCCCGGGACCTTGCGGCCGAGACCGGGACCGAGAGTCCCCTCACCGCAACGACCTTCGAGATCGCCAACACCGCTCGCGAGACCGTTGGGGGTGAGCTGCCCGATCACACCGAGCTGGCCCGCTACTACGAGCTCCGCAACGACATCACCTTCACGCCTTCGCAATAGAGGGCCCCTCATCCCGCAGAACCGAGCTCCTACAGAGAGGTAGCAGCCATGACCACCAATACTTCGACCCGCACGTCTCCAAGGATCCAGACGAGTGCCGACACCAGAGTGAAGACAGCGTTCGCCGTCGGTATCGGCAACTTCATGGAGTGGTTCGATTTCGCGATCTACGGCTTCTTCGCCGTGCTGATCGGCCAGCAGTTCTTTCCGATCGGGGCCGATCCGGTCGTCGGCCTCTTGAGTTCGCTGTCGGTCTTCGCCATCGGCTTCTTGATGAGACCGATCGGAGCGTTCATTCTCGGCCCGATTGGTGACAAGCACGGCCGCCGCATCGCGCTCGTACTGTCGGTGACGATCATGGGCGGCTCGACCTTCCTCATGGGGCTCCTCCCGAACTTCGCCACGATCGGTGTCGCTGCGCCGATCCTGCTCGTTCTGTTGCGCTGCATCCAGGGCCTTGCCGCCGGAGGGGAGTGGAGCGGTTCGGCCGCCTATCTCGTCGAGAGTGCCCCTGCCGCCAAGCGGGGCCTGTACGGCAGCCTGATCTCCGGAACGGCCGCGCTCGCCTTTCTGGTCGGGAGCTTCGTCGCCCTCGGCATCTCCTCCCTCGACAGCGGCTTCGTCTCCTCGTGGGGGTGGCGCATCCCGTTCCTCCTCGCGCTGCCGCTCGCTCTGATCGGTCTCTACATCAGGCTGAAGCTCGGGGACACCCCGGTGTTCACCAAGCTGGCTGAGAACAAGGAGGTCGCTGATTCGCCGCTTCGTCAGACCGGCAGCAAGAAGAACATCTTCGCCATCCTGATCACCTTCGCCTTCTCCAGCGTCTCGGGCCTCGGGATCTACTACCTCGCGACCTATATGAACAACCACTTCACGACGGCTCTCGGGTTCGACCGAACGACCGCTCTCCTGATGAGCGGGATCGGGCTGTTCATCTACATGCTCCTCTGCCCGGTGGCCGGGATCCTTTCCGACCGGATCGGGCGGCGCGTTGTCAACATCGCGGGAACCGTCGGTTTCGTCGTGCTGTCGATCCCGTCGTTCTTTCTCTTCGCGACGGGCAATCCCGTGCTGATCGTGCTGGGTGTCGTTCTGCTGGGGATCTGCCAGGCGCTCTGTTCGGTGTCCAACGTGGTGCTGCTGGTCGAGCTGTTCCCTGCGGCGACCCGATCTTCGGGCAGCGCCCTCGGCTACAATCTCGCTCTGGCCCTCATCGCCGGGCCTGGGCCCCTCGTCGCCACGGCCCTGGTCGCTGGCACGGGCACCTCCATCTCGCCCTCGTGGTACCTCGGGGCGGTGGCGCTCATCGCTCTTCCGATCCTGATCAAGTGGTTGCCCGAGACCTTTCGCCGCGATTTGAACGATTGAGTGCCCAGCCAATGACGAGTGAGCAGTATGAGGTCGTCGTGGTGCGTCACGGCACGCGTCTGGCACGCCGCAGTGAGGTCTTTCTGAACTTCGGTATCTACGGCGATGCCGACAGGGCGCACACCGTCGACTACTTTTTCTGGATCATCCGGGACGAAGAGCGCACCGTTCTCGTCGACACCGGCTTCGCTGCCGGCGCTGCCGCCCGCCGGGGTCGCACCGTGCTCGTGGATCCGGCGACGGCCTATCGGGAGCTCGGAATCGACCTCGACGCACCGCTCGACATCGTCGTCACTCATGCGCACTACGACCACATCGGCAACCTGGGACTCTTTGCGAACGCGACGATCATCGTCGCAGAGGCCGAGCTGAACTTCTGGGCCTCAGAGGTTTCGACGCGTCCACAGATCGCCCATTTCACCGAACGCGATGAGGTCGATGCTCTGCTGCGGATGCGCGACGAGGGGCGGGTGCGCACCTTCTCGGGATCCCTGCAGCTAGCCTCCGGCATCGAGATCATCGAGGTCGGCGGGCACACCCCTGGGCAGAGCATGCTGACCGTAGAGACAAGCGCGGGAATGGTGCTGCTAGCCTCCGACGCGGTGCACTTCCGCGAGGAGCTGGAGCGAGAGATGCCCTTTGTCTCGGTGACGGATCTCGTGGGCATGTACAAGGGTTTCGCTCTCGTGAAACGGATGCTCAGCGGGCGCCCGGGGTCGATCCTCCTGCCGGGCCACGATGGCGATGTGCTCGGCACCGTCTCCGCCCTGGAAGTCGGAGCATCGAGCCCTCTTCACGGGTTGGTCGGCTCCATCGGTGGGGGTGGGCGACGATGATGAATGGCCAGGCTCTTCCCGAGCGTCTTCTGCTGTTCTGCGCCCGAGCGAATACCGACGCCGAGCTGGGACACATCTCGCGCGGGGCCGATGTGATCGTGCGTGCCGAGTGCATCGGAGGGACGACGACGTGGATGAGCATCTCTGCTGAGGGCGTCGCAGCCGAGACGAATCCTCTCACCCGTCACAGCGCCGAGACGATCGTTCTGCGGGCACCAGTTTCGGCCTGGGCCGAACTGGCCGACCCTGACGCGGCACCGCGCCGGCATGACCTGCTGGCACTGACGAAGGCCCCGGGCGGCATCGAGATCGTCGAGGGCCGCACCTCGCTCATCAGGCACCTCCGGGTGCTCAATCGTATAGTGGAGATCGGGCGGAGCAATGGCTGAGATCGAGGATGTCGTCGGCAGGTACGTGAGTTTCACCTCCCGGGGAGTCGAGCAGAGGGTCTACTTCGAGGAGGCGGGTGAGGGACCGGTGCTGCTCTGCCTGCACACGGCGGGCGCTGATGCCCGGCAGTTCCGGCATCTTCTGGCCGACCGCGAGCTGACCGCACGGTTTCGCGTCATCGCCTTCGATCTCCCGTGGCATGGCAAGTCGCTGCCGCCCGCGGGTTGGTGGAAGCAGGAGTACCTCCTGACGACCGACGAGTACGTCGGGCTGGTGGAGGACTTCAGTGCGTCGCTCTCCCTCGATCGGCCGATCGTGCTCGGTTGCTCGATGGCAGGCTCCCTGGTGATCGAGCTCGCCCGTCGGGATCCCCAGCGCTGGCGCGGTGTGATCGGCCTCTCCGGAGCATTGAAGGTCGAGGGCCGCTTCAACGACTGGCCGCTCGACCCGAGCATCAACGCCCAGGTCTCGGTGGCCAGCTGGACGCACAGCCTCATGTCGCCCCACAGCCCGGAGGCCTCCCGCCGCGAGGTGTGGTGGATCTACAGCCAGGGTGGCCCCGGCATCTACCGGGGAGACACATATTTCTACTCTCAGGACTTCGATCTCAGGGATTCCGCCCGCACGATTGACACCGGCAGCATCCCGGTGTACCTGTTGACCGGCGAGTACGACCACGCCTGCACTCCGGCTGACACGGCCGCTGCGCTCGACGCCATCCCCGGCGCGAAGGGCGGAACCATGACCGGCATCGGCCACTTCCCGATGGCCGAGAACTACCCGCTCTTTCGCGAACACCTCGTGCCGATCCTCGACGAAATGGAGTCTGCCCGATGATCACCGAGCATGACGAACGCACCGTACTGAATGCTGTGCCCGACCGGCTGCTGATCGGTGGGGAGTGGGTAGAGGCCTCCGGTGGGCGCACGGTCGAGGTGATGGATCCGGCGACCGGTGAGGTCATCCGCACGATCGCCGATGCGTCGGTCGCCGACGGCGTCCGGGCGCTCAACCATGCCGTGGCGGCGCAGCAGAGCTGGGGTAGCACCCCTCCACGGGTGCGCGCCGAGATCCTCCGGGGCGCATTCGACCTCCTGCAGGAGCGCAAGCACGACCTCGCTCTTCTCATGACCCTCGAGATGGGTAAGCCGCTCGCAGAGGCCTACGGCGAGGTGGCGTACGGCGGCGAATTCCTCCGCTGGTTCTCTGAGGAGGCCGTGCGCATCGATGGGCGTTACGGCAGCACCCCCGAGGGGACGGGGCGGATGATCGTCACCCATCGGCCCGTGGGCCCGGCCTACCTCATCACTCCGTGGAACTTCCCGCTGGCCATGGCCACTCGCAAGATCGCCCCTGCCCTCGCTGCGGGGTGCACCATGGTCGTGAAGCCGGCGACCCTGACGCCGCTGACCACCCTCGCCCTGGCCGACATTCTTGTGACGGTAGGCGTGCCGGCCGGTGTGCTGAACGTCATCACGACGACGGACACCATCGAGCTCTCTGACGCGCTCATCTCCGATCCGCGACTTCGCAAGGTCAGCTTCACGGGATCGACGCCGGTCGGGGTCACCCTGCTCAAACAGGCCGCGGACAACGTTCTTCGTACGTCGATGGAACTCGGCGGCAACGCTCCCTTCATCGTTTTCGACGATGCCGACCTCGAGCTCGCTGTCGACGCGGCCATGACCGCGAAGTTCCGCAACATCGGCCAGGCGTGCACGGCGGCGAACCGCTTCATTGTGCAGCAGGGCATCGCCGATCGATTCGCCGATGCGATCACGGAGCGCGTCAGTGCGCTGAACGTCGGGCGGGGCACGGAGCCCGGCGTCGACATCGGGCCACTGATCGACGACAGGGTGGTTCGTAATTCGAGCCGACTCGTCGACGATGCCGTGTCGCACGGCGCCGTGCTCCGAGCCGGAGGGGATCCGATCGACGGGCCGGGCACGTTCTTCCAGCCGACGGTCGTCGACCGGGTCGGCGACGGCATGCTGCTGGCAACGGAAGAGATCTTCGCTCCGATCGTCGGCATCCGGCGCTTCGTCGACGAAGACGATGCCGTGCGCATCGCGAATGACACGCCCTACGGGCTCGTCGGCTACGTCTTCACCTCCGACTCAAACCGCGCGCATCGGATGATCGACCTCATCGATACCGGAATGATGGGCCTGAACGTGGGTGTGGTCTCGAATGCTGCCGCTCCCTTCGGCGGAGTGAAGCAGTCCGGCATGGGGCGCGAAGGTGGCCATGAGGGCATCCACGAATACCTCGAGACGAAGTACACCCTGATGCCCGCCCCCTACAGCAGGTAGGCCCTGCGCCGCGAAGATGTTTGAAGGCTTGAGTGACCCTGCCGGAAATTCGGAGCAACGGCAGGTCGACTTTATCGAACCAGACTGTGCTGCGTCTTTCAAGGATCGGGTCGTTTGAGAAAAGGGACCTTGAACTACGGCGGATTCAAGCGGTCATTGAAGCGCCCCAGGTTTTCTGCCGCTCCTATGCGGGTTGCGGCTCTCGGTTGAGGGTCGCGTAGTGGGCTTGCTCGTATTCGGCTGGTGAGACGTAGCCGAGGGTTGAGTGCAGCCTACGGTTGTTG
>NZ_QYRT01000006.1 GCF_004923255.1 Subtercola vilae | reverse complement strand
ACCCCCGACACAGCCCTCTCATCACCCCCGCGCCCCACCTCCGGCGCGGCGTCCCTCGCGGCTGCCACCGCAGCCGGCGCCCACGCGCGAAGGAGCGCGGGTACGAATCCGCGGGTGTACAACGCTTTCGACCGGCGGGCACAGCTGTGGGTCGCGGCCACGCTCTACCAGACGGCCGCCCAGGTCTACGAGAGGGTGTTCGGCAAACTCGGCGAGGTGGAGGCCGTCGAGGTCTACCGAGGGTTCGGAGTGCTCGGAACCGCCCTGCAGGTTCCAGCAGAACTCTGGCCGCGCGACCTCGCCGCATTCGAGCTCTACTGGAACACCGCCCTCACCGAACTGCACGTCACCGACGACGCACGCCGAGTGGCGCACGACCTGCTGCACCCGCGCACCGCTCCGCTGTGGTTGCGCGCCGCGATGCCCCTCGTGCGGCTGTTGACCGCGGGCCTGCTCCCACCCGAACTCCGCCGCGCCTTCGTGCTGCCCTGGAGCGCCCGCGACCAGCGACGCTTCGACCGCATCTTCGCCGCCCTCGCGCTCGTCTACCCGCGCCTGCCCCTCAGCGTTCGCCACTTCCCCCGCGACCTGTATCTCCGCCGGCTCCGCGCCTCTCTCTGAACGCCTCCCTGTAACCGCCGCCGCTCCCCCGCCGAGCGCGCAGCGAGGCCACCCGCCGCGGCCGCTGGTTCGACAGCTGAGACCTCTGCGACGAAATGAGACCGATGTGCGCACCTCACTTCGCCGCACCGGTCTCACGAACGGAGGCGAAAGGCGCGCGGGTTACGCGATTTTTTCGATGGGGGCGATTTTGATGAGCAGCTTCTTCGAGCCGGCGGCATCGAACTGCACGTGGGCCACGCGCTTGGTGCCCTCACCGGTGACGGCGTTCACGCGGCCCTCACCGAAGTCGGTGTGCCGGATGCGGTCTCCGGGCTGCAGCTCGAGGTCACCGTTGTCGCGCACCTGCGCAGTGATGCGGTTCGGCCACTCGGCTTTCGTGCGCGGGGCGGGCGGCAGTGATGACTCGCTGAACGAGAGCGAGTCGCTCGCTCGAATAGACGAACGAGTGCTGAATCCGCCGGGCCGGTTCGCGTTCAGGGCTCGAGGCTGAGTGCCGCCCCGCGAGGTGGCCATACCCGGAGACTGCCGCCAGTCGATGAGGTCGGCAGGGATCTCCTGCAGGTAACGGCTCGGCATCGCCACAGCAGTCTCGCCGTACTGCGCGCGCGTCATGGCCAGCGACAGGTAGAGCCGCTTTCGGGCACGGGTGATGCCCACGTAGAACAGGCGTCGCTCTTCGGCGGGCCCGCCCGGCTCCGATGCCGACATGCGGTGCGGCAGCAGGTCTTCTTCGACACCCGTCAAGAACACCGCCTCGTATTCGAGCCCCTTCGCGGTGTGCAGGGTCATGAGTGACACCGTTCCGCTGGTGTCGTCGAGTTCGTCGGCGGCGGCAACGAGTGAGACCTCGGTGAGAAAGTCGACCAGCTGGCCGCCCGGATTGTTCTTCGCGAACTCTTTGGTGACGGCGAGCAGCTCTTCGACGTTCTCGGCGCGCGCCTCGTCTTGCGGGTCACGCCCGGCCCGCAACGCAACGACGTAGCCGCTGCGTTCGAGCAGCAATGCCAGAACTTCGCTGACCGGTGCCGGTCCTTCAGCGCGGTCGGGGTCGATGAGGGCCGTGGCCTCGTCGAGCAACACCGCGAGATCGAGGATGGCCGTGGTCACCTTCGGCCCGAGACCGAGTTCACTCGACCGGCGCATCGCATCTCGGTAGCTGACCTCGTTCGTCTCCGCGAAGACCGCGAGTGCCGTCTCGGTGGCGGGCCCGATTCCACGCTTGGGGGTATTCAGAATGCGCCGCAGCGCCATCGCATCGAAAGGGTTCGCCACCGCAATGAGGTACGCCAGCACATCTTTGATCTCGGCTCGCTCGTAAAATCGGGTACCACCCAGCACCCGATACGGAACAGCGGCTCTGATGAAGATCTCTTCGAGCGCACGGGTCTGGGCGTTGGTGCGGTAGAACACGGCCACGTCTTTGTACGGGGTGCCGCTCTCGTGCAGCGTCGCGATCTCGTCGGCCACGAACTGCGCCTCGTCGTGCCCGCTGTACCCTGTGAACCCGATGATCTTCTCGCCGTCACCCACGTCGGTCCAGAGTTTTTTGTCTTTGCGGTCGAAGTTGTTCGAGATGACGGCGTTGGCGGCCGTGAGGATGTTCTGGGTCGACCGGTAGTTCTGCTCGAGCAGCACCGTGGTGGCGCCGGGGAAGTCGCGCTCGAACTCGACGATGTTGCGGATGTCTGCACCGCGGAAGGCGTAGATCGACTGGTCGGAGTCGCCCACCACGGTGAGCGAGGCACCGGGCAGCCCTGCGGTTCGCTGGCCGTCGAAGCCGTGCACCAGGGCATAGCTGTCGTCGTCGTTCTCTCCGACCGGCAGGGTGAGCTCGCGAATGAGCGCGTACTGCGCGTGGTTGGTGTCTTGGTATTCGTCGACCAGAATGTGCCGAAACCGTCGCCGATACGTCTCTGCGACCTGCGGAAACGCCCGGAACAGGTAGACGGTCTGCCCGATGAGGTCATCGAAGTCGAACGCGTTGGCCGCGCTCAGGCTGCGGGTGTACTGGCGAAAGATCTCGACGAAGATCTCTTCTTGCGGGTCGTTGAAGTTCGCGGTGCGGGCGTAGCTGTCGGCGTCAGCCAGCTCGTTCTTCAGCTTCGAGATCTTGCCGGCCACACCCGACACGGTGAAACCGAACGTGTCGGCCTGCAGGTCTTTGATGATGCGCTTGATGAGCGTGCGGGAATCGTGCGAGTCGTAGATAGTGAAGCTCTTGGTGAAGCCGAAGTTCTCTGCCTCGCGGCGCAGGATGCGCACGCACGCGGAGTGGAACGTCGAGATCCACATGCCCTCAGCCGTCTGCCCGAGCAGTGCGCCCACACGCTCGCGCATCTCGGCCGCGGCCTTGTTCGTGAAGGTGATGGCGAGAATCTGGCTGGGCCAGGCCTCCCGACTGTCGATCAGCCCGGCGATGCGGCGGGTGAGCACACTGGTCTTGCCAGAACCAGCGCCCGCCACGATGAGCAGCGCCGGCCCGCGGTACTCGACCGCGACACGCTGCTGGGGGTTCAGCCCGTCGAGCAGGGCGTCGTGAAAGCTCGCCCCCCCGCCAGAACCGCCGGCTGCGCCACCCGAACCGGGGCCGCCGACGATGACGGGCGTCGAGCTGTGGGCGTGCGGGTCAGAAGGCGAGTTCATATCCACTCAAGTTTAGGCGACCCCACCGACAGCGACCACCGAGCGTGAAACTCAGGGCGATCGTTAACAGATGTGAACATCCAGCAAATCTGCGGAACCACCCGATAGATTTGTGCCTACACAACGACCGCAGTCGAGGCACCGAGAATGCTCGACGCACTGACACTCGACACACTGACAAGGGGAACCCATTGGCAAGCCAGAATCCGGCCTTTTCACGAAATCCCGTGTTCAACGGTAAGGCGCCGGTGAAGCCCTCGGCCACACTTTCGGCCGACGGCCTGCAGGCGATGTACGACGCGCCTACCGCGACCGCCGCCGACACTGATCGCATGAGCTACGACGATGTCATCGTCAAGACGGGCATCAGCTTCATCGTGCTGCTCGCGTTCGCTGCGGTGGGTTGGCAGATTCCCGCGCTCGCCATCCCTGGCGCGCTCATCGGCTTCGGCCTCGCCATGGTCAACATCTTCAAGCGCGAGCCGTCGGCTCCGCTGATTCTGCTCTACGCGGGCGCCCAGGGTCTGTTCATCGGTGCGATCTCCTCGTTCTTCGAGAGACTGTTCCCGGGTGTGGTTGTTCAGGCTGTCATCGCCACCATCTGCGTGTTCGCCGTGACGCTGGCCCTGTTCGCGAGCGGCAAGATTCGCGCCTCGAAGCGCAACACCAAGATCTTCATGATCGCCCTGATCGGCTACGCGGTGTTCTCGCTCGTGAACTTCGTGCTTGTCATGACCGGCGTGAACAAAGACGCGTTCGGCCTCAGCAGCTCGGTTCATCTCTTCGGCATCCCGCTCGGCGTGGTGCTGGGCGTCGTTGCCACGCTGCTTGCGGCGTACATGCTGGTGCTCGACTTCGACCAGATCAAGACCGGCGTCACTGCGGGTGCGCCCCGCAAGTACGGCTGGTCGGCTGCGTTCGGCCTCGTGGTCACGCTCGTCTTTCTG
Source organism: Subtercola vilae (assembly GCF_004923255.1). GTDB lineage: Bacteria > Actinomycetota > Actinomycetes > Actinomycetales > Microbacteriaceae > Subtercola > Subtercola vilae. The sequence continues at coordinate 164,355 of NZ_QYRT01000006.1, read as the reverse complement.
TACACGCAGCTGCTGCGCATGTTCGCCATCGCACGCAACTAGTCTGCTGCCGCTCACCGGCAACACGAAGGGCCCGTCGGGAGACGGGCCCTTCGTCGTTCGGGGCCGCTCAGTCGCTCAGCGCCGCCGCGAACTGCGCGTTGTACAGGTTCGCGTATGCCCCACCCGCCGCCAGAAGCACCTCGTGCGTTCCCTGCTCGACGATGCGCCCCGCCTCCATTACCAGAATGAGGTCAGCGTCACGAATGGTCGACAACCGGTGCGCGATGACAAAGCTGGTGCGGTCTGCCCGCAGCGCCGACATCGCGCGCTGAACCAGAACCTCGGTTCGCGTGTCGACCGACGACGTGGCCTCGTCGAGAATCAGCACCGACGGCTGAGCGAGAAAAGCCCGCGCGATGGTGATGAGCTGCTTCTCACCCGCGCTCACGTTGTCGGCCTCATCGTTCAGCACGGTGTCGTAGCCCTCGGGCAATGAGTGCACGAAGCGGTCGACGTAGGTCGCCTGCGCGGCGGCCAGAATCTGCTCTTCTGTCGCGGCGGGGTTGCCGTAGGCGATGTTGTCGTGAATCGTGCCACCGAACAGCCAGGTGTCTTGCAGCACCATTCCGGTGCGGCCCCGCAGGTCGTCGCGTGTCATCGAGGCGATGTCTGTGCCGTCGAGTGTGATGCGGCCGGAGTCGAGCTCGTAGAACCGCATGATCAGGTTCACCAGAGTGGTCTTGCCGGCCCCTGTCGGCCCGACGATGGCCACGGTCTGGCCCGGCAACGCGACCAGCGAGAGGTCGTCGATGAGGGGGCGGTCGGGCGTGTAGCGAAACGAGACGTTCTCGAAGACGAGCCTGCCCCGGTCGCCCGCGGGAGTTTCGGCCGGCACCGGGTCAGGTATCTGGTCGTCGGCATCGAGCAACTCGAAGACGCGCTCGGCCGAGGCAACACCCGACTGCAGCACGTTGGCCATCGACCCGAGCTGGCTGAGCGGCTGGGTGAACTGCCGCGAGTACTGGATGAACGCCTGAACGTCACCCAGGCTCAGCGACCCGCTCGCAACCATGAGCCCGCCCACCACAGCGATGGCCACGTAGACGAGGTTTCCAATGAACATCATTGAGGGCATGATGATGCCCGAGACGAACTGCGCCCCGAAGCTCGCCTTGTACAACTCGTCGTTCTTCTGGCGGAACACCTCGGTGATCTCGCGGTGCCGACCGAACACCTTCACGAGCGCGTGGCCGCTGTAACTCTCTTCGATACGCGCGTTCAGGGTACCCGTGTGCTTCCACTGCGCCACGAACAGCTTCTGCGAACGCTTCGCCACCATGGTGGTCACGAACAGCGTCAAGGGAATCGTCACCAGCGCGATGAGCGCGAGCAACGGCGAGATGACGAACATCATTGTGATGACGCCGATGACGGTGAGCAACGACGTCATGATCTGCGACAACGACTGCTGCAGGCTCTGCGACACGTTGTCGATGTCGTTCGTCACGCGGCTGAGCAGCTCGCCGCGCGGCATGGTGTCGAAGTAGCCGAGCGGCAGCGTGTTGATCTTGTCTTCGACGTCGCCGCGAAGACGGAACACGGTGCGCTGCACCACCCCGTTCAGCAGATACGACTGCGCCCAGCTGAACACCGATGCGGCGATGTAGATGAGCAGCACGGTCGTCAGCACCACGCTCAGCTGCGTGAAGTCGATTCCCGCACCGGGCGTGAGCGTCACCCCGCCCAGGAGATCGGCCTGCGACGACTTTCCGGATGCCCGCAGCGCCGCAATGACCTGCGCCTGTGTCTCACCGGCCGGCAGCTGCTTCGAGAGTACTCCCGCGAAGATGAGGTTCGTGGCGCTGCCGAGCATGCGCGGCCCGAGCACCGACAGGGTCACGCTGACGACCGCCAGCAGCGTGACGACCACGATGAGGGCGCGTTCGGGGCGAAGCCGGCCGAGCAGCCGCTTCGCCGACGGCCCGAAGGCCTTCGACTTCTCGGCCGGCATGCCCGCTCCGCCGAAGGGCCCACCCCCGCCCGGCCCACGCCGCACAGGAGTGCGCACGGGCGCGGCATCGTCTGCCGCCGTGCCGCCGGCACCCGCGCTGGTACCGCCACCGACCTCACGAGCAGGCCCACCGGCGCCCGCGCCTGAACCCCGCGCCTCACTCATGCCGCCTCCTCCGCCGTCAGTTGCGACTGAACGATCTCGCGGTACGTCTCCGACTGCTCGAGCAGCTCGGAGTGGGTTCCACGGTCGACGATCTGCCCGTCTTCGAGCACGAGAATCTGGTCGGCGTCAATGATCGTCGAGACGCGCTGCGCTACCACGACCATCGTGGCCCCGCGCACGTCGCGCCGCAACGCCTGCCGCAGCCGGGCATCCGTCGCCAGGTCGAGCGCCGAGAACGAGTCGTCGAACACGTAGATCTCGGGCCGCTTCACGAGCGCCCGCGCAATGGCGAGGCGCTGCCGCTGACCGCCCGACACGTTGGTGCCGCCCTGCGCGATGGGCGCTTCGAGCCCGCCCTCCATCTCGGCGACGAAGCTGCGCGCCTGCGCAGTGTCGAGCGCCGCCCACAGTTCGTCGTCGCTCGCGTCGGGCTTGCCGTAGCGCAGGTTCGAGGCCACCGTGCCCGAGAAGAGGTACGGCTTCTGCGGCACGAGACCGATCTTGCCCCAGAGCAGGTCGGGGTCGAGGTCTCGCACATTCACCCCGTCGACCCGAACCTCACCTTCGGTTGCATCGAAGAGTCGCGGCAGCATGTTCACCAGCGTGGTCTTGCCCGACCCGGTGCTGCCGATGATGGCCGTGGTCTTGCCGGGCGACGCCACGAACGTGAGGTTCAACAGCACCGGCTGGTCTGCTCCCGGGTAAGCGAAGCTCGCATTGTCGAGCTCGATGAGACCGTGCTCGAGAACCGACGTCACCGGATTCGTCGGCAGCACCACGGTTGAGGGGGTGTCGAGCACCTCGGTGATGCGGTCGGCACACACCGACGCCCGCGGGATGAGAATGGCCATGAACGTGGCCATCATGACGGCCATGAGAATCTGCACGAGGTAGGTGAGAAACGCGGTGAGTGTGCCGATCTGCATCGATCCCTCGTCGATGCGAAAGGCGCCGAACCACAGCACGGCCACACTCGACACGTTCATCACGAGCAGAACGATGGGAAACATCAGCGCGAAGAGCCGCCCGGCCCGCAGCGCCGTGTCGGTCACGTCGCCGTTCGCCAGCGCGAAGCGAGACGTCTCGACCCGCTCGCGAACGAACGCTCGAACCACCCGGATGCCCGTCAGCTGCTCACGCAACACCCCGTTCACTGTGTCGATGCGCTTCTGCATCAGCCTGAACAGCGGCACCATACGCACGATGATGAGCGCCAGCACCACCAGCAGAACAGGAACTGCAACCGCGATGATTCCCGACAGGGGAACGTCGAGCGAGAGCGCCATGATGACCCCGCCCACCGCGAGGATGGGGGCCGACACCAGCAGCGTGCAGGTCAGGAGCACCAGCATCTGAACCTGCTGTACGTCATTGGTCGTGCGCGTGATGAGCGACGGTGCACCGAACTGTGACACCTCACGCTCGGAGAACTCCCCCACCCGGGTGAACACCGCGAGCCGCAGGTCACGCCCAAGGGCCATCGCCAGCTTCGCCCCGAAGTACACCGCGACGATGGCGCACACCACCTGCACCAGTGTGATGGCCAGCATGAGGCCGCCGATGCCCAGGATGTACCCCGTATCGCCAGTGGCCACGCCCTGGTCGATGATGTCGGCGTTCAGCGTGGGCAGGTAGAGCGACGCAATGGCCTGGGCAAGCTGAAAGACCACGACACCCACGATGAGGTGCCAGTGCGGCCTGACGTACGCCCAGATGAGGCGGATCAATTTCATGTGATGCTCACTTTCATGCGCTCACTCTAGACCCGGCGTGCGACACCCATCATCACCCCGTGGGAGTACTTCTAGACACCCCCGAAAAACCTCGCCTGTGAGCGAGTGGCTACAGGCCACTCACTCCCACTCGATGGTTCCCGGCGGTTTCGACGTGACGTCGAGCACGACCCGGTTGACCCCGGCCACCTCGTTGGTGATGCGGTTCGAGATGCGCGCAAGCAGGTCGTACGGCAACCGCGTCCAATCCGCTGTCATCGCGTCTTCGCTCGAGACCGGCCGCAATACGATCGGATGCCCATACGTGCGCCCATCGCCCTGAACGCCAACCGAACGAACGTCGGCCAACAGCACCACGGGGCACTGCCAGATCTCGCCGTCGAGGCCGGCCGCTGTCAGCTCGGCCCGCACGATGGCATCGGCCGCACGCAGCAGCTCGAGCCGCTCGAACGTCACCTCGCCCACGATGCGAATGCCGAGACCGGGGCCGGGGAAGGGCTGGCGCCCCACGATGACCTCTGGCAGCCCGAGCTGGCGCCCGATGGCGCGAACCTCGTCTTTGAACAGTGCACGCAGCGGCTCGACGAGCTCGAACTGCAGGTCTTCAGGAAGCCCGCCCACATTGTGGTGGCTCTTGATATTGGCTGTGCCCGTTCCGCCGCCCGACTCGACGACGTCGGGGTACAGCGTGCCCTGCACGAGAAACTTCACCGGCTCACCGTCGGTCGCCGCGGCCTCGAGAACGAGGGCCTCTGCTGCCGCTTCGAAGCTGCGGATGAACTCGCGCCCGATGATCTTGCGCTTCTGCTCGGGGTCGGTGACGCCCGCGAGAGCGTCGAGGAACTGCTGCCGGGCATCCACTGTCACCAGTCGAACGCCCGTCGAGGCAACGTAGTCTTCTTCGACCTGGCGGCGCTCGTCTGAGCGCAGCAGCCCGTGGTCGATGAAAACGCAGGTGAGCTGGTCGCCCACGGCCTCGTGCACGATTGCCGCGGCCACGGCCGAGTCGACCCCGCCCGACAGCCCGCAGATGACCTTGCCCGAACCGACCTGCGCACGGATCAGCGCGATCTGGTCGGCGATGACGTTGCCGCTGTTCCAGTCGGCCGGGATACCCGCGGCCGTGTGCAGAAAGTTCTCGAGCACGTCTTGACCGTACTTCGAGTGCTTCACCTCGGGGTGCCACTGCACGCCGTACATGCGCGTGGCATCGTTGCCGAATGCGGCGACGGGGGTGGATGCACTGCGGGCCAACACCGTGAACCCCTCCGGTGCCTTCGAAACAGAATCGCCGTGGCTCATCCACACCGTCTGGTCGTCGGGCTGGTCGCGCATGAGCACGCCGCCGTCGCCCGTGAGGGTCATGTCTGTGGCGCCGTACTCACGGAGCCCCGTGTTGGCGACCTCGCCGCCGAGCGCCCGTGCCATGACCTGAAAGCCGTAGCAGATGCCGAGCACAGGAACACCGAGTTCGAAGATGGCCGGGTCAAGCCCGGGTGAACCCTCTTCGTAGACGCTCGAGGGCCCGCCGCTCAGCACGATTGCGACGGGTGACTTGGCCGCCACCTCGGCAGCTGTGATGTTGTGCGGCACGATCTCGGAATAGACGCTGGCCTCGCGCACACGACGGGCGATGAGTTGCGCATACTGCGCACCGAAATCGACGACCAGAACCGGTCGGGCGGTGGGGGTGCTAATGGGAGGCCTCCACGGGTTGGGTGGCAGCCGCAGATTCGCGGCCGCTCAGGTAAGCGATGATCTCACGGGCGATGCGACCCTCGAGAAAGTACGACAGCAGCGGGATGATGCCACCGAGTGCCAACAGAATGAAGCGGTTGAAACCCCAGCGCATGCGCGACCAGAGCTGGAAGCACGAGAAGAGGTACACCACATAGAACCAGCCGTGCACGATCAGGATGCCCGTGCTGACGTTGACGCCCTTCACGGTGCCGTCGGGCACGAACGCCAGAAAGCCGTGCGAGCCGCCGAGTTCGAGCTCGACGCCGATGGCCGTGTACTTGAGAATGACCTCGACGCACAGCAGGAGCAACAGGGTTCCCGTGATGATGGAGCAGACCCGGTAGAACGTCAGGCCCGACCGGATGCGCGGAAAATCCTTGCGTTTGGGCTCGAGTGGCATACCTGAATCCTACCTTTGTGTACGCGAGGGCGCGCTGTACGCCTCTTCGAGCTGGCTCTCTTCGGTCTCGCGTTCCCACGCGTCTTTGACCAGCCGATACCAGAAGAAGATGGCGAAGCCGGCGAAGATGACCCACTCGATGGCGTAGAAGATGTTCAGCCAGTTGAGCTCAGTGGTGCGCTGCGGCACCGGTGAGTCGATGGTGGTAAGACCCGCGGGAGGGGTGGATGCGACGATGTAGCCGCCGAAGACGGTGGCCGTGTCGGGAAAGTCGGTCCAGGTGTTGATCAGCGCGGAGATGGCCATGGTGGTCGGAACATATGCTGCGGTGGCCTTCTTCTGGGCATCCGTCACGACCGGCCCGTCGGTGCCAACGTAGCGGCCCACCAACTGGTCGGCGGGGTAGCTCGCGGTCTGGTTCATGCGGTCGGCCGAGGTCTGTGCCGTGGCCTGATCGGATGCCCAGCCCAAGGCCACCGCCACGCTCGTGAGCGGCGCAGAACCCTGCGGCGTGCTCAGGTCGTAACGCCCGACCACCCAGTAACCCTCGACGCCGCCGTTCAGCCGGGTCGACACGATGGAGAAGTCGCCAGAGACGAGGGCCCCGTCGACCGAGACCATCTGGCCGTCTTGTGTCTCGAAGACCGGCTGGCCTGCGGTGGCGATCTGCTCGAGTGGCACGACGACCTCCGTGGTGGCATTCGGGTTCGGTCCGTTCGACGTCACCGCGCGGCTCAGCTGCCACTGGCCGAGGGCCGCGAAGGCTGCCGCGAGAATGAGCGCGAACACCAGTGCCCTGATCCACTTGGGCCGGCGCATCACACTGAACACCGTCAGTGTGCTCTTCGCCTGGCCACGATCGTCACTCACAGGTCACCACTCACTCGCTCTGGTACTCACTCACTGTTGCCCGACGGCAGTTGCCCGACGCGACTTGCCCGACGCGATTTGCTCGACGCCACGTGCTCGACGCCACTTACTGCCCGCCGTCAGTACTCGCCGTTCGTGCCACGGGCCGCGTCGCTGTTTCTGTCTCTGTCTCTGTCGCGGCGGTGCTCGGCGTCGCTCTGGCTGTTGGCCTGCTCGACGACTCGATCAACATACTCCTCGGTTCCTGAGTTCTCGCCGGGGCTGAGCGTGGCCGTGGCCGCTTCGACCAGTGCAATCTCTTCGAGCAGCATCGGGTCGCGTTCCCGCTTCGCCTGCTGCGCCGCCGCTGCCAGACGCTTCTTCTTGGTGCCGAGGAGGGCACCACCGATCTTCTCCGAGTTCGCAGCCAGAATTGGGCCCGCCACCGCCATGATGAGCACGTAGAGCCCCGCGAAGGCCTGTATTCGTGGGTCAAGACCGGCCGCCAGGGCAAGCGTCGCCAGAATCAGCGCGAACTCCCCCCGGTTCTGCAGGATGACCGTGGCATTGATGCCCGCCTGAACGCCCAGCCCGTTGAGCTTCGCCACGAACTGCCCGGCGCCGACGTTGAGCAACATGGTCATTGCGACCGCGCCGATGACCGGCCAGATCACTTCGGGAAACTGCGAAGGGTCGAGCCCGAGCCCGAAGTTCAAGAAGAAGAAGGCGCCGAAGACATCGCGCATGGGGATGGCGATGTGCTCGATCTTGTTGCGGTAGCGCGTGGCGCCCAGCACAAGGCCGATGAGGAACGCGCCGATGGCGTCGGTGACGCCGAGAATCTCGCCTATGCCGCCGAACGCGATGGCCAGCCCGAAGAACAGGATGGTGAAGAGCTCATCGTCTTTGGTTCGGAACAGCCGCGACACCCATTTGCCGCCGAACCGCGCCACCGAGAACATCACCACCAGGAACAGGAACGCGATGCCCAGCTTGCCGATCACCGGCCAGATGGCCGTCTCGCCGCTCAGCACCACCGAGACGATGGCCAGGTAGATGGCGATGAAGATGTCTTCGACCACCGTCACACCGAGAATCATGGGGGTCTCACGGTTCGCCAGCCGGTTGAGCTCGATGAGCAGCTTGGTGACAATGGCGCTCGACGAGGTCGCCGTGATGCCCGCGATGACCAGCGCCTCACGGGTACCCCACCCCACGAGGAAGCCGAACGCGAAGCCCGCGATCATGTTGATCGCAATGTAGGAACCACCCGAGATGATCAGTTTTCCCGCGTTGGCGAAGAACTCGTCTTGATCGAACTCGAGCCCGAGGCTGAAGAGCAGCATGATCAGCCCGAAGACGGCGATCAGTTCGATGTAGTCGGTGTGGATGAAATCGAGGGGAAACAGGTGGAAGTTCGGGCTCGCCAGAAGCCCGACGACCATATAGATCGGGATCGCCGGCAAACCGATCGCTTTGCCGAGGCGACCCAGTACGTACGCAATGACGAACAGGATGCCGAGAACGAGGAGGTCGGGGCCGAAATGCACGGTTACCCCCCGGGCGGAGCGTCGACGACGCTCTTGGTCTTGTACTGGCCACTGCGGAAGAAATTGAAGACCTTCGCCACTTTCTCAGGCGAACCGGCCACCACGAGGGTGTCGCCGGGAAAGACTTTGAAATCAGAGGCGGGTGCTGGGTTTGCCGACTCGCCGCGCACGACGGCGACCACGGTCACACCGACCACGCCCCGGTCGGCGGGGTCGCCGAGCTCCTGGCCCGCTATGTAGTCTTCGTAGTCGACCGTGAACCAGTCGATGCTGAGCCCCGGAATCTGGTCGAGCGCTGTCAACGACTCGGTGATCTGCGTGCCGCCGAGCAGTTCGGCAAGGGTGTGGGCCTCGTCTTCGCTGAGTCGGAGCGACACCTTGGTCGATTCGGCACCGTCTTCTTCGTCGGCGAAGGTGATGAGGTCGCTGTGACCCGAGCGATGGGCGATGACGCCCACTTTGCCGCCGTCGTCGGTCACGAAGGTGTGCAGTACACCGACCCCGGGCAGCTTGACCCGTCGAACGTCAACCATGAAGAAACTCCCTGTTTGTCTGGATCAATTCTGCCGGAGCCCTCCTGAGCAAACCCTCAGGAAGCAGGCCCTCAGGGAGCGTACGGCGCGACGACGACCTCGATGCGCTGGAACTCTTTGAGATCTGAGTACCCGGTCGTCGCCATCGAGCGGCGAAGCGCCCCGATGAGGTTCGCAGTACCGTCGGCCACCGGTGACGGCCCGAACAGAATCTGCTCGAGCGGCGCCACAGCGCCCACGTGAACCCGGTTGCCGCGGGGCAACTGCGAATGGTGTGCCTCAGGGCCCCAGTGGTACCCGCCGCCGGGTGCGTCGGTCGCCCGCGCCAGTGCCGAGCCGAGCATCACGGCGTCAGCACCAACAGAGATGGCCTTCACGATGTCGCCCGACGTACCGAGGCCGCCATCGGCGATGACGTGCACGTAGCGGCCGCCCGACTCGTCCATGTAGTCGCGGCGAGCGCCGGCCACATCGGCCACCGCGGTCGCCATGGGCGCGTGGATGCCCAGCGTCGCCCGCGTCGTCGACGCCGCTCCTCCGCCGAAGCCCACCAGCACCCCGGCAGCACCGGTTCGCATCAGGTGCAGTGCCGCTGTGTATGTCGCGGCCCCGCCCACGATGACAGGAACATCGAGCTCGTAGATGAACTTCTTGAGGTTGAGGGGCTCGACGGACTTCGACACGTGCTCAGCCGACACCGTGGTGCCGCGGATGAAGAACAGGTCGACGCCCGCAGCCACGACGGTCTCGTACAGCTCTTGCGTGCGCTGCGGCGAGAGCGCGCCTGCAACGGTGACACCGGATGCCCGGATCTCGGCCAGCCGCGCCGTCACCAGCTCGGGCTTGATGGGCTCGGCGTAGATCTGCTGCATGCGTACCGTGGCCGAGTCGGCCGGCAGCGACCGGATCTCCTCGAGCAGAGGTTCGGGGTTCTCGTACCGTGTCCACAACCCCTCGAGGTCGAGCACTCCGAGGCCGCCGTGCTTGCCCATGGCGATGGCGGTGGCCGGGGAGACCACCGAATCCATCGGAGCAGCGATCACGGGGATCTCGAACTGGTACGCGTCGATCGCCCAGTGAACCGAAACGTCTTGGGGGTCACGGGTTCGACGCGACGGTACAACGGCGATGTCGTCGAATGCGTAGACCCTGCGGCCTCGTTTCGAACGGCCGATTTCTCTTTCCATACTCACCCACCCAGTCTAGGGCGAGGCACCGAACCCGCAGTGGTCGGCCAGCCAGCTGTACACCTCGGCCTTCTCTGCGTCGCCGAGAGGCAGGTAGTACGTTCCCGAAACACCCGCCGGTTGCACCGTCACCGTCAGAGGCAGGTAGGTGCCGCGCTTGTCTTCGGCGATCACGTGCGGCTCGCACCGCCCCGGCTCCACATCGAGCGTGAGCGACGAGGGGGCACTCGCGGCGTCGACCGCCAGCGCCAGCGGCCACGACAGGGCCCCGCCCGCCGGTGCGAGCAGCGTGGTCGGCCCGACACCGTCGATGACCACCGACCCGGCACCACCAGTGGGTGTGAGCGAGAGGTCGATGTGCGCCACACTCGCAGCCCCCGAACCGTCGACGCGCAGGTGCGCCGCCGGAGCGATGTCCACGATGCCGGCCACGCTCTCGGCGAGGCAGTCCTCCCCGTTGATGCGCTTCATCGCTCCGAGCGGGTCAGCCGGCACCACCGTCGACCGGCCGGTCTCGGCGCCCGCCGACCAGTCGAACGTCACGATCGGCGAAGCAGACCGATCGCCCGAGCACACCGGCGCGGGCAGCAGAACGGGAAAGTCGAGCGAGAGTGCGGGCAGAACGCGCCCGGGCTCGGTGTTGCCTACGGGCACCACGAAGTTCGGCGAGCCGAACGTCACATTCGTCACGGCGTAAGGCGTCGCGCCACCGTTCGCGACGCGCACCTGGAGTTGCCTGATGCCGTAGTCCGAGCGCTCCTGCTCGATCTCCACCGACAGATCTGCCGGGAGATCAGCGGGCAGGGGTGTCGCTGCGGTTGACGGGGCCGACGATGACGGCAGAGGGATGACCGCGGTGAACCGCCCCGTCACCGGCTGGCTGCTCGTGCATCCGGAGGCCACTGCCACAACGAGCAGAGCGGCACCGGCGCTCCAGAAGAACCGCACGGCACCGCCCCAACCCGCTGGCGTCTAACGCCGATAGTTGGGAGCTTCGACGACCATCTGGATGTCGTGCGGGTGCGACTCCTTCAACCCGGCTGCCGTGATGCGTACGAACTTGCCACGCTGCTTCAGCTCGTCGACCGTGCGGCCACCCACGTAGAACATCGACTGGCGAAGCCCCCCGAGCAGCTGGTAGGCCACGTTCGCCAGCGCGCCTCGATACGGCACCTGCCCCTCGATGCCCTCGGGAATGAGCTTGTCGTCACTTGGCACGTCGGCCTGGAAGTAGCGGTCTTTCGAGTACGAGGTCTTCTCGCCGCGCGTCTGCAGCGCCCCGAGCGAACCCATGCCGCGATAGCTCTTGAACTGCTTGCCGTTGACGAACACCAGGTCGCCCGGGCTCTCGTCGCAGCCGGCGAGCAGTGAGCCGAGCATGACGGTGTCGGCACCCGCCACGAGCGCCTTCGCAATGTCACCCGAGTACTGCAGCCCGCCGTCGGCGATGACCGGAACACCCGTCTCGCGAGCGGCCAGCGACGCCTCGTACACCGCGGTGACCTGGGGCACGCCCACACCCGCGACCACACGCGTGGTGCAGATGGAGCCGGGGCCCACGCCCACCTTGATGGCGTCGACACCCGCGTCGATGAGCGACTGCGCACCCGAACGGGTCGCCACATTGCCGCCGATGATGTCGACACCGGATGCCGCGGGTTCTGCCTTCAGGCGGCGGATGATGTCGAGCACACCCGCGCTGTCGCCGTTCGCGGTGTCGACCACCAGAACGTCGACGCCCGCGTCGACCAGGGTCATCGCGCGCTCCCACGCGTCGCCGAAGAACCCGATTGCGGCGCCGACCCGAAGGCGGCCCTCTTCGTCTTTCGTGGCGTGCGGGTACTTCTCGCTCTTGTCGAAGTCTTTGACCGTGATGAGCCCGCGCAGGTGACCTGCCGCGTCAACCAGGGGCAGCTTCTCGATCTTGTGCTGAGCGAAGATGGCGATGGCCCCATCGGGGTCGATGCCCTCGGGCGCCGTGATGAGCGGAGCCTTCGTCATGACGTCGCGCACCAGCGTGGTGCTCTTCTCCCACGCGGAGACGAAGCGCATGTCGCGATTGGTGATGATGCCCACGAGAATGTTCGCGTCGTCGACGACCGGAAGGCCGGAGACCCTGAACTGCCCGCAGAGCAGGTCAGCGTCGGCCACGGTGGCGTTGGGCGTGATGACCACGGGGTTCGTGATCATGCCCGACTCGCTGCGCTTCACCTGGTCGACGTTCGACGCCTGGTCGTCGATCGAGAGGTTGCGATGGATGACCCCGAAACCGCCCTGGCGCGCCATGGCGATCGCCATGCGTGACTCCGTCACCGTGTCCATCGCGCTCGAGACGAGCGGCGCCGCCAGCGTGATGCGCTTGGTGAGGCGTGAGGAGGTGTCGGCTTCGCTCGGAATCACGTCGGTGTGACCGGGCAGGAGCATCACGTCGTCGTACGTGAGTCCAATGAAGCCGAAGGGGTCGGGCTGATCCATCGTTTCCTCTCAAGCATATAAAGCAGCGGGTAGTCAATCTTAAGTCTTCTGCGGCCCGGGGCATTCCCTCCGAAACAATCTCATGTATCTTTACCTCTCTAGTCAGTTTTCATGATCGAACTGCGCACGAAACATGCTCGACACACTGCCAGCGTAATTTTTCTCACACCGAGGGCATCACAGCAAAGTCGCTGGGTGATCACCACACGCTCGCCGTCACCATGGAGGTTCACCGAAGTGACCACTCGTTCCAGCCCACATTCGCACCGTGCCGTCGTCGGTGCGGCAGTAGCACTGTTGGGAGGGCTGCTCCTCTCCATGGCGCCCCTGTCAGCGACCGCAGCGCCGCTCACGGCCGCTTCGGCGGTCGAGGCACCAGCCAGTGCATCCGTTCGCAGCGCAACAATCGACCCGGCCTCGGCCACCGAGAGCATCGGCGTATGGGTTCGACTCGATTCGAACAAGGCCGCGGTCGCCGGCGTCAAGGTCACGGTCACCGGCAGCGGCGGGTTCAGCTCCGACGTCGTCAGCGGTGCCGATGGCAAGGTCACGGTGGGTCTTCCTGGCGCGGGCGACTACACGGTGAAGCTCGACGAGACCAGCGTGCCAGCCGGAGACGGTGTACCGCGTGCCGGCACCAACCCGCGCACGGTGACCGTGGCTGCGAACAGCACCGGGGTTCCGGCCTACTTCCTGCTCACCACGGCGACCGGCGGCTCCTCGACCAGCGCCCCCGGATCGACAACATCGCCTGGGTCGAGCTCGTCTGATGCCAGCAGCGGCCCGAGTCTGTTCGACCTTCTCGTACCCCGACTCGCCAGTGGGCTCATCTTCGGCCTGCTGCTCGCGCTCGCCTGCATCGGCGTCTCGCTCATCTACGGCACCACGGGCCTGAACAACTTCGCCCACGGCGAGCTGGTCACCTTCGGTGGCCTGATGGGCTGGGTGCTTGCGGGCCCCCTCGGCCTGCCGGGCCCCATCGCCGTCATCGGTGCCCTGGTGTTGGGCGGCGTGATGGGCTACGTGCAAGACCTCGGTCTCTGGCGGCCCCTTCGAAAGAAGGGTGTGGCGCTCATTCCGCTCATGATCGTGAGCGTCGGTCTCTCGCTTGCCCTGCGCTACACGTTCCAGGTCATCTTCGGCCCCGGCACCCTGGTCGCGCCGAACGACACCTCAGCCGCTGTCAACTGGGGGCCCGTGCACCTGCGTTCGAGCGACCTCATCGGTGCGATCGTGTGCATCGTTCTGCTGCTGCTGGTCGCGTTCGTACTGCTGCGCACCCGCATCGGCAAGGCCACCCGCGCGGTGTCTGACAACAAGGCACTCGCCGCGGCATCCGGTATCAACGTCGAACGGGTCATCCGCCTCGTCTGGATCGGCGGTGGGGCGCTGGCCGGCATTGCCGGTGCACTGATCGGCTACTACCAGACCATTCGGTGGGACACGGGGGCGAGCATCCTGCTGCTCATCTTCGCGGCCGTCACCCTCGGTGGCCTCGGCACGGCGTTCGGCGCCCTGGTCGGGTCGATCATCATCGGCCTGTTCATCGAAGTCTCGACCATCTGGCTGCCCGCCAACCTCAAGTTCGTGGCGGCTCTCGTGGTGCTCATCATCATTCTGCTGATCAGGCCCCAGGGCATCCTCGGCAAACGCGACCGGATCGGTTAGGTACGAATCATGGACTTCACCTTCATTCCTCTTGCCTTCGGCCAGCTGCTCTCGCCGCAGACCATCGGTTTCGCCCTCGCCGCACTCGGGCTCGCCGTGCACTTCGGTTTCGGTGGCCTGCTGAACTTCGGCCAGGCCGGCTTCATGTCGGTGGGCGGGTACTTCTTCGCCATCACGGCCGTGAAGTTCGGTTTTCCGTTCTGGCTGTCGCTGGTCGCCGCCATCATCGGCGCGGTGATCTTCGCGTTCATCCTCGGTATCCCCACGCTGCGACTGCGAGCCGACTATCTCAGCATCGTCACCATCGCGGCGGCGGAGATCGTGCGCTACACCGTGCAGACCCCGCAGATCGCGCCCTTCACCGGCGGCTCCGACGGCATCAACGGCTCGAGCGCCGCGTTCGACGCGCTCAACCCCATTCCGCCGGGCCGGTACGGCATAGCGCCGCTGCTCTACAGCGCGAGCGACCTGTGGATCATCATCTGCGGCTGGGGCGCCGTGCTGGTGCTCGGCCTTCTGGTCTGGCAGCTCATGCGGAGCCCTTGGGGCCGCGTCATCAAGGGCATTCGTGAAGACGAGGATGCCGTGCGCAGCCTGGGCAAGAACGTGTACGCCTACAAGATGCAGGCCCTCATCCTCGGTGGTGTGCTCGGTGCGCTGGGCGCTGTGGTGGCGATCATCCCCACCTCACTGCAACCCGAGAACTTCGGCACCCAGACCACGTTCTTTCTGTTCACCATCATTCTGCTCGGTGGCGCGACCACGGTTCTCGGCCCCATCATCGGGTCGATCATCTTCTGGGTCGTGCTGTCGCTCTCCGACGGAATTCTCTCGATTCTCGTCACCAACCACATCGTGCCGCTCAGCACGGTTCAGCAGGGCCCCATCCGGTTCATCATCGTGGGTGTCGCACTGATGCTCCTGGTGATCTTCAGGCCGCAGGGCATTCTCGGCAAGAAACGGGAGACGTATTTCAGTGTCTGATCAGAGCGCAACAACCGACGTCAACGTGAACGTGAACGACGCAAAACAGATCTATATCGGCGATGTAGGCCCCGGCGTGAAGAAACGCGACCCGATTCTCATCGCCGACTCGGTGACCCGAACCTTCGGCGGCAACACGGCCGTCAACGTGGAGCACGTCGAGATTCCCCGCAACATGATCACGGCTCTCATCGGCCCGAACGGCGCCGGCAAGACCACGTTCTTCAACCTGCTGACCGGCTTCGACAAGCCCAACAGCGGCAACTGGACGTATGACGGCCAGAAGCTCGCCGGTGTGCCCGCCTTCAAGGTGGCCCGCCGCGGAATGGTGCGCACCTTTCAGCTCACCAAGTCGCTTGCTCTGCTGAGCGTCATGGAGAACATGCGCCTCGGGGCCACGAAGCAGAAGGGCGAGAACATCTTTCGCGCCATGCTGCCCTTTCTCTGGCGCGACCAGGAGAAGGCCAACACCGCGAAGGCCATGGAGCTGCTCGGCCGCTTCAAACTCGACACCAAGAAAGACGACTACGCGGCCAGCCTCTCTGGCGGCCAGCGCAAGCTGCTCGAAATGGCGCGAGCCCTGATGAGCGACCCCGACCTGGTGATGCTCGACGAGCCGATGGCCGGGGTCAACCCGGCGCTGACGCAGTCACTGCTGGGGCACATCCTGGGTCTGAAAGACCAGGGCATGACCGTTCTCTTCGTCGAGCACGACATGCACATGGTGCAGACCATCGCCGACTGGGTGATCGTGATGGCCGAGGGCAAGATCGTGGCCGAAGGCTACCCCAGTGTGGTCATGCAAGACCAAGCCGTCATCGACGCCTACCTCGGCGCGCACCACGATGTCGACCTCGGCACCCTCACTGGCCAGCTGGCCGTCGCTGAAGACATCGACCCGCACCTCGTCGAAGAACTGCGCGAAGAGGTGTCGGCCGACCCGGAGCTGGCCGAAGAACTCGCCGAAGAACAGAACCGAACGGAACAGTGACCATGGATATCGTTCTCGAAACCACCGACCTGGTGGCCGGCTACCTGCCAGGCGTCAATATTCTGAATGGTTGCAACGTGTACGTCGAGCGCGGCGAGCTCGTGGGTATCATCGGCCCGAACGGCGCCGGCAAGTCGACACTGCTCAAGGCGATCTTCGGCCAGGTGAACATCCGGTCGGGCACCGTCTCACTGAGCGGCGAGGAGATCACGGGCCTCAAGGCCGACAAGCTCGTCACCAAGGGTGTGGGCTTCGTGCCGCAGTCGAACAACGTGTTTCCGAGCCTGACCATCGAAGAGAATCTGCAGATGGGCACGTATCAGAAGCCGAAGACCTACAAAGAGCGCATCGAGTTCGTCACGAACCTGTTCCCTGAACTCGGAAAACGCCTGAAGCAACGCGCGGGGTCGCTCTCGGGCGGCGAGCGCCAGATGGTTGCCATGTCGCGCGCGCTGATGATGAACCCGTCGCTGCTGCTGCTCGACGAGCCGAGCGCCGGCCTCTCGCCGGTGCGCCAGGATGAGACGTTCATCAACGTGGCGCAGATCAACCGTGCCGGCGTCTCTGTGATGATCGTGGAGCAGAATGCGCGCCGCGCTCTGCAGATCTGCGACCGCGGCTATGTGCTCGACCAGGGCCGCGACGCCTACTCGGGCACGGGCCGCAGCCTGATGAGCGACCCGAAGGTGATCGAGCTCTACCTCGGCACGCTGGCCACCGACCACACCGCCACCACCAGCACGCCCACGCAGGGCGGCTGAAGCCCGTCTCTGCACGCGAGCGCTCGTTGCTCGCGCACGCCTGCTGTTGAGGTACGGATTCTGTGCACTTGACGGGTCTGTGACCGTGCAAAAGCCGTACCTCAATGGGGTGCTCGGTGCACTGCGAGCCGAGCAGGGGCGGGGGGGGCGGGGGCGCAGGGACGAAAGAAGGGCCCCAGCCGAAGCTGGGGCCCTTCTTGGTGACGGTAGCCGCCGCGGGGTACTACTTGCTCAGGTCGCCGAACTCCTGCGACTCGTAGGCGTTCGTGTTACCGGTGCCGTACTTGTAGATCGAGATGTAGGCCTGCTGCGGGTCACCGTTGGCCGCGAACGAAATCGGGCCAGAGAGACCGTCGTAGTCGACATCGGTACCAGCCGCAATCAGCTTGGCCGCATCGGCGAACGACGTTGCCTTCGTTCCACCCTCAGAGACCTTCTGTAGGTTGTTCTTCAGCGTGGTGCCATCGGTCGCCTTGCCCTGCAGAGCAGCGAGTGCAAGCAGCACAACGGCGTCGTATGACTCCGGAGCATAGCTGTACACGCTCAGCGCCTTCGCGCCGTCTTTGCTGGTCTGCGCGGCAAGCTTCGACACGAAGTCATCGCTTGCCTTCACGCCCGGGTTGGTGAACTGCGCGCCGGCGATGTCGACGTTGGTGTACGTCGGGTCGATGACACCGTAGTTGCCGTCAGAACCGTAGAACTTCGTGAAGTCGAAGCCGGCGGTCTTGAACTCGGGAACGATCTGCTTGATCTGGTCGAACGAGATGACGACGACAGCGTCGGGCTTCGGTGCGAGCGTTGCGCCCACCTCTGCCGAGAAGCTGGTGGCCTTCGGGTCGAAGCTGGTGTCAGCCACAATGGTTCCGCCGCCATCGGTGATGGCCTTCGTCACGTTGTCGTGCAGGCCCTGGCCGTACGAGTCGTTCTGCCAGAGGATCGACACGTTCGTCGCGCCGTCTTTCAGAACCTTCTGGCCGAGCACGCGGCCCTGCAGAACGTCAGACGGTGCCGTGCGCCAGTAGAAGTTGTTCGAGTTGTAGGTCGAGAACGTCGGCGACGTATTGGCGGGTGAGATCTCGACAACACCCGCTTTCGCGATCTGGTCGATGACCGTCAACGACACACTCGACGACTCAGCGCCGATGATGGCCGAGACGTTGCTCGCCAGAAGGCTGGTCACCGACTGGGTGGCGATGTTGGTGCTGGTGTCGCCCGAGTCTTTCTGCGTCACGTTCACGGTGATGCCGACGTTCGCCGCGTTGATGTCTGCTGCGGCGAGGTTGACAGCCTCGATGGCGGGCGGCCCGAGGGTTGCCAGTGATCCTGTCTGTGGCAGGATCGTGCCGATGTTCAGCGTCAGACCGGTACCTGCAGAGCTGCTGCTGCTGGTTGTCGATCCACCCGATGCACAACCGCTCAAGACAAGTGCGCTGGCGCCAACGAGTGCGATGGCGCTGAGTGCTGTCTTCAGTGATCGTGAGCGGGGAGCACGCGGTGCCCGAATAAATTCGCTCATGTTACTCCTAGTCGAAATGTGATGAGAACAAAGCTGCGAGCAGCCTGCCTACCCTGTGAGATTAGCCCGAGAATGCACCCAGATGAATACAGCGGCGTTACATCTATGTAACGAGCGCCCGGGGGCGACGCGCACGCACGAGGTCGACGGTGAGCACAATGAGGGCGATCCACACGATGGCGAAGCCGGCGAGGCGCTCGGGGGGCATGGGTTCGCCCAGGATGAACACACCCACCACGAACTGCATTATCGGTGTGAGGTACTGCACGAAACCGAGGTAGACGAGCGGCATGCGCTTCGAGGCCGACGCGAAAAGCAGCAAGGGAGCGGCCGTGACGACACCGGCCCCGACGAGGCCTGCCGTGTGCCAGCCGCCCTGCGAGGCGAACGTCAGCCCTGTGGTGGCCCCGACCACGCTGAGCTGCACGATCATCAGCGGTGCCAACCAGAGCGACTCTAGCGTGAGGCCGTTGATGGCGTCGATGCGGGGGCCGACCTGCTTCTTCAGCAGACCATAGGTACCGAACGACCCCGCAAGGATGAGCGAGATCCACGGAATGGCGCCGTAGCCGATGGTCAGCACCACCACGGCGAGGAGGCTGATGCCAAGGCTCACCCACTGCAGCATCCGGAGCCTCTCGCGCAAGATGAAGACGCCGAGCAGAATCGTCACGATGGGATTGATGAAGTAGCCGAGCGATGCCTCGAGAATCTGGCCGCTCGTGCTGGCGATGACGTACGTCTGCCAATTGATGTAGATCAGAACGCCGGCGAGGCCCATGACCAGCACGAGCCGGGGCTGGCGGAAGACGGCGAGAAAACGCGGCCAGCCGCGCACGACCGTGAGCAGCACGGCGCAGACGGCGAGCGCCCAGATCACCCGCCAGGCCACGATCTCGAATGCGTTGGCGGGCGCAAGCAAGACGAAGTAGAGCGGCAGCAGGCCCCAGATGAGGTAGGCCCCGAGGGCATAAAAAAGCCCGGACCTACTCGGCCCGGGCTTTTTCAGTGAACTCACTATCGAACGATAACAGCCAGCACGTCGCGAGCCGAGAGTACGAGGTACTCTTCGCCGTTGTACTTGACCTCGGTTCCGCCGTACTTCGAGTACAGAACCTTGTCACCGACCGAAACGTCGAGGGGCACGCGGTTGCCGTTGTCGTCGATGCGACCGGGGCCGACGGCTTCGACGACGCCCTCTTGAGGCTTCTCTTTGGCCGTGTCAGGAATGACGAGACCAGACGCGGTCGTCGTTTCTGCTTCGACCTGCTTGATGACGATGCGATCTTCGAGCGGCTTGATGGAGACCGACACTGTTGACCTCTTCTTTCTTCGGTTCAAAAGTCATGTTTTTGGCACACTCACACTGAGAGTGCTAATAGAAGTTTAGGGGGGTTTCTAGCACTCGGTCAACCTGAGTGCCAATGCGTGACGGCTCACGTCTAAACTGACGAGGTGTTGAGAACCGAGCTCGAAACCCTGATGACGGCCGAGGGCTTGCGGCTGCTCGACTCGCTTCCGCCGTACACGACGGGCACCAATATCGTGCGCTCCGTGGCAGATCTGCGAAAGACCGGGCACTCCGCCGCCCTCGTCGGCGCAGTCATGACCCAAGCCCGGCTGCGCGCCAAGGCGGGCGCGAAGTTCGGCGAGTTCGCCGGGCGCATGCTGTTCACCGACGCGGGCCTCGAACAGGCCACCCGGCTGAACGTCGCCGCGCTGCACGCGGGCCGCTTTCGTGCGGCGGGCCTTCACCGTGTGGCCGACCTCGGCTGCGGCATCGGCGCCGATGCGCTCGCCCTCGCCGCACTCGACATCGACGTCACCGCGGTCGAACGTGACGAGGTCACGGCCGCCATCGCGGCGTACAACCTCGCTCCCTTTCCCAGTGCGAGCGTTGAACAGGGCGACGCCGAGGCATTCGACGTCTCGCGCGTCGACGCGGTGTACCTCGACCCGGCCCGCCGAACCGCCGGCCACAACAACACTTCGCGCCTCACCGACCCGAACGACTTCAGCCCGTCGCTCGACTTCGCGTTCGCACTGGCTGAACGGATGCCCGTGGGGGTCAAACTCGGCCCCGGGCTCGATCGCGCTCTACTGCCGGCCGAGGCCGAGGCGCAGTGGGTCTCCGTCGACGGCAGTGTGGTCGAGACGGGGTTGTGGTTCGGGGCACTGGCCCGCCCGGGCATCCGGCGCTCGGCGCTCGTGATCACGGCGAACTCGCATGACGAGCTGACCGCGGGCGCCGACAGCGACGACGTCGAACCGGGGCCGCTCGGTGAGTACCTCTACGAGCCCGACGGCAGTGTGATTCGAGCCCGACTCATCGGCGACCTGGCTCGGTCGCTCGATGCGCGAATGGTGTCGTCGCAGATCGCGTACCTCACGGCAGACGAGCACCGTGCCACTGCGTTCGCGACGGCGTTTCGGGTGCGGGAGGTGCTGCCCTACACGACCGCTGCGCTGAAGCGCGAGCTGCGGGCACGAAAGATCGGCGCGCTCGAGATCAAGAAACGTGGTGTCGACGTCGACCCGGCGCTGCTGCGACCGAAGCTCGCGCTGTCGGGGCCCGAGTCCGCGACGCTCTTCATCACGCGCATCGACGGGAAGCACGTGGCGATACTCGCCGACCGGGTGTGACGCAGAGCCGAGGCCCCGCACCACACCCGCGTCAACAACGCTGTGATCAGTAGGAGTAGGTGCTCGAACTGGACGCGCTCGCAATAATGACGATCAGCACAGTGATCAGAACGATCGACAGCAGAATACCGAAGAAACCGGTGATGATCGCGGTGAGCCAGAAGCCCTTCGCGGCCGGCTCTTTTTTCATTCCGACAAACCCGAGCACCACCGCTGCGACTGAGAAAATGAACCCGCCGATGCCATAGCTGATGAACGAGATCAGAATGCCGACGATGCCCACGATCATGCCGATGATGCTCAGAATCGGCGTCTTGCCTGCCGTCGGCGCCGCATAGCCGATGGGCGGCGCACCGTATGCCGGAGCACCGTACGCAGGAGCGCCGTAGTTCGGCGTGGCGGCGGGAGCGCCGTAGTTCGGCGCGGCAGCCGGGGCACTGTAGGCCGGGGGCGCAGGAGGCGCAGGAGGAACAACACCGTACGTCGGCGGCGCGACGGGGGGCGCGACCGGGGCCACGGGCGGCACGGGCGGTGCAGGTGGCGCGCTGGGCTCGAAATCAGGCGCGGGGGCCGGCGGCGGCGTGTCAGACCCGCCGAGCGGCAGATTCGCGGGGGTGTTCTCGCCTGAGGGTGTGTGTGGATCGGTCATTGAGACGATTCCTTCCGATTGACAAATCGTAGGGCGCTGTCGCTACAGCGCCGCCGTCGACGCGGAGTCTGTGAGTTTCACAGAGCCTCCTATCACCACAGAGCCTAGCGAGCGACCGACGACGAGCGGCACCCCCATCGGCCTTTCTCTACGTTCTCCTCACCTTTTGGCAGCTGGCCGTCGGCGAACGGTGCACGCTCAGTCGACCAGCGCCACCACAGGTTGCAGCCGCACCATGATCGCCTTCGACACGGGAGTGTTGCTCCGATCGGCCGAGCTTGCGAGTGGAATGAGCACGTTCGCCTCCGGAAAGTATGCCGCCGCGCATCCCTTCGCCGTCGGATACGTGACAACGCGGTAGTTGGGCAGCACGCGGTCGGGTTCGCCCGGCCACTCGCTGTAGATGTCGACCCGCTGGCCGTCGGTGAGCCCCAGCTCGGTGATGTCGTCGGGGTTCACGAAGATCACGTCGCGACCGTTCTTGATGCCGCGGTACCGGTCGTTGAGGCTGTAGATGGTCGTGTTGAACTGGTCGTGCGAGCGCAGGGTCTGCAGAATGAGTCGACCCTCCGGCCGCACGATGGGCTCGAGGTGGTTGACGGTGATCATGGCCTTACCCGTGGCCGTGTTGAAGGTGCGCGAGTCGCGCGGCCCGTTCGGCAAGACGAACCCACCCTTGCGACGCACGTCGGTGTTGAAGCTCTCGAAGCCGGGAACAACGCGCGAGATGTGGTCACGAATGACGTCATAGTCGGCTTCGAAGCCGACCCAGCCGATGCTGGTGTTCTCGCCGAGCGTGGCGCGAGCGAGCCGTGTGACGATCGCAACCTCTGACAGGATGCCCGGCGCAACCGGAGGGATCCGCCCGTGTGACCCGTGCACAGCACACACGCTGTCTTCGACCGAGACGAATTGCGCGCCCGAGCGTTGCAGGTCGATCTCGGTGCGCCCGAGCGTCGGCAGAATGAGGGCGGCTTCACCCGTGACGACGTGGGATCTGTTGAGCTTCGTCGAGACCTGAACGGTGAGCTCGGTTCCGCGCATCGCGGCCTCCGCCGCCTGGGTGTCGGAGATGGCGCTCACGAAGTTGCCACCCATGGCGAAGAACACAGCGATGTCACCGCGCTGCATTGCCTCGATGGTCTGCAGGGCATCCGTGCCGTGCTTGCGGGGCGGCTCGAAGTCGAACTCGCGGCCGAGGGCGTCGAGAAAGCTGTCGCTCATCTGCTCCCAGACGCCCATCGTGCGGTCGCCCTGAACGTTGCTGTGGCCGCGGATGGGCGAGGCACCAGCGCCCGGCCGCCCGATGTTGCCGCGCAGCAGCAGCAGGTTGATCAGGTCGCGCAGCGTCTCGACGGCCTTCTTCTGCTGGGTGAGGCCCATCGCCCACGTGATGATCGTGCGGTCGGCGGCGATGTACCGCGCCGCCAGCTCGTCGATCTCCGCCGAGGCGAGCCCTGTCGCCGTGAGCACATCGGCCTCGTCGAGGTCGATGAGGTGCGCTTTCAGCTCTTCGAGCCCGAGCGTGTATTCGGCCAGAAACTCATGGTCGAGCACCGTGCCGGGCGCCCGGTCTTCGGCCTCGAGCACGCGTTTCGCCACTGCCTGCAGCAGGGCCATGTCGCCGCCCGAACGAATCTGCAGAAACTGGTCGGCGAGGGGCGTGCCGTGCCCGACGAGCCCACGAACGGTCTGCGGGTTCTTGTAGCGAAAGAGGCCCGCCTCGGGCAGCGGGTTCACGGCCACGATGGTGGCCCCGGTCTTCTTGGCATCTTCGAGAGCGGTCAGCATGCGGGGATGATTCGTACCCGGGTTCTGACCCATGATGATGATCAGGTCGGTGTGCTCGAAGTCGTCGTACGCAATGGTCGACTTGCCGATGCCGATGGTCTCGCCGAGAGCGGTTCCGGTCGACTCGTGGCACATGTTCGAGCAGTCGGGCAGGTTGTTCGTACCGAACGCGCGTACGAAGAGTTGGTAGATGAACGCGGTCTCGTTGGCCGTACGGCCGCTGGTGTAGAAGGATGCCCGGTCGGGCGAATCGAGCCCGTTCAGCTTCTCGGCGACGATGCTGAACGCGCGCTCCCAGCTGACCGGTTCGTAGTGATCTGAGCCGGCCGGCTTGAACACGGGTTCGGTCAACCGGCCCTGCATGCCGAGCCAGTACTCCGACTTGTCTAGCAGCGAGGTGAGCGAGTTCTCGGCCCAGAACGCCGTCGGTACGGTCACCGGCGTCGCCTCCCACGTCACCGCTTTGGCGCCGTTCTCGCAGAACTCGAGCGCCTTTCGGTTGTCGGGGTCGGGCCACGCGCAACTCATGCAGTCGAAGCCGTCTTTCTGATTGATCGACGTGAGCAGCTTCGCGGTGCGGCTGGGGCCGAGCTTCGTGAGAGCGGGCTCCATTGAGTGGAAGATGCCCGGCAGCCCCACGGCTTCGTGCTTGTTCGGGCCGATCTTCAGGTCGGGGTAGCTCGATCCGTCGTTCAGCGGCTTCTTACTCATGAGATGGCAACCTTTTCTGAAATTATGCGCTCGTCAGAGCTGTAGACGACCATCGAGGGGCCGCGCAGAAACCCGACCACCGTCATCCCGAGCTCTGCGGCAAGTTCGACGGCGAGCGATGAGGGGGCTGAGACGGCCGCCAGAATGGGAATACCCGCCATCGACGCCTTCTGGGCGAGCTCGAAGCTCGCCCGGCCCGACACCATCAGAACGGTGCTGCGAAGTGGCAGCAGTCCGTTCGTGACGGCCCAGCCCACCACTTTGTCGACCGCGTTGTGCCGGCCGACGTCTTCGCGAAGCACGAGCATCTCACCCGTTGCCGCGTCGAACAGTGCGGCAGCGTGCAACCCGCCCGTCTTGTCGAAGACGTTCTGGCCTTCGCGCAGGCGGTCGGGGAAAGTCGCGAGAAGCGACGCGTCGATCTGTACGGTGTCGCCCGCGACAGCAAACGCCGAGAGCGTGCGAACGGCGTCGATGCTGGCCTTGCCGCAGATGCCGCACGAGCTCGTCGTGTAGAAGTTTCGCTCGAGGCTCGGGTCGGGGGCGGCAACTCCGAATCCCAGGGTGACATCGAGCACGTTGAACGTGTTCTCGCCGTCGACCTCTGCGCCGGCGCAGTACCGAGCCGCCGCGAAGTCGTCACGGCCGGAGATGACACCCTCGGAGACCAGAAAACCAGCGGCCAGATCGAAGTCGTGCCCGGGGGTTCGCATCGTGATCACGAGCGCCCGACCGCCCACGCGGATCTCCAGCGGCTCTTCAACCGCGAGCACGTCTTCCTGCCGCAGGGCAGCAGCACCGATCGTGATGCGAGTGACTCGTCTTCGTGCCGTTATTCTGCCCATTCTTCATACATATCATTCCCTGCAAGGGGGCACAACGAAACGCAACACACTCTAAAGTTGCTCGCATGAACTTCGACGCCATCGTTCTCGCGGGTGGGCGTTCGTCGCGCCTGGGTGGCGTGCCCAAATCGGCGTTGATGCTGGGTGGGCAGACTCTCTTGCAGCGCACTCTCGAGGCGGTACCGGATGCCCGGCGGTGCGTTGTCGTCGGAGACGTCGAGCTGCCATTGTCGCCCCGGCTGCTCGTCACTCGAGAGCATCCGGCGTTCGGCGGCCCCGCGGCGGCCATCGCCGCCGGCCTCGACGCGCTCGATGCCGTCGAACGTGTCGATGCGCTCGACAGTGCTCGCGTGCTGGCCGGGGCCGATGCGGCCTTCGTTCTCGTGCTGGCCTGCGACATGCCGGCCATCGCCGAGGCGGTCGACGTACTGCGGGCCAGCGCTGCCGAGCTGATGCGATCTGAGCCGGCGCAGCAGTCAAAGCTCAACACCTCTGGGCCTGACACTGCCGGCCCCGACACCGCCGGGCTTGACACCGCTGGCCCCGACGGAGTCGTCGCGATCGACAGCAGTGGTCGCCGCCAGGTGTTGGCCAGTGTGTATCGACGGGCCGCGCTCGCGCGTGCCGTGGTTCACGCACGTGTCGACGGCCCGATCGACGGGCTCTCGGTTCGGGGCCTCCTCGAGGCTCTCGACCTCACGGAGGTGCCGGTGCCCGACTCGTCGACCAGAGACATCGACACATGGGCCGACGCGACCGCCGCCGGAATCGACCACATCGCATCCAGAACCCCAGGAGTAGACCCTATGAGCACACCCGCAGGCGTTCCCGTAGCTGAAAGAGACCAGGCCGCCCTCGTGAGACGGTGGGTTGCCGGCCTCACGCTCGAGCTGCTGGGAGGCGACCCCGAATCGCCCCACCCCGACCTCACGCAACACATCGACGCCATCCTCGCGCTCGCCGGCACCGCCGCCCATGCCGTCGTGCGCCCAGCCGCTCCGCTCACCACCTTCGTCGCCGGCTACGCAGCAGGCCTCGCCGCGCAGTCCGCGGCAGACCCCGTCACCCAGTACGTCGCCGCCGCTGAGGACTTTGCCACGCGCTGGGTCGACTCGACACAAATTCCCCCGGAGCCCCAACCGTGAACCATTCGGCGTCAGACCAACTCGACGCTGATTCGGGCAGCGGCCGCGCAGAACCGCACCGCACGATCGGCTGGCGCGACGCGATGCGAATCGCCACAGACGCGGCCTCGCCGAACGCAAGCGAGTCGATTCCGATCGACGAGGCCCTCGGCCGGGTGAGCGCAGCCGACCTCCACACGATGCAAGCCGTTCCGCACTTCGCCTCGGCGGCCATGGATGGCTGGGCCGTCGCCGGAACCGGGCCGTGGCTCATCGACGACCCCGTCACCGCCCCGGGCTCTGCCTTCACCACTGCCCGCTCCGGCCTCGAGGCGGGCCACGCGGAGGGGATCGTCACGGGTGGCCTCGTTCCGGCGGGCACCACGGCAGTTCTCCGAAGCGAGCACGCTCTGACCCCGTCGGCTCAGCCAGGCCAGCAACGTCATCTCTCTGTCGGCCCGGGCGCGCGCGCCGGCGAACCACTGCCGGGGCAGCACATTCGTTTACCGAGCGAAGAAGCGCGGGCCGGCGAACTCGTCATCGCAGCCGGTGCGGTCATCAATCCGGCGCACATCGCGCTGGCCGCCCTGGCCGCACACGATGAAATCTCGGTGATCCGACGCCCACGCGTTCGTTTCGTCTTCACGGGCGACGAGGTCATCGAACACGGAATACCGGAGCCCGGCCGTGTTCGCGATACGTTCGGCCCTCAGCTGCCCGCCCTCCTCCGCTTGCACGGAGCCGAGGTCATCGGCCGGCTGCGCGTCGGCGACTCACTGCCGGCGACGGTCGATGCGCTCGAGCAGAGCCTCTCCGACAGCCAGCTCGTCATCACAACAGGAGGCACCGGCAGGTCGTCAGCCGATCACCTCCGCAGAGCGGTGGGAGCCGTCGGCGGGGCGACTCTGTTCGACGGAATCAACGTGCGCCCGGGCGGCCCCACTCTGCTCGCAATGGCACCGAACGGCAGCGTCATCGTGTGTCTGCCGGGCAATCCGCTGGCAGCGATGGCCGCACTGGTCATCACCGTCATACCTCTGGTGCGGGTGATGGCCGGGCGGGCATCCACCGACCTGATGACTACCGTTGTCGGAGCCGATACTGCGGGGCGCACCGGCTCGACGCTGCTCATGCCGTTCATGCTGGTCGGGGGGCGCGCCTTCACCAGCGCTTGGCAGGGGTCAGCGATGATGCGCGGCCTTGCTGATGCCGATGGCTTTCTCGAAGTGCCGCCTGAGGGCCTCGTTGCCGGCGACCGCGCCAAGGCCATCGCCGTGCCGTGGCGCTGACCCCACACACGGGAGCAGCCGCGCAGCGGCGTCGGCGAATGGCCCGTCTGGGTCAGTAGGTCGAGACGCTGGTTGCTGCGGCGATGACCACGACGATGTAGATCGCACCGATGATGAGTTCGGCGAAACCGACGATGATGGCCGCGATTGCGATGCCCCGGCCGCTCTCGCCGGTCTTCTTGATCTGGTTCAGACCAACGAACCCGAGAATGATGCCGATCACGGTGAACCCGATGATCGAGAGCACGAGGCCGACGATAGCGAGGATGTTCGTCTTCTGCGCCACGGGTGAACCCGAGGTGTACGGCAGCGGTGCAGTCATGGTGCTGGCTCCTTTGTCACGCGCCGGCAATGACCCTGGTGGCATCGCTACGGCGAAGCCCATAGTGGCAGCACGAATGAACTTCTGTCAATTTCTATTGTGAGACGTTAACTTGAATGTCGGTCACCGGCAGGGTCGAGTCGGCGCCGAAGCCCAGCTCTGACGGCGCGTGACCGCGCATGATGAGCTGCGCGCCGAGGGCAGCAATCATCGCTCCGTTGTCGGTGCAGAGCTCCAGCGGCGGAATGCGCAGCGTCACGCCGGCCGCAGCCGCTCGTTCAGCGGCAAGTTCGCGAATACGAGCGTTCGCAACGACGCCCCCGCCCAGCAGCAGCCGCGGCACCTGCAGGTCGGCACAGGCTGCGAGCGCCTTCGTCAGCAGCACATCGGCCACCGCCTCACGAAAACTCGCCGCCACATCGGCCGCAGAGAACTCTTCGCCGCGGTCACGCCGCGCCTCGACCCACCGCGCCACGGCCGTCTTCAGCCCCGAGAACGAGAAGTCGTAGCGGTGCGCCGCCATGTCTTTGGGCAGGCTGAGCCCGCGCGGAAACCGGATCGCCTTCGGATTGCCGCCCACCGCCACCCGGTCGATGTGTGGGCCGCCGGGATAGGGCAGGCCGAGCACGCGCGCCACCTTGTCGAACGCCTCCCCCGCCGCGTCGTCGATCGTCTCACCGAGCAGCTCGACGTCAGACACCAGGTCGCGCACCAGCAGCAGCGAGGTGTGGCCACCCGAAACCAGAAGCGCGATGGTCGGGTACTCGAGCGGCTCAGAGTCGGGGGTCACCAGGTCAACGCCAACGTGCCCCACCAGATGATTCACCGCGTACAACGGCTTGCCCGTCGCGAGTGCCAGCCCCTTCGCCGCCGCGACGCCCACCATGAGCGCGCCCGAGAGCCCGGGCCCGCAGGTCACCGCGATGGCGTCGATGTCGCTCCACCCGAGCCTCGCTTCGGCGAGGGCCGAGTGGATGGTCGGGGCCAGAGCCTCGAGATGCGCACGCGCCGCTATCTCGGGTACGACTCCCCCGTACCGCGCGTGCTCGTCCATCGACGAGGCGATCGCGTTGGCCAGCAGCGTGGTGCCGCGCACGATGCCGATGCCCGTCTCGTCGCACGACGTCTCGATGCCGAGCACGACGGGCTCGCGGGGTGCGGGTTCTGGCCGTTCGGTCGCGTCTGTCATGAGGATGCTCCTGCCGGCAGGTCGAGGCGCATCACGATGGCGTGGACGTTGTCGGGTTGGTAGTAACCCCGCCGCACACCGATGGGGAGAAAGTCGAGCGTCTCGTAGAGGTGCTGGGCGCCCGGGTTGTCGGCACGCACCTCGAGAAAGAGTCGCTTGGCGCCGCGGAGGGTCGCTTCGGCGATGAGGGTGGTCATGAGGGTTCGGCCGAGACCGTTCCGCCGGGCATCCGGAGCCACGGCAATGGTCTGGATGTCGGCGTCTGCTGCTCCCCGAGGGCTCAGCAACCCGGCATAACCGAGCAGAGGCCCGCCGTCGGGCGGCTCGGCGACGAGGTAGTGGCAGTGCGACAGCTCGAGGTCTTGGCGCATCATGCCCACCGACCAGGCGTCGGTGCCGAACGTGCTGGTCTCGAGGGCCATGATGGCGTCAAGGTCGGCCGGGCCGGCGACGCGCAGCTGTGGGGCGGGGGCGTCGGGGTGCACTTCGTCACCGGCTGGCACCGCGCTCACTGCGTCACCCGCTTCGCGCCGGCCGAGAGCGTCACATCGGGCGAACGCAGGTACAGGGCTTGGTCACCGGCGAACTCGCCGCCGCTCGTGAGCAGCTCGAGCGCCACGAGGCCGAGGGAGCCTGCGGAGACGCGTGAGGAGTCCTCTGCCGCCTCGAGAGCGAGTGCGTGCGGGTGCGGCAGGGCATCCGGTTTCGCCAGCCCCGGCCCGTCGACGCGCACAGGAGCGCCCTGGTTAGCCGCCAGGCGGTAGAGCGACCAGTACACCTCGCGGCGGCGCGCGTCGGTGACAACGAGCAGGTCACCCGTGACGCCCGCCTGCGCCTGACTGAACGCAAGAGCGTCGTGGCTCACCACGGAACGCAGCGGCACGTCGGCGCCCAGGGCGAACGCGCGGGCCGCGGCGATGCCGACACGGAGCCCGGTGAACGGCCCCGGGCCCATCCCGGCGACCACACCGGTCAGCTCACTGACAACCACACCGGCCTCGGCGAGCGCCCGCTCGATGAGCAGCCCGATCACCTCGGCGTGCTTCATCGTGTCGAGTTCAGTGGCTTCGCTGAGCACCCGTCGCCCGCCGACCCGTTCGCCGCGCACGACGGCCACACTGGTTCCTGACGACGTGTCGATGGCCAGCAGCAGTTCGCCCCCGGCACTCATGCGCGGCCGCCCCGACGGTAGAGCGTCACCGTGCGCGGCTCGATGGGCTCCTCACCCGCGTCGAACTTTTCGCCCCCGTCGCCGCGCTCGCCCCCGGCACCGCCGCCCACCCCCGCACCACGCGGCCGGTCGATCACCAGCTCGTAGTAGTCGTCGACGAGGTTCTCGACCATGCCCGCTCCCCACTCGACCACCACGATTGACCCGTCGAAGTCGATGTCGAGGTCGTCGAGCTCAGCCGCACTGCCGAGCCGGTACGCGTCGACGTGCACCAGCGCAACCCCGCTCTGGGCATTCGGATGCGTGCGCGCCAGCACGAACGTCGGGCTCGTCACCGATCCACGAACCCCCAGCCCCTCGCCGAGCCCGCGGGTGAAGGTGGTCTTGCCCGCTCCGAGCTCGCCGGTCAGTACGAGCAGGTCTCCGGCCCCCAGCCGCTCGGCGAATCGCACTCCGAACTCGTGCATCGCCTCGGGGTCGGCGATGACCCATCGGTCTGCGTACTCATCGACCGCCAGCGCGTCGCCCGCCACCCCGTCGCTCGCCAGCGCGTCGGCCGCCAGCGCGTCGGCCGCCCGCCCATCGCCGTCGCGCACATACACCCGCTCAACCCGGTGCCCGATGCGCGCCACAATCTCATCGCCGATGGTGCGCGCCCAGCCGGCCCACTCCTCCGCGGTCGGCACGGCACCAGCACCAGCAACACCAGCACCAGCACCAGCCCCAGCACCAGCCCCAGCCCCAGCCGGAGTCTCCCCGAAAACCACCACCTCATCGCCGAGCCCTACCGGCGCCTGCCCCACGTCGACCACGAACTGATCCATCGCCACGCGCCCCGCGATCGGGTACCGCACCCCGGCAATACTCACCTCGGCACGCCCACTCGCCGCCCGCGGAACCCCGTCGGCATATCCGAGCGGCACCAGCACCAGCGTCGTCTCCTCGTCGGTACGGTAGTCGAACCCGTACGACACCCCGTGCCCGGCTGGCACCCTCTTCACCGACACCACCGGAGCGACCAGCGTCATCACCGGCCGAAGGCCCAGCTCGAGCGCCGTCTCATCGTCGAACGGAGTCACACCGTACGCCGCAATACCGAATCGAACCATGTCGAACCGAGCTTCGGGCATCCGGATGCCCGCCGAACTGGCCGCGAGATGCAACCGGGTGAACCGTGCACCGAGCCCCTCAGCGACACTCACCGCCTGCCTGAACTGCCCGAGTGCGGCTTCGTCGTCGGCCGCAGACGCATCAGCCAAGTGCGACCACGCCGCGAACAGCTTCACCGAACCCGCCGCATCGGCCGCCAGTGCCGCCCGCACGAGCCCCGGCCACTGCTCCACCGTGGCGCCGTTGCGGTGCAGCCCGGTGTCGATCTTGAGATGTACCCGCGGCGCGATGCGCGAGCCGGCCGCCGCGATCGCGTCGAGCTGCCAGATTGCCGAGATACCGAGGTCGAGGTCGGCGTCGGCTGCAGCGCCGAAGTCGGCGTCGGGCGCGTGCATCCACGCGAAAATGGGCGCCGTGATGCCGGCCGCGCGCAGCTCGAGCGCCGCCGGAATGTCGAGTACGGCCAGAGACGCCGCCCCCGCCTCGAGTGCGGCACGGGCCAGAACCACCATGCCGTGCCCGTACGCGTCGGCCTTCACCGCGAGCATGGTCTCGGCCGGCGCGGCGAGCGCCGCCAGCACCCGCACATTGTGCTCGAAGGCGTCGAGGTTGACCCGAGCGACCCGCTCAGGAGCAGCGCCAGAGCGAGCTTGTAGCCGGTCGACACTCACCCGGGCATCCGATTCTGGTGTGCTCACGAAACGTACCGCCGTTCGATGCGACGCCCGATGCGCGTCACGATTTCGTAGTTGATGGTCTCGGCGCTCTCGGCCCAGTCGTCGGCCGACGGATGCCCGGCCCCCGCATCACCGAACAACACCACCCGGTCGCCCACCGCCACCGCGGTGTCGCCCACATCGACCACGAACTGATCCATCGCGATGCGCCCCGAGACGCGAAAACGCCCGCCGTTGATACTCACCGGAGCCCGATTCGACCCCAGCCGCGCAATACCGTCGGCGTAGCCGAGCGCCACCAGCGCCAGCGTCGCCGCACCTTCGGTGCGATACGTGTAGCCGTAAGACACCCCGCTGCCGGGCGCGGCCCGTTTCACCGAGATCACCCGCCCCTCGAGGGTCATGGCCGGTCGCAGGCCGAGCTCGCCCGAGGTCACCCCATCGAACGGCGACAGCCCGTACATCCCGATGCCGATACGCACCAGCGAGAACCGGGTCGTGGGCAGCGTGAGCGCGGCGGCCGTCGACGCCAAGTGGATGACCGTGGGCGCCAACCCTGCCTCCCGGGCCTCAGCGAGCGCACGTTCGAACCGGCCGAGCTGCGCCAGGTCTTCGGCATCGTTCGCGTTCGACAGGTGGCTGAAGAACCCCACCACGTCGATGCGGCTGGTGCGCTGCAGCTCCGCGGCCCGTGAGAAGAGGGCTCGCCAGTGACTCTCGTCGGCTCCGTTTCGCCCGAGCCCTGTGTCGACCTTGAGGTGAACCCGTGCCCGAGTGGCCTCGCCGAGAGACGGCGCTGTCGCCGCCTCTGAATCTGCGACCGCGACCGCGGCAGCCACCGCAGCCAGTTGCGCCACCGAGCTCACGCCCACATCGATACCGCGGCGTACAGCGACCTCGAAATCTGCCTGAGGCCCGTGCAACCACGCCAGCACGGGGGCCGTGAGACCGGCATCCCGAAGCTCCACCGCCTCGTCGAGGTCGGCCACACCGAGCCAGGTCGCGCCGGCATCGAGCGCCGCCCGGGCGACCTCGACCGCTCCGTGCCCGTACCCGTTCGCCTTGACCACGGCCATCACGTCGGCCCCGCCCACGGCCGTGGCGATCGTCTTCACGTTGTGCGCAATCGCCCCCAGGTCGATCGTCGCCAGCCGCAGCGGCACCGCAGTCGTCATTGTTCGTCTCCCTCGCCGGCCCCGGCTCCCTCGGCGACCACGAACGCGCAGGCAGAGTCGCCGTCGTGGCTCATCGACAGGTGCAGCGTCGAAACGCCGTGCTGCTTCACCGTCTCTGCCGTCAGCCCGCTCAACACGTACCGCGGCCTGCCGGCCTCATTCGTCACGATCTCGATGTCGTGCCAGCGAAAGCCGTTCGGGCCCCCGACGGCTTTGACGAGAGCCTCTTTCGCGGCGAAACGAGCGGCCAGCGAGCGCACCGCCAGACCACGTTCGCTCACAGCGAACAACCGCTCGACGAGAGCGGGTGTGCGCTCGACCTGCCGTTTGAACCGCGGCACATCGACGATGTCGACGCCGACCCCGACGATCATCGGCCGAAGCCGCTACTCAACGGTCACCGATTTCGCCAGGTTGCGGGGCTGGTCGACGTCGAGACCCTTCGCTGTGGCGAGCTCCATCGCGAAGATCTGCAGCGGAACCACCGCAAGCAGCGGCTCGAACAGCGCGCCCGCGAGCGGAATCGGAATGACCTCGTCGGCGAACGGCAGCACCGCCGCGTCACCCTGCTCAGCAACCGCGAGAATACGGGCGCCGCGCGCGCGGATCTCCTGGATGTTCGACACCACTTTGGCATGCAGGGAGTTGGGGTCCCGGGGGCTCGGCACCACCACGAACACGGGCTGGCCCGGCTCGATGAGAGCGATCGGCCCGTGCTTCAGCTCGCCCGCAGCGAAGCCCTCGGCATGGATGTACGCCAGCTCTTTGAGCTTCAGCGCACCCTCCAACGCGACCGGGTACCCCACGTGCCGGCCCAGGAAGAGCACGGCGCGGGTGTCGGACATCCACTTCGCCAGCTCGGTGATGCGCGTCGACGTGAGCAGTACCTGCTCGAGCTTGGCGGGGATGGCGCTCAGCTCGCCGAGCGCCTCACCGATCGCCTCGGGAGAAAGCGTGCCGCGCACCGCCGCGAGGTGCAGACCGAACAGGTAGAGAGCGGCGATCTGGGCGACGAACGCCTTGGTCGACGCCACCGCCACCTCGGGGCCGGCGTGCGTGTAGATGACAGCGTCAGACTCACGGGCGATGGTCGCGCCCTGGGTGTTGCAGATCGAGAGTGTCTTCGCCCCGGCCTCGATGGCGTACTTCACGGCCATCAGCGTGTCCATCGTCTCGCCCGACTGGCTGATCGAGATGACCAGCGTGGTGGGGGTGAGAACGGGCTCGCTGTAGCGGAACTCGTGCGAGAGCTGCACCTCGATGGGCAGGCGCGCCCACTTCTCGATGGCGTACTTGCCGAGCATGCCCGCATAGCTCGCTGTACCGCACGCGATGATCACGATGCGGTCGACGTCGGAGAGCTCGGCATCGAGCTCTCCGAGGTCGGGTAGCACCACGGCGCCGTCGACGATGCGGGTGCGCAGGGTGTTCGCCACAGCCTCGGGCTGCTCGCTGATCTCTTTCGCCATGAAGCTCGACCAGCCGCCCTTTTCGGCCGCTGACGCATCCCACGACACCTGGAACTCACTTGCCTCGACCTCGGTGCCGAAGAAGTCGGTGACCAGCACGCTCGTCGGGGTGATGGTCACGATCTGGTCTTGCCCGATGGCCACCGCGCGGCGGGTGTGCTCCACGAACGCTGCCACATCTGAGCCCAGAAAGTTCTCGCCGTCGCCCAGCCCGATGACGAGTGGCGAGTTGCGACGCGCGCCGACCACCACACCGGGCTCGTCTTTGTGCAGCGCAAGCAGGGTGAATGCCCCCTCGAGGCGCACCACCACACGGCCGAGCGCCGCGGCGAGGCCGTCGCCCTTGTCGTATTCCCGGCCGAGCAGCTTTGCCGCCACCTCGGTGTCGGTCTCGCTCTCGAACGTGTAGCCGTCGGCCAGCAGCTCGGCCTTCAGTACAGAGAAGTTCTCGATGATGCCGTTGTGAATGAGGGCGAGTTTGCCGTCACGGCTGAGATGCGGATGCGCGTTCTGGTCGGTGGGCCCGCCATGGGTCGCCCACCGGGTGTGCCCGATGCCCGTCGAACCGTCTTCGAGCGCGTCGGCTTTCAGATCGTCGACCAGCACCGCCAGCTTGCCGGCACGCTTTCGCGTGACAAGGTCACCGCCGGCCGTGATGATGGCCACTCCCGCAGAGTCGTACCCCCGATATTCGAGACGCCCAAGGCCTCCGAGAAGAACCTCCAGGCTTTTTGGTCGTCCGACATAGCCCACGATTCCGCACATGGTTTCGATTTTACAGGGGAGCACCCGTGTTGAGGCACAATAGAAGACCTATGGCTGATTCTCTGTCGATTCCCGCCGTGGGTCAGACCACTCCATTTGTCGAGATCGACCGCGCCGAATGGGCCGCCCTGGCTCCAGCCACCCCGCACCCGCTGCTCGAAACCGAGATTGTACAGTTGCGGGGCCTCGGCGAGCCGCTTGACATCACAGAGGTCACCGAGGTCTACTTGCCGCTCAGCCGGCTGCTCAACCTCTATGCCGCGGGCTATCACAACCTGCACCGTTCGACCAGCGCATTTTTGGGTGAGAAGGCCCGCAGCACACCCTTCGTCATCGGTGTCGCCGGCTCAGTCGCGGTGGGCAAGTCGACCATCGCGCGGCTGCTCCGCGAACTGCTCGCCCGGTGGGAAGACACCCCACGCGTCGAACTCGTCACCACCGACGGTTTTCTGCTGCCCAACCGCGAACTCCTGCGCCGCGGCATCATGGAACGCAAAGGTTTTCCCGAGAGCTACGACCGCCGTGCCCTGTTGCGCTTCGTCAGCGCCGTGAAGAGCGGTGCAGAAGAGGTACGCGCACCCTTCTATTCTCACCTCAGTTACGACATCGTGCCCGACGCGCAGATCGTGGTGCGCCAGCCCGACATTCTCATCGTCGAAGGTCTCAACGTTCTGCAGCCGCCCGCGGCGGGCAACAACCTCGCCGTCAGCGACCTGTTCGACTTCACCATCTACGTCGATGCCCGTACCAGCGACATCGCCCACTGGTACGAAGAGCGGTTCTTGAAGCTGCAGCGCGGCGCATTCGCCAACCCCAGCTCGTATTTTCACCGCTATTCGAGCCTCACCGAAGACGAGGCCCGGCACACCGCCCAAACGATCTGGGCCTCGATCAACGAGCCGAACCTGCTGCAGAATGTACTGCCCACCCGTTCGCGCGCCACCCTCGTGCTGCAGAAGGGCGCGAATCACGCCGTACGCCGAGTTCTGCTGAGAAAGCTCTAGCAGCACACCGCACGACCAGGTCGGGGTGGCACCCGAACCCGAACTGCCCGGCCGACTAGACCGTGGGCTGCAGCGCCAAGCGTGTGCGCACGACGTCAGCGAGCCTCTCGGCGATGCGGTCGGCCGTGGCCTGGTCTGCCGCTTCGACCATGACGCGCACCAAGGGCTCGGTTCCGGATGCCCGCAGAAGCACTCGGCCCGACTCACCCAGTTCGTCGGTGGCGACCTTCACCGCCTCGGCGACCACCTCATCGGTCGACGCCGCATCACGGTCGACGCCGCGCACGTTGATGAGGGTCTGCGGGTACACCGTCATCACCGAGGCCAGTTCGGCAAGGGTCTTGCCCGTCGCTGCCATGTGGCTCACCAGCTGCAGCCCCGTGAGAATACCGTCACCCGTCGTGGCGTAGTCGCCGAAGATGATGTGGCCCGACTGCTCTCCGCCGAGGTTGTAACCGTTGGCATTGATCGCCTCGAGAACGTAGCGGTCGCCCACCTTTGTCTCGAGCATCCGGATGCCCTTCTCGGCCATCGCTACGCGAAGCCCGAGGTTGCTCATGACCGTGGCCACGAGCGTGCGGTCTTTCAACGCACCTCGCGCATCGAGAGCCGTAGCCAGAATGGCCATGATCTGGTCACCGTCGATGATGGCACCCGTGTGGTCGACAGCGAGGCAGCGGTCGGCGTCACCGTCATGGGCGATGCCCACGTCGGCCCCGAGTTCGAGAACGGTGTCGATGAGGGCCTGCATGTGGGTCGAACCCACACCGTCGTTGATGTTGTCGCCGTCGGGGTCGTTGCCCATGACGGTGACGGTCGCACCGGCCACAGTGAAGACCTCGGGCGAGACGCCCGCTGCAGCTCCATGAGCGCAGTCGAGTACCACGTGAATGCCGTCGAGCGGGTGGGGAAGAGTGCCGAGAAGGTGCACCACATAACGGTCTTCTGCGTCGGCGAAACGCCGGATGCGACCCACGTCTCGGCCGAGCGGCGCGAGGAAGGGCCGGCTCAGCGCGACTTCGATCTGCTCTTCGATCTCGTCGTCGAGCTTCTTGCCGGCGCGAGCAAAGAACTTGATTCCGTTGTCAGCGGCAGGGTTGTGCGAGGCCGAGATCATGCAGCCGAAATCGGCGTCGAAATCAGCGACAAGGTACGCAGCAGCGGGGGTCGGAATCACCCCGGCGTCGTAAACATCGACCCCAGAACTGGCAAAACCGGCTGCGACCGCTGCGGCGATGAAATCACCGGAGGTACGCGGGTCTCGTGCGAGAACCGCCACTGGTCGACGCCCGGCAGCACGTGCTGGGGCTCCGAGCACCACTGAGGCGGCCTGGGCTACGCGAAGGGCCAGATCTGCCGTGACATCTCTGTTCGCGAGCCCACGCACACCATCGGTGCCGAAAAGGCTAGGCATAGACGAAGTCTAGACGCGAGAAGCGGTGGGCAGTGCCAAAAGTCACGGCCCACCCGCCTGCTAGCGCTTCGAGAACTGAGGAGCCTTACGAGCCTTCTTGAGACCGGCCTTCTTGCGCTCTTTCACGCGTGCGTCGCGGCTCAGGAAGCCGGCCTTCTTCAGGATTGCGCGGTTGTTCTCTTCGTCGATCTCGTTGAGGGCACGAGCGATGCCGAGGCGCAGTGCTCCGGCCTGGCCCGAGGGGCCGCCACCCGAGATCTTGGCGATGACGTCATAGCTGCCGAGCAGGTCGAGCAGCTTGAACGGGTCGTTGATCAGCTGCTGGTGCAGCTTGTTCGGAAAGAAGTTCTCGAACTCGCGGTTGTTCACCGTGATCGAGCCGGAGCCCGGCGTGAGGCGCACGCGGGCGATGGCCTGCTTGCGACGGCCGACGGCTGCGCCGCCGACACTGAGAACGGGGCGAGTCGCCTGAGGCGCCTCGACCGTGGGGGTCTCGGTCGAGTAGCTCTCGGGAGCTACGTCAATCTGATCTGAAATCTTCGCCACTTTGGTTACGAATCCTTTGTCTAAAGTCTGTTGGAGGTGACCGGCGAGCGCTACTGCGCGACCTGGTCGAACGTGTAGGGAACGGGCTGCTGAGCAGCGTGAGGGTGCTCAGTGCCGGTGTACACCTTGAGCTTGGTCAGCTGCGAACGGCCGATCGAGTTCTTGGGCAGCATGCCGCGGATCGCCTTTTCGACGGCGCGGGTGGGGTTCTTCTCCAACAGCTCGGCGTAGGTGACCGCCGAGAGGCCGCCCGGGTAACCCGAGTGGCGGTAGGCCTTCTTCTGCAGCGCCTTCGAGCCGGTCAGTGCGACCTTCTCGGCGTTGATGATGATGACGAAGTCGCCACCGTCGAGGTGCGGGCTGAAGGTGGGCTTGTTCTTGCCGCGAAGGATGATCGCTGCGTGGCTCGCAAGGCGGCCCAGCACGACGTCAGTCGCATCGATGATGACCCAATTGCGAACGAGTTCGCTCACTTTGGGAGAATAGGTACGCGTCACAGTGATAGTGCTTTCTTGGTCGAAATGAGGTGTTCGTGAAATCCCGCTCCGTGGCAGGTTCTGCACCGCAAGAAACGGGCGAACGTGCCGGTGGAGGGCTCAACTTCGGGCGGCACAGATTGCTGATGCACACCAAAGGTCGAGACTAGCCTATTTCTGCCACTCTCGCCAGTCGCTGGGCGGCGACGGCCTCGCGGCTGCGGCGTGCGCGCGTCTCCTCTGCTCGCCGCGCGAGGCCTGCGGCATCGGGGTAGCCCACCTCCATCAGAGTCAGCCCTCGAGCCGGCATCACTTTGAAGGCGCTGGTGCGCTCGAGCGCCTCGCGGAGCCCGACCACCTCGGCAACGCCGAGCCGCCCCTCACCCACAGCCACAGACGCCCCCACAAGAGCCCGCACCATGCTGTGACAGAACGCATCGGCTGTCACAGTGGCAGAGACCACACCGTCGGCGTCCCGCTTCCATTCGAAGTACTGCAGAGTGCGGATGGTCGTGGCGAACGGCCTCGGCTTGCAGAAAGCTGCCCAGTCGTGCAACCCCAGCAGTTCGGCGCAGACCTCCTGCATGGCATCGATGTTCAACACCTTCGTCGTCCATGCCGTGTTGTGCCGGGTCAGCGGATTTCGAGCAAGCAGCGTGTCGGCGATGCGGTATTCGTAGTGCCGCCAGAGCGCCGAGAAGCGGGCATCGAACCCTTCGTCGGCCACCGAGGTCTGGCGAACGACAATGTCGGTGCGCCGCCCCAGCACGCCATTCACGCTGAGGGCGATGCGGCTCACCTCGATCTTCGAGGCCTGCTCGGCCGTCAGATCGAGGTGAGCCACCTGGCCACGGGCATGCACTCCGGCATCAGTGCGCCCCGCCACGACAAGGTTGGGCAGCTCGCCGAGCCCCGAGTAGAGAGCCTTCAGCGCCTTCTCAACCTCGCCTTGAACCGTGCGGAGCCCCGGCTGGCGTGCCCACCCGGCGAACTCGGTGCCGTCATACGCCAGATCGAACCGTACCCGCACTGCCCTGAACCTCTCAAACAGCGACCGATTCGCCGTCGGCCGGAAGTGTGTCGAAAATACGACATGCAAAGTCGTCGGTGTCGACAGTACCAAGCCCCAGCAGCGTTTCTGTTCGCAGAATACCCGGAAGCTCAGGAATGCGGTCGAGAATCAGTTCGCGAAGATGGCCCTGGTCAGCGATACGAAAACGCGCAGTGAGGTCGTATCGGCCCGTCACAACGGTGAGCTGCTCGAGTTCGACCATCGCGGTGAGCGCGTCGACCACCGCCTGGCGGTCTTGCGCGGGCCGCA
Organism: Subtercola vilae; assembly: GCF_004923255.1. Taxonomy (GTDB): domain Bacteria; phylum Actinomycetota; class Actinomycetes; order Actinomycetales; family Microbacteriaceae; genus Subtercola; species Subtercola vilae. The sequence goes on along the minus strand of NZ_QYRT01000006.1, from coordinate 124,119 downwards.
GGGTGAGATTGACGATGGCGACAACGCCGAGGCCCAGGCGCTCCCAGTCGATGGCGACCGAATACTGCTTCACCACCCCGGTTCGCTCGAACCGTGCCAGGCGCTCCGCCACGGCCGGGGGTGACATACCGACTTTTCGGCTGAGCGCCCGCTGCGACTGTCTCGAGTCACGCGACAGCTCGCGCAGCAGTGCGATGTCTCTGCTGTCGAGGTCTACCTCGGGCTGCTCGAAGCGCGCGCCGACATAGCTCGAGAACGGATTACGTTTTTTCATTGATACTCCACGATTGGCCCCGAGCTTTCATTATGTGAGCATTCGTCGCCTCATGCGGCAACAAAAAACCCCGGTGGCCACAACGGGCTACCGGGGTTTCAGTGAAGCGTGAGCTTCGGGCGCTGCTACTTGGCGTCGTCAGCCTTCTCAGCGGCGTCTGCCTCGACCTCGGCGGCCTCAGTTGAGGGCGCCTCGTCGGCGATGGGCTCGCTGGTCTCGACCGTGTCGGTCTCTTCAACGGGCACTTCGGCGTCGGCTTCGGCCACGACGGGCTCGTCGACCGACACAGCGGGCGCGGCGGCAGCCGAGCTCGTTGCACGGGTCGAGCGCACCTTCGGGGTCACGGGCTCGAGAACGAGCTCGATCTGCACCATCGAAGCGTTGTCACCCTTGCGGAAACCGAGCTTCGTGATGCGGGTGTAGCCGCCCTCACGCTCGGCGACCAGGGGGGCGATCTCAGTGAAGAGCTCGTGAACGACGCTCTTGTCACCGATGGTGGCGAGAACCCGTCGACGAGCATGCAGGTCGCCGCGCTTGGCGAACGTGATCAGGCGTTCGGCCACGGGGCGAAGGCGCTTGGCCTTCGTCTCGGTGGTCTTGATGCTCTTGTGCGTGAACAGGGCCGCAGCCAGGTTCGCAAGAAGCAGGCGCTCGTGCGCCGGCCCGCCGCCGAGGCGGGGCCCTTTAGTGGGGGTAGGCATTTCGTATTCTCCAGTGAGTGAGTCGTGAATCAGTTCGGCCGGGGCCGAAGCGAAGACAAGTGGGGGTTAGATGTTCTCGTCGTCGTAGCCGCCGTAGAAGTGTGCACCGTCAAAGCCGGGCACAGTATCTTTCAGCGACAGACCAAGCTCAACGAGCTTGTCTTTGACCTCATCCACGGACTTCTGACCGAAGTTACGGATGTTCATGAGCTGGGTCTCGCTCAGCGCAACGAGCTCGCTGACCGTGTTGATACCCTCGCGCTTGAGGCAGTTGTACGAACGAACCGACAGATCGAGGTCTTCGATCGGCACGGCGAGTTCGCTCGAGAGCACGGCGTCGACAGGAGCCGGGCCGATCTCGATGCCCTCGGCAGCAGTGTTGAGCTCGCGCGCCAGACCAAACAGCTCGGTCAGGGTGCGACCAGCCGAGGCAATCGCGTCGCGAGGCGTGATGGCCGGCTTGGTCTCGACATCGACCACGAGGCGGTCGAAGTCGGTGCGCTCACCGGCACGAGTTGCCTCGACGCGGTAGGTGACCTTGAGCACGGGCGAGTAGATCGAGTCGATCGGAATCTGACCGGCTTCGCTGAACTCGCTGCGGTTCTGGGTCGACGAGACGTAGCCGCGGCCACGCTCGATGATGAGCTCGAGCTCGAACTTCGCCTTGTCGTTCAGGGTGGCGATGACCAGCTCGGGGTTGTGGATCTCGACGCCGGCAGGAGCAGAGATGTCGGCGGCCGTGACCTGGCCCGACGCGTGCTTGCGAAGGTAGGCCGTGATCGGCTCGTCGTGCTCGCTCGAGACGACGAGGCCCTTGATGTTCAGGATGATCTCGGTGACGTCTTCTTTCACACCGGGGATGGTGCTGAACTCGTGCAGAACGCCGTCGAGACGGATGCTCGTGACAGCCGCTCCCGGGATCGACGAGAGCAGGGTGCGACGAAGGGAGTTGCCGAGGGTGTAACCGAAGCCGGGTTCGAGCGGCTCGATGACGAACCGCGAACGGAACTCGGAGATGTTTTCTTCTGTGAGCGTTGGACGCTGTGCAATAAGCACTGTTGATTCCTTTCAGCCAGGTGTCCGCTATATGACACCCGCGTTTGCGAGGTTTTGAGTTTTCGAAGGTGAACGGCCTCAGCGGCGTGACGCAACCAGTGCGTCACGCCGCTGGGGCACGAAAGGAATCGGTTATACGCGGCGACGCTTGGGCGGGCGGCAACCGTTGTGCGCCTGCGGGGTGACGTCGTTGATCGAACCCACCTCGAGGCCAGCGGCCTGAAGTGAACGGATCGCGGTCTCGCGGCCCGAGCCGGGGCCCTTGACGAAGACGTCGACCTTCTTGACACCCTGCTCCTGCGCCTGGCGGGCAGCAGACTCGGCAGAGAGCTGCGCGGCGAACGGGGTCGACTTGCGCGAACCCTTGAAGCCGACGGTTCCTGACGAAGCCCAGCTCAGCACTGCGCCCGACGGGTCGGTGATGGTCACGATGGTGTTGTTGAACGTCGACTTGATGTGGGCCTGGCCCACGGGAACGTTCTTCTTCTCTTTACGACGCGGCTTACGAGCGGCCGATTTTGGTGCTGCCATGATGTTCTCCTAAAACGTTTATGGCGATGCCTCAGCTGAAACCCGGGCGGTGGCCCTGGGCGACAGAAGTGTTGGCTATCGGGCCTTCTTCTTGCCTGCAACGGTGCGCTTCGGGCCCTTGCGGGTGCGAGCGTTGGTCTTGGTGCGCTGGCCGTGAACCGGAAGGCCGCGACGGTGGCGAATACCCTGGTAGCTGCCGATTTCGACCTTGCGGCGAATGTCTGCTGCAACCTCGCGGCGGAGGTCACCCTCTACCTTGTACTCGCCTTCGATGTGCTCGCGGAGTGCAAGCAGCTGCTCGTCAGTGAGGTCTTTGACGCGAACGTCGCCCGAGATTTCGGTGTCGGCGAGGGTTTTGAGGGCCCTCGTGCGGCCGACGCCGTAGATGTACGTAAGTGCGACCTCCACGCGCTTTTCGCGCGGAATGTCTACTCCTGCAATACGTGCCATGGTGGCATGCTCCTGTTAGTGAGTGGAGGTCTGTAGCAGTGCCTGTGCCGCGGCCTCCAACCGCGGGTGTCCCCCGACCGCCTCTCGCGAGACAGCCAAGTTTCTGGCCCTGCTATCTGTGCTTGCTGTTTGAGAAGCGACAGGCGCTTCTCAAAACCTTTGTTTCTGCTGCTTAGCCCTGGCGCTGCTTGTGGCGCGGGTTCGACTTGCAGATGACCATGACGTTGCCGTTGCGACGAATGACGCGGCAGTGCTCACAGATCGGCTTGACGCTGGGGTTGACCTTCATTGTTCTTTTCCTATCGCTGTCTTCGTACTGGCCGTGTGCGGCCAGCCGTTACTTTCCAGCGCTCGTTACTTGTAGCGATAAACGATTCGGCCCCGGGTGAGGTCGTAGGGGCTGAGCTCCACGATCACGCGGTCCTCAGGGAGGATGCGAATGTAGTGCTGTCGCATCTTGCCCGAAATGTGGGCAAGAACTTTGTGTCCGTTGGTCAACTCAACACGAAACATCGCATTGGGAAGAGCCTCGACCACTGCGCCCTCGATCTCGATGACACCGTCTTTTTTTGCCATAACTCGCTAACGTATAAGTAATTGATTGCTGGTCGTGCGTTCGATGTCGGCGCGCTGAAACAGCCCCGAGACACCAAAGATCGAGCCTAGCACAAAAGCGGGTGTATATTACCCGCGCTTATGCGTTCGACTGCACCGACACGACGACGCGCCGTACCATTTCGAAGAGCGGATGCTCAGCACCGAGACCGGTGATGCGTTCCGTCGCCTCGGCGGCGCCCAGTGTCGCCAGAATGCCCTGCAACTCGACGGCCTCTTCGTCACCGGCAAAGTCAAACCGCAGTGCAGCACGCACGGCTTCGAGCAGCGCTACGGGTTCGACGCCGCGTTCGGCCAGCTGCGAAGCCGGCCCGATGAAGCGTTCGGTGCGGCTGAGCTTTCGAAGCGGCGCGCGGCCGACCCTGTCGACCGTATCGGGCAGGTACGGGTTGGCAAAGCGCGCGAGGTTCTTCTCGAGGTACGTCTCTTGCACCGCCTCGTTGAACTCGTGCTTCTCGACGAGCAGATCGCGCGTCTCGTGCAAGACCGCCTTCACGGCAGTGAAGATCTCGGGAACGCTGATTGCTTCGGCGATCGTTGCCACACCGTGCTCGTAGCCCAGGTAGGCCGTCGCTGCGTGGCCGGTGTTCACGGTGAAGAGTTTGCGCTCGATATACGGCGCCAGGTCGGGCACGAAGTGAGCTTCGGCGATCTGGGGCACGGCGCCGCCGAACGGCGGGCTCTCGATGGCCCACTCGAAGAAGTCCTCAACGGTGACGTCGAGCCCGGCATCCGGAGCCTGACCGGGAACGATGCGGTCGACGGCGGTGTTCGCGAAGATCGCTTTCGCCTCGACCTCGGCGAAGGCGTCGGCACCGAGCGAGGCCACGATGTGCCCCCGCAGAGCATCCGTTGCGTTGATGGCATTCTCGCAGGCCATCACCTGCAGCGGCGGCAGGTCAGCCGAGCGCGCCTGCAGTGCCCGCCCGATGACTGGGGCGACGAAACGCAGGATGTTCGGGCCCACGGCCGTCGTCACGATGTCGGCTGTGGCGATCTCGGCCACCACCTCGGCCTCGTGTGTCGCACTATTGAGGGCGCGATAGTTGTCGACCGTCCACGTGCGGGGCGACATGCCCACCTCGAACACCTGATAACTGGTGCTCGAGGCGAGCGCATCGATCAGCTCCGCGTTGACGTCGGCGAAAACCACTTCATATGCGGCGTTGTGCAGGATCAGCCCGACAAACCCTCGACCGATGTTTCCTGCTCCGAAATGAACGGCTTTCACGTGGTGCTTCCTTACTTGGGTGGTTGTCAGTCTTCGTTAACCTGCGACAGCAGCGCGTAGATCGCTTCGTCGCTCGGCGCGTGCAGCAGCTTCTCGACCTCGTCTTCATCGCTGAAGATGATGGCGATCTTGCTGAGCAGGTCGAGGTGCCCGCCGTCTTTGCCGGCGATGCCGACCACGAAGCGCACCTCTTCTCCATTCCAGTCGATCGGTTTGGAGTACCGCACGAACGAGAGCGCTGACGCGAGAATCTCGTCTTTGCCCTCGTTCGTGCCGTGCGGGATAGCCAGGTAGTTGCCCATGTACGTCGAAACCGAGGTTTCGCGCTCACGCATCGAGGCGAGATAGCCGCCCGAAACCGCGCCGGCTGCCAGGAGTAGATCGTTCGCCTCGGCGATCGCCTCATCCTTGGTTTTGGCCGTTCCGTTGATCTTGATCGACGTGAGACTCAATACGTTTTCGCTCATGAGAACTGTGACTTCCTCTATCCGGCGTTTGTTACGCCTTTTCCGTTTCACTCTGACGCTGCAGCAGCGCGACGATCTCGTCGTACTTCGGGCTCGACATGAAGTTGTCGACCGAGAAGTGCTCTGCACTCGGCGTCTTCTCCCTGGCCCGCGCCGTCAGATCCTGGTGTGTGATCACAAGGTCGATGTCGTCGGTCAGGTTGCTGATCGCCTTATTCACCACAGTAACGTCAGCGATGCCGGCCTTCTTGATCTTGTTTCGAAGAACCGAGGCACCCATAGCGCTCGAGCCCATTCCGGCGTCGCAGGCGAACACGATGTTGTGCACGGCTGCCCGGCCCTGTGCCTCTTGGCTGCGCTGAATCTCTTCGACCGTGTCGGCACCGGCATAGGTACCAACGTTCAGAAGGGCATCCTTCTCATCGGCGAGCCCGTCGGCCTGCAGGCGGCCGAGCACGGAGCTCGCCTTGCCCTTGTTGGCCTCGGTCTGGGCGATGGCGGCGCTCAGGTCACCAGCGTTCTCGCTGGCCAGATCGCGCTTGCGGCTGGCCCGCAGAATGATGCCGGTGACGATGAACGACACGGCGGCGGCAGCTATCACCGAGAGAATGACGCCCACATAACTGTCAGGTGCCGTCTCTATCAGAATGGCGAAGATCGACCCAGGAGACGCAGGAGCCCGCAGACCGGTGTGAAAGATCACGTTGACGAACACGCCGGTCATGCCACCGAGAATCGCGCCGATGATGACGAGGGGCTTCATGAGAACGTACGGGAAGTAGATCTCGTGAATACCACCCAGGAACTGGATGATGATGGCGCCGGGAGCACTCGACTTCGACAGGCCGACACCGAACAGCGCGAACGCCGTCAGAATGCCGAGGCCGGGGCCGGGGTTGGCCTCGATGAGGAACAGAATCGACTTGCCCGACTCCTGCACCTGCTGCACGCCCAGGGGGGTGAACACGCCGTGGTTGATGGCGTTGTTCAGGAAGAGCACCTTTCCGGGCTCGACCAGTATCGATGCGAGCGGCAGAAGGCCGGCGCTGACGAGCCAGTTCACTGCGGTCTCGAGGGCGTTGCTGAGGCCGGTGATGACCGGGGCGATCAGGTAGAACGCACCGACGGCCAGCAGGGCACCGAGAATACCGCCCGAGAAGTTGTCGACGAGCATCTCGAAACCGGGGCGGATCTTGCCGGCCCACAGCTTGTCGACCTGCTTCATGAGCCATGCTGCGAGCGGGCCCATGATCATGGCGCCGATGAACATCGGAACCGAGCTGCCCACGATGACACCCATGGTGGCGATGACCGCGATCACGCCGCCTCGGGTGCTGTAGATCATCCGGCCACCGGTGTTGGCGATGAGCAGTGGCAGCAGGTACGTGATCATCGGGCTGACGAGCCCGATGTTCAGCGTGCCGTCAGCACTCGGGAACCCACCGATGGCCGGCACCAGAATGCCGAACTGGGCAAGCCAGCCGGTCTGGATGAACACGGCGGTGATGAGGCCCCACGCGATGAATGCCGCGATGTTGGGCATGATCATGCCGCTCAGGAAGGTGCCGAATCGCTGAACCGCGACGCGCCCGCCTCCCTTGGTGGCGGGCGCACTGCCCGCCGCTGGTTGTGACAACGTTGTCATTGCCTCTCTCCTTTTCTGACTCTGTGAGTGTTGGTGGTGCTGGGTTGGGTGATGGATGCTCGGGCGCACACGCGCGCCCCGCTAGGTGTCACGTTGTGCGGCCTGCGCCTCGAGTACCGCAGCTCGGGCTTCGAAGGCCGAATTGGCGGCGAGCGCGGTGAGCGCGAACGCCTTCGCCTCGTCAAGGGTGTGAAGCAGAAGCTCGGCGCGTACATCTGACAGCGCCGCGGGCGACATCGACAGCGTGGTCACGCCGAGACCCACCAGAACGACCGCGAGCAAAGGGTCGGCCGCGGCTTCACCGCAGACTCCCACCGGCTTGCCGAGGGTCTGGCCGGCGCGGCCGACCTCGCCCACCAGGCGGAGAACCGCAGGGTGCCACGGGTCTTGGAGCGCGGCGACCGAACCGAGCAACCGGTCTGCGGCGAGCGTGTACTGGGTGAGGTCGTTCGTACCGATGCTGGCGAAGTCGGCATCGGCGAGGATGCGGTCGGCGAGGAGGGCGGCCGACGGCACCTCCACCATCACGCCGAGCGTCTTGAGCCCGAGTTCGCGGCCGAGGGCGGTGAAGTACCGCGTCTCCTCGACCGTCGACACCATCGGAGCCATCACCCAGAGGTCAGCCTCGGTTTCGGCATCGGCGTTGGCGAGGGCTGTGAGCTGGTCGCGCAGAATCTGCTCGTTCGCACGCAAGGCCCGCAGCCCGCGAAGACCGAGCGCCGGGTTCTCTTCGGCTGAGTCGTTCAAGAAACTCAACGGCTTGTCAGCGCCGGCATCGAGCGCCCTGACGACGACCTTCTTGCCGGGGAACGCAGCGAGCAGACGGGTGTACTGCTCCTGCTGAGCTTCTACCGTCGGCGCCGACTGCGCATCGAGAAACAGAAACTCGGTACGAAAAAGGCCAACCCCTTCGGCGCCCTTCGCCACGGCGTCAGCCGCTGCGTCGGCCGAACCGAGGTTTGCCAGCAGCGGGATGCTCGTTCCGTCGGCCAAGGCACCTGCGCCTGTCGGCGCGGCCGGCCGGGCGAGGCGTTCGGCGCGGGTCGTCTCTGCCGCCGCCACTTCGTCTGCACTGGGTGCGCTCGTGACGGTTCCGGTCGAGGCGTCGACGATGACCGTCTCACCCTCGGCCAGCTCGAGCGCCCCAGAAACGCCCACGACGGCGACAATGGCCTTGTCACGGGCAAGAATGGCGGTGTGCGAGGTGGGGCCACCATCACTCGTGATGAGTGCCAGAACCTTGTCGAGGTCGAGCAGCGCCGTGTCGGCCGGTGCGAGATCACGGGCGACCAGCACGAAAGGGTAGTCGGGGTTGGGGATGCCCGGCGCCTTCACTCCCTGCAGGTGCGCGACGACGCGCTGCGACACATCGTTCAGATCGGTCGCCCGCTCCCCCATGTAGCCGCCCATGTTCAGCAGCAGGTCGCGAAAACTCGCGAATGCCTCGTACACCGCACGCTCGGCAGTGAGACCGGTCTCGAGGCGCGCCTCGACGTCGGCCTCGAGGGTCGGGTCTTCGGCCATGAACGCCTGCGCCTCGAGCACGTCACGCGCGGCGCCGCCGGCCCGAGCGCCACGGTCACGAATGTCGACGGCGGTGGCAGCAAGGGCAGTGGATGCCCGGGTGAGCTCAGCCGCTGCGGTGAGCGTCGAGGCAGTGGTGGCCGGTTCTGGCAGAGGATCGGGCATCCGGAGCACCCGGCCGACGGCCAGGCCGCGACCGATGCCGGCGCCGTGCAACCGGGCCGTGAGAGTGTGAGTCGACATGGTGTGCTCGCTACTCGGCGTCGAGGTCGCGCTCGAGCATGCCGACGAGGTCATCGAGCACGCTGGTGGCCTCGGCGGAATCGGTGCTGAGGGTGACCGTGTCACCGTTCTCGATGCCGAGCGAGATGACGCCCAGAATACTTGCCGCGTTCACAGCCTTGCCTTCGGCCTTTGCGATGGTCACTTTCGCACCTGATTTGGCCACGGCCTGGGTGAAGAGTGAGGCCGGCCGCGCGTGCAGGCCGTGCGAAGAGGCGATCAGGGCGGTTCGTTCGGTCATGACTGTTCCTTGAATGTTGACGGGGCAGGGGCGAATGAAGCGGGGGCCGGCAGCAGCAGTGAGACGGCGAGGTCGAGGGCACTGTTCTGGCCACCCGCGCTGAACACGGTTTCGGGCAGGAGCGCCGCCCGAACGCCGTGCAGTGCCGCCGTATCGCGAAGCGCTTCGAAGTCGGCGGCGAGGTGCGGCCCGACCAGGAGTGCGTGAATGCCGGCGAGGCTCGAGACGAGAGTGTCTTGGCTGGCGGCAGTGATGGTGACCTCGAGGTGGCGCGATGTGGCGGCTTTGCGCATGCTGTGCGCGAGAAACGTGCTCGACGCTCCGGCGCCGCACACGACAAGAATGTTCTTCACGTCTCTCGCCTCCTTGCGCGATCGTGCTGGGCTGCCTTTCGGCCACCCGAAGTTCTCTGTACAGATGTAAGTGTCTTCGCTTGGGGCGCGGGCTTCCACCACAAAAATTTCCGCACCCGCGGAAACCTGCTTAGAGTTACCCCAATGACTGATCGACGCCAGCAACTCCTCGACTATCTCGCCGGCTCTGACGGCTGGGTCAGCTCGGGCCAGCTTGCCGACCGTCTGGGCGTCACCACCCGCAGCGTCAGAACGTACGTCACTTCGGCCAAATCGGCTGCCGAACCGCTCGACATCATCAGTTCGTCGGCGGAGGGTTACCGGCTGAACCGCACCGCCTATGCGGCGTTCGTCGCCGCCCGTGCTGTCGCCCGCGGGTCGGTTTCGAGCAGTGAGAATGAGACGCCGAAAGACCGGTTGGCCGTCATCGTTCGGCGGCTCATCGACGCGGCCGACGGTCTCGATGTGCACGAACTCGCCGACAGCCTCTTTGTGAGCGAGTCGACCATCGAAGCAGACCTCCGCAAGGCGAAGACACTGTTCGACGAGTCGGCCCTCACCGTGGCCCGACAGGGCAGCCGCGTCACGGTCGCCGGTAGCGAGCAGAGTCGTCGCGGCCTGATCAGTCGGCTGTTCAGGGCAGAGAGCGTTCGGGGTTTTGTCGAAGTCGACAGCATTCAGACCGCGTTCGACTCTGAGAACCTGAAGACGTTCAAAACCGATCTGATCGCGCTGCTCGATGGCGCCGGCTACTTCGTCAACGAGTACGGTCTCGACAGCGTGCTGCTGCATGTGGCGATCGCGGTCGATCGCATCTCGAAAGACCGCTTTCTCGAGTCGGCGACAACGACAGGATCGGCTACAACGACAGGTTCGGCGACAGCGACGGGATCAGCGACGGCGCCTGAGCGCGGCGACCTGGCTGAGGGCATCCTGACCCTCGTCGACCGCCACTTCACACTGTCACTGCCCGACGCAGACCTCGACCACCTCGTGCTGCTGCTCACCACACGAGTCATCACCCCGGGGCACGATCTGCCGATCGACGCGCAGACCGACGAACTCGGTCTCACCGACGATGTCGCGTTCATTCGCCAGGTCGCCCGGCAGGCCAGCGAGCAGTACCTCATCGACCTCGACAACGATGAGTTCACCGTGCGGCTCGCTCTGCACGTGCGCAACCTCGTGGCTCGGGCGAAGGTGAGCTCGTTCTCGCGAAACCCCATGACCCGCTCGATCAAGAGCTCGTACCCGATGACCTACGAACTCGCAGTGTTCATCGCCAGCGAGATCGCCCGCAAAGAGTCGATCACCATCAACGACGACGAGATCGCGTACATCGCACTACACGTGGGATCGCACCTCGAGCGGCAGGCCCGACGCGAAGAGATGGTCACGTGCACCCTCGTGTTTCCGAACTACTACGACATCCACCTCATGATGCTGCGGCGCCTCGAGCGGGCGCTCGGCGATGACGTGCGGGTCGACAAGATCATCACGCGAACCGACATCGATCGCTCAGCGATCAGCACCGATCTGCTCATCACCACGGTGCCGACCCTCGCGCTCGGCGACAACGCCGTGTTGGTTCAGCCGTTTCTGACCGACACCGACATCGACAACGTGCGCAAAGCGGTGAGCCGGGTTCGCCGGGTTCAGCGGCGCACGCAGCTGAAAGACAGCCTGCTGCTCTACTTCAGCGAAGAACTGTTCGTTCGAAACCTCGAGGCACCCGACGAGTTCGCCATGATCCAGCAGCTGGGGTCACGCCTGCTCGAGCAGGGCATCGTCGATCAGGGCTACATCGACGCCGCTCTCGACCGTGAGCGCATGTCGTCGACCGCCTTCACCGACTCGGTGGCGGTGCCGCACTCGATGCTCATGACGGCAAATTCGACCGCCATCGCCATCGCCGTGAACGAGACCCCGGTGCCGTGGGGCGAGAACAGGGTGAATGTCATCGCTCTCGTGGCGTTCAGCAACGCCGGCCGCAGCTCGTTCCAGACGATTTTCGACCAGTTCGTCGAGGTCTTCTCCGATCACGACGACGTTCAGCAGCTCATCAAGGGGTCACTGACGTTCACGTCGTTCATCGAAGAACTCGTGCACCTCATGGACTCCTGAACCCGCTCGTCAGGCTGATCTGCCTCGTCAGGCCGGGCGCACCGGTGTGATGCCGAATGCGGCGAGACCGGATGCCCCACCGTCGGCAGCCGTCAGCACCCAGATTCCGTCGCGGTGCACCGCTACGGAGTGCTCCCAGTGCGACGCCATACTGCCGTCGGCTGTCGCCACGGTCCAGTCGTCGTCTCGGGTGATCGTCTCGATGGTGCCGGCCGTGATCATGGGCTCGATCGCCACCACCAGACCTGGCTTCACCTCAGGGCCCCTCGCACGAACCCGGTAGTTGAACACCGGCGGCTCTTCGTGCATGCTGCGCCCGATGCCGTGACCGATGTAGTCGGTCAGAATGCCATAGGTTCCCTGCGACTCGACGAAGTCTTCAATGGCCTCGCCGACCTCATTGAGATACCGCGCCACAGCAAGCCGGGCGATGCCGTGCCACAGCGAACCTTCGGTCACGTCACTCAGGTTCTGGCGTGCGGCGACCATCTCGGGCCTGCTCGCGTCGGGAACCACCACCGTGATCGCAGAGTCACCGCTCCAGCCGCCAACGTCGGCTCCCGAGTCGATCGACACGATGTCGCCGGGTTCGAGCGGTCTCGAGTTCGGGATACCGTGCACGACATCGTCGTTCACCGAGGCGCAGATGGTGTGCCGATACCCCGGCACCATCTTGAAGTTCGAGACCCCACCCAGGGCATGGATAGCCGCTTCAGCAATTCCGTCGAGATCGAGAGTGGTCACGCCCGGGCGAATCGCAGCCCTGACGGCGTCGAGAGACGCCAGCGTGACGAGCCCGGGTTCGACCATCAGGCGAAGTTCAGCCGGCGACTTGTAGAACGACTTGCGAAAGGCCATAGCTCAGTTCAGTACGAGCGCAATACCGCGCTCGTCGAGTGCCGCCGTGATGCGAGCGGTGACCTCGTCGACGCTGCCCAGCCCGTCAACCTCGACTACCAGCCCACGATTCGAATAGATGTCGATGAGCGGGGCCGTCTGCTCCTCGTAGACATCGAGGCGGTGACGAATCACTTCCTCGGTATCGTCGCTGCGACCCTGCTCGAGAGCACGTTTCGACAGTCGCGAGACGATCTCATCGGAGTCGGCCACCAGCAGCACCACAACGTCGAGCGAGTGGCCGCCGGCTGCGAGGATGTCGTCGAGTTCGTCGACCTGGGCCGCCGTACGGGGGTACCCGTCGAGCAGGAACCCACCCGCGACGTCGGCCTCGTGCAGCCGACTTCGCACCAGATCGTTCGTGAGGGTGTCGGGAACATAGCGCCCGGCATCCATGAACGCCTTCGCTTTCACACCGAGCTCCGTGCCCTCTGACACATTCGAGCGAAAAATGTCGCCCGTCGAGATGGCCGGAACAGCACATGCCTCCGACAGCCGAACCGCCTGGGTGCCCTTGCCAGCACCGGGAGGCCCGATGAGCAGAAGCCTCGTCACCGCAGGAGACCTTCGTAGTGCCGCTGCTGCAACTGCGAGTCGATCTGTTTCACGGTCTCGAGACCGACACCGACGATGATGAGAATCGAGGCCCCACCGAACGGGAAGTTCTGGTTCGCACCGATCAGCGAGAAAGCTGCGAGCGGTATGAGCGCGATCAACCCGAGGTAGATAGAACCCGGCAGGGTGATGCGAGTGAGCACGTAGTCGAGGTACTCAGCCGTGGGGCGACCGGCACGGATGCCCGGGATGAACCCGCCGTACTTCTTCATGTTGTCGGCGACCTCTTCAGGGTTGAAGGTGATCGCAACGTAGAAGTAGGTGAACCCGACAATGAGCAGGAAGTAGAGCAGCATGTAGAGCGGGTGATCGCCCTTCGTGAGGTAGTTCGTGACCCACGTCACCCAGGCTGCAGGCTCTTGACCGGCGGCAGGCTGGTTGAACTGCGCGATGAGCGCCGGCAGGTACAGCAGCGACGAGGCGAAGATCACGGGCACAACGCCAGCCATGTTGACCTTGATGGGAATGTACGTGTTGTTGCCACCGTACGTTCGCCTGCCGACCATACGCTTGGCGTACTGCACCGGTATTCGCCGCTGGGACTGTTCCACGAACACCACCAGCGCCATTGTGGCGATACCGATGATGATGACGACGATCAGCACCTCGATGCCCTGCTGCTGCTGGATGGCGCTGAGCGAGCCGGGGAAGCGGGCTGCGATCGAGGTGAAAATCAGCAGCGACATGCCGTTGCCGATGCCGCGCTCGGTGATGAGCTCGCCCATCCACATGATGAGGCCGGTGCCGGCGGTCATGGTGACGACCATCAGCATGATGGCGTACCACGAGTCGTTCGAGATGAGCTGCGTGCACTGCGTCGTGGTGCTCGTACCGAAGAGCGCGCCACTGCGGGCAACGGTGATGAGTGTGGTCGACTGCAGAACACCCAGAGCAATGGTGAGGTAACGCGTGTACTGCGTCAGCTTGCTCTGGCCGGCCTGACCCTCTTTGTAGAGGGTTTCGAAGTGAGGAATGACCACGCGCAGCAACTGCACGATGATCGAAGCCGTGATGTACGGCATGATGCCGAGCGCGAAGATCGACAGCTGCAGCAGGGCGCCACCACTGAACAGGTTGACGAGCTCGTAGAGACCCGACGTGTTCTGGTTGGCTGCGAGGCACTGCTGCACGTTGCCGAAGTCAACGAAGGGCGCAGGAATGAACGACCCGAGGCGAAAGATCGCCACGATGCCGAGCGTGAACAGAATCTTCCGGCGGAGATCCGGAGTACGGAAAATCCTGCCGACGGCTCTAAACAAAAAAAGGCCTCCTGCTAGGTAATTACGAGACGTGCACGAGCAGAGTCTTCGCAGGAAACAATTCCCACGAAGACTCTACTCGAAGCGTGCAGTCTTACTTGACGGAGCCACCCGCGGCAACGATCTTCTGCTCAGCTGAGCCAGAGACCTTGTCGACGGTGACGTTCAACTTGACTGCGATATCCCCATCGCCGAGAACTTTGACCTTCTCGTTGTCGCGCACGGCACCCTTGGCCACGAGGTCAGCAATCGTGACCTCACCGCCGGTGGGGTACAGCTCGGCCAGTCGGTCGAGGTTGACGACCTGGTACACGATTTTGAACGGGTTCTTGAACCCACGCAGCTTCGGTGTACGCATGTGCTGCGGCATCTGGCCACCCTCGAACCCGAGGCGCACTTTGTAGCGCGCCTTCGTGCCCTTGGTACCACGGCCCGCAGTCTTACCCTTGGAACCTTCACCGCGGCCCACGCGCTGGCGGGCCTTCTTCGCACCCTCGGCGGGGCGGAGGTGGTGAACCTTCAGCACCTGCTCACGGGCGACAGCCGGCTCAGCAACGGTCTTGGCGGGCGCAACGGCCGCTTCAGACTTCGCCGGAGCCTTCTTAGCAGGAGCCTTTTTGGGGGCCGCTGCCTTCTTGGGAGCCGTAGCTTCTACGGTCTCAGTGGTTTCTTCAGCCATTAGTCAATCTCCTCGACTTTCACCAGGTGAGCGACGTGGCGAACATAGCCGCGGTTCTGCGAGTTGTCTTCGCGCACAACGAACTGGCCGATGCGGTGAAGACCGAGGCTACGCAGGGTGTCGCGCTGGTCTTGCTTTTCGCTGATCTTGGATTTGATCTGCGTGATCTTGAGGCTCGTAGCCATCAGGCACCTGCCTTTGCGAGAGCGGCGGCCGAATCGGCGTCAGCCTGGGCACGAAGCAGACGTGCGGGCACGACCTGCTCGAGCGTCAGGCCACGACGTGCTGCCACGGCGCGGGGCTCTTCGAGCTGCTTGAGCGCTTCAACGGTCGCGTGAACGATGTTGATGGTGTTCGACGAACCGAGCGACTTACTCAGAACATCGTGGATGCCCGCGCACTCCAACACGGCGCGAACAGGGCCGCCGGCGATAACACCGGTACCTGCTGCAGCCGGGCGAAGCAGTACAACACCGGCAGCCGCTTCACCCTGAACGGGGTGCGGAATGGTGTTGCCGACGCGAGGAACGCGGAAGAAGTTCTTCTTCGCCTCTTCGACGCCCTTGGAGATCGCGGTAGGCACCTCGCGGGCCTTGCCGTAGCCGACGCCGACCAGACCGTTGCCGTCGCCGACGACAACGAGAGCGGTGAAGCTGAAGCGACGACCACCCTTCACCACCTTCGACACGCGGTTGATGGTCACGACGCGCTCAAGAAACTGGCTCTTGTCAGAGTCGCGTGCGCCGCGGTCTTTGTTCGGGTTGCGCTCACGGCCACCACGACGAGCCTCGCGGGGCTCGTTCTGGGCGGCTGCAGTGCTTTCAGTTGTGGGTGCCTCAGTCGCCTGGACCTCAGCGCTCGTAGCGTCTGCCACGGTAGCTTCCTTTGCTTTTTCGTCGGTCACAGGTCCAGCCCACCCTCTCGGGCGCCGTCGGCGACAGCCGCGACGCGACCGGCGTAACGGTTTCCACCGCGGTCGAATACGACTGCTTCGATGCCAGCAGCCTTGGCGCGCTCGGCAACGAGTTCGCCGACCTTGCGTGCCTTGGCCGACTTGTCGCCGTCGAAGGTACGCAGGTCTGCTTCAAGAGTCGATGCCGAAGCGAGGGTGAATCCCTTGCTGTCGTCGACGACCTGAACGAACACGTGGCGGGCCGAACGGGTGACGACCAGGCGGGGGCGCGCTTCGGTACCCTCGATCTTCTTGCGAAGACGGTCGTGACGGCGGCCGCGTGCGGCAGCCTTGCTCTTGCCTCTAGTTCCAGTTGCCATGATTACTTACCGCTCTTTCCGGCCTTGCGACGAACAACTTCGCCGGCGTAGCGCACACCCTTGCCCTTGTAGGGCTCAGGCTTGCGCAACTTACGAATGTTTGCGGCTACTTCGCCAACGGCCTGCTTGTCGATGCCGCTGACAGTGAGCTTGTTGACGCCCTCCACCGTGAAGCTGATGCCCGCGGGCGGCTCAACGGTGATGGAGTGTGAGTAACCGAGTGCGAACTCGACGTTCGCACCCTTGGCAGCGACGCGGTAACCGGTACCAACGACCTCGAGGCCCTTGGTGTAACCCTCGGTCACCCCGATGATCTGGTTCGCGATGAGCGTGCGGGTCAGACCGTGCAGCGAACGCGACTCGCGCTCGTCGTCGGGGCGGGTGACGAGCACCTGGCCGTCTTCGACCTTCGCCTCGATGGGAGCCTTGACGACGAGCGAAAGCTCACCCTTGGGGCCCTTGACGGTGACGGCCTGGCCGTCGATCTTCACGTCGACCCCGGCAGGGATCGCGATGGGAAGTCTTCCAATACGTGACATCGGTGATCACCAAACGTAAGCGAGGACTTCCCCACCTACGCCCTTCTTTGAGGCCTGTCGGTCGGTCAGCAGACCCGACGACGTTGAGAGAATGGCGACGCCGAGGCCACCGAGAACGGTGGGGATCTCGGTCGACTTTGCGTAGACCCGAAGACCCGGCTTCGAAACGCGCTTGATGCCCGCGATGGAGCGCTCACGGTTCGGGCCAAATTTGAGGGAGAGCGTCAGAGTCTTGCCGACCTCTGCGTCTTTGACATCCCAGGCTGCAATGTAACCCTCAGCCTTGAGAATGTCTGCGATGTGTGACTTGAGCTTGCTGTGCGGCATCGACACGGATTCGTGGAAAGCCGAGTTAGCGTTGCGCAGTCTGGTCAGCATGTCTGCGACCGGATCTGTCATTGTCATGACGGTTTGTGCCTTTCTGGCCTGGTTTCGACACCCCGTACACGGGATGCCGACCTGTGGTCTCGACGGGTTCAGCCGAATTGCTGAACCCGTTGTACTGCAGTGAAGCGGTGAAGCGGGTGTTGCAGGTACTACGCGTTCTCGGCGGTGCGGAACGGGAAGCCCAGCGCCTTGAGCAGCGCGCGGCCTTCCTCGTCGTTCTTCGCCGTGGTGACGACAGTGATGTCGAAACCGCGAACGCGGTCGATCTTGTCCTGGTCGATCTCGTGGAACATCGACTGCTCGGTCAGACCGAACGTATAGTTTCCCTGGCCGTCGAACTGGCGGTCGGAGAGACCACGGAAGTCGCGAATACGGGGAAGAGCGAGCGACAGGAGCCGGTCGAGGAACTCCCAGGCACGGTCGCCACGAAGCGTGACGTGGGCGCCGATGGGCTGGCCCTCACGAAGCTTGAACTGGGCGATCGACTTGCGAGCCTTGGTGACCTGAGGCTTCTGGCCGGTGATGGCAGTCAAATCTTTGACGGCGCCATCGATGATCTTGCCGTCGCGGGCTGCCTCACCGACACCGGTGTTCACAACGACCTTGATGAGGCCCGGAACCTGGTGGATGTTCGTGAAGCTGAAGTCCTTCGTGAGCTGGGGAACGATCTCGCTCTGGTACTTCTGCTTCAGGCGCGGCTGGGGCCGTGCAATAGACGCAGCGCCAGCCGGCGATGCGGTTGCGGTGTCAGTCATTACAGGTCCTTTCCACTCTTCTTGGCGTACCGAACGCGAACGTTCTTGGTCACGCCATCTTTGGTGACCTGCTCGACGCGGAAGCCGACGCGAGTGGGCTTCTTGGTCTCGGGGTCGATGAGCGCCACGTTCGACACGTGGATCGGGGCCTCGACGGTCTCGATTCCACCGGTCTTGGTGCCGCGCTGGGTCTGGCCGACGCGAACGTGCTTCTTGACGAAGTTGATGCCTTCGACGATGACACGGTTCTTCTCGACCTGAACCTCGATGACACGACCCTGCTTGCCGCGGTCTCCGCCGCGGGCCTGGGTTGCGCCGGTGATGACCTGAACGACGTCACCCTTTTTGATGTTCGCCATGATTAAATGACCTCCGGTGCCAGCGAGATGATCTTCATGAAGCTCTTGTCGCGAAGCTCGCGGCCAACCGGGCCGAAGACGCGAGAGCCGCGAGGCTCCTTGTCGTTGGCGCGCAGGATGACTGCTGCGTTCTCGTCGAACTTGATGTAAGAACCGTCAACGCGACGAGTTTCTTTTTTGACGCGCACGATGACCGCCTTGACGACATCTCCACGCTTGACGGTGCCACCGGGGATGGCATCTTTGACGGTGGCGACGATGACGTCACCGAGGCCCGCGTAACGACGCCCTGATCCACCGAGTACACGGATGGTCAGCAGCTCTTTGGCGCCGGTGTTGTCGGCAACCTTGAGCCGGGATTCCTGCTGAATCACTTCTACTCCTTACGTAAGTAAGCGCGGGGCGCTTACTTGGCCTTTTCGAGGATCTCGACCAGGCGCCAGCGCTTCGTGGCGCTCAGCGGACGGGTCTCGGAGATGAGCACCAGGTCGCCGACACCGGCAGCGCCGGCCTCGTCGTGCACCTTCACCTTGGAGGTACGGCGGATGACCTTGCCGTACAGGGGGTGCTTCACGCGGTCTTCGACCTCAACGACAATGGTCTTCTGCATCTTGTCGCTGGTGACGTAGCCACGACGGGTCTTGCGGTAACCGCGCTCCTCGGCAACTGCCTCGGCCGGGGTCTCGACGGGTGCAGCGGTTGCTGCCTCAGTCTTAGCCATTATTTGGCCTCCTCAGTTGCTTCGACCTCGGGCTCGGCTGCATCTTCTGCAACCGGCTCTTTGGCCTTTTTGGTCTTCTTGGGCGCTGCCGCGGCTGGTGCGACCTCGACGACGACGGGCGTGGCACGAATGCCCAGCTCGCGCTCGCGCAGGATCGTGTAGATGCGGGCAATGTCGCGCTTCACGGCGCGCAGGCGGCCGTGGCTCTCGAGCTGGCCGGTGGCCGACTGGAAGCGCAGGTTGAACAGCTCTTCCTTTGCCTTCCGCAGCTCTTCTGCGAGACGTGAATCTTCGAATGTGTCGAGCTCGACGGGGGTGAGCTCTTTAGAACCGATCGCCATTATGCGTCGCCCTCCTCGCGCTTGATGATGCGTGCCTTCAGAGGCAGTTTGTGAATTGCACGGGTGAGCGCCTCACGAGCGACGACGTCAGAGACGCCGGAGAGCTCGAAGAGAACGCGACCGGGCTTGACGTTCGCGATCCACCACTCGGGGCTACCCTTACCGGAACCCATGCGGGTTTCGGCCGGCTTCTTCGTGAGCGGGCGGTCGGGGTAGATGTTGATCCACACCTTTCCACCACGCTTGATGTGACGCGTCATGGCGATACGAGCGGACTCGATCTGGCGGTTTGTCACATAGGCCGGCGTGAGGGCCTGAATGCCCCACTCGCCGAACGAGACGGTGGTGCCACCGGTTGCCTGGCCGCTACGGCCGGGGTGGTGCTGCTTGCGGTGCTTGACTCTGCGGGGAATCAACATGGTTATGCCTCAACTCCTGCTGCTGCCACGGGGGCAGCATCTGCCTTGGGCGCGTCAGACCGCGGTGCCGACGTGCGCGGGGGGCGACGATCGTCGCCGCCACGGCGGTCGTCACGACGCTCGGGACGCGATGACTTCTGGTTGGCCTGCTCGCGAGCAAGCTCCTTGTTGGTGATGTCGCCCTTGTAGATCCAGACCTTCACACCGATACGGCCGAACGTCGTCTTGGCCTCGTAGAAGCCGTAGTCGATGTTGGCACGCAGCGTGTGCAGAGGCACGCGACCTTCGCGGTAGAACTCTGAACGGCTCATTTCTGCGCCACCCAGACGGCCCGACACCTGGATGCGAACACCCTTGACGGTGGGCAGGCGCTGTGCGCCCTGCAGGCCCTTGCGCATTGCACGACGGAACGCCACACGGGCGCTCAGCTGCTCGGCGATACCCTGGGCGACCAGCTGAGCTTCGGCTTCGGGGTTCTTGACCTCGAGGATGTTCAGCTGGATCTGCTTCTTGGTGAGCTTCTCGAGGTCGGCACGGATGCGCTCGGCTTCGGCGCCGCGGCGACCGATCACGATGCCCGGGCGGGCGGTGTGAATGTCGACACGAACACGGTCACGGGTGCGCTCGATCTCGATGCGGGCAACGCCTGCACGGTCAAGGCTCTTCGTGAGCAGGGTGCGGATCTTCACGTCTTCGGCGACGAAGTCGCTGTAACGCTGGCCTACTTTGGTGCTGTCAGAGAACCAACGCGACACGTGGTCGGTCGTGATGCCCAGACGGAAACCGTAGGGGTTTACTTTCTGGCCCATTACTTCTTTCCTGCCTTCTTGGAACCCTGTGCAACGGCGGCGGCCTCATCGGGCGTCGAGAGAACGACAGTGATGTGGCTGGTGCGCTTCAGGATCTGGAATGCGCGTCCCTGTGCACGGGGCTGAAAACGCTTGAGGGTCGTACCCTCATCGACAAAAGCGCTCGAGACGAACAGGTCTTGCTCGTCGAGGTAGCTGTTGCTTGCATCGGCCTTGACCTTGGCGTTCGCGATGGCAGATGCAACGAGCTTGTAGACAGGCTCGCTTGCGCCCTGCGGGGCGAACTTCAGGATGGCCAGGGCCTCCATGGCCTGCTTGCCGCGAATCAAGTTGACGACGCGACGAGCTTTCATGGGGGTGACGCGGATGTGACGCACGCGTGCGGTCGACTCCACCATTTCTCTCCTCCTTTTCGCCACCGCGTTAGCGGCGACGACCCTTCTTGTCGTCTTTCACGTGGCCGCGGAAGGTACGCGTCGGCGAGAACTCGCCGAGCTTGTGACCGACCATGGTCTCCGTGATGAACACGGGGATGTGCTTGCGACCGTCGTGAACGGCGATCGTGTGGCCCAGCATGGCTGGGATGATCATCGACCGGCGTGACCAGGTCTTGATGACGTTCTTCGAACCAGCTTCGTTCTGTACGACAACCTTGCGAAGCAAGTGGTCATCAACGAAGGGGCCCTTCTTGAGACTGCGTGGCATCTTCTCGACTCCTACTTACGCTTCTTGCCGACATTACGGCGACGAACGATGAGCTTGTCGCTCTCTTTGTTGATGTGGCGGGTGCGGCCTTCTTTTTGACCCCACGGGCTGACCGGGTGACGACCACCGGAGGTCTTGCCCTCACCACCACCGTGCGGGTGGTCGACAGGGTTCATCGCGACACCACGAACGGTTGGGCGGATGCCCAACCAGCGCTTGCGGCCGGCCTTTCCCCAGTTGATGTTCGACTGCTCGGCGTTGCCGACCTCGCCGATCGTTGCGCGGCAGCGAGCATCCACATTGCGGATCTCACCGCTGGGCAGACGAAGCTGGGCGTAGGGGCCGTCTTTTGCCACGAGACGAACGGATGCACCGGCTGAGCGTGCCATTTTGGCACCGCCGCCCGGCTTCAGTTCGATCGCGTGGATGACCGTACCCACGGGGATGTTGCGAAGGGGCAGGTTGTTGCCCGGCTTAATGTCAGCGCCGGCACCCGACTCGATGATGTCGCCCTGGCTCAGCTTGTTCGGGGCGATGATGTAACGCTTGGTGCCATCGACGAAGTGCAGCAGTGCGATGCGAGCCGTGCGGTTCGGGTCGTACTCGATCTCGGCGACCCGGGCGTTCACGCCATCTTTGTCATTGCGCTTGAAGTCAATGACGCGGTACTGGCGCTTGTGGCCACCACCGATGTGACGGGTCGTGATGCGGCCGGCGTTGTTACGACCACCGGTCTTGGGAAGCGGGCGGAGCAGCGACTTCTCGGGCGTGGTACGGGTGATCTCGGCGAAATCCGAGACCGAAGAACCGCGACGACCCGGGGTAGTCGGCTTGTATTTGCGAATAGCCATGTTTTTATCCTCTGGATTCCGACTTAGCCAACAGCCGTGAAGATGTCGATGGTGCCGGACTTCAGGGTGACAATGGCACGCTTGGTGTCTTTGCGCTTACCCAGGCCGAACTTGGTGCGACGCGTCTTGCCGATCTTGTTCATCGTGTTGACCGAAGCCACCTCGACGTTGAAGATCTTCTCGACCGCGAGCTTGATCTCGGTCTTGTTCGACGTGGGAGCAACGATGAACGTGTACTTACCCTCGTCGATCAGGCCGTAGCTCTTCTCGGAGACGACCGGCGAGATGATGATGTCGCGGGGGTCTTTGTTGTTGCCGCTCATGCTGCAACCTCATCTTTCTTGGACTTCGAGGAGATGAAGCCGTCGATCGCACCCTTGGTGAAGACGATGTCGTCGCTCACCAGCACGTCGTAGGCGTTCAGCTGGTCATAGGTCAGCACGTGAACCTCAGGAACGTTGCGAACGCTCTTCACGGCGATGTCGTCGCCGCGCTCGACAACCACGAGAACGTGCTTGCTGGTCGCTATCTGCTCGAGCAGGGCCATGGCCGTCTTGGTCGACGGAACCGGGCCGAGCGTGAGCGAGTCGACGACGTGAACGCGGCTGCCACGGGCACGGTCAGAGAGTGAACCCAGCAGAGCTGCCGCGATCATCTTCTTGGGGGTGCGCTGGTCGTAGCTGCGGGGAGTCGGGCCGTGCACGATGCCACCACCGGTCATCTGGGGAGCGCGGATCGAGCCCTGGCGGGCGCGACCGGTTCCTTTCTGCTTGAACGGCTTGCGGCCGGCACCGGAGACCTCGCCACGGCGCTTGACCTTGGAAGTACCCTGGCGTGCGGCAGCGAGCTGCGCGACGACGACCTGGTGGATGAGCGGGATGTTGGTCTGCACATCGAAGAGCTCAGCGGGCAGCTCAACCGAGCCTGCCTTCTGGCCATTCGCGTCGATGATGTCGACTGAAGTGTTGGCACCAGAAGTTGCCGAATTGGCGTCATTGGTGAGTGTCATGGACTACGCCCCCTTCACTGCGGTACGAACGAAAACGAGACGGCCACGGCCACCGGGAACGGCGCCCTTGACGAGGATGAGGTTCTTCTCGGCGTCAACCGAGTGCACGACGAGGTTCAGCACGGTGACGCGCTCGCCACCCATACGACCGGCCATGCGCATGCCCTTGAAGACACGGCTGGGGGTCGACGAAGCACCGATGGAACCGGGCTTGCGGTGGTTGCGGTGCGAACCGTGAGACGACGAGACACCCTTGAAGTTGTGACGCTTCATAACACCGGAGAAGCCCTTGCCCTTGCTGGTGCCGACGACGTCGACCTTCTTGCCGGCTTCGAAGACACCGTCGACGGTCAGTTCTTGACCGACGGTGTACTCAGCGGCGTCAGCGGTGCGGATCTCGGTGACGTGACGGCGAGGCGTGACGCCAGCCTTGTCGAAGTGACCGGTCGCGGGCTTGTTCACCTTGCGGGGGTCGATCTGGCCGGCCGCGATCTGAACGGCTTCGTAGCCGTCGACCTCGGGGGTACGGATCTGGGTCACGACGTTCGGGGTGACCTGAACGACGGTGACGGGGATGAGACGGTTGTTCTCATCCCACACCTGGGTCATGCCGAGCTTGATGCCCAGCAGGCCCTTGGAAGTCTTTGTAGAAGTTGCCATGTGAATTCTTAGCTCCCTAGCCGGCTCAGAGCTTGATCTCGATGTTGACATCGGCCGGAAGGTCGAGGCGCATCAGTGAGTCGACAGCCTTGGGCGTCGGGTCGATGATGTCGATGAGGCGCTTGTGGGTGCGCTTCTCGAAGTGCTCGAAGCTGTCTTTGTACTTGTGAGGCGAACGGATGACCGCGATGACGTTCTTCTCGGTCGGCAGCGGCACGGGGCCCACTACGGTTGCACCTGCACGCGTGACTGTGTCGACGATCTTGCGCGCCGAGCTGTCGATGACCTCGTGGTCGTACGACTTAAGTCGAATGCGGATCTTTTGTCCCGCCATGTTTGACTCGTCTCTCTTGTCTTGCGTCTTACGCTCGGGCAATTGGCCCTCGTCGCATTGGACGCGATTACACTGTTCTTGTTTCAAAAGCCCAGCCCGAAGCGCGCAACAGTAATCGCGCGTTGGGGAGGGGATTTATCAAGCTGTGTTCTGCCACCCGCGGCCTAGCCCTACAAGACCTGAAGGCCTATAGCTATGCACTGCCTGGTGGTGATGCGGGCACAGTTCACTCGCAATACCGAACTAGAAGATTCTGCCACAGGTTGAGGGGTACGTGCAACCCGGGCGTGTCGCGGCGGCGTGTCGCGCCAGCGCTGGCATCGGAGGGGCAGACCTGGTTACGCGGTGAGGCCTGCGGCGAGCATCCGGAGCCGCCAGTCTACGACAGCCAGAACCCCGACGACCAGGGCCAGAACGCCCACGATGGGCGACACGACATCGACTGAAACGGTGAGGGTGAGACTGGTTGCTATGAGGCCTGCTCCGACGGCGGTGAGCGCCTGAAAGAGATACGACACGAGGTAGACGCCCGAGAGCGTCGCGCCCCGGTGGCGGGGTTCGGAGGTCTTGTTGACGAGGGCGAGGCCACCCATGAACGCCAGAGAATAGCCCGCGCCGCCGACGATGCACCAGAGCAGAAAGAGAACGAGCGAGCCCGATCCTGCGGTCAATTCGAGCAGCGCCAGGCCCGCGAGGCTCAGCACGGCCCCCAGAATGACGGCGACGTGCGAATGGATGCGCTGCAGCACCAGGGCGGTCAGACCGATCATCACCGCCGAGACGGCGAGCAGCCCGCCGACCGCCAGCAGGTTCGTGGTGCCCGTCAGGTCGCGAGCGATCGAGGCGCCGAGCGAGAGGAAGAGGGCGCCCACCGAGTAGGCCAGCGACACCGAGAGAGCAGAGACCACGAATACGCGGCGCACTCCGACGGGCACATGGATCGCCTGCGGGCGCCAGGGCTTTCGGGCGCCAGCCGGCCGGCGCGGGGTGAGGTACACCGCGACGAAGACCGCGGCACTCAGAGCGATCAGCAGAATGTAGCTGAGCTCCTGCGGCAGCGGAGCGTACTGGGCGAGGGCGCCCGAGAGCACGAGCGCGAGGGTCAGGCCGAGCGCCGTGGAGACCGTGGTCAGCGAGCTTGGCAGGCGCGTATTCGACGAGGTGTTGTTCTCGACGAGCGAGGCGCTGGCGGCGCCGATGGCGAAGCCGGCCCCGGCGCCCTGCAATGCCCGGCCGACGTACAACCAGAGCACATCGGGGGCGAGCACGAAGGCGAAGGCCGAGATGAGAATCAGGCCGACTCCGATCAGCATGGCGTTTCGGCGCCCGATGGTGTCGGAGATGCTGCCGAAGACGAGCAGAACCACCAACAGCGCCACAGGGTACGTCGCGAAGACCGTGGTGATGACCGCCGCCGACAGGTGCCACTCGGCCGCGTACGACGGGTACAGCACCGACGGCGCACCACTCGCCCAGAGGCAGAGCGCCAGCACCGAGGCAGATGCCCAGAAGGTTCCCCTCTTCGACAGTGTGCGTTTTCTCGGGGTCGTGTGCAGAGCGGTCATGAGCTGAGCCTATGACCCTCAGTTGGAATTGCCAAGTTAGGGCATCGGATCTATTGTTGGGTCATGGCTTCCCCCCGTTCGACTCGCCCGGCGACAGAACACGCGTGCTCCATCCATCGGAGCCTCGACCTGCTCGGTGAAAAGTGGTCGCTGCTGATCATTCGCAACGCCCTGCGCGGGCAGAGCAGGTTCTCCGAGTTCCGGGATGAGCTGGGCATCCCGAGCGATGTGCTCACGGCACGCCTCGGCACTCTGGTCGAGGCTGGTGTGCTCGAGCGCCGTTCGTATCGAGAGGAGGGGGCCCGTGAGAGGTTCAGCTACCACCTCACCGAGCGTGGGCGATCGCTGAAGCTGGTGTTGATCGCGCTTCAGCAGTGGAGCGACGAGTACAACCCGTTCCCGGGCGGAGTGGTGTCAGTGGTGCAGGAGGTCGGCACCGGTCGGCACGCATCCCTGGCCCTCGTCTCCGACGATGGCGACCTCCTCGACGAGGCGGCGGTCGAAATCGCCCGGGGCCCCGCCGCCCGCACCTGGTAGCCCCCCACCCCGCTCGCTGAGTTAGGGTACGGGTTTCGCCCGCCGCCACGGCCGGAAACCGGGCAAGTGCCGTACCTCAATCGACCACTTCGGCCGTTCCGAGCGCCGGCCTACTCGAAGAGCAGCGCGCGCAGCTCCGATTCGACCGAACCGAGGCGCGCCGGGTCGATCGTACGACCCTCGGCGAACCTGTCGACGAGGCGCGGGTCGACGTAGCTCGCGCGCGCGATCGTGGGCGTATTGCTGAGTACGCTCGCCGCATCGCGCATGGCCTGCGACAGTGCCGCACTACGGGCCCTGGCACTCTGCTGCGGGCCCGACTTCGCGAGACTCACTGCGGCAGCGGCGGTTCCGTGCAGGGTGCGAAAGTCTTTCGCCGTGAACTCTCCCCCGGTCTGCGCGCGCACATACTCGTTGATGTCCGGGCCGGAAACCGGGTGCCAGCGCCCCTTCTCCTTGAACGCCAGCAGATGCGCGTGCGGCCCGCGCCGCTTCAGGCCCCGGATGACCGCCGCAAGCTCGGCGTCGCGAATGTCTGACGCCCAGTCTTTGCCACTCTTCGCAGGAAACTCCAGATGGATCGTGTCACCGTGCACCGAGGCGTGCGCGCACAACAGGGTCGACAGGCCCCGGCTGCCGTGTTCGGCGGCGTAGCGCTCGCTTCCTACCCGCAGAGAGCCAGTGTCGAGCATCCGGAAGCCCGCCGCCAACGCACGTTCTCGGTCGGGTTGTTCGCGGCGCAGATCGAGGGTCACTTTGCGTCTCGCCGTCGGCAGCGCCTCGGCCAGGCTCAGCGCCCTGTCGAACTTGATGCGGTCTTTCTGCTCGCGCCAGGTCGGATGATAGATGTACTGCCGCCGCCCCGCGCCATCGATACCGGTCGCCTGAATGTGGCCGTTCGGGTGGGGTGCGATCCACACGTCCTCCCAGGCCGGCGGTATGCCGAGGCTCCGGATGCGCTCCCGCAGCTCGGCGTCGCGCAGAACCTCACCACTCGGGTCTCGATACGTGAACCTCGTGCCGGCCCGCACCCGCCGGAAGCCTTTGCCTGCCAGGTCGCTCCGCCGGAGCCTCATTTCGCACTCACCACCCCTTCACGCTACCCCTATACCCTCACCTCCGGCCGGTACCCGGAAACGCGAAGAAGGGCCGCACCCCCGGAGGAGTGCGGCCCTTCTTGAGCTACAAGAGCTGTTGGTGTCGCCCGAAGGGCGAACCATTTACGCAGGAACTACTTGGTGACCTTGGTCACCGTGCCGGCGCCGACGGTGCGGCCACCCTCACGGATAGCGAAGCCGAGGCCCTCCTCCATAGCGATGGGCTGAATGAGCTCAACGCTGATGTCGGTGGTGTCGCCGGGCATGACCATCTCGGTGCCCTCGGGCAGCGTGATGACGCCGGTGACGTCGGTGGTGCGGAAGTAGAACTGCGGGCGGTAGTTCGTGTAGAACGGGTTGTGACGGCCACCCTCGTCTTTCGACAGGATGTACGCGGTGCCCTCGAAGCCGGTGTGCGGGGTAACCGAACCGGGCTTGACGACGACCTGGCCGCGCTCGACATCTTCGCGCTTGGTGCCACGAAGAAGCAGACCACAGTTCTCGCCGGCCCATGCCTCGTCGAGCTGCTTGTGGAACATCTCGATACCGGTGACCGTGGTCTTCTGCGTCGGGCGGATGCCGACGATCTCGACCTCGGAGTTGATGGCGAGGGTTCCGCGCTCGGCGCGGCCGGTGACGACGGTTCCACGACCGGTGATCGTGAACACATCCTCGATCGGCATGAGGAAGGGCTTGTCTTTGTCGCGGATCGGATCGGGGATGGAAGCGTCAACCGCGTCCATCAGCTCTTCGATCGACTTGGTCCACTCGGGGTCGCCCTCGAGCGCCTTGAGTGCCGACACCCGGATGACCGGAGCGTTGTCGCCGTCGAAGTTCTGGCTCGAGAGGAGCTCGCGAACCTCGAGCTCAACGAGCTCAAGGATCTCTTCGTCGTCAACAGCGTCAGCCTTGTTCAGGGCGACGAGCAGGTACGGAACGCCGACCTGGCGAGCAAGAAGAACGTGCTCACGAGTCTGAGCCATCGGGCCGTCAGTGGCCGCGACGACGAGAATCGCGCCATCCATCTGAGCAGCACCGGTGATCATGTTCTTGATGTAGTCAGCGTGACCGGGGGCGTCAACGTGCGCGTAGTGGCGCTTCTCGGTCTCGTACTCGATGTGCGAGATGTTGATCGTGATGCCGCGCTGCTTCTCTTCGGGAGCAGAGTCGATCTGATCGAAGTTGAAGGTTTTGTTAAACGCCGGGTACTTGTCAGCCAAGACCTTGGAAATCGCCGCGGTGAGCGTGGTCTTTCCGTGGTCAACGTGACCGATTGTTCCGACGTTTACGTGCGGCTTTGTCCGCTCGAACTTGGCCTTGGCCACTGGGTCCTCCTCAGGACTCTCATGCTGAGCGGCCGATCGATGGTTTCGACCGGCTGCTCGGCGGGGTGTTATGTAGATATATTACTAGGCCCGGGAGGGCCAGATAACGGTAGGGCTACTCGCCCTTGTTCTTCTGGATGATCTCGTCGGCAACTGCCTTCGGAACCTCCGCGTAGCTGTCAAACGTCATCGAGTACACGGCGCGCCCTGAGGTTTTGCTCCTCAGGTCGCCCACGTAACCGAACATCTCGCTCAGCGGGACATTTGCACGGATGACCTTCACGCCGGTGGCGTCATCCATTGACTGGATCTGCCCACGGCGCGAGTTCAGGTCACCGATGACGTCACCCATGTACTCCTCAGGAGTACGAACCTCAACAGCCATCAGCGGCTCGAGAAGAACGGGCTGCGCCTTGCGGGCAGCCTCCTTGAATGCCATCGTTCCGGCGATCTTGAACGCCATTTCTGACGAGTCGACATCGTGCGAGGCACCGTCGAGGAGAATTCCCTTGACACCGACCATCGGGTAACCGGCGAGCACACCGACGGCCATTGCCGCCTGGAAGCCCTGGTCAACCGAAGGAATGTACTCGCGCGGCACGCGGCCACCCGAGGTCTTGTTCACGAACTCGTAGATCGTGTCGGCGGTGACCTCAAGAGGCTCGATCGAGATCTGGATCTTGGCGAACTGGCCCGACCCACCCGTCTGCTTCTTGTGGGTGTAGTCGTGCTTGTCGACGATACGACGAATCGTCTCGCGGTACGCAACCTGGGGCTTGCCGACGTTCGCCTCGACGTTGAACTCGCGGCGCATGCGGTCGACCAGGATATCGAGGTGAAGCTCACCCATACCCTTGATGACCGTCTGGCCGGTGTCCTGGTTCTGCTCGGTGCGGAAGGTCGGGTCTT
This sequence comes from Subtercola vilae, assembly GCF_004923255.1. GTDB lineage: Bacteria > Actinomycetota > Actinomycetes > Actinomycetales > Microbacteriaceae > Subtercola > Subtercola vilae. The sequence continues at coordinate 94,581 of NZ_QYRT01000006.1, read as the reverse complement.
CTTCGGCCAGCTTCTGGATGGCCAGGCCCAACTTCTCCTGGTCAGCCTTCGTCTTCGGCTCGATGGCCACCTCGATGACGGGCTCGGGGAACGTCATCGACTCGAGCACGACGGGGTGCTGCGGGTCGGCGAGGGTGTCACCCGTGGTCGTGTCTTTCAGACCGATGACCGCGTAGATGTGACCCGCGGTGACCGAGGCCACCGGGTTCTCCTTGTTCGCGTGCATCTGGAAGATCTTGCCGATGCGCTCTTTCTTGCCCTTGGTCGCGTTGATGATCTGCGCGCCAGAGTCAACGTGACCCGAGTACACGCGAATGTACGTCAGGCGGCCGAAGAACGGGTGAACCGCGACCTTGAACGCGAGAGCCGCGAACGGGTCGGTCGAGTTCGCACCGCGGGAGATGATGATCTCCTCGTCGCGAACGTCATGACCTTCGACACTCGGCACGTCGAGCGGGCTCGGCAGGTAGTCGACGACGGCATCGAGCATGGGCTGCACGCCGCGGTTCTTGAACGCCGAACCACACAGCACCGGGTAGATCTCGCTGTTGACGGTGAGCTTGCGGATGGCCGCCTTGATGTCTGCGACCGAGAAGTCGACGTCGCCGACGAGGTAACGCTCGAGCAGCTCGTCGCTGGTCTCAGCAACGACCTCGATGAGCTTCTCGCGGTACTCCGCGGCGAGCTCAGCCAGGTCGGCGGGGATCTCTTCGATCTCGTACTTCGCACCGAGCTCGACGTCACCCTTGGAGTCGCCGCGCCAGGTGAGTGCACGCATCTCGACCAGGTCGACGACGCCTTCGAAGTTCGACTCAGCACCGATGGGCAGCTGAATGACCAGCGGGCGGGCGCCGAGGCGCTTCACGATGGTATCGACGGTGAAGTAGAAGTCGGCGCCCAGCTTGTCCATCTTGTTGACGAAGCAGATGCGGGGCACGTCGTACTTGTCGGCCTGACGCCAGACGGTCTCCGACTGGGGCTCGACGCCCTCTTTACCGTCGAAGACAGCGACCGCGCCATCGAGCACGCGAAGCGAGCGCTCGACCTCGACCGTGAAGTCGACGTGGCCGGGGGTGTCGATGATGTTGATCTGGTTGTTGTTCCAGAAACACGTGGTAGCTGCAGACGTGATGGTGATGCCGCGCTCTTGCTCCTGCGCCATCCAGTCCATGGTGGCTGCACCATCGTGGACTTCACCGATCTTGTGAGTGATACCCGTGTAGAACAGGATGCGCTCGGTGGTGGTGGTCTTGCCGGCATCGATGTGGGCCATGATGCCGATGTTGCGGACCTTGTTCAGGTCGGTAAGCACGTCCTGTGCCACGGATTTCCTCCGATTGGATTGCTAAAGGATAAAGCGCCAGTGGAGCTTTATACGTGTTTGGTTCGCCCAGCGCCGCCGGGCGAACCAAACACAAATGGAACTGTCTACCAGCGGTAGTGCGCGAAAGCCTTGTTCGACTCGGCCATCTTGTGGGTGTCTTCACGGCGCTTGACTGCCGCTCCGAGCCCGTTCGAGGCGTCGAGAATCTCGTTGGTGAGACGCTCGGTCATGGTCTTCTCACGACGACCCTTCGCGTAGGTGGTGAGCCAACGCAGAGCCAGGGTGTTTGCACGGTGAGGCTTGACCTCGACGGGCACCTGGTAGGTCGAGCCACCGACGCGGCGGCTCTTGACCTCGATGGTCGGGCGCACGTTGTCGAGCGCCTTCTTCAGGGTGACGACAGCGTCGGCACCGTTCTTGCTCGAAACGCCTTCGAGTGCGTCGTAGACGATGCGCTCGGCGAGGCCCTTCTTGCCATCAAGAAGAATCTTGTTGACGAGCTGGCTGACGATGGGTGCGCCGTAGACGGGGTCAGCGACAACGGGACGCTTGGGAGCTGGTCCTTTGCGAGGCATTACTTCTTCTCCATCTTCGCGCCGTAACGGCTGCGAGCCTGCTTGCGGTTCTTGACAGCCTGGGTGTCGAGGGCGCCGCGAACGATCTTGTAACGCACGCCGGGCAGGTCTTTCACACGACCGCCGCGAACGAGCACCATCGAGTGCTCCTGCAGGTTGTGGCCTTCACCGGGAATGTAGGCCGTGACCTCAGTACCGTTGGAGAGCTTGACGCGAGCAACTTTGCGAAGAGCCGAGTTCGGCTTCTTGGGCGTGGTGGTGTACACACGGGTGCACACGCCGCGCTGCTGCGGGTTCGACTTGAGAGCAGGCGCTTTGGTCTTCGTGACCTTGCGCGTTCGGCCCTTACGGACCAGCTGCTGAATGGTAGGCACTACATAACTCCTTGTGTTTACTGCACGGTGACAGCTGCTACTGATTAGCATTCGAACGCGGCGAAGCTTTCGCCTCGTGTGTCGAGTTCATTTGGACCTACTTGCAGACCGCGGAGCCTCTGCAAAGAGACTCTTCAGAATGTCGGGGGTAGGTATGCCGTGGGGGCTGGTCATTCGAACTGAACGATCACGCCCTGCTTTGCGTGAAGATGTCTGGCCCGGAACCGAGATCAGTTCTTGGATAAGAACCGGGCACGGCACGAGAGCACGACAAAGCGCACACTCAAAGAATATTAGCCGCTGGGTAGCCTCGGGTCAAATGACAGCGGCTCCGGATGCCCGGCGTTCGCTAACCGCGATACCCGGCGTTGGTGACGGTGACCGCCTTATTCAGTTTACCCCCGGGGCCGACAAGCGTGACGGTGTACGTCTGCGTCAACTCGGGGCACGGAAACTCGAGCGAAGTACTGCCTGAGGGGGGCACCTCGGCGTACGGCGCGGCCTGGGCATCCGGTGTGTCGACGCCGACGAAAGCGCTGGTGGCACCCGCGCTCTTCCACCCCAGCGAGACCATCGGAGAGGATGCCGTACCGCCGGCCGGGCCCGCCCCGACCACCGGGCAGGTGACCGAGGGCGACGCAGACCACGAGGTGAAGACGGGGGCAGCGGAACTACTGGTTGCTGCGACAGTCGAGCCCGGTGCATCCGGTGCCGTACCCGCCTTCGTCGCTGTCGTCGCTGTCGAGGGTGCAGCTGTCGAGGGTGCAGCTGTCGATGATGCAGCTGTGGAGGCAGGCGCGGTGGACGCCAGCGCCGATGGCGCGCTCGTGGGTTCGCGCGTCACGGGCGACAGGGTGAGCGAGAGCACAACGAGCACAGCGACGACCACGACCACGGCCGCGCCAATGATGATGACCTTCTTCACGCGCTCAGCATAGCGCAGTAATGAGGCTTTGTCGGTTATGCGGTGTACTGCCCGTTTGCGTACACAGCTGAGGCTTGCGCCTGCTGCTCGGCAGCGTCGGCGACCGCGCGGTCGTACTCTTCACGGTCAGCTGCATTGCGTGCTTTCAGTTTGCGGCCGCGCGAGCTGATCCACGCACCCACCCAGATGGGAACCTCACGGGCGACGATCGCCGCAGCGAGGGTGAGCGGATCCATCACGAGCGACCGTACGAACGCGGCGGCCTGGTCGGCGCTGAACGTCCAGGCCTGAACGGCGAGCAGGGCACCCAGGATGGCTGCTCCGTACACGACCACTGCGACGAGGAAGCCGCCGAGGACATACGCCCACCAGTTCGCGCGATTGACGATCAGCACGACCAGGATGAGAGCGATTGCGAAGAAGATCACCGGCACGAAGAAAGCGGGGCTGCTGACGAACTGGCTCATGACTTCGGGCAGCCGCGTGGTGGTGACCGTGAAAGCGAGGATGACCGCGCCGACCAGCGCGTAGACGATCGCGAAAACGAGGGCGCCGATGAGCGCGATGAGTGTGCCGGCGGCGCGGTTGCTGCGCTTCTTCGGGGGCGTCAGCACGGGCGTCATGACGGTGGTCGGAGCGACGTAGCCCGGTGGGAGGTACGAGGCCTGGGGCTGCGCACCGGCGGAGCCAGGAGGCACGGGAGCGCCAGGTGATCCCAGCGCTTCGGTGGGCTGGGGCTGAGCGTAGGCAGCGGGCGAAACGGGGGCAGGAGCGATGGGCGGTGAGCCGGCACCGTTCACGGCGGCGCCAATAGCACCGGCACCGGTGGCTCCGGCCCCGGCAGCACCAGCTGTGCCAGTTGCGACGGCCGCTGCCGCAGCAGCGCCGGCGGCGGGGTACGGGTTCGCTGGCGGCCGGACGTACGCCTCCGCCGGGTACGCCACGGCGTGTTCTTCGGGTGCGGGTGTCGCCCAGCGCGGCGCGACAGCCGGTGCGCTGGGCACCTCGAACACTTCGCTGGCCGGCGCGAGCGGCTCGGCGATCGGTGCGTCAGCCATCGGTGCATCAGCCATCGATGCGCCAGCCACCGGAGCGTCAGCCATCGATGCGCCAGCCACCGGAGCGTCAGCCATCGGAGCGTGGCTTCTTGGAGCCTCAGCCTCACGCCCGTCGGTCGGTGCGGCCGGCGCGGCCTCAGTCGACTCCGCGGGCGCCACCGGCGCGGCCTCAGTCGACTCCGCGTGCGACTCCGCGTCCGACTCCGGCACAGCAGGCTCTCCCGGTGCAGCCAGCTCCGTGCCAGCCGGGGTAGACGCCGTAGACGCCGGGTCGTAGCGGGGAGCATCCGCATCAGGGAACGCCGAGGGCTCGGAAGCAGAGGGCTCGGAAGCGGCGGGATGCGTGGGGTGCTCGCCTGCGGTCGAGGCGGCGTCGGAGGCGCTTCTGTCGTCGGTGCTCATGGTGCAACTCCTTCACGGGCCGCGGGGGCCGCTGGGCGTCGGCAGGTGTGCCGCAGCCACACTCTAACAATTCGGGGCCGCTCCGGCCGGGATTCACGCGCGGCTCGGCTGCGAAGAGGCGACGAGCCGTTCTCGACCGCGGCATCCCAACGCGGCATGCGACTGCGACCCGGCACCGCTCCCGCGCGGCTAGGCTCGATTCGTGGGCACCGAACCGACTCTGACGCTCTCGCCGAGCGGCCTGACCGCCGTGATCACGCCCGACACCTTCGCCTCGGGCGGGTTCACCCTGTTGGTCGACGGCCTCCCCCAGTCGCACGTGTTCGTTGCCGACCAGACGCGGCTGTTGTACGACTACCTGCGCCGCATCGCGAATGTGAGCGACCTGCTGAAGCCCCCGGGGCAGCCGATCCGGGTGTTGCACCTGGGAGCCGGTGCGCTCAGTCTGGCGCGGTACATCGGGGGCACTCGGCCCGGCTCCGAGCAGTTCGTGCTCGAGCGCGAGGTGAACCTGGTTCCGTTCGTGCTGGCGTCTCTGCCGCTCGACCCCGGCACCCGGGTGTCTGTACGAACCGATGACGCACGCGCGGGCCTGGTGTGGGCATCCGGAGTCGCACCGTTCGACCTCATTGTGGTCGACGTGTATTCGGGCGCCACGACTCCTCCCCAGGTACGCACGGTCGAGTTCTTCGAACAGGTCGTCGCACTGCTCACCGACGAGGGTGTCGTCGCTGTCAATGTGGCAGACGACGAAGGAATGGCCATCGCGCGCGCGCAGACGGCAACACTGTTGGCAGTGACACCGAACGTTCTCGTGCTCGGCCCCACCGATGTCGTCAGCAACGGCGCAGAGGGCAACGCCGTGGTCGTCGCCTCGCGAGGTGAGCGTCTGCTCGACCTGCGCTCCACACTGCGCTCAGCCGGACCACACCCCAGCGGCCTCACCGGCCCGCCCGACCTCGACCACTTCATCGCCGGTCACATCCCCATGACCGACGCTGCCACGAACCCGCCCTGCCCGACCACCAGCCGCCACCCCGCCGCTCTCGCCCACGCACAGAACGCATGTGCGCCCACCGTCGCCGATGCCTCGCGCCCGGCTCTGATCTCCGGCGAGGTTCCGGCTCCCGTACCATTTCCGACTCCCGCTCCCGCTCCGGCTCCGGATGCCCGTGCCTGAGCCCACCGCGGCCGAGCAGCCTCCCAGCGCAGCCTCCCCCGGGCCGCACGCCCACCCTTCACCGCACCCTGACCGTGCGGGCAGACCCGCCACTCTCCCTCGCAGCGCCCGCGTCGTCATCGTCGGAGCAGGCCAGGCCGGCCTCTCGGTGGCCTACCATCTGCGCCGCCGCGGGCTCACCCCGGGCACCGACCTGGTGCTGCTCGACCGCGGGCCAGGCGCTGGCGGCGCGTGGCAGTTCCGTTGGGAGTCGTTGCGCCTCGGAACCGCGCACCGGGTCAACGACCTGCCCGGCATGAGCGAGCTCGGTCTGAGCTTCGACACGGCTGACCACGGCCGCGCCGCGCGCGATGTAGTGGGCGAGTACTACCGACGGTATGAGGAGTTCTTCGGCCTCGCGGTGTTCCGCCCCGTCGAAGTGACGAGCGTCACCGACGCGCCCGATGAGAGCCGCCGCCTCCGCATCCACGTCTCTACCGACCGCGACACCATCGACACCGACGTGCTCGTGAACGCCAGCGGAACCTGGGCAACTCCCTTTCGCCCGTACTACCCGGGAGCCGAAACCTTTGCGGGCGAACAGATCGGCACCCCTCAGTTTCGCGACGCCCAGCATTTCGCCGGCAAACGGGTGATCGTGGTCGGTGGCGGCACCTCCGCCACCGGATTCGTGCTCGAACTCGAGGGCATCGCGGCGCACACAACGTGGGTGACACGGCGCCCGGTCGAGTTTGTCGACGACGACAAGAACCTCGAGGGCCGACTCGCGGCCGTGGCCGAACAAGACGAGGCAGCGCGGGCGGGGCGGGTGCTGCCGAGCATCATCAGCGGCACCGGGCTGCCGGCCACCGAACGCAACCGAGCTGCCGTCGCACGCGGCACCCTTGTGGCACGCCCCCCGTTCAGCCGCATCGAATCCGGCGGTGTGCACTTCGCAGACGGCAGCTTCGAACCGGCCGATGCCATCATCTGGGCCACCGGGTTTCGGGCCGAACTCTCGCATCTCGCGCCGCTGAAGCTCCGCGAGCAGAGCGGAGGAGTCGCTGTCGAACGGGGTCGTTCGCTTCGCGACCCCCGCGTCTTTCTCGCGGGCTACGGGCCCCAGGCCTCGACCATTGGGGCAAATCGGGCCGGGCGGCTGGTTGCGCTGCAGGTTCTGGATGCCCTGCAGCACCCCGGGCATCCGGAACCCGCCTGATGCACAGAACAACAACTGACGTACAGAACAACAGAGGGCCCCTCCGCCGAAGCGAAGGGGCCCTCTGTGTGCAGACTACGACCGGTTAGTTGTACGTACCGGGGGTGTAGTCGTCGCTCGAGAAGCTGTCGAAGTCGACGAACGACAGATCAGCTTCGGAGAACACCGCGTCATCTGTGAAGATGCGGTTCGGGTAGCGCTCGGCCTTGGCCTCTTCGGTTGCCTCAACGGTGACGTTGCGGTACTTCTGAAGGCCGGTTCCGGCCGGGATGAGCTTTCCGATGATGACGTTCTCTTTGAGGCCGACCAGCGGGTCGCTCTTGCCCTCCATGGCGGCCTGCGTGAGAACACGCGTGGTCTCCTGGAAGGAAGCGGCGCTCAGCCATGACTCGGTCGCGAGCGAAGCCTTGGTGATACCCATGACTTCTTGACGGGCCGAAGCGGTCTTGCGACCCTCGGTCAGTGCCTCGCGGTTGAGGATGTTGTAACGCTGGCGGTCAACGAGCTCACCCGGCAGCAGATCGGTGTCACCGTGGTCGACGACGGTCACCTTGCGGAGCATCTGTCGAACGATGACCTCAATGTGCTTGTCGTGGATGGGCACACCCTGCGAGCGGTAGACACCCTGAACGCCACCGACGAGGTGCTCCTGCACGGCGCGAACGCCACGCACTCGCAGAACCTCTTTCGGGTCGATCGCGCCGACGTGCAGCTGCATGCCGAGCTCGACGTGATCGCCGTCTTCGATGAGAAGGCTGGCACGCTTCAGAACCGGGTAGGCAATTGCTTCGTCGCCGTTGTCGGGCGTCAGAATCAGCTTGCGGCTGCGGTCGGTGTCTTCGATGGTGATGCGGCCCGAAGCTTCTGCGATGGGCGACGCACCCTTGGGGGTACGCGCTTCGAAGAGCTCCTGAACGCGAGGCAGACCCTGCGTGATGTCATCAGCCGATGCAGAACCACCCGTGTGGAAGGTACGCATGGTCAGCTGGGTGCCGGGCTCACCGATCGACTGTGCGGCGATGATGCCGACGGCCTCTCCGATGTCGACCAGCAGACCAGTGGCGAGCGAGCGACCGTAGCAGGCAGCACACACACCGACGGCCGACTCGCAGGTCAGAACCGAGCGCACCTTGATGTTCTCGACACCAGCCTCGACGAGCTTGTCGATGAGCACGTCACCGATGTCTTCGCCGGCTTCGGCCACGACCGTACCCTGGGCATCCACTGCGTCTGCAGCGAGGCTCCGGGCGAACACCGAGTTCTCGACGTTCGAGTCGGCGACCAGCACGCCCGACGCGTCGAGCGCGGCGATCGGCAGGTCGAGACCCTTGGTGGTGCCACAGTCGTCTTCGCGAATGATGACGTCTTGCGAGACATCGACCAGACGACGGGTGAGGTACCCCGAGTCAGCCGTACGCAGAGCAGTGTCAGCCAGCCCCTTGCGAGCACCGTGCGTCGCGATGAAGTACTCAGCAACTGAGAGGCCTTCACGGTACGACGAGATGATCGGGCGAGGGATGATCTCACCCTTCGGGTTGTTCACCAGGCCACGCATACCCGCAATGTTGCGGATCTGCAGCCAGTTACCACGAGCACCAGAGGTCACCATGCGGTTGATGGTGTTGTCGGCCGGGAAGTTCGCCTGCATGGCCTCGGCGACGTCTTCGGTCGCTTTGGTCCAGATCTGGATGAGCTCCTGGCGACGCTCGGCGTCGGTGGTGAGGCCCTTCTCGTACTGCGACTGCACCTTGGCGGCGAGCTTCTCGTACTGCAGAACGATCTCGCGCTTGTTCGGCGGGGTGAGAACGTCAGAGAGAGCAACGGTGACGCCTGAGCGGGTAGCCCAGTAGAAACCGGCATCCTTGATGCGGTCGAGTGCAGCAGCAACTTCAACCTTCGGGTAGCGCTCAGCGAGGTCGTTGACGATGGTCGAGATGTGACCCTTGTCGGCGACTGCTTCGACGTAGGGGTACCCCACGGGGAGCGTCTCATTGAACAGCGCGCGGCCAAGTGTGGTCGTCACCAGGGTCACGCCGGGAGCGTGGTTGCCTTCGGCCAGCAGGGCGCCTTCGGGCACCTCCCCCTCGGCGAACGTGATGTTCGTGAGGCGGATGCGCACCTTGGCGTTGAGGTCGAGCGTGCCCTGGTCGTTGGCCAGAATCGCCTCGGCGACGCTCGAGAATGCACGGCCTTCGCCGGTCACTCCCTCTTTCAGCGTCGTGAGGTGGTGCAGGCCGATGATCATGTCCTGCGTGGGCAGGGTCACGGGGCGACCGTCAGAGGGCTTCAGGATGTTGTTCGACGCGAGCATCAGGATGCGCGCCTCGGCCTGGGCCTCGACCGACAACGGAAGGTGAACGGCCATCTGGTCGCCGTCGAAGTCTGCGTTGAACGCGGTGCAGACGAGCGGGTGCAGCTGGATGGCCTTACCCTCGACGAGCTGAGGCTCGAACGCCTGGATACCCAGACGGTGAAGCGTGGGTGCACGGTTCAGCATGACCGGGCGCTCACGGATGATCTCTTCGAGAACATCCCACACCTGGGGACGGCTGCGCTCGACCATACGCTTCGCGGCCTTGATGTTCTGAGCGTGGCTCAGGTCGATCAGGCGCTTGATGACGAAGGGCTTGAACAGCTCGAGTGCCATCTGCTTGGGCAGACCACACTGGTGCAGCTTGAGCTGAGGGCCACCGATGATGACCGAACGGCCCGAGTAGTCGACGCGCTTGCCGAGCAGGTTCTGGCGGAACCGACCCTGCTTTCCCTTGAGCATGTCGCTCAGGGACTTCAGGGCGCGGTTGCCCGTACCCGTGACGGGGCGGCCACGACGACCGTTGTCGAACAGGGCATCCACAGCCTCTTGCAGCATGCGCTTCTCGTTGTTCACGATGATCTCGGGGGCACCGAGGTCGAGCAGGCGGCGAAGGCGGTTGTTGCGGTTGATCACGCGGCGGTAGAGGTCGTTGAGGTCAGACGTCGCGAAACGCCCACCGTCGAGCTGAACCATCGGGCGAAGCTCCGGCGGGATGACAGGCACCACGTCGAGAACCATGGCGGCCGGCGAGTTGCCGGTGATCAGGAACGAGTTGACGACCCGGAGGCGCTTGATGGCGCGGATCTTCTTCTGGCCCTTGCCCTCAGAGATCTGCAGGTGCAGCGTGTCTGATTCGGTGGCGAGGTCGAAGGCTTCGAGGCGCTTCTTGATCGCCTCGGCGCCCATGTAGGCCTCGAAGTACTGTCCGTAGCGGTCTTGAAGCTCGTGGAAGACGGAGTCTTCGGGCTTCAGTTCGCCGACCTTGAGGCTGCGGAAGTCTTCCCACACGCGCTCGAGCTGGGCGATCTGCTCGTCGAACGACTTGCGGGCCTGACCCATCTCCTTCTCGGCTGCATCTTTGGTGCGGCGCTTCTGGTCGCTCTTGGCGCCTTCTGCCTCGAGGGCAGCAAGATCGGTCTCGAGCTTCTGGAGGCGGTCGGCAATGCGGCTGTCGCGCTGGTCAGACAGGGCCTTGATCTCGAGACGCAGTTCGTTCTCGAGGCCGGGCATGTCTTCGTGACGAGCATCGACGTCGACCGAGATGATCATGTAGGCAGCGAAGTAGATGACCTTCTCGAGGTCTTTCGGAGCCATGTCGAGCAGGTAGCCGAGGCGCGAGGGAACGCCCTTGAAGTACCAGATGTGGGTGACCGGGGCGGCGAGTTCGATGTGACCCATGCGCTCACGGCGCACCGACGACTTCGTGACCTCTACGCCACAGCGCTCACAGACGATGCCTTTGAAGCGCACTCGCTTGTACTTGCCGCACGAGCACTCCCAGTCACGGCTCGGGCCGAAGATCTGTTCTCCGAAGAGACCGTCTTTCTCAGGCTTCAGCGTGCGGTAGTTGATCGTCTCGGGCTTCTTGACCTCACCGTGCGACCACTTGCGAATGTCGTCTGCCGTAGCGAGACCGATTCGCAGTTCGTCAAAAGTTGTAACGTCGAGCAATTTATATTCTCCTGAAATTAGGAAGTTACAGTTTTCGTTCAGGTGTCGATGTGATTCGCGAAACCATCGATTCGCGGTTCGCGAATCACATCATTAGCTGGCTCAGATGTCGTCGATGGACGAGTTCTCGAACCGAGTGGAGATGTTGATGCCCAGTTCTTCTGCAGCGCGGAAGACCTCATCATCGGTGTCGCGGAGGCTGACCGCAGTACCGTCGGCAGACAGCACCTCGACGTTCAGGCAGAGCGACTGCATCTCTTTGATGAGCACCTTGAAGCTCTCGGGGATACCGGGCTCCTGGATGTTCTCACCCTTGACGATGGCCTCATACACCTTCACGCGGCCGAGGATGTCGTCTGACTTGATCGTCAGAAGCTCCTGCAGGGCGTAAGCGGCACCATAGGCCTCGAGTGCCCACACTTCCATCTCACCGAAGCGCTGGCCACCGAACTGCGCCTTCCCACCCAGCGGCTGCTGCGTGATCATGGAGTAGGGGCCGGTGGAGCGAGCGTGGATCTTGTCGTCGACAAGGTGGTGCAGCTTCAGGATGTACATGTAACCGACCGAGATCGGGCGCGGGAACGGCTCGCCTGAGCGGCCGTCGAACAACGTCGCCTTGCCGGTGCCGTCGATGAGACGGTCGCCGTCGCGGGTGGGGAGGGTCGAGTCGAGCAGACCTGCGATCTCCTCCTCCAGCGCGCCGTCGAACACGGGGGTCGCAACCTTCGTGTTGGCCGGAGCCTGGTGAGCTGCCTCGGGAAGACGGCCGGCCCACTTGTTGTTCTTGCCCTCGACCTGCCAGCCCTGCTTGGCGATCCAGCCCAAGTGAATCTCCAGCACCTGGCCGAAGTTCATTCGTCCCGGAATACCGAGCGGGTTCAGCACCACGTCGACGGGGGTACCGTCAGCGAGGAACGGCATGTCTTCGACGGGCAGGATCTTCGCGATGACACCCTTGTTGCCGTGACGGCCGGCAAGCTTGTCACCCTCGGTGATCTTGCGCTTCTGGGCGATGTAGACCACAACGCGCTGGTTGACACCAGAGCCCAGCTCATCGTCGTTCTCGGCAGAGAACTCCTTGACGGCGATGATGGTTCCGCGCTCACCGTGGGGCACCTTGAGGCTGGTGTCGCGAACTTCGCGGCTCTTCTCGTTGAAGATCGCACGCAGCAGGCGCTCTTCGGCGCTGAGCTCGGTCTCGCCCTTGGGCGTGACCTTGCCGACGAGGATGTCGCCGGGGCGAACTTCGGCTCCGATGCGAATGATGCCGCGCTCGTCGAGGTCGGCGAGCAACTCGGGGCTGACGTTCGGGAGGTCACGAGTGATCTCCTCCTTGCCGAGCTTCGTGTCGCGGGCATCGACCTCGTACTCTTCGATGTGAATCGAGGAGAGAGTGTCGTCTTTCACCAGGTTCTGGCTCAAGATCATCGCGTCTTCGAAGTTGTAGCCCTCCCACGGCATGAATGCCACGAGCAGGTTCTTGCCGAGTGCGAGCTCGCCGTTCTCGGTGGCGGGGCCATCAGCGATGACCTGGCCGACCTCGATGCGCTCGCCCTCGTTGACGATGACACGCTGGTTGTAGCTCGTGCCCTGGTTAGAGCGGTCGAACTTACGGAGGTAGTAGGTTTCGACTCCACCCTCATCGAGCAGGATGCTGACGACCTCAGCCGAGACCTCCTGAACGACACCGGCACGGTTGGCCGTGACCACGTCGCCGGCGTCGATGGCTGCAAAGCCCTCCATACCGGTTCCGACCAGCGGGCTGTCGCTCATGAGCAGAGGAACGGCCTGGCGCTGCATGTTCGCACCCATGAGGGCGCGGTTCGCATCGTCGTGCTCGAGGAACGGGATGAGGCTCGTCGCAACCGACACCATCTGGCGCGGCGAGACATCCATGTAGCCGATGTCTTCGATCGGGAAGAGGTCGACCTCGCCACCCTTCTTACGTGCGAGCACGCGGGGGTCGGCGAAGCGGGCGTCTTTGGTGAGGGGCGCGTTGGCCTGGGCCACCACGTACTCGTCTTCTTCGCTCGCGGTCAGGTAGTCGATGTTCTCGGTGACCACGCCGTCGACGACGCGACGGTACGGGGTCTCGATGAAACCGAACGAGTTGATGCGGGCGAACGAGGCCAGCGAACCGATCAGGCCGATGTTCGGGCCTTCCGGGGTCTCGATGGGGCACATGCGGCCGTAGTGGCTGGGGTGCACGTCTCGAACCTCGACGCCGGCACGCTCGCGTGACAGACCACCCGGGCCCAGCGCGGAAAGGCGACGCTTGTGCGTCAGGCCCGCGAGGGGGTTGTTCTGGTCCATGAACTGGCTCAGCTGCGAGGTACCGAAGAACTCCTTGATCGCGGCGACGACGGGGCGCACGTTGATCAGGGTCTGCGGGGTGATCGCTTCGATGTCTTGCGTGGTCATGCGCTCGCGAACGACACGCTCCATCCTGCTCAGACCCGTGCGGACCTGGTTCTGGATGAGCTCGCCGACGGCACGGATGCGACGGTTGCCGAAGTGGTCGATGTCGTCGATGTCGAGACGGATGTCGACGGCCTTGCCACCGCGGGTGCCAGGAAGTGTGGTCTGGTTCTCGTGGAGAGCGACCAGGTACTTGATGGTGGCGATGATGTCTTGGTTGGTGAGAACCGAGTCAGACAGGGCCGACTCGAGGCCGAGCTTGCGGTTGATCTTGTAACGACCGACCTTCGCGAGGTCGTAGCGCTTCGAGTTGAAGTAGAAGTTGTCGAGAAGCGCGCGTGCGGCTTCAGCGGCAACCTGCTCGCCCGGGCGGAGCTTGCGGTAGATGTCTTTGAGCGCCTCTTCTTTGGTGAGGATCGAATCCTTCTCCAGAGTGGCTTCGATGCTGGAGTAGCCCTTGAACTGCTCGAGGATCTCTTCGCTCGTAAGGCCGAGGGCCTTCAGGAACACGGTGACGCTCTGCTTGCGCTTGCGGTCGATGCGAACGCCGACCTGATCACGCTTGTCGATCTCGAACTCGAGCCAGGCACCGCGGCTCGGAATGATGCGCGCCGAGTAGATGTCTTTGTCGCTGGTCTTCTCGAGCTGGCGGTCGAAGTACACACCGGGGCTACGAACGAGCTGCGACACGACGACACGCTCGGTGCCGTTGATGATGAACGTGCCCTTCTCGGTCATGAGCGGGAAGTCGCCCATGAAGACCGTCTGGGTCTTGATCTCACCGGTGAGGTGGTTCATGAACTCGGCCTCGACGTACAGCGGGGCGGCGTAGGTCTTGCCGCGCTCCTTGCACTCGTCGATGGTGTACTTCTCGGGCTCGAGGAACGGGCTCGTGAAGCTGAGCTGCATGGTCTCGCCGAGGTCTTCGATCGGGGAGATCTCCTCGAAGATCTCATCGAGGCCGGAGTGCTCGGGAAGGTCTTGACGGCCCTGCTTCTTGGCCTCGGCAACACGCGTCTTCCACGCGTCGTCACCGACAAGCCAGTGAAAGCTCTCGGTCTGCAGTGCAAGCAGATCGGGGACAGTCAGGTTGTCTGAAATTTTGGCGAACGAGAGTCGCGATGCTCCGCGACCGTTCTTGGGTGTGGTGGTGGTTGCGTTGCTCGCAGCAGCCAAGGAAATAACCTCCGTGGACCCCGTCGGGTCAGTACTGGGTTTACTTTTGGTCGAACTCGCCAGACCCTCGAATAGAACCCTGTTGGTTGCATTTTGATGTGCACAGGAGTTCTAGAGTGATGCTGCGGTTTCATCGGACGAAGACGATTCTGCAGCGCGAGCCAACCGCAATATGAAGGCATAGGAGTACTGGGAGCGCAAAGAACAACTATATGCCGCTTGAACCTCGGTGTCTAGTCTGCGCCTTGACCAATTTTCGGTCTTCGGGTATAACCGGCTGGCCGTGCCTCGCGACGAGCGCAGGTAGGGTCGGAGGGTGAGCGAAAACAGGGGGCGACGGCGCGGCGAGGGCGACGAGAACGCGGCGGTCACGCTGTCGAACGGGTTTCGCGCGGTGGTCGAGGCCGACCGGCACCAGCCAGGGGCGTTCACGCTCGTGGTCGACGGAACCCCGCAGTCGCACGTGGCACTCGACGACCCCACCTACCTGAGCTTCGAGTACGTGCGGCGCATCGGCCACG
Source organism: Subtercola vilae (assembly GCF_004923255.1). Taxonomy (GTDB): domain Bacteria; phylum Actinomycetota; class Actinomycetes; order Actinomycetales; family Microbacteriaceae; genus Subtercola; species Subtercola vilae. Next base: position 79,445 of record NZ_QYRT01000006.1, on the reverse strand, counting down.
CCATCGACCTGGTCGCGGCAGAGGGCCAACCGATCACGGCCGTGCACCTCGGCGGTGGCGCGTTCACGCTGCCCCGCTACATCGCATCCACCCGCCCGGGCTCACGCCAGCAGGTGGTCGAGCTCGAGAGCGACCTGGTCGACTTCGTGCGCGAGAACCTGCCGCTTCCGCGCGAGGCGCAGATCCGCATCCGGCACGGCGACGCCCGCGAGGTTCTGGCGAAGCTTCCACTGGGGCTGAAGGGAACGGTCGACTTTCTCGTCGTCGACGTGTTCTCTGGTGCACGCACGCCCGCGCACGTGACGAGTATGGAGTTCTATACGATCGCTGCGGGCCTGATGGCGGGCGCGGGCATTCTCGCGGCGAATGTGGCCGACGGTGCCGGGCTGGCCTTCGCACGCAGCCAGGCCGCGACGCTGTCGGCCGTGTTCGCGCATGTCGCGCTGGTGGTTGACCCGCAGGTGCTGAAGTCGCGCCGGTTCGGAAACGTGGTGATGTTCGCCTCTGACGCCGAGCTTCCGTTCGACAGGTTGCCACGGCTGGTTGCGAGCGATCCGACGCCCGCGAAGGTCGTCGAGGGTGCCGAGCTGAAAGCGTTCATCGCGAGCGCGCCCGTTGTGACAGACCAGACGGCCATCCCCTCTCCTCCCCCGGCCCGAAGCATCTTTCAGGTGAAACCGGGCAGCGCGAGCTGAGGGTTGGTGCGAGCCAGCGTTCGATGCGGGCATCCGGATGCCCGGGGCTTCGTCTTTGCGGCACCGAGGTTGCCCAGCGTGGCGCAGGTGCGGCCGGGCTGACCGGCGATTAGGCTGAAACGCAGCTGCACTTCGCATGCCCGATTCGCACGCCTGAGTTCTGGAGCACGTTCTGAGTATCATCACCGGTTACGACCCGAAGACGCTGCGCGAGACCATCGACGTGGCCGCTGCGGAGAGCCGTCTTACCGATATAGGCACCCTACGGAGCCTCACCGCCTTGAACGAGAAGGTCAGCCTGCTGCGGCTGCTGGGCCGCATCGACGAGGCCTGGGACATCGCGAACGAGGCGCTGCGCCAGGCCCGTTTCTCTGGCGACCGTGAGCAGGCGCTCGCCGCACGCATTCGCCGTGCGCAGGTTCAGCAGTACCAGGGCAAGCTGGCTGCGGCACTCACCGACCTCACCATCTGCGTCGAAGAGGCGCGCGGGCACGAGTGGGGGGCGCTCGAGGCGACCGCGCTGCACAACCGCGGCAAGGTCTACTTCGACCAGCGCGACTACGTGGATGCCCTGGCCGACTTCAAGGCCGCGGTGTTCCTCTGGGAGAAGACAGGCGCGTCGATCGACCAGCTCGAGGGTTCACTCATTGCCATCGGCGTTGCGGAAGCGTTCGTCTGAGGTGTGCGGCGGTGACGGGGCGCACTGCGCCCCTGCCCGCACCGCCACAGGCCTGTGGATAACTTCTGCGCGGTGTCGCACGAGTGATTTAGGATCTGGGCGTGGCTGAACTTCTCCGTGTGCGCTCGTGGGCCAATGCCCTCATCACCCTTCACCTCGACCCGGCGATCTGGTCGTTCGGGTTCGACAACGCCAAGACGCGCGCCGGGCAGTGCAACTACACCCTGAAGCACATCTCGGTGTCGCGGTACCTAGCGGCGCGGTACGAAGACGACGAGATTCACCAGGTACTGCTGCACGAGATCGCGCACGCCATGGCGGGCTCCCGCGCCGGCCACGGGCCGAAGTGGCGGGCGGTGGCGAAAGAGCTCGGCTACGAGGGCAAACGCCTTCACATCGGCGAGACAGCCAGCGAACTCGCGCCGTGGCTCGGCACGTGCCCGGCTGGGCATCTGTACTACCGTTTTCGAAAGCCCGCGCGGGCGACGACGTGCTCGGTGTGCTCGCCGAGGTTCGACCGCGCGCACGTCATCGACTGGCACAAGCGCGAGATCAGCGCGGCGTCACGCCGGGCGGCGGCGACGCCGCGCTGAGGTGTGCCGCGCTCAGCGTGGCGCGGGCGACGAGCTACTCGGTGACGTCGACCTCTTTCCAGAACGCGACGTAGTTGCTGAAGTCTTTGCCGACCCGGTCGAACGCGGTGGGGTACGGGGTGGGGTAGCTCCACGCGCGGTCTTTGAGGGTGGAGTCGCCCGACTTCACGCTGAAGTACTGGCACTCGCCCTTCCACGGGCACGTGTACGGCGTCGAGCTTTCGACGAGGTACTCGCTCTTGACGCTCGCCGGCGGAAAGTACCAGTTGCCCTCGATGGCGATCAGGTCTTCTTTGGGGGCTTCGGCGATGACCTCGCCGTTGACTACTGCCTTCATGGTGTTCCTCCAGAAATCGTGCGGCCGGCACGTTCGCCGGCCTCTGCCTTCAGCTAACAGCAGTGAGCTGGGAATCAATACCCCTGGCGCCGAACACGATCGGCACCCGCTTCACGAGCCGACGACGGCCGCGGCCGCCAGCTCGTCGCCGTGGCCCGCCGCGATGAGCTCCCGGCCTGAGACGGAGGCGCTCAACAGGTGCCCCACCGCCCGCTCGAGGGCAGTGAACGATGCGCAGACGACGGCCGCCTCTGGCGAGCTGAAGTCGATTCCGAGGCCGGCGAGGGCGTCGATCACGGCACCGGCAGCGAGGGTGTCTTCGACGGTGTCGTGCGCTGCGATGACCGCGACCGAGACACGGCTGCCGGCCGCGACCTGGTGGGCGAGCATCCACTCGGCCGCACGGGTGCGCGTGGGCAGGCCCGCGAGGAACAGGGGTGGGGCGGCAGGTGTGGGCAACTCGGGGAAAGGAGGAAGTGCGGGGGGCACGAGGGTTCCGTCTGCGGAGAGGGAGGGCAGGGCATCCACCCAGACGACGACATCGGCGTGCGCGCCGACCTCAACGAGCCCCGACGCGCCACGGCCGAACCGCACCTGGTAGTGCGTCTGGGCCGCGACGGGAGCAAAAGCTGCCGCATCGGCGGGAGCTGCAACAACAACGGCAGATTCAGGAACGGCAGAAGACGGGCTCGATGTCACCCCCCAATCGTAAACGGGCACGGCGCGCGCAAAACGACGAGACTGGACGTATGAAGGTGATGCTGAAACTCGTGCTCGACACTGATCCGGATGCCGCGTGGCGGGCACTGCAGAGCCCCACGGTCTTTCGTGAGGTCTCTGCGCCGCTGCTGTCGGCGCGATCGCTCGAGGCCGGTGGGTTTCAGACGCAGTGGCCAGAGGGCGCGAACCGCGTGGCGATGTCGGCACTGGGGCTCATCCCGGTGGGCGAGCAGGTCATCGACATCGATCGCACGCACACGCAGCACGAGGGGGTGCGCATCATCCGCGACCACGGGCACGGGGTGTCTGGCGCGCTGAAGTTCACGACGCTGTGGGATCACCGCATGGCCGTCTCGGCCGACCCCGCCGGTACGGGCAAGACGCTCTACCGTGACCGACTGCTGATCGGTGCGGGGTTGATGACGCCGGCCGTCTGGGCGAGCCTGTGGGCCTTCTGGCAGCTGCGCGGGTTGCGCATGCAGCAGCTTGCGCCGGGCTGGGCCTTCGACCCTGAGCTGATGGGGCCGGATGCTGCTGAGGGGGCTGCCCATCGGGCCGCCTACCCGGCAGGTGGCGGCGACCAGGGTCGCGGAGCAGGTGCCCCTGGTGGTGCCCCTGAGAATGATTCGCACGAAGCTGAGAGCCCGGCCGAGATTCTGGCCGAACCACCGATGCCCGACTCTGACGTGTTGGGCATCGACCCCGATCTGGCCGCGTCGTGAGCGGGGCAGGCAGCGCAGGCAGCGCAGGTAGTGCGACCAGCGCCAGCGGGGCGACCAGCCCTAGCAGTGCGTCCAGCGCAATCGAGGTCGCCGACTGGCGCCAGCGCGTGTTCGGCATCTACGCAGAGGTGCGGCGGCTGATTTCAGCTGACGCAGCCGCCGCACACCGCTTCTGGCGCGACGCCCGCGACGAGCTGTTCGCCACGCATCTGCAAACCCCCCTCCTGCCCGAAGACCGGGCGGGTTTCAGCGGGCTGCCCGTCGCCGACTACGACCCGGCCTGGCGGTTCGAGGTCGCCCTCATGGCCCCGGCCGAGCCCGGGCACTTCGACTTCGAGACCGGAACCGACGGGGTTGTTCCGTTCGGGCTCATCGGCCGCGCCGAGGTGCCGGGCGTGGGCACGCTCGATGTCTGGCGGCTTGAGACGTACGGCGGCGGAATCTTCCTTCCGGTTCGGGATGCACTGGCCGGGCATCCAGGCGGAACCTACGGTGGCGGCCGCTACCTGCTCGACACCGTGAAGGGTGCACACCTCGGCGAAGGAAGCGCGCCGGGGTCGCTGGTGCTCGACTTCAACTTCGCGTACAACCCTTCGTGCGCGTACGACCCGGCGTGGGCGTGCCCGCTGGCTCCGGCGGGCGACCGGGTGGGCGTCGAGATTCCGGTGGGCGAGCTGTACCACTGAGGGTGATGGACTGATGGTGGCGGGGCGCACACACCCTCATACTGGGCCGGGACGCGGCCGTTCAGCCCCTCCTGCTATAGTGGAACTACTTGCGAGCGCAAATGCGCGCTCCCTGCGTCGTAGAACGCACATCTTCACTGAGGCTCATATCGCCCGACTCCGGTCTGGTGGTGGCGCTCGGGAAGATAAATTCTCACGGCGAACGGATGTGCCCACCGGCACCTTCGCCACACTTCCACCGGAGTTCGGCACCGCTGCGTCGCAGCGCGTCGAGTTGAGATTGCGCAGACGCAGTTCGTACGGGTAGCACCCGCAGATCATCCACTGGTCTGGTGCCACGTACACGCGCAGTTCACGAGGGTGGAACCGATGCCTGGAAGGCACCGAAACCCATGACCGTAGAAACACCCACATTCAGCGCCCTCGGCGTGCCCGCCCCTCTGGTGGCGAAGCTTGCAGCCGATGGAATCGATTCGCCGTTCCCCATTCAGATCGACACCCTGCCCGACACCCTCGCCGGGCGCGACGTGCTCGGTCGCGGCAAGACGGGCTCGGGCAAGACCCTGGCCTTCTCGCTGCCGATGATCGCACGCCTCGGCGGAGCGCTCGCCGGCGGCAAGCGTCGCCCGGGTCGCCCGGTGGGCCTCGTGCTCGCACCGACCCGCGAGCTCGCCACCCAGATCACCGCCGTTCTCCAGCCGCTCGCTGACGCCTACGGCCTCCGTACGACCACCATCTTCGGTGGCGTCTCACAGCAGCGCCAGGTCGCCGCCCTCAAGGCCGGCGTCGACATCGTGGTGGCCTGCCCCGGCCGCCTCGAAGACCTCATGAAACAGGGCTTCGTGTCACTGGATGCGGTCGAGATCACCGTGCTCGACGAGGCCGACCACATGGCCGACCTGGGCTTTCTGCCTGTTGTCACGCGCATCCTGTCGAAGACGCCCGAGAACGGGCAGCGCCTGTTGTTCTCGGCGACGCTCGACAACGGTGTTGACAAGATCGTCAACCGGTTCCTCCACAACGAGGTTCTGCACTCGGTCGACGAAGCCAACTCGCCCGTCGCCGCCATGACGCACCACGTGTTCGAGGTCAACGACGCCGAAGCGAAGACCGCCCTTGTGCGCAAGCTCGCCTCAGGTACCGGCCGCCGCATTCTGTTCATGCGTACGAAGCACCACGCCAAGAAGCTGGCTCGCCAGCTCATCGAGGCGGGCATCCCGGCCGTCGACCTGCACGGCAACCTGTCGCAGGTCGCCCGTGACCGCAACCTCGCCGCGTTCAGCGCTGGCGACGTGAGCGTTCTGGTCGCGACCGACGTTGCCGCCCGTGGCGTGCACGTCGACGACATCGAGCTCGTCATCCACGTCGACCCGCCGGCCGAGCACAAGGCATACCTGCACCGCTCGGGCCGCACGGCTCGTGCCGGCAGTGCGGGCGACGTTGTGACGGTCATCCTCGCCAGTCAGCGCAAGGACCTCGAGCAGCTCATGCGTAAGGCAGCCATTCAGGTCACGCCCGAGCGAGTGTCGCTCGACTCCCCCTCGGTGAACGCCCTCGTCGGCGAAGTCGCCGCATACGTGAAGCCGTCGGATGCTCCCGTCACCCTCACCGGTGGCGGCCGTGCATTCGGTGGAGGTAACGGCGGCAACGGCGGCGGCGCTCGTCGCGGTGGCCAGGGCGGCTCGCAGGGCGCGAACGCCCAGCGCAAGCGTGCTGTGCGCGATGGTGCTGGTGCAGGCGCTGGTGCGGGTTCTGATCGCCCGCGTCGTGACCGTTCGGCACAGGGCGCAGGGGCCGGTGCCGCGGGCGGCGCTCGTCGTTCGGGCTCCGGTGCAGGCGCTGGCGCTGGTGGCCGCAGCGGTGGATCGTCGACCGTGTGGTCGAGCGCCGGTGGCTCAGCTGCCGCAGCTCCGCGCGCGCACCGTTCGGCGCCGCGCCGCGCACAGGGCTAGTCAGACTTGCCCGGGCCGGTCGCCGCTTGACAGTGGCGGCACGGCCCGGTAGCTCGCACACAATCCGCTTTCGGGTGGTGTTCTCCACAGGTTTCATCGCCTGTCGGGAACGCCGCCGGAAAGCGGATATTTTTATGGGTATGCCTACTGACTCACTCCTCTCGCCCGATTCCGCTCCCGGGGCTGCACCGGTCTCCGTACTGCTCGACGTCGACACCGGCGTCGACGACGCGCTGGCTATTCTGTTCGCGGTGGCGCACCCGGGCATCAACCTGCTTGGCGTGAGCTGCGTGGCGGGCAATGCTGCGCTGCCGCAGGTGATGATCAACACGCTGAAGGTGCTCGATGCGGCTGGCGCGGGCGACATTCCCGTTGCCGGCGACGCTTCGCGGCCGCTGCTCGCGCCCGCGCGTGACGCATCGCATGTGCACGGGGCCGACGGCCTCGGCGGGGTCGAGCTTCCTGAGACGAACCGCCGCGCGCTCGACATCGGCGCAGTTGAGATGCTGCGCCAGCAGCTCGAAGCGGCCGCCGAGCCGGTGACGATCATCGCGCTGGCGCCGCAGACGAACCTCGCCCTGCTGCTTCGCACGTACCCCGAGGTGGCACCGAAGATCGCCCGGGTGATCTTCATGGGCGGCTCGGCGAGTGTGGGCAACGCCACCGCTGTGGCCGAGTTCAATGTGTGGCACGACCCCGAGGCGGCCGCGATCGTACTCGATTCGGGCATCCGCACGTTCATGTATGGCCTCGACGTGTTCAACCTCGTGTCGGTGCCCCAGCAGACGGCGGTAGCGCTGCAGTCGAGCGACTCACGGGCCGAGCGGCTGGCCGGCAACCTGCTGGCCCACCGCATCGGTGTGGGTGCCGACAAGGAGCCGGTCTACACGGGGCTCATCGGCGACGCGGGCGCGGTGTGCGCGCTGGTCGACCCCGATGCACTCGTCATCGAGCGCCTGCCCGTCTTCGTCGAGCTCGGCGGCACCAGCCGCGGCCAGACAGTCGTCGACCGCCGCCAGTTTCCGGGCGAAGACGCGCTGCACGGCCTGCACGCGCAGGTCGGCCTCACCGACGTCGCACTGAAGGTCGACGCCGAACGCTATGTCGAGCTGTTCCTGAGCACCATCGCCACGCTCGACTGGCGCTGAGACACGCTGACGCTGACACTGACGCTGAGACTGAGACTAGGTCAGGAGAGGCGCCCCACCGATGCGAGGGCGGCCCGCAGCAGTGCGCCGCGACCGCCCTCCATCTCGGCGTGCACGGCGTCGCTGGTGGCCTCCTGCGGGGTCATCCACGTGAGTTCGAGGGCGTCTTGGCGCGGATCGCAGGTTCCGGTGACGGGGATGACGTAGGCGAGAGACACAGCGTGCTGGCGGTCGTCGGTGAAGGCGCTGACGCCCGGCAGCGGGAAGTACTCCGCCACCGAGAACGGAATCGGGCTCGTCGGCAGTTGAGGAAACGCCATCGGGCCGAGGTCTTTCTCGAGGTGCCGGAACAGAGCGTCGCGGAGGGTCTCGCCGTACATGACGCGGCCCGAAACGATGGTGCGTGTCATGTTGCCGCTCGGCGACACACGCAGCAGAACGCCCACCTCGGTGACCTGGCCGAGCCCGTCGACACGCACCGGCACCGCTTCGACGTACAACAGCGGCAACCGCCGCCGGATCTCCTCAAGTTCCTGATCGCTCAACCAGCCGGAATTCGGGTCGGGGGTGCGCACGCTCATGCTTCATTCTTACCCACTTCTGGCCGATTCCCGACCCACTCTCAGCCGGAACCGTCTGAGTGTCGGTGGTATGGGTGAAGATTGAGGGCAAACATGAAGAGAACAGCAACTCCCACAGTCAGTGCCCCCGACGGGCCAGCCACGACGCTGGCCCGATTCTCGCCGGCAACCCGTGAATGGTTCGCGGGGGCCTTTGCCGCGCCCACTGACGCACAGATCGGTGCCTGGAACGCTGTCTCCGAGGGCGCGCACGCGCTCGTGGTCGCCCCCACCGGCTCCGGCAAGACGCTCGCCGCGTTTCTATGGGCCATCGACCAGCTGCTGACGGCGCCCCCGCGCACGCAGCCCGAAGCCAAGCGGGCGCATCCCAAGGCTGACGACACCACCCCCGCACAGGCAGAGCCGCCGGTCGGCACGCGCGTGCTCTACATCTCGCCGCTCAAGGCGCTGGCCGTCGACGTCGAGCGAAATCTCCGGGCCCCCCTGGTGGGCGTCACGCAGACCGCGAAACGCCTCGGCACGATTCCTCCGCAGATCACGGTGGGGGTGCGCTCGGGCGACACCAGCGCCTCAGACCGGCGCACCATGATCAAGAACCCGCCCGACATCCTCATCACCACTCCCGAGTCGCTCTTTCTCATGCTCACGTCGGCAGCGCGCGAGACGCTGGCCTCGGTCGAGACGGTCATCATCGACGAGGTACACGCCGTTGCCGCCACCAAGCGCGGTGCGCACCTCGCCGTGAGCCTCGAGCGACTGGATGCCCAGCTCGAGACTCCTGCGCAACGCATCGGTCTTTCAGCAACCGTGCGGCCGCCCGAAGAGGTGGCGCGCTTTCTCGCCGGCGGGGCTCCCGTGACGATCGTGGCGCCCACGTCGACGAAGAAGTTCGACCTGCACGTCGTGGTGCCGGTCGAGGACATGAGCGACCTGGGGCAGGCTCCGGCCCTCGAGGGTTCGGCCGCTGCAGCCACGCCGCAACACGGGTCGATCTGGCCGCACGTCGAAGAGAGCATTGTCGACCGGGTACTGAAACACCGCTCATCCATTGTCTTCGCGAACTCACGCCGGCTCGCCGAACGTCTCACGGCCCGGCTCAACGAGATCTACGCCGAGCGGCTCGGTCTGGCACAGGAGCGCGAGCTGGCCGGCACCGGCAGCGGCACGAGTGCACACGCAAACACCGCCACCGCCCCCGCCCAGGTGATGGCGCAGAGCGGGCAGACCGAAGGGGCCGAACCACTGCTCGCCCGTGCCCATCATGGCTCGGTGAGCAAAGAGCAACGCGCCATCATCGAAGACGACCTCAAGACCGGTCGCCTGCGCTGCGTGGTCGCCACGTCGAGCCTCGAGCTCGGCATCGACATGGGCGCGGTCGACCTGGTCGTGCAGGTGGAGTCGCCGCCCTCGGTGGCGAGCGGGCTGCAGCGCGTCGGCCGGGCCGGGCATCAGGTCGGCGAAGTTTCGCGGGGTGTTATCTATCCCAAGCACCGGGCAGACCTCATTCACTCTGCGGTGGCGGCGCAGCGGATGACAGAAGGGCTCATCGAAAGCCTCGCTGTACCGAAGAACCCGCTCGACATCCTCGCCCAGCAGACCGTGGCGGCGTGTGCCCTCGAGAGCATCGACGTCGAGGAGTGGTTCGACACGATCAAACGCAGCGCGCCCTTCTCGAGCCTGCCTCGATCGGCCTACGAGGCGACGCTCGACCTTCTCGCAGGGCGCTATCCGTCTGACGAGTTCGCCGAACTGCGGCCTCGCATCGTGTGGGACCGCGACGCCGGCACCCTCACGGGTCGACCCGGGGCCCAGCGGTTGGCCGTGACGAGCGGCGGAACCATCCCCGACCGCGGCCTGTTCGGGGTGTTCATGGTGGGCGAGAAGGCCTCGCGTGTCGGTGAGCTCGACGAAGAGATGGTCTACGAGTCGCGGGTGGGCGACGTGTTCGCGCTGGGGGCGACCAGCTGGCGCATCCAGGAGATCACGCACGACCGGGTTCTGGTGACGCCGGCCTTCGGCGAGCCGGGGCGGCTGCCGTTCTGGCGCGGCGACGGGCTGGGGCGCCCGGTGGAGCTGGGGCGGGCCATCGGTGAGTTCACGCGAACCGTGGGTGGGGCATCCGGTGACCGTGCGCTCGATTTGGCCCGGGCGGCGGGGCTCGACGAGAATGCGGCGACGAACCTCGTGAACTTCATTGTGGAGCAACGGGAGGCGACCGGGCACGTTCCGAGCGACACGACTTTGGTGGTCGAGCGCTTTCGCGACGAGCTCGGCGACTGGCGCGTGGTGTTGCATTCCCCGTACGGCATGCAGGTGCATTCGCCGTGGGCGCTGGCCATCGGCGCACGCATTCGGGAGCGGTTCGGCGTCGACGGCGGTGTGGTGGCGAGCGACGACGGCATCGTGGTGCGGCTGCCCGACACCGAGAGCGAGCCCCCCGGCGCCGACCTGTTCGTGTTCGACGCTGACGAGCTCGAGACGATCGTCACAACCGAGGTGGGCGGCTCGGCGCTGTTCGCCTCGCGCTTTCGGGAGAGTGCCGCTCGTGCCCTGCTGCTGCCGAGGCAGAACCCCGGCAAGCGCTCGCCGCTCTGGCAGCAGCGCCAGCGTTCGGCCCAGCTGCTCGAGGTGGCCCGGCGTTACCCCACGTTTCCCATCATTCTCGAGACGGTGCGGGAGTGCCTGCAAGATGTCTACGATCTGCCCTCGCTGAAGGCGCTGGCCGGCGAGATAGAGAACCGGCGAATCCGCATCGTCGAGAGCGAGACGCCCGAACCGTCGCCGTTCGCGCGGTCACTGCTGTTCGGCTACGTTGCGTCGTTCGTCTACGAGGGCGACAGCCCGCTCGCCGAGCGACGGGCAGCCGCGCTCTCGCTCGACCCGACGCTGTTGGCCGAACTGCTCGGCCGCGCAGAGTTGCGCGAACTTCTCGACCCCGGCGTTCTCGAGCAGACCGAACGAGAACTGCAGCGTGTCGCACCGGGCAGGCAGGCGACGGGCGTCGAAGGTGTTGCCGACCTGGTTAGGATGCTCGGGCCGCTCTCTGCGCCCGAACTGGCCGAGCGGCTGACCGACGGCGCCGACGTCGAAGCGCACCTGGCTGTGCTGCTCGACACTAAACGTGTGCTTGCTGTCACCGTGGCAGGCGACGCCCGCTGGGCCGCGATCGAAGACGCGAGTCGCCTTCGCGACGCGCTCGGTGTTCCGATTCCGTTCGGGGTGCCCGACGCGTTCATCGAACCCGTCGAAGACCCCCTGGGCGACCTGATCGGTCGCTACGCGCGAACGCACGGGCCATTCACTGCGGTCGAGGTGGGCCAGCGCCTGGGGCTCGGCAGCCAGGTGGCGCACGAGACCCTCAAACGGCTTGAATCGGCACGCCGCGTGGTCGAAGGGGAGTTTCGGCCAACCGGCGACCGGGTGGGCGCGGCCCACCCGGCAGCGTCCACGGAGTGGTGCGACACCGAAGTACTGCGGCGACTGCGAAGCCGCTCGCTCGCCGCGCTGCGGCACGAGGTCGAGCCCGTCGAGGCGTCGGCATTCGGTCGCTTTCTGCCTGTGTGGCAGCACGTCGGCGGAACTCTCCGCGGAATCGACGGAGTGCTCACGGTGATCGAGCAGCTGGCGGGCGTGTCTGCGCCTGCTTCGGCGTGGGAGACGCTGGTGCTGCCGTCTCGGGTCTCCGACTACAGCCCGGCGATGCTCGACGAGCTCACGGCCTCGGGCGAGATCGTCTGGTCGGGCAACGGTTCGCTGCCGGGCAGTGACGGCTGGGTCTCGCTGCACCTTGCCGATGCCGTGCGGGTCACGCTTCCTGAGCCGCAGCCATTCGAACCCACCGACGTGCAGAATGCCATCCTCGGAGTACTTGCCGGAGGCGGTGCCTACTTCTTTCGCAACCTCGCTGATGCGGTGGGTGGGGTGCTGGCCGCCGGGGCGGCGGCGCTTGCTGCCGCAGCGACTCCCACTGTTGCGACCCCACTCGCAGTGATCCCGCCCGCAGTGACCCGACCCATTGTCACCCCCATCGATGCGCCTCCCGTCATGGCGGCGCCGATCGTCGCGCCCACCGGCTTCGTCAGCGACGATCAGCTCGTCACGGCGCTCTGGGATCTGGTGTGGGCCGGCCGCCTCACGAACGACACGTTGGCACCGCTGCGCACGCTCACCGGCGGCGGAACCAAGGGCAGCTCCGCGCACACGGCGAAACGGTCGGCGCCACGGGGGCGCGTGTACCGCGGCCGAGCCTACGCTCGGCCCACGATGGCGACCCGAGTGGGTCCGCCGACGGTGGGCGGTCGCTGGTCGCTGCTGCCGCGCGCCGAATCCGACCCAACGGTGCGCGCGCACGCCATGGCCGAATTCCTGCTCGACCGCTACGGCGTGGTGACGCGCGGGTCAGTGATGAGTGAGCACATGCCGGGCGGATTCGCGTTGGCGTACCGCGTGTTGAGCCAGTTCGAAGAGACCGGCCGGTGCCGCCGCGGGTACTTCATCGAAGGGTTGGGGGCTGCGCAGTTTGCAGCGGGGGCGACGGTCGACCGACTGCGGTCATTCGCGGCCGATATCTCGGGAGCGACGAGTGGTGAGGAGGCGAGCGACCCACCCCGCGCGGGCGAAGCTGGCGCAGGCTCGGGCCGCGGGATGCTCGGCCACGACCCCCGCGTCACGACTCCTGGCGCGGCCGGGGGCGCGGAACGAGCATCCGCACGCCTGAAAAAGACACGGGCACTCACTCTCGCGGCCAGCGACCCCGCGAACCCGTATGGGGCAGCCCTGCCGTGGCCGCAGGGCGAGGGGCATCGGCCAGGGCGGAAGGCGGGCGCGCTGGTGGTTGTCGTCGACGGCGACCTCGTTCTCTACATCGAGCGGGGCGGCAAGACCGTGCTGTCATTCACTCGCGACGAACAGGTGCTCGTTGAGGCGTCGGCGTCGCTGGCCTTCGCTGTGACGTCTGGCCAGGTCGATCGGCTGACAATCGAGAAGATCGACGGCGAATTCTCTGTCGGTTCGACGGTCGGCCGGATGCTCGAAAGCGCTGGTTTCAGCAATACGCCTCGCGGGCTGAGGTTGCGCAGTGCCTGAGGGCGACACCGTCTACCGCACAGCTGAGCACCTCAACGCGGTATTGGCGGGGCGGGTGCTGACGGGGTGCGACATCCGCGTGCCGAAGTTCGCCACCGTCGACCTGACCGGCGAAACCGTGCACGACGTGGTGAGCCGCGGAAAACACATTCTGATGCGGGTGGGCGAGTTCAGCATCCATTCGCACCTCAAAATGGAGGGAACCTGGCACATCTACCAGCCCGAGACCCGGTGGCGAAAGCCCGCGTTCAAGGCGCGGGCGATTCTGCGAACGGCTGAGCATACGGCCGTCGGGTTCGAACTGGGACTGCTCGAGGTTCTGAACCGTGGTGACGAAGGCGATGCGGTCGACTACCTCGGGCCTGACCTGCTGGGGCCCGACTGGGATGCCGGCGAGGCCGCGCGGCGGCTCGCGAGCGACCCGCTGCGGGAGATCGACGTCGCGCTGCTTGACCAACGCAACCTCGCGGGGCTCGGCAACGTCTTCGTGAACGAACTGTGCTTTCTGCGCGGGGTGCTGCCCACACGCCCGGTCGCCGAAGTGCCGCGCCTCGACGCGGTCGTTCAGCTGGCGCACCGCCTGATCACGGCCAACCGCGACCGAGTGGAACGCACCACCACCGGCGATACCCGCCCGGGCAAGCAGGTGTTCGTCTACAACAGGGCCGGGCAGCCGTGCCGGCGGTGCGGAAACCGCATTCAGAGCGGCAAGCTCGGTGCGAACGCTCTCTCATTGCGCGACACGTACTGGTGCCCGTACTGCCAGACGTAGAGCATTCGCGACGCAGACGTGATGCTTTCGCTCGTCGCATTCGCGCGCCGTATTCTTGACTCGTGATCGAAGACATCAAGAAGCGAGCCCTGCACCGCACGCGCATTCTGGAAGGCCAGATGCGGGGGCTCGAGAAGATGATCGAGAACGAGGACTACTGCATCGACATCATCACGCTGTCGCTCGCTATTCAGAAGTCACTCGGTTCGCTGAACAAGCTCATGGTTGAGAACCATCTGAAGACCCACGTCTCCGAGATGTTCGATGAGGGCGGGCAGCAACGCGAGAAGGCCATTGAGGAGCTTGTTCGCATCTTCGAGTTGAGCCGCAACCGGGGCGACTGACGGCCCTCTGCCGATGCCCCCAAACGGGAACTGGTAGGTTCATTGCACAGCTACCTTTCGACTTGTCTCGCTTCACAAACTGAAGGAGAATCGTGACCGATTCGACACGCCGCGCTCTCATCAACGACGCAGTTGTCGTGTGGTCGGTCTCGACCGAAGACCTCGCCGCGAAGCTGCCGACCAGCCCGCTCGTCATCATCATGCACGGCTACGGTTCGCACGAGAACGATTTGATCTCCCTGGCGCCCCTTCTGCCCGAGGGCACCATCGCGGCGTCTTTGCGTGCGCCGCTGCTCGCACCGCACCCCGTGGAGAACGGCTTCGCCTGGTTCACCATCGGCGAGCCCGGCAACCCTCGTATTGCCGGTGTCGACGACGCCACCACCGCTGTGCTCGACTGGCTCGACCGGGTTGAAGCCACCTACGGGACCCCGGCGAGCATCTCCACTCTCGGGTTTTCGCAGGGCGGGGCCATGGCTGTGCACCTCATGCGCACGGCGCCCGAGCGCTTCACTGCTGCGGTCAACCTCTCGGGGTTCGTTGTGTCCGGGCAGGTTCACGGCGATCGGGCCATGGCAGAGCTCGGCCCGCCCGTCTTCTGGGGGCGTGACGTCGCCGACCCCGTCATCACTGCCGACGCGGTCGCGCGCACCGAAGAGTGGCTGCCTCAGCATTCCTCGTTGACCGCGAAGCTGTACCCGGGCATTCAGCACGGCGTCTCTCAAGAAGAGATCACCGATGTAACCGAGTTTCTGCAGGCGGCATTTGCTTCGACGAGCGAGGTCACCGCGGTCTGAGGCGGCGGTTTCGCCTGCAACTCGGGTGGTGACATTCATGGCTAAGACGGCAAAATCTTCGAGCGGGGCGGGCGGGGCAGGCGGGGCTTCGGGTCACGGCGGCACGTCGGGCCCGACTACTGCGGCGACCGTTGCTCTGCTGCGGGCTGGCGTGGCTTTCACCCCGCACGCATACCAGCACAACGATGCTGCGACTGATTTCGGGGCGGAGGCCGCCGCCGCGCTCTCGATCGAACCCGGTCGCGTGTTCAAAACGCTGATGGTCGAGACCGACAAAGGCCTGGCCATCGGCATAGTTTCTGTTTCGTCGATGCTCGATGTGAAAGCTCTGGCTGGGGTTCTGGGCGCCAAACGTGCTTCGATGGCCGACAAAGCGGTGGCGGAACGTAAGAGCGGCTATGTGGTCGGTGGCATCAGCCCGTTTGGGCAGAAGACTCCCCTGCCGACGGTTCTGGATGCTCTGGCCCTCGACTATCCGACCATCTACGTCTCGGGCGGGCGTCGGGGGTTCGACGTCGAGGTTGCTCCAGCAGATCTGCTCTCGGTCACTGGGGGGATCACTGCAGTCATTCGCCGGTAGCGCCGCAATTCGGAGGGTGCGCCGTCATTCGGAGGGTGCGCCGCCATTTGGGCGGTGCGCCGTCATCCGCAGGTTGCGCGCTATCGCTTGCTGCCCCGTTTCGATTGCTCGCAAACAAGCAGTACCTGTGCGTTCAGGTTGTGTATGGTCGTGGTTGTCTGACCCATGGTGGTAGTGGTGTTGTGGGGAGGGGTCCGCGTCGTCTCGATCTGATTTGGGAGCATGGTCTGGGGGTTTGTTCCCAGTCGATGCTTTTCGGTGGGATCAGCACGGGGACGCCGTTCTGCATGGCGAGTTTCCACTCAGAAGAATGCACATGTGTGTGGTGGAAGTGGCAGAGCAGTGCCCCGTTATCGATGTCTGTACGGCCTGGTGCGTAGGTGTGGTGTTTCCAGTCGTCGACGTGGTGGCTTTCGCACCACGACGGGCCGCGGTCGCAGCCCGGCCACACACACCCACCATCCCGTGCCGCCATAGCGGCCCGTTGCGCGGTCGTGAACAGGCGTTTCGTTTTCCCGTGCTGCAACACTTCCCCATGGGTACCGAAGACGGTGGTCGTGATGTCGCCGTGGCAGAGGAGCTGTTCCACACTCGACATCGGGACCGGGTCAACAATCCCATCAACCCAACCAACCCCGTGCCCTTGGGCGAGGTCGTCGAGTTCGACCCGGATGTTCAGTACCGGGGCGGCACCGTTGATCCGGGGCGCACCGGTGAGGCCTGCCGCGACGGTGAGGAGGTCGTAGAACCGGTCGAACACGAACTGCTCACCCGTACGACGATCCCTCGTCGACGAGTCCGGGGCCACCAACCAATCCTCTGGCTGGCGGCCGAGGCATGCGTTGGGGGCTGCCGCGCCCTGCGGGCTTGCCCCTGAATGCTCACTGCCGGATTCGCCACCGGCAGGAGTGTCGGTTTCGAACTGGGGGCGCACCCTCGGGGACTGCAACGCTTCCAACAACGCCCGCAGGCTCCCTGCTTGCAGGGGTGGGAGGAGGGCGATCATTTTGGTCATCCCATCACCCTGCGCCGTGAACCTCACATACCGTTTGGACTGCAACACCCGGTCGGAGGGTTCCACACCGTCAGGGTCAAGATGCGCCCGCACCCGCGACGCCAGCAAACCGATGTCGTCCGCTGAGTACCGGAACCCACCCGAGATGTTCGTCGCCGCATCGACCAACGCTTTCTCGGCGTCACGGATCTCTTCAGTGAACCCCAACTGGGCTGCGACGTCGGTCAGGTTACGGACGATCTGCGCCGCCGCATCCACACCCAACGTGCCATCGATGAGGCCCTGTTCGACGTGCGGGAAGTTCGACGGGATCAGAACCCCGTTGATCGACACCCCCGACCTGACACTCTTACCGAGCTTCAGCCAGCTGTTCGCGGTATGCCCTGCCCCACCCGTCACCGCCGCCACCAGCTTCGGTACCGTCACGAAATTCTGTGCCCGAGACAGCGACCCATCCCCCAACTCCGCACGGGACCTCTCAGCCACCTCCCCCGCCAACCGCACACGCAACCCATCCACTAACCGGCCCAGCTTCTCCGCATCTGCGATCCGCGACAACAATGCTTCATCGGCAAGCCCGAAGGGCGCGGCAGCCCCACACCACCCCGCCACAACACCAACCACCTCGTCAAAGGCAGCCGCGTCAGCAGCGGGAGAAGTGATGGGCGATTCGTTCATGACCCAAGTCAACCACCAACCACTGACATTCACTCAACAAATATGGCCCAAATCGACCCCCACAGAAAAGAATCTCAAAAAACTTTTCGAGACACCTTTTCGAGCACATCGAGAGCAGCCCCATCTCAGAGAACGCGCTTGAAGAACACTGCGTCAGCACTCCACTCGACCTCGCGAAACCCACATTTAAGCAGCACGTTCTGCGAGCGCACATTTTCCACGGCGGTATCAGCACGCACGATCAACGCACCCGCACCTCGAGCGATTTCGATCACGGCGAGAAGCGCCTCAGTAGCGAAGCCGTGGCCCCGGGCATCCGGAATCAGCCCGTAGCCAACCTCGACGGCACCGTCGGCATCAGGTCGGCCGGTGAAGCCCAATCCCCCGATGGCGAGTCCATCAGAGCGCCGCCGCACGATGTAGGGCCCGAACGGAGCCGGATCGCCGTTTTCGCGGAAATCTGCGATGAATCGGGGCAGAATGGCCAGCTCATCAACGAAGGGGTAACCCGGCGCCCAGTTGTCGCTGGCCGAGGGAGTCTGCGCCAGCACGCGCTCAGCCTCGGCAAGCGTGTAGCTCTGCACAATGAGGCGCTCGGTCGACTTATCCACAGCTTTCACTATCGCACGACGGGGCCGAGAGCGGCCTCCACTAGCGTGGAGCCATGCATCAGAACTCGTCGCTCTCGGCCCACGTTTCGCGCACCATTGTCACGAACGCTTACCTGGTGACGGTCGACGCGGCTGACACCGAGTACCCGAGCGGCTTTGTTGTCATCGATGGCAAGGTAATCGTCGCCGTGGGCCCAGGCCAGGCCCCTGCCTGGGCGTTTTCGGGCTCACCCGCTCCCGCGATCGCGGCGCGAGACGGCGCGGCCGGCGCGGTCGATTCAGGCACAGGAACGGGCACCAGCACCAGCACCGTCCCCGTAAATTCGACACCGCACGATTCCAGGCGCGCGACCGTCACGGTCGTCGACGCCGGCGGCCACTTAGTGACGCCCGGGCTTATCAACACCCACCATCACCTGTACCAGTGGCTCACTCGAGGGTACGCTCAAGACTCGATTCTGTTCGACTGGCTCGTTTCGCTGTATCCGCTATGGTCGGCCATCGACGCAGATCTGGTCGAGGCCGGGGCTCTCGGCGCCATGGCTGTGGCTGCGAAATCCGGATGCACCACCGTCGCCGACCACCACTACGTGTTTCCCAGCGGGTCTGGCGACATTCTCGGCGGAATCGTTCGGGCGGCTTCAGAGCTGGGTGTTCGCATCCACGCCACTCGTGGCTCGATGGATCTGGGTCGTTCGCAGGGCGGCCTGCCCCCAGATTTCGCCGTGGAGACGATCGACGCCATTCTCGCGGCGAGCGACCAGGCCATCGACCAGTATCACGACGCGAGCCCCGGGGCGATGGCGCAGATCGCGCTTGCCCCGTGTTCGCCCTTCTCTGTGACGGCCGACCTCCTCACCGAGTCGGCCGCTCTGGGCCGGGTCCGGGGAGTTCGCCTGCACACGCACGGCTCCGAAACGGTGGAAGAAGACGCTTTCTGCCAGACGAAGTTCGGCAAGACGCCCACACAGTACCTCGAAGACCTGGGGTGGCTGGGCAACGACGTGTGGATGGCTCATTGCGTACACCTCGACGAGCACGCGATTGGCCGGTTTGCGGCCACAGGCACGTCTGTGGCGCACTGCCCCTCGTCGAACGCGCGCCTGGCCGCCGGCATAGCCCCGGTACCTGGCATGCTCGACGCAGGAATCAGCGTCGGGCTCGGCGTTGACGGTGCAGCGTCGAACGAGTCTGGCCAGCTCGGCACAGAGATTCGCATGGCTGTGCTGATGAACCGGCTGCGCGCGGGAGCCGACGGTATGCCCGGTCGCCGCGCCATTCGCATGGCGACCATGGGCGGCGCCACGACACTGGGCCGCGATCATGAGCTCGGGTCGATCGAACCCGGCAAGCTTGCCGATCTCGCGGTGTGGAAGATCGACGGAGTCGAGCACGCAGGCATTCTCGACCCGGTTGCCGCGCTCACCCTCGGCTCGTTGCCTCCGCTCGCCCTGCTCCTTGTCAATGGCGAAAGGGTCGTCGAGAACGGTGTGCTCACGCGCGTCGACGAACGAGTCGTCGCGAATGCCGTGGCCAAGGCCTCGACCACCTTGCAGAGGCGGTGAACGAAACGGTGGGCGAGGAGCCGAAAGGCGCTACGCCCGCCCAGCCACCTTCTCGGTGAGGCCGAGCCGCACAGTGGGCCATTCGCCCTCGATTATTGAAAACACAACAGTGTCACGCAGGGTGCCGTCACGCCAGATGTCGTTGTTGCGCAGAACCCCGTCTTGTTTGGCACCGAGCCGGGCGATCGCCGCTCGCGACTGGCTGTTGTGCCAGTGGGTGCGAAACTCAACGGCGATGCAGCCGAGAGTCTCGAAGGCGTGAGTGAGCTGCAAGAGCTTCGCCTCGGTGTTCAGGCCGGTGCGCTGCGAGCTGCGACCGAGCCAGGTCGAGCCGATTTCGAGCTTTCGGTTGTCGGCCCGAATGTTCAGGTACGACGTCATTCCCACGACTCGGTTGGTGTCATGTCGGCGAACGGCCCACGGTACCCACTGACCCGCCGCGCTCAGGTCGAGCCGGTGTTGAACGGCGTCGGCCATTTCGTCGGGCGAAGGAATGCGGGTGTACCACGTTCGCCACAGTTCACCTTCAGCGACGGCCTCGGAGAGGTCGGGCACGTGCTCGAGCGAGAGCGGCTCGAGGGTGAGACGTTCACCCACGAGAGTGGGAACAGCGGCGAAATCGGGCAGCGGAGAATTCATGATCCGACCCTACCGAAGCTCCAACGCGGGCGACACCGATCTGAGGCACTAGCGTCAGTCGCCCCCGCGTCAGGCTCCGAGCACCGCCCAGCCGTGCGCAGGAACCGTGACAGTGACGGCATCAGTGGGAGCTGTCGCCGCGGCGCCCCCGCCTGACGAGACCCGGGCTGACCCCGCCAGCACATCGAACGCTCCCCCGCCACGACCCCTTTCGAACGTCTCGTCTCGGTCACCCACGTTGAGCGCAACCACCAGCGAGTCAGCACCCGACCGCACCTCGTACACGTAGAAGGTGTTCGTCAGGGCAATCGTGGTCGACTGCGCCCGGTGAAGCCACGGGTGTCTCCGGCGCAAGCCGATCAGGTTCTGATGGAGTCGGTAGGTGTTCCACCCGTCAGCAGGCAGGGCCGCATGCCCGTCGGCCGGGAATCCCGGACGAATCGCGTCATCACCACCGACCCGCTCCTCTTTGAGACCAGTGAACCCTTGCTCGTCGCCGTAGTAGATGGTGGGGGTGCCGCCGACCGTGAGCAGAATGACGTGAGCGTGCTCGCGGTGCCGCGGGTCATCCAGAACCGTTGCGAGCCGGCTCACGTCGTGGTTGCCTACAAAAGTGACGGGCGTAAAACTGCTCAGAAACGCGTTGTGGCGGTCAAGCGCTGCTGCGAGTTCGAAGAAGTTCGCATCGGAGATAGAGCTCCAGATGGCCTTCCACAACTCGTACTGGGTGAGCGAATCGAGGGTGCCCTCAGCAACACTGTCGGCATAGTCGCCGTGAATCACCTCGCCGAAAATATAGACGTCAGGGTGCGTGGCGCGAACCCTGGGCAGCACTGTCGCCCAGAACGCTGAAGGCACGGCATAGGCGGCATCGAGGCGCCAGCCGTCGACGCCGCGATCGAGCCAGTACGTCATCACGTGGGTCACGAAGTCGGCAACGGCAGGTTCATCATGGTTCAGGGCGACCAAGGCGTCGTGCCCCTCGAAGTTCTCGAACACGGGGTCACCCGAAGGCCCGCGGCCCGTGAGCCGAAACCACCGCAACGGCGACTCACCAGAACCAGCACCACTGGCAACAACTCGCTCAAACGGGCCGAACTCACGCCCCACGTGGTTGAACACGCCGTCGAGCACCACCCGCAGGCCTCGCTCGTGCGCCGCACCGATCAGTGCAGCAAAGTCACCTTCGTCACCGAGTCGAGGGTCGATGCGAAAGAAGTCGACGGTGTCGTATCCGTGGGTCTGCGATGCGAATAGCGGGCCCAAGGCGATGCCCGACACACCAAGTTCGACCGCGTAGTCGAGCCACCCGATGATGCGCCCGAGCCGGTGCTCGACGGGCCTGTCGATCGAACGATCGCCGGGGTCGATGTCGGCCCCGACGAATCCGAGCGGGTAGAGCTGCCAGAACACGGCGTGCTCGACCCACGCTGGTTCACTCATCAGCTGAGCGCTTCGTCAGAGTCGGGCGCTACAGGAGTCACCGGCGACCCCACGTCGATCAGCACCTTGCCCACAACCGCATCTTCGACAGCCCGGTGCGCAGCCGCCGTCTCGGCCAGCGGGTACCGGATGACCGGCAATCCATTCTCGGCACCCACCTCGAGGGCGCCGTCGGCTGCCGCAGCCCCGACCGCCCTGACCGCGTTGCCCTTCTCGACCTCACTCGTCGTGTAGGTGAGCACGAACTGGTACCGCACGTTCTTGGTCATGCTCGCGCGAACGGGCACCAACACCTCGTCGGGCTCACCGGAAGCGTAGAGGGCAATCGTTCCGCCGGTGGAGATCATCTGTACGTCGTCGGCAAGGTTCGCATTCGGGTTCACCTCGACGATGATGGCGACACCGTGGGGCGCGATCGCCGCAACCCTCTCGACGACGTTCTCGCTGCGGTAGTCGATGACGTGGTGGGCACCCGCCGCATGGGCGAGTTCTGCCTTGGCGGGGCCGCTCACCGTCGTGATCACGGTTGCGCCAGCCCACACAGCCAGTTGAATGGCTGCGTGGCCGACGGCACCCGCGCCCCCAGCAACAAGCACGACGATCCCGGCGAGCGACCCAGGAGCGAGTCGATCGGGTCCGGTCTCGCGCGAGGTGAGAGCACGGTGGGCGGTGAGGGCGGGAATTCCGAGTGACGCACCGACATCGTATGAGACGCCCGCCGGCAGAGCGTTGACGAGGTGTTCGGGCAGAACCGTGAACTGCTGCGCGGTTCCGGTGGCCCGCTGATACGCAGTGTCGCGCACCCACACCTTGTCGCCCACTGAGAAACGGGTGACCGCGCTACCCACCGCATCCACGACGCCGGCACCGTCTTGATTCGGCACCTGCTCGTGCTCGAGCTCGCGCGTCACGCCGTTGCCGGACCGCGACTTCCAGTCGGTCGGGTTGACACCAGACACACAGATGCGAACTCGCACGTCGGCCGGGCCGACGACGCCTGGCTCACGATCGACCAGTTCGAGTACCTCCGGCGAACCGGTACGAGTGTAGATGATGGCTTTCATGGGGCCGCCTTTCTCGCGGAGCTTGTTTCAGCGCTTGCCGCCGAATTTTCGTCGTCTGGCCTGCGCGGCGTTCGCCTGGTCAGACTGTTTCTTCTTGCGGGCCGCGGCCGCGCCTGACGCGCCCCCGCCAGACTTACCGGCACCAGAACCGCGCTTGCCCGCGGCAGCATCTTCGGCGGCCTGGGCCGCGCGCGCTTTCGCTTTGGCCTTCGCCACTGGCCCGATCTTCTTGACCGCAACCTGGCCTTGCTCGCCGTCGCGGCCCCCGCTGATGACCGCGGTCGTGTCGAGGGCATCGCGCGAGCTCGTCGCTGACCGGCCGCGCACAATTCCGATGAACTCCGCAACCTGTGGCGACGGGTTTCCGGCCACCCAGGCCAATGCGATCTGGGTCTCGGCAACGTCGGTCACGGGCCGGTACACCACGTCTTTGCGCGTGTGCATGCGGGCAAGCGACTGGGGAACAATGACAACACCCACGCCGGCCGCAACCTGTTCCACGGCGTCGTCGAGGCTCTGGATGCCCCGCAGCGGCCTGCGCGAACCATCCTGCAGCTCGGCCGCGACGTCGCGCCACTCCGGCACGTCGTCAGGGTTCTGCAGCAGATGCTCATCGGCCAGGTCAGACACCGTCACCTCGTCGACCGCTGCGACAGCGTGGTCGCGAGACACCATGACAACCTGAACCTCCTGGTACAGGTTGATCACGCTGAGTGCCTCAGCATCGATCGGCAACCGCACAAAACTCACGTCAGCACTCACCTCAGCGATGACGTCGTCGTCAGCAACGCCAGCCCCGAGCACCGCCGTCTGCAGCCCCGGTTCACTGCGGAACACGCTCAGCGGAACATCGGGGTGGCGCTCCTGCCAGAGCCTGGTCCACTTCGTCACCGTCACCCCGACGGCGAAGGCGATACGAAAGGGCGGAACCTCGTCGAACGGGTTGTCGCTCATGCCGGCCCCGATCATCTTGTCGCCGCGCACTCTGCACCGCTCGAACTTCGCCAAGCGATATTTGCCGCGCGCCACTCGACGCGCGATATTACCGCTCAATGCTTCAGGATACGCTGGCCTCATGACCGCGCAGAAATCGCCCCAGACAATGAAACCCGAAACCGCCGCAAAAAAGCTGGGCATCTACCTGCCCGCAGCGCCGGCCGAGTTTCACGGCGTCGACGTGACACGGGCCGAATTGAACGCCCTGCTCGAGAGCCCTCCCGAGTGGCTCGTCGAGTTGCGCCTGAACGGGCCGCACCCCCGGCAGGAAGTCGCGCGCAAGCTCGGCATCTCGATCTCGGGCCTCACGAGGGCCGGAGTAGACGACCCATTCACGACGGCGGAGATCAAGGCGCTGCTCGCCGCCCCGCCCGAGTGGCTCGTCGTCGAACGCGCCCGCCAGGCCGGAGTACACGAGGAGAACGCGCGCATCAAGACCGAGCGCGCCGAGAAGCTGGCCGCCAAAGAGCGCGCCGAACGCCACGCCCGCACGAACCCCAATGCCGTTGCTCCCAAGAGCCCGGCCGCAGCCAAGAAGAAGCGCTGACCCCACCGCCCACCGCTGAGACCGGAGCCATGACCTCGACACCGCCTCGCGCCGCCGACCTCCGTCGCTGGCGTCAGTACATGGCCGACGAGCAGGCCGAAGCCTCTGTCTACCGCGATCTCGCCGAGCGTCGCACCGGCGAAGAGCGCGCCATTCTGCTGGCCCTCGCCGAGGCCGAGGCCCGACACGAGTCGCATTGGCGTGAGCTGCTCGGTGACAACGTGGGCCGCGCGCACCGGGGCGACGTGCGTACGCGCGTGCTCGGTTTTCTGGCCCGGCGCTTCGGGTCTGTGTTCGTTCTCGCTCTCGCGCAGCGGGCCGAGACCCGCTCGCCGTATGCCACCGATTCCGACGCCACCGCGGCGATGGCAGCCGACGAGCAGGTGCACGCCGAAGTGGTTCGCGGGCTCGCCGCGCGCGGCCGCAACCGCCTCTCGGGCACCTTTCGCGCCGCAGTGTTCGGGGCCAATGACGGCCTGGTGAGCAACCTGGCCCTGGTCATCGGAATCTCCGCCAGCGGCGTTCCCAACTCCGTCGTACTCGTCACCGGCCTCGCCGGCCTCCTCGCCGGCGCCCTCTCGATGGGAGCAGGCGAGTACGTCTCCGTGCGTTCGCAGCGCGAGCTGCTCGAGGCCTCCACCCCCAGCCCCGAAGCCACCCAGGCTGTGCCGCACCTCGACGTGAACGCGAACGAACTCGCGCTCGTGTACCGCGCCAGGGGCATGTCACCCGACGAAGCCGAGGCCCACGCCCGCGAGGTGCTGAACCACCCTGCGGCTCTGGATGCCCTCCCACCCGTTCCCGCCCTCGCGACGTCTGCAACCTCAGACATCGTCGCGGAGGCCGCCGTGTCCTCCGTCGCCGACCCTGCCGCCCACGAAGAGGTCGACGAGCACGAAGCCGTCGGAACCGGCCTCAGCGCAGCCATCTCGAGTTTCTGCTTCTTCGCCTCGGGCGCCGTGATTCCTGTGCTGCCCTACCTGTTCGGCCTGCAGGGCCTGCCCGCGCTGATCGTGGCGGCAGTGCTGGTGGGCATCGCGTTGCTCGGCACCGGGGCCATTGTGGGCATCCTGTCGGGAGGCCCGCCGCTTCGGCGAGCACTTCGCCAGCTGCTCATCGGCTATGGCGCCGCAGCCGTCACCTACCTGCTCGGCCTGCTCTTCGGCAGCGCGTAACCCGCACCGCCCCGCGTATCACGGCCGCATCACATCGAGCATGAACCCGCTCACCCGAGTTTCGAGCCCCATCACCTTCTCTGCCAGAACACTCTCGGGGTCTGAGTAGTACGACGCCTGCGGCACGTCGACTCGAATGTTGCCCGAACACCCCAGGTTGGCACAGATGTACGTGCCCACGGTGTTGCCGTTCATGCCCGCCTCACCTGCGCGCCTGGCGCTGAACAGCGAGACGCCGTGCCCGGTGTGGGTTGCCCGGCAGAGCTGGCACATCATCATGCGTCGCTTCGACAGGGGCCCGTCTGCTTCGCGAACGACGATGCCCATCGGCTTCTCCCCCTGCCACCGGATGATGTACCCCAGGTGAGGCGAATGCGAGTCGCGCCAGCCCAGGTAGTCGAGGTTCTCCCAGTCGAGTTCGACGAAATTCGAGGGCAGCACCAGGTTTGCAGCCTCGGTTGCCGACCCGTTGACAAGCGAATGCCGTATCTCGATGCCGGTCATTCTCTTCACTCACACACTCCCTTGCATCCGAGCTTCCAGCCTAAACCTGCGTCGTGCGCGGGGCACCCGAGAGCGGCCGGGTCAGGTTCAACTCACGAATGAGGCTCGCCGCGTCGTAGGGCCCGTGGTGCCGCTTGCCGTCGATGAAGAAGGTCGGTGTCGAGTGCACGTCCATCAGGTCGGCGTCGATCGTGTCGTCACGCACGCGATTCACCACGTCGCTTGAGCGCATGTCTTCTTCGAATCGGTCGAGATCGAGCCCGAGGGCGGCCGCGTAGCCGAGCAGGTCGTCGAACTCGAGTTCGTCTTGATTCTCGAACATCACAGGCGACAGATCGAAGAACCGCCCCTGCAGCGCTGCGGCCTCGCTGGCGCGCGCCGCGAGGAGCGCGTGCGGGTGAACCCGAGTGAGCGGCAAGTGTCTCCAGACATACCGGAGGTCATCGCCGAAGTGCGCGCGAACCTCATCGATCGACCCCGTTGCCTTCGAACAGAAGGGGCACTCGAAGTCGCCGTATTCGACCAGCGTGAGCGGGGCATCCAGCGGCCCTTTGATGTGGTCGCGCCGAGGGTCGACGGGTCTGGCGAGCACCTGGCTCATGCGCGACGGAGGCTGCACCCTGTCGACGATTCTGAACACCGCCCAGCCGAGCAGAAAGGCGATGAGCGACGCCGCGAGCACGCCGACGCGCGCTTCGTCTTGCTGCTGCGGATCGGTGATGGCAAGATCGATGATGAACAGCGAGATAGTGAACCCGATGCCTGAGAGCGCGGCCCCGCCGGCCACTCGGCCCAGGGTGAGACCGGGCGCGAGTACGCCGAGTTTCAGTACCTTGATGAGAGCCGTGATTCCGGTGATGCCCACGAGCTTGCCGATGACGAGCCCCGCCACCACACCCCAGGTGAGGGGTGACCGGATGGCCGCCGCCAGCGTCTCGCCGGTGAGATGAACCCCGGCGTTGGCCAGCGCGAACACCGGCAGAATGATGAAGCTCGTGTAGGGCGAGTAGAGCGTGTGCAGCCGATCGTTCACCGAGACAGACCCGAGCAGGCCCCTGACGGCAGCCTGCGCGTATGCGGGGTTCGGCGATTGGCGGAACGCCCGGCTGAGAGCCGCCGCGTTCTCAACTTCGCGCCGCCGCGGCGCGTAGACCGGAATCGCCAGCGCAATGGCGACTCCAGCCAGGGTGGGTTGCACGCCAGAGGCATACAGCGCGACCCACACGACGATGGAGAACACCACGTAGGCCGGCCCCTGGCCGAGTCGCAGGTACCTCAGAGACCAGATGACAGCCAGCCCGAGCACGGCCACGACCAGCGGAACTATGTCGAGGTGCCCGGTGTAGAAGATGGCAATGACCGCGAGCGCACCGACGTCGTCGACAACGGCGAGTGCGAGGAGAAAGATGCGCAGATGCCCGGGCAGCCGGGGCCCGACGATGGCGAGGGCCCCGAGCAGAAATGCCGTGTCGCTCGAGATGACGACTCCCCACGCGTGGGCCGTCTCACCGCTCGGGTTGATGGCCAGAAAGATCACGGCGGGAATCGCCAGACCCGCTATGGCGGCAGCCACGGGCACCACCGCACGCGACCAGTCGCTGAGCTCCCCCAGCGCGAATTCACGTTTCACCTCGAGCCCCACAACGAAGAAGAACAGCGTCATCAGCGCTTCGTTGACCACCGACCGAAAGTCGAGTTCGAGCGACGAGCCGCCGATACGCAGCGAGATGGTCGAGTGCCAGAAGGAGTCGTACGTGCTGCCGCCCGGCCAGTTCGCCCACACCAGCGCCGCGACGGTGGCGATGAGCAGCAGCGCCGCGGCCGTCTTCTCGGTGTCAGAGAAGCCTCTCCGTTGATTCAGCTTCTCTCGAAGCCGGGGAAAGAACGGCGCGCGATCACCCTCAGTGACCTCGGGGCTCTCTGCGCCAGCCGTCATCGGTCAGTGCCTCTGCCCGCGCCCGCCGCCGCCTCGGCCGACGCCAGGCGCCGTACTGCCTCTGTCAGCACCTCCGCCGAGCACGCCAGGTTCAGCCGCGCGAACCCCCTGCCCGGCGAGCCGAACGAGGGGCCCGGGTTCAGAGCAACCGCTGCCTCCTCGAGCGCCCGGATGCTCGGGTCGTCGCCCCAGGCGAGAGCCCTGAAGTCGAGCCACGCCAGGTAGCTCGCCTGCGGGCGACGAAACCGCACTTCGGGCAGGTGTTCGGCGAGCAACTCTTCGAGCAGGTCGGCGCTCCGACCGATGCACGCGAGTGCCCCGTCGAGCCACGGTTCGCCGTCGGTGAAGGCGGCCACGCTGCCGTGCAACCCGAACTGGCTGGTGCGCATGCTCACCTCGGCGGGCATCGCGTCGAGCAGAGCAAGCATCTCGGGGCCCGCAGCGACCATGAGAGCGCACTTGGCACCAGCGACGTTCCAGCCCTTGCTCGCCGAGGTGACCGCCACCGCGTGCCGGCGTGCGGCATCAGAGACGCTGAGGTACGGCGTGAACGTGACGCCGGGGTGCACCAGCGGCCCATGGATCTCGTCGCTCACAACGATGGCGCCATACCGCTCGGCCAGCGCAGCGACCGCCGACAGCGTCTCCCTGGTGTGCACGAGCCCCAACGGATTGTGCGGGTTGCAGAGCAGCACCCCCTTCGCACCGGCCTCGAACGCCCGTTCGAGACCGTCGAGGTCGATCGAGCATGTCTCGCCGTCGTCGTTCAACGGCACTTCGACCACCACACAGCCCGCTTCGGGCACCAGCTCAAAGAACGGCGCATAGACCGGCGGCATGATCACGATTGCCGAGCCGGGGGCCACGGCCTGGCGCAGGGTCTCGACGATCGCCACGCTCACATCGGTGGTGGTGCGGATGCCCGTGGCATCGATGCTCCACCCCCACCGTGTGGCAGCGAACGAACTGAAGGCGGTGCCCACCGCATCGGGCGAACCGATGTAGCCCACGTCTGAGCGTTCGATCACGGCCCGGAAGGCTGCGGCGAGGGGAGCGGCGAGAGGGTAATCCATCTCGGCGACGAACAGGGGGAGCACGTCGTTCGGGTAGGTGCGCCACTTGGCGCTGGTGCGCTGGCGAAGAAGGTCGAGCGTGTCTGAGCGAAGGGAATCTGCAGGAACAGCGGGCATTGCCCCAGTCTGCCCGATGCTGCCCACCGATCGACGAATCATTTTTGTTCGCCTGCTTGACTTAACGATATATAGCGATATATCTTTAACCCATCGCCGATACTCGGTGATACATCAATCATCAGAAAGGTGAACGCGATAATGAACCGCAATCACATCAACTCAGAGAACACGCCCTTCGGGCGCCAGCACGACTCGGGCCACCACAACGGTGGTCATCACAATTCAGAACACCGCAGCTTCGAACACCGCAACTTCGGCGGCGGGTTCGGCGGCGGAGAAGGCCGCGGCTTCGGCCCCGGCGGTTTCGGCCCCCTCGGCGGCGGGTTCGGCCCGGGCTTCGGGCCCCGCGGCAACCGGCGGGCAGGCAAGGGCGACATTCGCTCGGTCATCCTGTCGCTGCTGGCCGATGGCCCTTCAAATGGCTACGGCATGATCAAGGCCATCGCGGAACGCACCGGCGGCACGTGGCGCCCGAGCCCCGGCTCGGTCTACCCCACGCTTCAGCAGCTCGTCGATGAGGAGCTGATCGCCTCTTCTGGCGACGGTCGCCGCACCGAGTACGAGCTCACTCACGCCGGTCGGGCCTACCTCGCCGAGCACGAAGACGAACTGAAGAAGGCGTGGGAGGCGACCCCCGGCCGCAACGCCCAAGACACTGCGTTCATCGAGAGCGTCGGCAAGCTCATGGGCGTCGTTCAGCAGTTTCGGCACGGCGCAACAGAGGCGCAGCGCACCGCCGCCATCGAGAAGCTCGACGAGGCGCGCCGCGCCCTCTACCTGATCCTCGCCGACTAAACGGCGGGCAGCGACCGCTCGATCAACCCGATGATCTCGGGGTCGTCTGGCTCGGTGCGCGGGCGGAAGCGGTGAACCTCACCCGACGGGGTGATGACGAACTTCTCGAAGTTCCAGGTCACCCGCCCGGCCTTGCCCTGGGCATCCGGAGTCTTCTTCAGCTCGGCGTAGAGCGGGTGGGCCGAACGGCCGTTCACCTTGATCTTCTCGAACATGGGAAACGTGATGCCCCAGGTCGTTGAGCAGTACTCCTTGATGGCCTCTTCGGTGCCGAGCTCCTGCAGAAACTGGTTGCTCGGAAACCCGAGCACGGTGAAGCCACGGTCACCGTAGGTCTTCTGCAGCTGCTCGAGCTTGTTGTACTGCGGCGCGAGACCGCACCGCGAGGCCACGTTGACGACGAGCTTCACCTGGTCGCCGAACTCGGCGAGGGTGGTCTCACCGCCGTCGATGGTGGTAATGGCGATGTCGTTGAGCTCAGGCACGCGTCAGCTCTCTTCGATGTCGGAGAACAGCAGCCGAACGCCACCGGTGGCGAGGCCGAAGATCGACGGGAACAACAGAGCGGCCTCGGGCGTGGCGACGGCCGCGCTGGCCGAGTCGTAGTCGTCGAAGTACAAGTCGATCATGCGGTACGCGGGCGTTGGGGTGCCGTCTTCTTTCGGCCACACCTTCGACGATTCGAACCGGATGAGCCCGGGAACCTTCTTCGCCAGCGCCACCTGTTCACGCGCGTAGCCCTCTTCGAAGGCCTCTGCGTCGGTGGGGTTGTCGTAGATGACAGTGAGTTTTGTTGGCATGGCACACGCCTTCTTGTCGATTGTCAGAGAACGGGCATCCGCTCGTCGCCGTGCGGAGCGCGTGCTTTCATCGTACGTGCGTATTACGCTCACAGGGATGACTAATTCACTCGCCACCCCCTACGAAGACCTGCTACGCCACACGCTCGCCGAGGGAGTTGCGAAGGGTGACCGCACGGGCACCGGCACCACGAGTGTGTTCGGCGCGCAGTTGCGCTTCGACCTCTCGCAGGGGTTTCCGTTGATCACCACCAAACGGGTGCACTTCAAGTCGATCGCCTACGAGCTGCTGTGGTTTCTGCGCGGCGAGAGCAACGTGGGCTGGCTGCAGGAGAACGGCGTCAGCATCTGGAACGAGTGGGCCGACGCCGCTGGCGAACTCGGCCCGGTGTACGGCGTGCAGTGGCGCTCGTGGCCCACGCCCGACGGCTCGCACATCGACCAGATCAGCCAGGTCATCGAAACGCTGAAGACCGACCCCGACTCGCGGCGCATGATCGTGTCGGCGTGGAATGTGGCCGACATTCCGCAGATGGCGCTCGCGCCCTGCCACGCGTTCTTCCAGTTCTACGTGGCCGACGGCAAGCTCTCATGCCAGCTGTACCAGCGGAGCGCCGACCTGTTTCTCGGGGTTCCCTTCAACATCGCCAGCTACGCCCTGCTCACCCACCTGGTGGCGGCGCAGGCCGGCCTCGAGGTGGGCGACTTCATCTGGACGGGCGGTGACTGCCACATCTACGACAACCACCGCGAGCAGGTCATCGAGCAGCTCAGTCGGTCGCCTTTCCCTCTGCCGACCCTCGAACTGACGCGCACCCCCGCGAGCATCTTCGACTACACCTATGACGACTTCGCGGTCGTGAACTACCAGCACCACCCGGCCATCAAGGCGCCGGTCGCGGTGTGAGCGTCTCGCTGATCTGGGCCGAAGCCCGGGGCGGGGTCATCGGCGACGGCGGCGGTATTCCCTGGCACGTGCCCGAAGACCTCGCGCACTTTCGCGAGGTGACCACCGGCGGCACTGTGCTCATGGGCCGGCGCACCTGGGATTCGCTGCCCGAACGCTTTCGCCCCCTGCCGGGCCGGCAGAACCTCGTGCTCACGCGCGACCCAGGCTGGTCGAGCCGCGGCGCCGAGGTGGTGCACTCGCTCGACGAGGTTCTGCCCCGCTTCACGGCTCCGGATGCTCCGCTCTGGGTCATCGGGGGCGGCGAGCTCTACCGCCAGAGCATCTCTCACGCCGCCCGGCTCGAGGTGACAGAGGTCGACCTCGACGTCGCGGGTGACACCGTTGCGCCGAGGCCGGGCGACTCGTGGCAGAGCACCGCCACGGCCTGGGCCATCTCCCGAACGGGCATCCGGTACCGTTTCGTCACCCACACCCACGCCCACAGCCGCTGACCCGCGGGGCGACGTCAGCCCGCGGCGAGGGCGAGGCCGGCGAGCACCTGGTGGATGGTCGGCACGCCAGCCGAGCGAAAGACCTCGGTGCCGTCGTCGGAGGAGAAGATGACGGTGGGCGTGGCCTCGATGCGGGCGAGTTCGGCAGCGTCAGGGGCGAGTGCCACGTTGCGCTCACTGAGAGTCACGCCGGCTACAAGCCACTGTGCCTGTTCGATCACGGCGCGCGTCGAGGCGCACGCTCCGCAGAACGACGACGACCAGAGTTCAACCTTCACTCTGGGTACAGCCGCACGGCAGCCCCGAACATTCCCGCGCGGCGCACCGGAGTGCTTCGAACTGGCAGCCGCACCTCGACCTTCGGCAGCTCGACCTACAGAACCTCGCTCTACAGCGGCTTGATGCCGAACGCCTGAGCCAGCTTGTCGATCTTCTGCGCGCGGCCGAGGCGAGGCAGGTCGCTGCCGTCGCGAATGACGCGGCCGCGCGACTCGAAGTCGGCGAGAAAGTCGCGGGCCCACGTGGCGTCTGAGCGGGTGGGGCTGATGACCTCGTTGATGACGGGTAGCTGCTCGACGTCGAGGCAGAGCTTGCCTGTGAGGCCGAGTGTGACGGCGAGCGCCGACTGTTCACGCAGCACCGGATGGCTGCTGCCCACCGTAGGGCCGTCGATCGGGCCGGGAAGCTTGCCGATGCGGCTCGCCACCACGAGGCGCGAGCGCGGGTACGCCATGGCGAGGTCGTCGGCACCGGTTCCGGTGTCGCGCCGATAGTCACCGCTGCCGAACGCCAAGCGGAACGCGCCGCGCGCCTCAGCAATGGAGCGGGCCTCTTCGATTCCCAGCGCCGACTCGATGAGCGCGATGACCGGAGTGCTGCCGCCCAGCCGGTCGAACGTCTCGGAGACGTGCGCGCCGGCCTCGGTCTTGGCCAGCATGACACCCCTCAGACCGGGAATGCCTTTCAGGGCATCCACGTCACCCGACCAGAAGTCGGTGGTGCGGTCGTTGATGCGCACCCAGGCGCTGCCGCCCTCGCTCAGCCAGCGCGCCACGCCTTCACGGGCGGCTGGTTTTGCTTTCGGGTCGACCGCGTCTTCGATGTCGAGAATGATCTGGTCGGCGCGCGAGGCGGCCACCTGATCGAAGGTCTCGGGCCGTGTGGCATTCACCAGCAGCCACGAGCGGGCGATCTCAGCCGAGACACCGCGGCGGGTGTCAGGCGACGAGGCGGAGGTTTCTCGTTCGGGGGTAAACGTCATCGACGACCTTCTCTACGGCAGTGTGTTCGGGTGCGGTGGTGAAACTGTTCGAGCCGCGAAGCTACTCAAGCAGCTCAAGCAGCTCAGGCAGTTCAGGCCGTGGTGTTGGCTTCGACGCCCACGGTCACGGTGGCGAGCACGGCGTCGAGCGCCGCTGAGGCCTCTTCGTCTGTCATGCTCTGCGCAAGCGCGAGTTCGGAGACGAGAATCTGGCGCGCCTTCAGAAGCATGCGCTTCTCGCCGGCCGAGACACCGCGCTCGACGTCGCGGCGCCAGAGGTCACGAACAACCTCGCCGACCCGAAAGACGCTGCCGCTGGCCATCTTCTCCTGGTTGGCCTTGTACCGGCGCGACCAGTTGCCCGGCTCTTCGACGAACGGGTTGCGCAGAACGTCGTAGACCGCTTCGACACCGGCGTCGTCGATGACGTCTCGAACGCCCACGAGGTCGATGTTGTCGACCGGGAGCTTGATGGTGAGTTCGCTGGTGTGCACGCTCATCGTGAGATAGGTTTTTTCGACACCCTTGATCGTGCGGGTTTCGACGTGTGTAATGGTGACCGCACCGTGGTGCGGGTAAACCAAGGTTTCTCCGACTTCGAAGTTCATGCGAGTATGCCTCAATCCGTTTGTCGTGCATTCGACCAGCGAAAATAGGCCGACGTCAATTCTACCAGTTCTACGGTATGCTCCCCGCCGGGGCAGATGAGGTTCTTACAGGGGGCCCAGCGTGCACGATTCGGGGTACAGATCAGCCCACAGAACGCTGGTCAGATCCGGTCTGCGGCGCCTCGCCGCCGGCGCGATCGCACTGCTTCTCGCGGCGGGGGGCCTGAGCCTCACCTCTGCCACTGCAGCGACCGCGGCGAGCACCGCCGGCGGGGCGACCGCCACCACGCCCGCGCCGACGACCACCCCCTCCGGCTGGCTGCACACCGACGGCGGCAGCATCAAAGACAGCACCGGCAAGACCTACGTCATCAAGGCCGCCGCCTGGTTCGGCATGGAGACATCGAACTGCGCACCCCACGGCCTCTGGAGCATCAGCCTCGACGCCGGGCTCGCCCAGATCAGATCGATGGGGTTCAACACCATCCGCCTGCCGTACTCGAACGAGTGCCTGGCCGCCCAGGCCACCACCTCGATCAACTACGCCGTCAATCCCACCCTGAAGAATCTCTCGCCGCTGCTCGTCTTAGACGCCGTCGTCGCCCGCGCCAAGGTCTACGGCCTCAGCGTCATTCTCGACCAGCATCGCCCCGACTCCGGCGCACAGTCAGAACTCTGGTACACGGCCCAG
Organism: Subtercola vilae; assembly: GCF_004923255.1. Taxonomy (GTDB): domain Bacteria; phylum Actinomycetota; class Actinomycetes; order Actinomycetales; family Microbacteriaceae; genus Subtercola; species Subtercola vilae. The sequence goes on along the minus strand of NZ_QYRT01000006.1, from coordinate 44,832 downwards.
TACCCCGAATCCACCTGGCTCTCAGACTGGCGGATGCTCGCCAAACGCTACGCGTCGAACCCCACCGTCATCGGGGTCGACCTGCACAACGAGCCGCACGGGTCAGCCTGCTGGGGCTGCGGCACTGCGGCCGTCGACTGGCAGGCCGCGGCCACCCGCGGAGGAAACGCCGTGCTCGGCGTCAACCCGAAACTGCTCGTCATCGTCGAGGGCACCGACAGACAGCCCGACGGCACCACTACATGGTGGGGCGGTGCGCTCGGCGGGGTCAAGGCGAAACCGGTGACCCTGTCGGTCGCCCACCAGGTCGTCTACTCGCCCCACGACTACCCGTCGTCGGTCTACACCCAGAGCTGGTTCAGCGCGGCGAACTACCCGGCGAACCTCGCGCCGCTGTGGGACAAGAACTGGGGCTACCTCGCGAAGTCGAATATCGCGCCCGTGCTGCTCGGAGAATTCGGCAGCACGCTCGCAACCCCCTCTGATACGAAGTGGATGACGTCGATCGTCAGCTACCTCGCAAACACGGGCATCAGTTTCGCCTACTGGTCGTTCAACCCCGACAGCGGCGACACCGGCGGCCTGGTGAAAGACGACTGGGTCACTCCCCAGGCGGCCAAGCTCAGCGCACTCAAACCCCTGCTCGGCGCCGGGGCACCGGTTCCCGTTCAGACACCGACACCCGTTCCGTCAACCGGCACCACAACCACGCCGACCCTGCCGATTACTCCCACTACACCAGCACCGGCGCCTTCGCCGAAGCCCACCACCGGGACCCCACCATCGTCGTCACCGCCACCCCCACCGTCACCGTCGCCGAAACCGCAGCCCGGAACCACCGGCCCTCCCACCGCGAGCGCCGCCGGCCCCGTCGCCGCGAGCGCCAGCTGGGCACTGCAGAGCTCATGGGCCGACGGCTACGTGGCCACCGTCTCGGTGACCAGCACCACGGGAGCTTCGGGCTGGAGCGTCACCTGGCCCGACACCCGTGCCACCGCGATCACCAACGCGTGGGGCATGACGTGCTCGCTGAAGGCGTCGACGTCGATCACCTGCACCGGCGTCGATTGGGGCGCCGCCGTGGGCACGGGACAGACACTCTCCGTGGGCCTGCAGGTGGCGGCCCCGGCAGCTCCCACGCTGCCGAGACTCACCGTCACTGCCCGCTAGCCCGGCACCGCCTAGAAGTACTGCGACCCGGCGTCGATACTCAGGTGCTCCGCCGTGATGAGCCGAGCGTCGTCAGACGCGAGAAACGCCACCGCGTTTGCGATGTCTTCGGCCTCGGCCGCCCACACCGGCAGAAACGGCGTGCCCATCGCGGCGAGTGGCGGGTTGCTCGCATTGGTGCGCGTGATGGCCTCGATCATGTCTCCCGACCCCATCGGTGTGTTCACCGCGCCCGGATGCACACTGTTCACCCTGATGTTGTGCTTGCCGAGTTCGGCCGCGAACGCCCGCGTCATACCGGTGACCGCGTGTTTGCTCGCGGTGTAGTGCACCATGAACGGCTGCATCTTCTTACCGGCATACGAGCTGGTCAGGATGATCGATCCCCCGCCCGCTGTCACAAGGTACGGCGCACCCACCATCACCGTGTTCCATACCCCAGTCACGTTCGTGTCCATGGTGACCTGGAACATCTCGGGCGTGGTTTCGTCCCACGTCGCCGGAATACAGATTCCTGCATTCGCGACGACGATGTCGAGGTGACCGAGCTCGGCCACCCCCTTCGCCACGATCTCCTTCATGCGGGCGAGGTCACGCACGTCGCCCTGCTCTGCCACGATGCGCCGGTCGAGCCCTTCGACCAGACGAACCGTCTCAGCGAGGTCTTCTGGCGTCGACGAGTCGTACGGCACCAGTGGGATGGGGCCGGCGAGGTCGAGCGCGATGATGTCGGCCCCCTCGCTCGCGAGCTTCACCGCGTGCGCCCTGCCCTGGCCGCGGGCCGCGCCCGTGATGAATGCCACTTTGCCTTCGAGCCTGCCGGTCATGATGCACTCTCTTTCGTTTCGCTCTTCATTGCGTCGGTCTTCATTGAGTCGTTGTGAACTGAGTCGGTGTGAACTGAGTCGTTCTGCACCTGCGGAAGCGTGCGCGCGAAATCTTTTGCGATCACGAGGTCGGCCGGGCTGAGTTCGGAGATCGACGAGTGCCCGAGCCCGAGCACCGCCGAGTCGAGACCCCCGCGCAGAATGTCGAGCACGTTCTCGACGCCGGCCTGCCCATTGGCCGCCAGCCCCCAGAGGTAGGCTCGGCCGATCATCACGGCGCGCGCTCCGAGTGAGAGCGCCTTCGCAACGTCTCCGCCCCGGCGAACCCCGCCATCCAGAACCACTTCGATCTGCCCGTCGATCACCTCGGCCACCGAGGCGAGAACGCGAATCGTGGCCGGTGTGCCGTCGAGGTTGTTGCCGCCGTGGTTCGACACCGAGATGGCGTCGACGCCGGCATCGATTGCGCGCCGGGCATCGTCGGTGCGCGAGACCCCTTTCAACATGAAGGGGCCACCCCATTCTCTGCGAAGCCACTCCACGTCATCCCACGAGGGGGGCGGCGTCTGCATCCATTCGTAGTAGGCACCGAAGAAAGTGGGTGCCTCACCGCCGGGCGGAGTGAGGTTGGGGGCGGTGAGGTCGGGAACCCTGCCGGTCTTGGCGAACTGCCAGAGCCACTGTGGGTGCGGCAGTACGTTCGGCGCGAAACTCACCATCGTCTTCAGGTTCATGCGTTCGGGAATCTGCGGGCTGCCCCAGTCACGCCCGTTCGAGAACGACCAGTCGAGGGTGGCGATGAGCCCTTTGGCACCGGCCCTGCGCGCACGATCCATGCGCTGCACCATCGCCTCACGCGTACCTGTCCAGTACATCTGAAACACCGTGTTGGGGTTGGCGGCGGCCACCTCTTCGATCGGCTTGCTCGCGAACGAACTCAGCCCCATGATGGTGCCGCGGTTGGCGGATGCCCGGGCCACCGCCACTTCGCCGTCGGGGTGTACCGCCTGAACCCCCGTGGGCGAGATGAGCACCGGCAACGAGATGGGAATGCCGAGCACAGAGGTCGAGAGGTCTCTCGTGGCCTGATGGCCCGCAACGTGCGGGGCGAAACCCAGCTCTGAGAAGGCGGCCATGTTGTCGTCGTAGGTGAGCCCGCGCTCAGAGCCGGCGACCAGAGCGCCGTACACCGAACTCGGCAGGCGTTTCTTGGCCCGGCGCTGGGCTTCGGCGACGGTCTCGAACCATGCATTCTTGGCCATTGTGGCTGTCTCCTTCGACAATTCCGACTTCTGCGGCGAAATACTGCGCTGGCCCCAAGGGTAATGGCACTCGGTGCCAAAAGCCAGCGGAATTCGGTTCTTCGAACGCTAAGCAAACTGACGGTTTGCGAGCGTAGGCTCCGTATCACGACAAGCAGAATCAGGTGCTGACGGCGCCTGAACAGTACAGAGAGAGGCTCATCGTGACTCAGTGGAAGCGCTGGATTCCGGCAGGTGTGGCGTCAGTAGTGGTGGCCGGCGTGGCGATTGCCGTGCCGTTGTCAGCGAACGCCACGGCGGCGCTGCCCAGCAAGACAGCCGAGCAGGTCATCGCCCTCGTGACGAACAGTTCGGTCACCGCGTTCTCCGGCACGGTTCAGCAGAGCTCGAACCTCGGCCTCCCCTCGCTGCCGGCTGGTGCGAGTTCGAGCCTCGGCTCGTCATCCACTGCCACCCCCGGTGCCACCGCGTCGACCGGAGGATCAGGCAGCACCTCCTCGGCCGACATCTCATCGGCCCTCGAACTTCTCACCGGCAGCCACACGGCCCGCGTGTACGTCGATGGCCCCACGAACGTTCGTGTTCAGGTGCTCGACCAGCTCGCCGAGCGTGACGTGATCCGGGGCGGCACCGACCTCTGGGCGTACGACTCGAGCAAGCAGACGGCGGTGCACAGCACCCTCCCCGCGAAGAGCGACTCCACCGCGACACCCACCCCCACTGACACCGCAACACCCGACCAGCTCGCCCAGAAGTTTCTCGACGCGGTCGACCCGAGTACCGGCGTCGCTGTGGGCGGCGACGTCACCGTCGACGGGCGAAGCGCCTACGACCTCGTTCTGACCCCCGCCACCACCGACAGTCTCGTCGGCAACGTCTCGATCGCGGTCGACTCCGCCACCGGACTGCCGCTGCAGGTAGAGGTCACCGCCAAGGGCGCGAGCGACCCGGCCTTCAGCAGCGAACTGACCGGGCTGAGCCTCGACACTCCGTCGGCCGACCTGTTCTCGTTCACTCCCCCGGCCGGCACCGCCGTCACCGAGAAGACCCTCTCGGCACCCGACCCCTCGGCAACGGCCGACTCGAAGGCGAAAGCAGCCGCCGCGGCCAAGCCGGTCGTCACCGGAACCGGTTGGAGTTCGATTGTCGAGCTGCCCGCCGCGAGCGGCTCCGACGCCGCCGCGCTCACCAGCAACCCCTTGGTCGCGCAGCTGACCACCCCCGTCACCGGGGGGCGCCTGCTCAGCACCACTCTTGTCAACGTTCTGCTCACCACTGACGGCCGCGTGTTCGCGGGCTCCGTCAGCGCCGAGCAGCTGGAGGCCGCAGCCGCCGCCACGCCCGCCGCCCAGTGAGCGACCCGTCGCTCGCCATCGAGACGCGGGCGCTCACCAAGAAGTTCGGCAAGCAGACCGTTGTCAACGAGCTGTATCTCTCGGTGCCGCGCGGATCGGTCTTCGGCTTTCTGGGCCCGAACGGCTCAGGCAAGACCACGACCATCCGCATGCTGTTGGGGCTCGCTTCGGCGACCGGCGGCGAGGTGAACCTGCTCGGTGAGCCCATGCCGCGCCAGCTCTCAGGCGTTCTTCCCCGCGTCGGCGCCCTCATCGAAGGCCCGGGCTTCTACCCTTTTCTCTCGGGGGCAGCGAACCTGCATCGCCTCGACACGGCCGATCGTTACGCCTCGGGGGCGACCCGGCGTCGGCGCGTCGCCGAAGCCCTCGATCGGGTCGGGCTCACCAATGCCGCCGGCAAGAAGGTGCACGCCTACTCCCTCGGCATGAAACAGCGGCTCGGCATCGCCAACGCCCTACTGATGCCTCGCGAGCTCATCGTGCTCGACGAGCCGACCAACGGTCTCGACCCGCAGGGCACCCGCGAGGTGCGGCACCTCGTTCGCTCGCTCACCGAAGAGGGCACCACCGTGTTCGTCTCCAGCCACCTGCTGGCCGAGATCGAGCAGATGTGTACCCACGCCGCGGTCATGCGGGCGGGAAATCTCGTGGCCCAGGGCAGCCTCGACGAGCTGCGGCACGCCGGCCAGACACGCGTGCGCGTCGTGACACCGGATGTCGAGAGCGCAGAACGGGTCTTCAGGGCGCTCGGGCTGAGCCCCGGGCATCCGGAACCGACCGCGCACCCCGGGCAGTTGCTCGACGCCGAAGACGACTACGCCCTTGAGGCCCCGTTGGGCGACACCCTCGCCCCCGACGCCATTGTCGCGGATCTCGTCGCGGCCGGCGTGCGGGTGCGCGGCTTCGCCGTCGAGCGGGCCACCCTCGAAGACCTGTTCGTGGCGCTGACAGGCGAAGGGTTCGACGTTGCCCAGTGATCTGACAGGGCCCCCCACCCGCCGCTCGTCGGGCATGGCCCTGATGTGGTCGGAGCTCTCCGTGCTGTTCCGGCGCCGCCGAACCATCGTGATGCTCGCCGCGCTGGCGCTCATCCCCGTGCTGGTCGCCGTGGCCGTGCGCATCTCGTCGGCGGGGTCTTCGGGCCGCGGGCCGGCCTTCATCAACCAGATCGCCGGCAACGGGCTCTTCGTGAGCCTCGTGGCCCTCACCATCTGCATTCCCCTCTTTCTGCCGCTCACGGTGGGCGTGGTCGCGGGCGACACCATCGCGGGCGAGGCGAGCCTCGGCACGCTGCGCTACCTGCTCGTGTCGCCGGCGGGGCGCATCCGGATGCTCGTGGTCAAGTACATCGCGGCCATCGTCTTCACCGCCGCCGCCACCGTGGTGATCGTTGTCGCAGGCATCGTCGTCGGCGCCATTCTCTTTCCCGTCGGGCCTGTCACGCTGCTCTCGGGCGGCACCATCAGCATCGGCGAATCGGTCGTGCGGGCCTTGCTCATCGCCTCGTACGTCACCGTCTCGCTGCTCGGCCTGAGCGCCATCGGCGTGTTCATCTCGACCCTGACCGACGTGCCCGTCGGGGCCATGGCTGCCACGGTCGTCATCTCGATCGTCGCCCAGGTGGCTGACTCGCTGCCGCAGCTCGACTGGCTGCACCCCTGGCTCTTCAGCCACTACTGGCTGAACTTCGCCGACCTGCTGCGCCAGCCCATCGAGTGGTCGTCGTTCGGTTCGAACGCCCTGCTGCAGCTCGGCTACGTGGTCGTGTTCGGCGCCCTCGCCTACGGCCGCTTCTCGTCGAAAGACGTTCTCTCGTAACCCCCGCCCGCGCGCCCCAAGCGGCTGGAGAGCCGCTTGGGGCGGTCAGAGCGCGAGGATGAGCCGCAAACCGCGATCGACGTCGCGGAGCACGTACGGTGGCAGGTCAGCCGTCTGTTCGACGAGATCGCCCTTGTCGAGCGTGACGAGTTGCGAGACGTTGACCGCCGAGTCTTTCGGGAGCCCCGAAGCGGCCGCCGGCACGAAAACGTTGCCGGGATACTCGGCGATCTGAGTGTTCGAGGTCACCACGGCAACGGTGACCGTGGCGATCGCGCTCGCTGAGAACTCGTCTGCCTGCACCACCACCACGGGTCGACGCTTGGCGGGCGCGCTGCCGCGCGCCTCACCCAGGTCGACCCACCACACAGAACCACGACGAATCACCATTCGTCGTCGCCCCACCACACAAATCGACGACGAATCACCATTCGTCGTCGGCCGTGAGCGCTGCAAGACGTTCGCGGCCGACGCGCGTGACCGTCGCTGTCTCAGCCTGAAGCAGAGTGCCGCTGCGGAGCACCGCGGCGTCTATCTCGCGGGTCAACGACAACGCATCCAGAGCGTCAAGGTACCGCTCTGCCGCCCTCGAGAAGAACTCCGAGCGGTTCATGTGGAGTTCTGCGGCACGTTGGTCAACACGATGGAACGTTTCGTCTGGTACCGATATCGCCGTCTTCATGACGTCAGTATAACTCGGTATAACAGCTGCAAGCGAGGGAGAGATGGCACGCTCGCAGCCGGAGTGTGAACGGGCCTCGGTAGTCATGAACTGAGCGTATCTCACTTAGGGTACGGCGTGGCTCAACATAGCTGCGGATTTGCTGCCAAAGGGGGTTTCTGCCGCCAAGCTGGGTGTGCTGAGAACCGGGCTGCCCTAGATTCATGAATGGTAGCCCCAGTCCTTGGTCGCCACGAGAATGCGCGGCGACAGCGGCATCGTTCTCTTCCTGATCAACTCGCGGAATGAGGCTCAATTGTGAGCAGCCCTTCAATCACCCCGCCCGTCGTGACGTTCACCAGAACGAAGCCGGGTGGCAACAAATCGAACCCGACCACCGAGTACTCCGCGCTGCTGCGTACGGTACGCGATGCTGGCCTGCTGCGGCGCCGCACGGGCTACTACTACATCATGTTCAGCGCCCTCACCCTGGCACTGGGCGGCGTCATCGTCGGCATCGCGCTGCTCGGCGACACCTGGTACCAGCTCATCATGGCCGGGCTGCTCGGCATCATCCTCACCCAGTACGCCTTTCTGGCGCACGAGGCCTCGCACCGCCAGGTCTTCGAGTCGGGCAAGACCAACGATGTGGCCGGCCGCATGCTTGCCAACCTCTTCGTGGGTATCAGCTACAGCTGGTGGATGACGAAGCACAGCCGGCACCACGCCAACCCCAACATCATCGGCAAAGACCCCGACATCGACCGCGACGTCGTGTCGTTCACTCCCGAGCAGGCCGCACAGGCCAAGGGCATCTACGGCTGGTTCACCCGCCGCCAGGGCACGTTCTTCTTTCCGATTCTCGTTCTCGAGGGCCTCAACCTGCACCTGCACGGCTTTCGCACCGTCTTCGGCCGCGGCAAGGTCGACAAGCGGGCCGTCGAGATCGTCATGCTGGTCTCCCGCATCGGCCTGTATGTGGCGCTCATCTTCATGACCCTGCCGCTCGGCATGGCGTTCGCGTTCATCGGCGTACAGGTCGCAGTGTTCGGCGTGTACATGGGTTCGTCTTTCGCCCCGAACCACGTGGGAATGCCCATCCTGCCGCACGACTCGAAGGTCGACTTTCTGCAGCGCCAGGTGCTCACCGGCCGCAACATCAGCGGTGGTTGGTTCATGAACATCTTCATGGGCGGCCTCAACTACCAGGTCGAGCACCACCTGTTTCCGAACATGCCCCGCCCGGCATTGAAGAGCGCCCAGGTCATCGCCCGCGAGTACTGCGAAACACACACCATTCTGTACACAGAGACCACCCTGCCCCAGGCCTACGCCATTGTGGTGAAGCACCTGAACAAGGTCGGTCTGAGCGCGGCGAGCAAAGAGTTCGCCTGCCCGGCTGCCGCCTCGTACGGCCGCTAGAGTTCTCACCATGCCGATGCGCCCCCGAACCCGCGAACAGCGGTTCGAGGGGCGCATCGCTGGTTTCGGCAGCACGTCGGGCACCCGGTTCGTCGTCGGAATGTGGCAGCACTCCCCCTTTGGCCGCTTCGTCGACGTGATGATCGAGCAGCCCGGCGGCCACCGCACCCTGCTCGCACCGAGCGACGCGGTCGCCGAGTACGTGTCGACCACCTACACGTTCGATCAGACGACGGTTCTGGATGTCTCGTTCCGCCGCATCGACGGAGGCCTCCGCATCGACGCTCGCGCCGGCACCGAAAGCACCCTCTCGCTGTCGCTCGCCGTCGGCACCCTCACGCCCCTCGGCCGCCTGCTGCGGGCGATACCCCCGCCACTCGCCACTGCGCCGGCCTGGCTCACGCTCATCGACCCGGCCGCCCGCGTGTTGGTGCCCGGGGCACGCACCAGCGGCAGCGCCGGCGCCGGCCGTCGCGAGTACTACGGCGTGCGCACGATTCGGGCGCTCACCGCGATCAGCGGGCACTACGACGGGAGCGACGTAGGTGCTCTCGCACGGCTCGATCCACCCGTGACCTTCGGGTTCGGCTCTGCCCCGGCGGCTCCGAGCCTGGTCGACCTCACCACGGTCATCCGGCAGCAGCCGGAGGCCCGGGAGTAGCATAGACACCGACCGAAGGCGGCTCGCCCGAGGCCAGGTGAGCCGAAGACCACGAAGGCACGCTACATGAAGCAGTTCACCCGTCGAGCGTTTCCTTGGCCGATGCTGGTGGGAATCGTACTGATCGGGTTCATTCTGCGCGGGCCGATCATTGCGGTGGCACCGATCACGGGTATTCTGCGTGCCGACCTCGGGCTGACGGCCGCCGAGGTGGGGCTGCTCACGAGCCTGCCGGTGCTGTGCTTCGCCCTCGTCACCCCGCTGGCCTCGTTCTTCGTGGGCCGCGGCGGGGCGAACTTCTCGACGACTGTCGCCATCATCGGGGTGGGCATCGGGTCGATCGTGCGCTCGTCGGGCGGCGTGGAGGCCGCCTTCGTCGGCACCGTCATCATGGGCGGGTTCATCACCATCGGCAACGTGGTGGTGCCGGTGCTGATCCGCCGTGACGTGCCACCGCAGCGGGTGGGTATCGTCACGGGTGCCTACACGTCGGCCCTCAACGTCAGCTCGATGATCACGTCACTGGCGACCGCACCGCTCGCCGAGGCGTTCGGTTGGCACGTGGCCCTTCTCGCGTGGCTGGGGTTCGTGGTGATCGCTGCGGGCGGCTGGATGTTCGCAGTGGGCCCCCGCGCCGCATTCCGTTTCGGTCCCGTCGCCCCGCTCATCGAGACGGGTGCGGTCGACACGGTTGTCATCGACACGGGTCGCATCGACCTGCGGCCGACCAGCGCCGCAGAAGAGGCTCGGCGGCCGCGCACGTGGCGAAGTGCATCCGCCCTGCTGCTCGCGCTGGCTTTCTCGGGGCAGGCCTTCGCGTACTACGGGCTGACAGCCTGGTTTCCGTCGATTCTCGTTCAGGAGCTCGGCTTCACGGTGACGGCCGCCGGGTCGAGTTCGTCTGTCTTTCAGATCGCTGCCGTGGTGGGCGCGCTGGGGGTGCCGTTGCTGTCACAACGCATTGGCGTTCCGCGCACCTTCGCACTCGTGGCTGCGCTCTGGCTGAGCTGCCCCATCGGGCTGCTGCTGGCGCCGAGCTCTTGGTTGGCGTGGGGGTTCTTCGGCGGCGTGGCCCAGGGCGGCGGCATCACGATCGTGTTCATGCTCATCGTTCAGCTCGCCGTGAGCGGAACACACGCACGAGGGCTGTCGGCCATGATCCAGGGCACCGGTTATGCCCTGGGTGCCACGGCGCCGACTCTCATCGGAGCCGTGCACGACGCGACGGGTGCCTGGGGTGCGCCGCTCGCGGTCGTGGGTATCGGCACGCTGGCGTTCACGGCTGCCGGGCTCGCCGGGTCGCTGCGTGCGACACGGGGAACCCGGCAGAGCGTTATAGAACGATGACCCCGCGACCACAATTGGTGCTCACCACCAGGTCTGCTGCTCGCTAGCCACTACGTCACGAACGAGCGTTCCGCAACCGGGCTGGCCTCGATTGGCCGAAATCCAAGCTCGACCAAACCCGTTAGCGAGTGGCTCCGCATACCCACTATGTCAATCACCATAGAACCGTCGTCTTCACCCGAGAGGGTGAAACGTCTGGCTGTGCGGTTGCGCCGATCTGGTCGACGACTCACGTCGTTCGGGCTGATCGGCGGAATCGCCTTCGTGGTCGACTTCGCTGTGTACAACGCCCTGCGGGCGACCGTTCTCAGCGATTCACCGATCTGGTCGAAAGTCGTTTCGGTGAGCATCTCGATGGTTGTCGCCTGGATTGGCAACCGGTATCTCACTTTTCGAAACCAACGCTCATCGAACGCCCTGAAAGAGGGCTTTCTCTTCGCCGTCGTGAACCTCCTCGGGTTGCTCATCGCCACGGGCTGTCTGTTCGTTTCGCACTACCTGCTTGGATTCACCTCGCAGCTCGCTGACAACATCTCCGGCAACGTGATCGGTCTTGTTCTCGGCACAGCATTCCGTTTTGCGGCTTATCACTTCGTGGTCTTCCGCACGGCGCCGGCTCACCCGATGGCCGAGGCCATGCCGGATGCCCGCCCTGTCGTACTCGAATACGAACCCCAGGGCGCCCTGCTCTCTGACTAGCGCTACTCCACCGCACCACCCACTCTGGAGATCGACGATGACATTCGTGACAGACGCTACGCCCGCGCCCGCGGGCCCTGCGCCTCTGCTTACCCCCGCCCCCCTGCCGAGCCCCGACTCGGTGATCGACCCCAACCGCCCCGACCCGTCGCAGATCACCCCCGGTGACCCCGTGTCGGCCTTCGGGTTTCTCCCGCACTGGAGCCCCGGCGAGTGGATCGGCTACACCAGCCTGATGCTCGTGGCAGTGCTGCTCACCGTGATCGCAGCAACCACGCTGTGGTGGATGCTGCACGCCTGGCGCTCGCCCTCGAGCCTCACCCGCACGCAGTTCTCGGCGAACCCGAGGCCCGCGGCCCACTCGTTCACGCTGCTCGTTCCGGGGCGGCACGAAGAGGAGGTGCTGGGTGAGACGCTCGACGTGCTGGCCCAGCAAGACCACCCCGACTTCGAGATCATCGCGATTGTCGGCCACGACGACCCCGGTACCGAAGCGGTGGCCCGCGCCGCCGCCGAGCGGCACCCCGACCTCATCAGGGTCATCGTCGACGACAGCGTGCCCAAGAACAAGCCGAAGGCACTGAACCTGGCCCTGAAGTCGGCCCGCGGTGACGTCGTCGGTGTGTTCGACGCCGAAGACGAGGTGCACCCTCGCCTGCTCACGGTGGTCGACTCGAAGTTTCAGGAGACCGACGCCGACGTGGTTCAGGGCGGCGTTCAGCTGATGAACTTCGAGAGCAGTTGGTGGGCGCTTCGTAACGTGCTCGAGTACTACTTCTGGTTTCGGTCTCGCCTGCACTTTCACGCGAAGAGCAAGTTCATTCCTCTCGGCGGCAACACAGTGTTCGTCACCAAAGAGTGGCTCGACTGGTCTGAGGGATGGGATGCGAACTGCCTGGCCGAAGACTGCGAGCTGGGCGTTCGACTCTCGAGCGCCCAGGCGAAAGTCGTCGTGGCGTACAACCCCGAGTTCGTGACCCGCGAAGAGACCCCCGGCTCGATGACGTCGCTCTACAAGCAGCGCACGCGCTGGAACCAGGGCTTTCTTCAAGTTCTCGGCAAGGGCGAGTGGCACAAACTGCCCACCCTGAAGCAGCGGATGTTCGCCCGGTACCTCTTGGCCATGCCGTTCCTGCAGGCAGCGACCGGCATGCTCATCCCATTCTCGCTGTTGCTCATCATCTTTGTGAAGGTGCCCACCATCGTCGCGCTGGTGACGTTTCTGCCCCTCGTGCCCACCATCATCACGCTAGCGGTCGAAGCCACGGGACTCGCCGAGTTCGGCCGGGTCTACGACAAGAAAGTTCGGGTTCGCGACTACGTGAAGCTCGTGCTCGGTCTTCTGCCGTACCAGGTGTTTCTCGCCCTCGCGGCGATCAGGTCGGTCATCCGGCAGGTTCGCGGAATCAACAGCTGGGAGAAGACCGAACACACCGGAGCACACCGCTCTGACGAGACCACCGCGTCGGCCGCACCCTCATTCGCACTTCAGCAGGCAGGAGGCACGTCATGACCAGCACCCTCGAACGCCCCTCAGACACACCCTCTGACATCGACAACGCCACCGAGACCACCACCGCCGCGACGGGGGCCGCAAAGCCACCGCGGCGGCGATCACGATTCACCGACCGCATTCGGCGCAGCCGTCGCTCAGCCGTCTGGTTCGTGCCCGTACTCGTGCTCGGCGCGGTGGCGCAGATCGTCAACCTCGCCGGGTCGCCCCAGCGCATCGATGATGAAGGCACGTACACCGCTCAGGCCTGGGCCATCGACAAGCTCGGCGAATTGACGCACTACACCTATTGGTACGACCACCCGCCGCTCGGCTGGCTGCAGCTCGCGGGGTACGCGAAACTGACCGGCGCGTTCGATCGCTATGACACCGCGGTGCTGGCCGGCCGCGAGTTCATGGTCGTCAGCGTCATTGTCAGCGCCGCACTGCTCTGGGTGCTGGCACGCCGACTGCGATTCAGCCGACCGGCCGCCGCCATCACGCTGCTGCTGTTCACGCTGTCACCCCTCGCCCTGCAGTTTCACCGTTCGGTGTACCTCGACAACATCGCCACGCCCTGGCTCATCGGCTCGATCATTCTGGCCATGAGCCACCGCAAGCAGCTCGCCAGCTTCATCGGCAGTGCTGCCTGCCTCGGAATCGCCGTTCTCTCGAAAGAGACCTTTCTGCTCGCGCTGCCACTCGTGGCGTGGCTGATGTGGCGAAACGCCCACCCGGCAACCCGGCGCTACACACTCTCTGTCGCAGCGAGCGTACTCGCGCTGATCGGGTTGACGTACGTTCTGCTTGCCGCGGTGAAGGGCGAGGTCTTCTCGGGCGCCGGACATGCCAGCCTCATCGACGGCCTGAGCTTTCAGCTGTCGAACCGCCAGTCGAGTGGGTCGATCGGCGACCCGAACAGCCTCATCAATAAGACATTCTCGATGTGGTGGCAGCTCGACCCGGTCTTCATCGTGGCCGGTGTCGTGGCGGGAATCGTGGCCCTGTTCATCCGGCGCCTGCGCCCCTTCGCGATTCTGCTGCTCGCGCTGGTGGCATTCATGTTCCGGCCCGGCGGCTACCTTCCGGTGCCGTACATCATCGCCCTGCTGCCGTTCGGCGCACTTCTGGTGGTGGGCGTGGTTCAGAACGCCGTACAGAAGCTGCTTCGTACGTCGAAGGCCACCCCCGCCAGGCGGGTGACGGCCGCGGTCGTCATTGTCGCCACAGTGGCTGCAGGAGTCGTGGCGGCACCGCTCTGGAGCACGCAGCTGCGCGGATTCTTTCTGGCCGACCTCGACCAGCCGACCCGCGAAGCGCAGGCCTGGATCGACGCGAATGTGGGCCGCGAGTCACGCCTCATCGTCGACGACTCGATGTGGGTCGATTCGGTGAACGCCGGTTTCGCCCGCCAGAACGTCACGTGGTACTACAAGGTCGACACCGACCCCGCGGTGCAGGCGCTCTCGCCAAACGGCTGGCGCGACTCCGACTACGTGATCACCACGAACTCGATGCGCTCGCTGTTGTCGACCTTTCCGCAGGTCAACCAGGCCGTCGACAATTCGGTCGTGGTGGCCAGCTTCGGGCTGGGCGACCAGCAGGTCGACGTTCGCAAGATCGACCCTGACGGCATCACGCAGGCCACGACCGATGCCGACACCGCGAGCAAGGCACGCTCCTCCGCCGGTACCCAGCTGGCGGCGAACACGCGGCTCACCCTCGCACCATCGGCCAAAGACCTGCTGACGGGTGGCCAGGTCGACTCGCGCGGCATTCTGGCTCTCGGTCAGCTGCTCGCCCAGTCGAGCGTGACGGTCTCCGACTTTCCGCTGGTCGACGGCGAGCAGAACGCCGCTCGTCGCCAGATCCTCATCTCGTCGATCAACGGGCAGCCCACGCCTGCCGGCTCCCTCGCTGCAGCCGACGTCTCGGCGTACTTCTCCTCGCTGACCAACACCAACACCATCGCCCCGACGCTCACGCAGACCGCAGACGGTGTGCTGGTCACCTTCGCCTTCGGTGAGCCGACCGGCCTCCTCCCCACCCCCCAGAACTGACCCCGAAAGGAACCGCACCATGACTTCAGTACACGAGAACCGCTCGACCTGGTCGAAGGTGGCCGCCGCAACGGTGGCCGTCAGCGCAGGGCTCCTGCTCACCGTCTTCGGGGCCTCGTCGGCCCAGGCGGCGACAGCCGCACCCCAAGCCGCCTCGCAAGCCGCATCGCAGTCGGCAGCCCCGGTGGCTGCCGCCGCGAACACCGGCTGGATCCGGCTCGCCCATCTCTCGCCCGACACGAAGGCCGTCGATATTCAGCTCACCGCGCTCTCCGGCGGCCAGGTGCTCGAGTCCCTCACCAACGTGATCTACGGTCAGGTGTCGGACTACATGGCGCTACCGCAGGGCACCTACGTGGTGGCGATGGTTCCGGCGGGGGGCGACATGGCCCACCCGCTCATCCAGACCTCGATCAATGTCACGCAGGGGCAGCCGATGACGGTGGCCGCCATCGGCACCAACGCCAAGCTGACCACAGCGGTGTTCCCCGACGACCTCACCACCCCGACCGATGGCCAGTCGCGCGTTCGGGTCATTCAGGCGTCGACCACGGTTCCGTCGGTGAGCATCGCCACGAGCGCGGGCGCGGTCATCGCGACCGACGCGAAAGAGGGCACCGCGACGAACTACGCCAGCGTTCCAGCCGGGCCGTGGAACCTCGCGCTCACCGGCGCGGGCGCGGCAGCCTCGACCACGCAGATCACGCTGGGCGCAGGAACCGTGTCATCACTGTTCGTGCTCGACAACGCCTCAGGCGGTGTGACCATCAAGTCGGTCACCGACGCGGCGAGTGTCGGCGCAGCCCTGCCCACCGGCGGCATACAGACCGGTGGCGGCTGGGCCGCAGAGCACGTGGCCGGCGCGACCGGTGCTCGGGTTTCTGACACCGTGGGTCTGGCGCTCAGCGGCAGCATGCTCGCTGCGCTGGCTCTCGCCATCCTGCTCGTTCGTCGCTCGAACCGACTGGCAACCGGGGGCAAATGATGCGGCGCACCCCGGCAGCAGTGTTGGGTGCCGTAGCGGTCGCCGTCGGTCTGACGCTGGCCGGATGCACGGCGGCACCCGCCCCGGCACCGACCACCACAGCGGCACCCACCGGCGTGGCCGGCGCCAATCAGGTCGCCACCCGGTTTCTGACGGAGTACGTCGACTCCGGCCGCGTCGTTCGGCGCGACCAGGGGTCTGACACGGTGAGCGAAGGGCAGGCCTACGGCATGCTGCTCGCCGTCGGAGTGAACGACAAGGCCACGTTCGACTCGATCTGGAGCTGGACCCAGACCAACCTGCAACGCCCAGACGGCCTCATGGCGTGGAATTGGAAAGACGGAAAAGTTGTCGACTCCGAGCCCGCTAGCGATGCCGACCTCGACATGGCCCGGGCTCTCGTCGAAG
The DNA here is from genome assembly GCF_004923255.1 of Subtercola vilae. Classification (GTDB taxonomy): domain Bacteria; phylum Actinomycetota; class Actinomycetes; order Actinomycetales; family Microbacteriaceae; genus Subtercola; species Subtercola vilae. The sequence goes on along the minus strand of NZ_QYRT01000006.1, from coordinate 28,665 downwards.
CGGGAACGAAATTCTCCGACCCTGCGCTCATAGCAAGCGGCGACAAGCTGGGCGGGCTGATTCTCGACAAGTTGACGGTGACCACGGCGACCGGGCGCATCCTGCTGCCCGGCCTCTGGGCCGCGGCCAGCTCGCCGTACGCCTACAACCCGTCGTACGCGTCGCCCGCCGCGTTCAGCGAGCTGGGAGCGAGTTCGGGCGACCCGCGGTGGGCCGAGCTCAGCGCTGGGTCTCGTGCGGTCACAACGACACTGCTCACGAAGAGTGCGCTGCCGCCCGACTGGGCACAGGTGCACGCTGACGGAACCGTCGACCAAATGCCCGCACCACGAGGTGACAGCAGCGCGAACACCGTGGAATACAGCTACGACGCGGCTCGCCTGCCGATCAGGTACGCCGAGTCGTGCGACCCGGCCGACACCGCTCTCGCGGCGAAACTGGTGTCGACGCTGTCGCGTTCAGACCCACTGAAGGCACAGCTCGACCTCGGCGGCACCGCGACAACGACCGACACCAATCCCGTGAGCTACGCCGCGCGGGCTGCCGCCTACGCGGCAGCGGCCCAGCCCGACAAATCCGACGCCGATCTGGCGACAGCCGACACGCTCGATCAGACCACGCCGACATACTATGGCGCGGCGTGGACGGCCCTCTCGATGCAGCTGCTCGAGACGGCCAACCTCGGCTCGTGCCCTCCGCTGGCTTCGGCCTCGGGGGGCGTGGGGGCCAACCAAGACCCCCAGGCGACGTCGGTGAGTTCGACCAGCTCGAAGAAAGCTGAGGGGCTGACACCGGTGCGCGTGCAGATACCCGACATCGGGGTCGATTCGGGGCTCGAGTCGCTCACGCGCGATCAGACCGGCGCCATCCTCCCGCCCACCGATTTCGCCTCGGCCGGCTGGTACAAAGACGGGGTGGTGCCGGGCGACACCGGGCCCGCCGTCATCGCGGGGCACATCGACTCAGCCATCGGGCCGGCCGTGTTCTACACGCTGTCGTCGCTGAAACCGGGGGCGAAGGTCACCGTGACGCTGTCAGATGCGAGCACGGTGACCTACACCGTGAACAGCGAGCTGCAGGCGCCGAAGCAACAGTTTCCGACCGATCAGGTGTACGGGCCCACGCCCGACGCCCAGCTGCGGCTCATCACCTGCGGCGGGGTGTTCGACGACTCGTACGGGCACTACCTCGACAACGTGGTGGTGTTCGCGACCAAGACCTCGGCGTGAGCATCCGTATTGCTGAACACCCATTGTTGAACACCCACTGCCGAACACCCACTCTCGAAAGGCTGAACCATGCGCGACGCACTCGTGATCATTCCGACCTACAACGAGCTCGAAAACCTTCGACCCATCGTCGAACGGGTGCTGGCCACCGGCACCGCCGACGTGCTGATCGTCGACGATGGATCGCCTGACGGCACTGGCCGCCTGGCCGACGAACTGGCCCACGCCGACCCTGCGATCAGCGTTCTGCACCGCTCGGAGAAGTCGGGGCTCGGCATGGCCTACCTCGCGGGGTTCGAGTGGGGCCTGGCCCGCGGCTACACGGCGCTCGTCGAGATGGACGCCGACGGTTCGCACCACCCCGAAGCCCTGCCCGAGCTGCTCGCGCAACTCGTCGACCACGACCTCGTGCTCGGCTCCCGCTGGGTCGAGGGTGGCCGAGTGGAGAACTGGCCGGCCAAACGTAAACTGCTGAGCCGGGGCGGCAACCTGTACGCGCAGCTTGCGCTCGGAATCGCTGTCAAAGATGCCACCGGCGGCTTTCGGGCGTACCGTTCGAGCGCACTCGAACGCATCGGGCTCACGGCTGTCGAGTCACACGGCTACTGCTTTCAGCTCGATCTGGTGTGGCGGGCGCTGCAGGCGGGGCTGCGGGTGGTGGAGGTGCCCATCACATTCACCGAGCGAACCGTCGGCGAGTCGAAGATGAGTGGGTCGATCGTTCGCGAGTCGCTCGTACGGGTCACGGTGTGGGGGCTGCGGCGGCGAGCGCAGGCGGTGCGGGCGGTCGTGGTGAATCACCACCGGCTGCCGTCGGTGCGGGCGACGTCGTCGGTGGTGCGCTGAGGGTTCACAGGTGCCACGCGGCCCGCGCACACGGCAGCGGCGCGGCGCATCGAGACCCGCGCCCTGCGGTGGCGGCGCATCACGCGGGCCAGCGGGGTGCTGGTTCAGTGAGCGGGTGGAGGAGAATTGTGGGGAGCGATCGTACTGAATGAGATGAGAGTCATGCCCGAGCATCCTGAAGCCCCCTACACCTTCGAACGCGTCGAATACGACGATGCGCGGGCGGTCGAGCTGCGACGCGTCATGGATCTCGACATGAACGAGCGCTACAACGACGGCATCAACTCGCCCTCAGACCCCGCGGTCGTGAAGGCGCTCACTGTGAACCCAGCCGATGTGCAGGCGACGGTGCTCGTGATCGACGCCGACCAGACTCCGATCGGGCACGCGGCGCTGCGGCTGCTGCGGGGCGATTGGGAGGTCAAGCGGGTCATCGTCGCGGGCGACCAGCGCGGGCGCGGTGTCGGCCGGGCACTGATGACCGAACTCGAACACATCGCGCGGGCCGGCGGTGCGGTGCGGCTGATTCTGCAGACGGGTAACAAGCAGCCCGAGGCCGTGGCGCTCTACACCCGCCTCGGCTACACCCCCATCGCCGTGTACGAGCCGTACATCGAGGCGATTCCGTTCTCGCTCTGCTACGAGAAGCCGCTGCCGCGCGCCTGACACTCTTGCGCAGTGCAAATGTAGGAGTCTGGGGCAGACTGGCGACATGACTTTTCATCGGTTTGTGGATGACGACGAGTTCTGGCAGCGCGTCAGCGTGAGCGACGACGCGTTTCGCGAATCGTTCGCCCGGTTGCCTATGTTCGGCGTCGCTGGATGGCCTGCGCTCCAGATCGGCGAGTGGATGTTCGCGGGCGGCCACCGCTCACTCGTCTTCACCAGTCCGGTCCGAGGCGACGTCTCAGCGCACGCGACCACGCAGGATCACGCGGCGGCGACAGCCGGTGCGACGGTGACCGTTCACCTTGACGATCACCGTGACGCCCGCGAGTTTCGCACTCAGCTCAGCCGTCGCGCCGAGGCCTTCACCCATCGCGGCCACGCGTCGTACGAGCCCGTCGATCCTCTGGCTGCGGTTCCGGATGACCTGCTCACGCTGCTCGTCGACACCACCCCCGTGACGTTCGAAACCTGGTACTCGCACGCTGACCGCGGAGGCGTCTGGTGGGCATCCGGAACCCTCGGCCCCCACGCCATCGTTGTCGAGTCGAGCGGGCCCCTCACAGAGGCCCTTCGTTTGGATCGCCTGCACGACCCCGAGCCCCTCGTCACCGCGCATCACACCGTCATCGGCGCAGCCCGTGCCGCCGCCCTCGCCTCGCCGCCTTCGCCGTAGCTGCCACCTACGCGGCCGCACCCTGCCCCACCCACCCCACACGCACGCACGCACGCAAACGCGAGGGTGTGGGTCAGGAGTGCGTCGGGGTGGGGGGCTCGGCGACGTGTGCCGAGTGAGCGGCGTGCGAAGCCGAACCGGCGTGCTCGCCGCCAGCAGGCACGCCTGCGCCCGTGGCCGCAGGCGCCCCGGCGGCAGCGTGACCGCCCGCAGCGGGCGCTCCACTGCCCCAGGAGTTGACGCGCTTGGGCAGCGCGAACACGAGCAGGAACGCGAGCACCGCGAACGCGGCACTGACGAGCATGGCCGAGGCCGCCGCATTGGTGAACCCGGTGGCCACCGCGGCCGGAGTGCGCCCGGCGATGGTCAGCGATCCGAACAGCACGCTGCCGATGATGGCGATGCCCACCGCGCTGCCGATCCGCTGCACGGCCGAGATGACCGCGCTGCCGGCGCCAGCGTCTTTGCGCTCGACGGTGGCGACGATGAACTGAGCGTTGGGGGCGATGAAGAACCCGTTGCCCACACCGGCCAGGAACAGCGGAACCAGCACGAGCCAGTTCGTGAGATCGGCGGCGGGCGTGAGCAGCAGCACCAGCCACAGCCACACCAGCCCGATCGCCACGAGAGCCGTACCGATCACCAGCACGTTGCGGCCGAGCTTGGCGGAGATTCTGTTGCTCTGCGACGAGCTGATGATGCTACCCACCGCGAACGGAATAGCGACGGCACCCGACTCGAGCGCCGTGTGGCCGAGGCCGGTCTGCCAGAGGATGGAGATGGTGAAGAAGATACTCGTGAACGCCGCGAAGTAGACAAGCGCCAGAACAACGCCACCGGTGAACGCCGGGTGCGTGAATAGGCTCGGGGGTACGAGCGGCACCTTGCCGCGGCGGGTGTAGAGCACCTCCCAGAGTCCGAACAGGGCGAGCAGAACGATGCCGCCGGCGATGGTGAGGTACGTCCAGAGCGGCCAGCCGGCGTCTTGGCCCTGGATGAGCGGAACAAGCAGCGCCACGAACCCGGCTGACACCAGCACGAGCCCGAGCCAGTCGACGCCCGACGACGGCTGGGCATCCTTCGACTCACGCTTGGGAAGGAGCATGGCGGCAGCAATGAGCGTCACGACGCCGATGGGCAGGTTCACGAAGAACACCAGCCGCCAACCGTTCTCGTCACCGAAGGCCTGAATCAGAAGCCCGCCGATGATGGGGCCGAGCGCCGACGACACACCGATGACGGCGCCCATGATGGCGAACGCCTTGCCTCGGGACGCACCGGGGAACAGCAGCTGGATGAACGCGGTGACGGCCGGCACGAAGATACCGCCGGCGAGCCCCTGTACGACTCGCGCGATGACCAGCTGCGAGTCGTTCTGAGCGAACCCGCACGCGAAGCTCGCCACGGTGAACAGCGCGATTCCGGTGAAGAACACCCACTTGTGGCCGAGTCGGTCACCGATGCGGCCCGCGGGGATCAGCGCGAGCCCGAAGGCGAGGGCGTAGCCCGAGATGATCCACGACAGAGTCGATTCGCTGGCGTTCAGATTCGACCGGATGCTCGGCAACGCCACGTTGACAATAGTGGTGTCGAGCAGGGCGATGCACATGCCGAGCAGCAGAACGACGAGCGCCTGCCATGCGTGTTTGGGTACCACCGGGGGCGATGAGGCCGCGGGCGAGGCCCAGGCGGCAGATTTTTCAGACATTGGTGTGTGGCCTTTCGTGATTTACAGTGTGCGTGACAGCACGGCCGACGCGTTCATCGTCGACGATCTCGGGCAGGGCCTTGACAAGGCCTTCATGCCATTCGACTTCGGCGCGCAGGCGGTGCTCGCGGTGGTTCAGGGCGAATCTCTCGGCGAGCGAGAGGTAGGGCAGGGCTTTGGTGTTCAAGCCCTCGGTGTCGTGCAGTAGCTCCCGCAGTGCCTGCAGACGGTTCTGGATGACCTGCGGCAGTTCATCGAGCCGCCCCCGGTCGAGGCGGGTGAGTGCCAGGTCGAACGGGTCGGGCTTCATGGCGAACGTGCTGAGTTCGTCAAAACGCATCGTGGTCAACGCTTCGAGGCCCGCAGTACTGATGCCGTACACCTGGCGCTCCGGAAAGTTGCCTTCCCGCTCGACCCGTACCACCTCGATGAGGTTCTCGGCCGCGAGGCGCTTGATGGCGCCGTAGAGGGCGCCGACACTGATGTCTGTCCAGAGGTGAACATGCTCCTCTTCGGCGAGCAGGCGCAACTGGTGCCCGTGCATCTCTCCGTGCTGGGAGAGTGATCCCAGGATGAACAGACGAATGGACGACATGCGACTACTCTCACACAACTAGTCGCTCAAAATCAAGCGGGCATCACCCTCACTAGCTGGTAAAGTGAGCATATGCCAGCTATGCAGAGGGTCGGGCGCGCGACGGCAGGCTGCCTCGCCCTCGCCGCGGTGTTCGCCGTGACGGGCTGCTCGGCGCACACCGCGGGCGACGGTCAGAAGGTCGCCGACTGGGTCGCGGCTGAGGCGCACGTCTCGGCGGCGACCTCGCTCGTCGACACCGACCTCTACAACCAGAGCATCACCCTCACCGTGGCGGTCGACCCCGCCATCACCGACGAAGACCTCTCCCAGCTCGCCGTTCAGACCGACCACCGCGCCGAAGACGCCGGCTGGTCGAACCCGCACATCACGTACACCCTCGGTGCGAACCACAGCGTCTCGAACGTCGGCGGGCCCACAACGCTGGCCGTGTTCGACCAGCTGCGGCACACCGACGGTTACCTCGCGGTGAACGCCCGCGGCACCGTCGACTGCGGCGGCAGCTTCTGCGTGTCGGTGGTCAGCACCGACCCTGCGGCGCTTCTCGCCGCGGCGAACCAGCTGATCGGCGTGGCCGCGCGGGTGGGCGGCGTGCAGACCAACCTGTTCTTCGCCGCGTCGACCGAGGGCGGCCGGTTCGTGGTCAGGGCCCAACCGGGGGCGACGCCCGACGCCGCCGTAGCGCTCTGGCAGAGCATCGCGGCGACCGTACCCCTCGCGCGCGCCGACGCATATGAGGCAGAGACCTCTGACGGCTCACCGCCCGCCCCACAACTCGACCTCATCGTGGCGTCAGCCGATCAGCAGGCCACGGCCGAACGTCTCGTCGCTGCGCAGACTGCCGTCGAGGCCCGCGTCTACCTCGCAGCGGGGTAGACGCGGAGGTAGACACGGAGACAGACACGGGGAGCCGCCTCACACCGCCGTCGCAAGCTCCGCCGCCGCCGCCTCGAGCGCCTCGCGAAACACTTGCACGGCCGGGTGCCGCGCCCCCGACCGCCGCACCGACGTGAAGATGGTGCGCCGCGGGGCACCGGGCAGCTCGAGCAGGCGGCAGGTGGTGCCCCGACCCGTCCACACGAGATCGGGCATCAGAGCCACAGCGTTGCCCGACTCGATGAGCCTGATCTGGGCCTGCAGGTCGGCCGTCTGATACCGCACGTCGGGCTCGAACCCGGCCTGGCGGCAGACCTGCTCGGCCCAGTGCCGGCTCGCGGCGCCCGGGGGCTCCATGACCCACGGCAGATCGTGGGCATCCTGAACCGACAGCACCGGATGCACCTCGGCGGCCTCTGGCGGGCACGCCAACCTCAGGGCGTCGGTGGTCAGCGTTCTGCGGTCGAGATCGGGGTGTCTCGGGGCGGCGTGGGCGGGGTACTGTTCGGCCACGACCATGTCGAAGTCGCGCGCCCACGTCTCGTAGAGCGCGGTCTCGGGCTCGCGCTGGATCATCTCGACCCGCACCGCGGGATACCCGGCGCGCATGGCCGTGAGGGCGGCCGGCATCAGGGCGAGGGCGGCCGACTGGAAGACGGCGACCCGCACGATTCCCGCAACCGCAGTGGAGGAGGCGCCGAGGTCGGCTTCGGCCTGCTCGAGGATGTCGAGCACCCGGGTGGCATGTTCGACGAGCAGCTCGGCCTCTGCCGTGAGCTGCACCCGGCGCCCGACTTTGCGCAGCAGTTCGACACCGGTCTCCTTCTCGAGCAGGGTGAGCTGCTGCGACACCGACGAGGCACTGAAGTTGAGCGCTTCGGCGACTCCGGCCAGAGTGCCGCGGATCTTCAGTTCGCGCAGCAGCCTGAGGCGGCGTACGTCAAGCATCGGGCATCCAATTGATCACTTCTACTTATGCCTATCATTCAGAAACAGTCGCTTTATCTAATTAGACAGCGCGATCATACTGAAGGCAACCCGACTGACGCGATTGAAGGATCACTGCCATGACGAACGTCACCGACACCCGCCCGAGTGTGCACCCGCTGGCCGACGAGACCACCGCGCTGGTGCGGCGCTGGCTCGCCGAGGCCGCCACGATTCCGGTCGACGCGTCGGGCCAGCAGCTCGCGGGGGTGCTGAAAGACCCGCAGGGCCTCGCCTTCACGGTGGGCTTCGTCGACGGCGTCGTGCGGCCAGAAGACCTCACCGTCGCGGCTCGAAACCTGCAGAAGCTCGCGCCCCTGGTGCCAGCCTTCCTGCCCTGGTACATGCGCTCGGCCGTGCGGGTGGGCGGCGCTCTCGCCCCGCTGCTGCCGGGCATCGTGGTGCCGGCGTCGCGCACGGTTCTCCGCAATATGGTGGGCCACCTCATCGTCGATGCGACCGACAAGAAGCTCGGTGCGGCGATCGCGAAGATCCGCACCGACGGGGTTCGCCTGAACATGAACCTGCTCGGCGAGGCCGTTCTCGGCGAGCGCGAGGCCGCCCGGCGGCTCGAGGGCACCCACACCCTGCTGGCGCGGCCCGACGTCGACTACGTGTCGATCAAGGTGTCGTCGACTGTCGCACCGCACCCGGCGTGGGCCTTCGACGAAGCCGTCGAACACGTGGTCACGAGCCTCACTCCCCTCTATGCGCGCGCTGCGGCTGCCCCGACGCCGAAGTTCATCAACCTCGACATGGAGGAGTACAAAGACCTCGACCTCACCATCGAGGTCTTCACCCAGATTCTCGACCGCCCCGAGTTTCTGAGCCTCGAGGGCGGCATCGTGCTGCAGGCCTACCTGCCCGACGCCCTCAGCGCGATGATGCGCCTGCAGACCTGGTCTGCCGCCCGTCGTGCCCGCGGCGGCGCCGGCATCAAGGTGCGCATCGTGAAGGGCGCGAACCTGCCCATGGAGCAGGTCGAGTCGTCACTGCACGACTGGCCGCTCGCCACCTGGGGTTCGAAACAAGACTCCGACACAAACTACAAGCGCGTGCTGAACTACGCCCTCGACCCCGAGCGCGTGAAGAACGTGCGCATCGGTGTCGCCGGGCACAACCTGTTCGACATCGCGTTCGCCTGGCTGCTGGCCGGCAGCCGCGGTGTGCAGGCGGGAATCGAGTTCGAGATGCTGCTCGGCATGGCGCAGGGTCAGGCCGAAGCCGTTCGCCGCGACATCGGCGAGCTGCTGCTCTACACGCCCGTTGTGCACCCGCAAGAATTCGACGTGGCCATCGCCTACCTCATCCGCCGCCTCGAAGAGGGCGCTTCGAGCGACAACTTCATGTCAGCCGTGTTCGAACTCACCGAGAACGAGGCGCTCTTCGAACGCGAGCGCCAGCGTTTTCTCGCCTCGCTGGCGAACCTCGACGACCACGTTCCGCCGTCGAACCGCGTGCAAGACCGTACCGTTCCCGTCGATGCGGGCGACCGGATGCACGGCTTCAGCAACACCCCCGACACCGATGCGGCGCTGCCCGCCAACCGCTCGTGGGGCCGCGACATTCTCGGCCGCATCCCGGGCTCGACGCTCGGGCAGGGCCTGGTCGAGAACTCGACTGTCACCGATGCCGCCGACCTCGACCGCATCATCACCACCACCGCGGCGGCCGGGGCCGGCTGGGCCGCGCTGACCGGAGCCGAACGCGCCGAGGTGCTGCACCGAGCCGGGGTCGTACTCGAACAGAACCGCGCCCGTCTCATGGAGGTCATGGGTTCGGAGACCGGCAAGACCCTCGACCAGTCAGACCCCGAGGTATCGGAGGCCATTGACTTCGCCCACTTCTACGCCGAACTGGCGCGCGAACTCGACAGCGTCGACGGCGCACGCTTCGTGCCGGCCGCGCTCACCGTGGTCACCCCGCCGTGGAACTTTCCGGTCGCCATTCCCGCTGGCTCGACCCTCGCGGCGCTGGCCGCCGGCTCTGCCGTCATCATCAAGCCCGCACCGCAGGCCGAGCGAAGCGGCGCCGTGATGATCGAGGCCCTCTGGCAGGCCGGTGTGCCGCGGGAGGTGCTGCGGTTCATCCAGGTGGGCGAGAACACTCTCGGGCGCCAGCTCATTTCGCACTCCGCCGTCGACCGGGTCATTCTCACCGGCGGCTACGAGACGGCCGAGCTGTTCCGCAGCTTTCGGCCCGACCTCCCTCTGCTGGCCGAGACCAGCGGCAAGAACGCCATCATCGTCACCCCGAGCGCCGACTTCGACCTGGCCGTGAAAGACGTCGTGTCGTCGGCCTTCGGGCACGCCGGCCAGAAGTGCTCCGCCGCCTCACTCGTCATCCTCGTGGGGTCGGTGGCCACTTCGCGCCGCTTCCACGACCAGCTCGTCGATGCCGTGTCGTCGCTTCGCGTGGGCTACCCCATCGACCCGGTCACTCAGATGGGCCCGCTCATCGAGCCGGCCGCCGGCAAGCTGCTGGCCGGGCTCACCACCCTCGGCGAGGGCGAGAAGTGGCTCATCGAACCGCGCTCGCTCGATGCGACCGGCCAGCTCTGGAGCCCGGGCGTTCGCACCGGCGTTCGCCGCGGTTCAGAATTTCACCTGGTCGAGTACTTCGGCCCGATTCTCGGCGTCATGACCGCAGCCACCCTCGAAGAGGCCATCGCCCTGCAGAACGAGATCGACTACGGCCTGACCTCGGGCCTGCACTCGCTCGACACCGACGACCTGCAGCTCTGGCTCGACACCGTGCAGGCGGGAAACCTCTACGTCAACCGCGGCATCACGGGCGCCGTCGTGCGTCGCCAGCCCTTCGGCGGCTGGAAGAAATCAGCCGTCGGCCCGGGCACCAAAGCGGGCGGCCCGAACTATCTCGTCGGCCTCGGGTCGTGGATGCCCGCCCACAGCACCGCGACCACCCCCGTCACCTCCGCCGCCGTTCGCGGGCTGCTCGCAGCCGCCGAGACCGCCGCCAGAAACAGCACATCGGGTGGATCCTCCGCCGCAGCGCCCTCGGGCGCAGCGGTCTACGGCGCCGTCGGCGGTTCGACCGGCTTCGACCTCTCGGCAGACGACCTGGCCTTCCTGCAGCGCGCGGCCCAGAGCGACGCCGCCGCGTGGGCGGCCGAATTCGGCACCGCACGCGACGTGTCAGAGCTCACCGCCGAACGCAACGTTCTGCGCTACCTGCCGCGCCCGGTCACCATCCGGCACAGCGAATCGCAGCCCGTCAGGGAGCTGCTCCGCGTGGTCGCCGCGGGTCTGCTCGCGGGCGCACCCCTCACCGTGTCGACCGCGAGCGTGCTGCCCTCCGGCCTGCTTCCGGCGCTCACAGACGCCGCCGTGGCCGTCACCACCGAGACCGACGCAGCGTGGATCGCCCGCGCGAAGTCGATCGGCGCTGGCCGCATCCGTCTGCTCGGCGGCGACGCATCAGCGCTCGCTTCAGCGACCAAGGGGCGGCCTGACATCGCCGTCTACAGTAACCCCGTCACCGAGTCGGGTCGGGTCGAACTGCTGCCCTTCTTGCAGGAGCAGGCCGTCAGCATCACCGCCCACCGCTTCGGCACCCCGAACCACCTGTCTGACGGGCTCATCTGACGGACTCATCTGACGACCAGAGCCGAGCGGCAGATCTGGGGGGCAGAGCCCCGCCAACCGGAGTATTCTTGATACTAGGCAGGAGGCCCGCATGGATGCAGACCGTGAACAGCTCGAGGGCGTCATCGCTCTCGCTCGTCGGCACGCCGACCTGCCGTCGTCGGCGGACGCCGTCGACGCCGTTCGGGCCTTCGCTGACCAGCTGAGTGCACGCGCCGACAACGGCGACTCAGACCAGCCGCCCGCCGCCCTCGTGGTCGCCGCGGCACCCGGTATCCCCCTCGACGACCTGACCGCCGAGTTCGCAGCCGGCCACGCCGACGCTCTGGTGGCACTGAAGCCTAAGTCGTCTTCGAGCATCGCGGCACGAGCCGTGCGCTGCGGCGCCGCCTCCATCGCGATCGTACGTCTGCCGGTGCTCCGCCGCGGGCTGACCATCATTCCGGTGCTCGACGAACCATGGGTCGTGGCACTCCCGGAAACCGACCCGCTGGTCGCGGCACTCGAAGCCGCCCCCACCTCCACCGTCATCCTCGCCCAGCTCGCCGGCCACCACCTGCTGCACAGCCCCGACGAGGTGCCAGAGTGGCGCGAGATCGCGGCTGAGCTGCGGGGCGTCACCGTCGGCCAGACCCAGAGTTTCGCGCTGGGCCAGCTCGACACCCTCGACGAACAGCTGGCGCACGTGGCGGCGGGCAACGGCATCGTCATCGTTCCGCGGTCGATCGGCCTCGGCAACGCCCGCGTCGGGGTCGTCTTCGTCACGGTCGATGACATGACCCGCCATCACCTCGCCGTCGTGCACGCGTTTCAGGCGCCGCACCCCGCTGTCGCCGCATTCGTCGAGCAGGCCGCCCAGGCCCTCGCCGTGCATCCGGCATTCGCAGACAGCACCCGAGAGACCCTCTGACGGCACCCGTCATGCTCGACCGTGAGATGCACTTCAGCCCCGATGCAGCGGCCTGGCACGCGTGGCTCGCCGAGAATCACGCCGTATCACCCGGTGTGCGGCTCGCCATCGCCAAGAAGGGCGGCGCCCAGCCCAGCGTGAGCTACAGCGACGCCCTCGACAGCGCCCTCTGCTTCGGCTGGATCGACGGCCAGAAGAACCGCCTCGACGACAACTACTTTCTGCAGAACTTCGGCCCACGACGCCCGCGCGGAATGTGGTCAGAGATCAACCGCGACCGCGTCGACCGCCTCATCGCCGACGGGCGCATGCGGCCTGCCGGGCTCGCCGAGGTCGAGCGCGCGAAGTCTGACGGGCGCTGGGCGGCCGCGTATGCCGGCTCGAAAACCATTGTGGTTCCGGATGATCTTGCCCTCGCCCTGGCAGCACCGCCCCTGGCCGCGGCCTTCTTCAGCGGACTTTCGAGCGTGAACCGGTACGCCATTCTCTTTCGCATCGGCTCGGTGAAGAGGGCAGAGACCAGAGCCCGCAAGATCGCCGAGTACGTCGAGATGCTCGAACGCGGCGAGACGATCTACCCGCAGCACTAGGCGTGTCAACCCCGGGCGACACCCGCCCGATTGGTGATGGGATGAACCGAGACGCCCGCCCGGGCATCCTGTACCCGCCAGAGGAGTCCCATGCGCATCGTTGTCGTCGGAGCCACCGGAAACCTCGGCACCGCCCTGCTCACCCGATTGCAGAGCGAACCCGCGGTCACCCAGATTGTAGGTGTCGCACGGCGCGTGCCGAACACCGCGGCGGCGCCCTACAGCGCAGTTGAGTGGCACCCGCTCGACATCGCCGACGACCGCGCGACCGAACGGCTGGCGACGGTGTTCGCAGGGGCCGATGCAGTGGTGCACCTGGGCTGGGCGCTGCAGCCCAACCGCGACGAGGCCACACTGTGGCGCACCAACGTCACCGGAACGCGGGCCATTCTGGCGGCCGTCGCGCGAGCCGGAGTGCCGCACATTCTCGCTGCGTCATCAGTGGGCGCCTACAGCGCGGGCCCGAAACACCGTCGGGTCGACGAGAACTGGCCGACCGGCGGGCTGCACACGTCGCACTACAGTCGCCACAAGGCCGTGAACGAGCGGGCGTTCGAGCGGTTCGAGGCCGAGAACCCCGGCGTGCGGGTCACGCTCATGCGGCCGGGGCTTGTTTTTCAGCGCCGGGCGGCGGCAGAGCTGCACGGCCTGTTTCTCGGGCCGCTGCTGCCGACGGGATGGCTGGGGCTGATTCGGCCGCCGGTGGTTCCGTTGCCGGTGCAGACCATCTTTCAGGCCGTGCACGCGAGCGATGTGGCCGATGCGTTCTGCCGCGCAATCGACCGGCGTGAGGCGGGCGCCTTCAACCTCGCCGCCGAACCTGTGCTGACACCCCCGCTCATCGCCGAAGCGCTCGGCGCGAGTCGCAGTGTGCCGGTTCGGCTGGCTGCCGCGCGCCTACTGGTGTGGGCAACGTGGAAGCTGCGCCTGCAGCCCACCGACCCGGGCTGGATCGACATCGCCGCAGGCGTACCCGTCATGTCGACCGAGCGGGCGCGAACCGTGCTCGGCTGGTCACCGCAGGTGTCAGCGACGGATGCCCTCGCCGAAGTCGTTCAGGGCCTCGCCGACGGCAGCCGCGTAATGGCCTCGCCGCCGCTGAGCGGTCAGCACTCTCCGCGGTCGCGAGGGTGAGCCGCTAGGCGCCCGGCTTCGTCGCCGCGAGGGCGGCAAGCAACGCCGTGCCGTCGGGTACACCCAGACCCGTGCACGCATCCCAGCCCGGGCCGGCCGTGAAGGCACCGTTCGAACCCTCGGTGACATCGCGAAGCCCGGCCGCCGACGAACCCGCTCCCGTGCCCGTGCCCGTGCTCGCTGCCGCCAGCGCGTACAACCGCGGCTGCAGCAGCCCGAGCGGCGTGCCGAGCGACTGAACCAGCCTCGCCACGAGCGCAGCCCAGAGCGGGGCGACCGCACTGGTTCCGCCGTAGACCGCCCGCTTGCCGTCGACCAGCACCTCGTACCCCGTCGCCGGGTCGGCGTTCGCCGCGACATCCGGCACCCCACGCCCACCGGGTCCATTGGGCGCGGCACCCGCCGGAACGCCGGCCGCACTCTGCCAGCTCGGCAGCCCGAACACATCGCTCACGCCGCCGCCCGTGGCGCCTTTGCCGGCGCCGTTGTTCCACACCGTCTCTGAGTTCACGCGGGTTGCGGTGGCGTGCAGGCTCGTGCCGCCGCACGCGAGCGCGTGGGGGCTCGACGCCGGAAAGTCGGCGTGGTTCCTGCCGTCGGCTGCGCCGTCGGAGCTGCCGTTGTCGCCCGCAGCCGCGGTCACCGTCACGCCGAGCGTCGCCGCATCGGCGAGGGCGTCGTCGAGCGCGGTTCGTGCCTGCGGCGTCCACTCGTCTTCGCTCTGGCCCCAGCTGATGCTCATTGCGGCAGGCGTGGGCGTGGAGTGGGCCGCCGTGGCGACGGCGTCGAGAAAGCCGGCGTCGGTGTTGGGCGCGAAGTACACCACGATCGATGCCTTCGGGCTCAGCCCGCCCACCACCTCGATGTCGAGCAGCACCTCGCCGTCGGCCCCCGTCGGGTCACCGCCCGGCACGTTCTTCGCCCCATCGACACCCACCGCCGTCACGCGCGGTGACCCCACTCCGAGCCCGCCGAAGTACGTGTCGAGGTCGCTCTGCTGATACCCACCGCCGAGTTCGACGATGGCGACCGTCTGCCCCGACCCATCGGTGTCGGCCGGAAAACGGTAGATCTGGCCCAACTCGACCGGCGTGTAACTCACCGTCGCGGCTCGCGCTTCAGCAACCCGAAACTGGGCGCGGGCCTGCGGCCGATCATCCAGCCCCAGCACAGCCGTCACGACCCCCTCGAGCGCGACAGGAATGCTCAGCCCACCCGTACGGTGGCGGTGCTCAACCCGTTGCCCGTCGGGCGCGCTGCTCGTCACCGCCTCGAGCGATGTGCCGAAGACGCGCCCCACCTGGGCCGCCGTGCCCTCGACTCGCACTCGCCGCGAGGCCGCATCGACCAGCAGCACGCTGAGCCCCAGCCCTTCGAGAGTCGACGTCACGAGCTCGACATCTGCCGGTGCCGCCCCCAGCTGCCCCGAAGCCTCCCGGCGCAGCACCACGGTCGCGTCGACCAGTGCAGCGGGCGGAAGCGCCCGAGCAGCGGCCAGCGCCTGCCGAGCCGGCGGCCGCTCACTGCCGGCCAGCGGCACCAATTCGATTCGTTCGTGGTCGCCCCGGGCGCCCTCTGTCTCCGTCATACCACCGGTCTACACGGCGCCACCGACACCGTCTAGCCCCCTTGCGACTCCATCGGCCCGTCGTGCCCTGGCTCAGTAGACGACGACTCCGCCGGTCACCTGGATGCGCGCGGGAACCCCTCTGGCGAACTGCCCAGCCTCAGCCAGCGGCACCCGCACGTCGATCTCGACCCCACGAGCATCACCACCTGCACCTGCACCTGCACCTGCACCTGCACCTGCACCTGCACGAACCGTAACGCGCGCATGCGACCCCCGCAGCGTTACCTCGAGCACCACCGCGTTCGCCGCCGATGCATTCGCACCCGCATCCGCCATCAGGCGCAGCTGGTCTGGTCGAAGAAGTGCCGTGGTCGGGCGGGCACCGCCAATGCTCCGGTCGTGCCGCACGGGCAACTCACCGAGCGCCGAGTGCGCAACACCACGCACGACCTCCACCGGCAGCAGCACAGCGGCGCCCAGGAACTCAGCCGCCCACGCGTCGACCGGGCTGTCGAACACCGCAGAGGGCTCCCCCGTCTGAACCAACCGGCCGCCCGTCAGCAGGCCGATCGAGTGGCCGAACGAGAGGGCCTCCTCCTGGTCGTGTGTCACGAGCACTGTCGTCACACCGCTGTGCTCGAGCGCGGCGATGACGGCCTCACGCGTCTGCGCCCGCAGGCCGGTGTCGAGAGCACTGAACGGTTCGTCGAGCAGAATGATGCCGGGCTCGGGGGTGAGCGCACGCGCCAGGGCCACGCGCTGCTGTTGGCCGCCCGAGAGCTCGTGCGGAAACCGCCCGAGCAGCCCGCTGTCGAGGGCCACGAGCTCGGCCACCTCGCGAACCCGGCGTTCTGCCGCCGCCCGGCCACCCGACAACGCACCCGATAGGCCTCCCGAATGACCGGCCGAACGACCACCCGACAGGCCGAAGCGCAGATTCTGCCGAACCGTGAGGTGCGGAAAGAGCGCGCCGTCTTGCGCCACGTACCCGACCCCGCGCCGATGCGCCGGCACCGAGACAGCACGCGCCCCACCGCCCCGCCCGGCACCGGCACCAGCACCGGCACCGGCAGCGTCAGCGGCAGCGGCACCGCCACCGGCATCGATACCGCCCTCGGCCAGCCCCGACGCAGAAGCACCAGCCGCCGCCGACACCACCCTGCCCCCCAGCACGATCCGCCCGGCATCCACCCGGTCGAACCCGGCGATCAACCGCAGCAGCGTGCTCTTTCCGCTGCCAGAGGCCCCGACCACGGCCATCCGGGTGCCCGATGGCAGCGAGAACGTCACGTCGGCGAGAACGGCTATCCCGCCGAGGGTCTTCGACACACCGGAGACAGAGAGGGCACTCATGTGGTCACACGCTTTCGGGATTGCGCGAACAGCAGCGCGACGGCGGGCACAGAAAGGAGAATCAGCAGCACCGCATAGGGCGCGGCGTTCGAGTACGCGACGGCCGAGCTCGCCGACCAGAACTGGGTGGCGAGCGTTCGGGTGCCGTTGGGCGCCAGCAGCAGGGTGGCGGTGAGTTCGTTCGCGGCCCCCAGCCCGACCAGTGCCGCGGCGGCACCGATCGAGGGCAGCAGAAGGGGCAGGGTGACGCGAAGGCGCGCCGAGACCAGCGAATGCCCGAGGGCCTCTGCCGCCTCTTCCAGGGCAACCGGGGCTTGGGCGAGCCCTGTGCGCAGGCTCACCAGGGCCCGGGGCAGAAAGATGATCACGTAGGCCAGGCCGACAGTGAAGGGGGTCTGGTAGAGCGCCGGAACGAGGCGAATCGTCACGGTGACGAGCGCCAGCGCAATGATGATGGCGGGCAGACTGCTCGCGACGTAGGTCGCCCCTTCGAGCACCCGCGCACGGCGGCTGGGGTGCCGAACGCTGAGCCACGCGACCGGCAACGCGACGAGCACGGCGGCTACAGCGCCGCCTCCGGCGAGGAGAACGGTTTGAATGATCGAAGTGGGCAGCTCTCGCTGCGACCACGGGTCGCCGACGCTCAGCCAGCGCACGAGGCTCGCCACGGGCACGCCGATCGACAGCACCGAGAGAAGAGCAAGCCCCACCAGGGCAAGGGGCGCGAAGGCCCCGAGCCTCGCCGGCGTCGCCCTGCGCGCCACCCCCGAACCGAGGCGCGCGAAGCGGGCCCGCCCCCTGGTCGACGCCTCGACCACCAACAGCACCAGGCAGACGGTCGCCAACACGGCCCCGAGTGCGCTCGCCGCCGGCCCTGCGAACGTCGACTCGTACTGCACGACGATCGCTGTCGTGAAGGTGTCGAACCGAATGAGCGCGAATGCCCCGTACTCGGCGAGCAGATGAAGCGCCACCACGAGGCCGCCGCCCCAGACGGCCAGCCTCAGTTGCGGCAGAACCACTCGAAAGAACACGGCCCACGGCCCCAACCCGAGCGACCGGGCCGACTCTTCGAGGGCTGGGTCGAGGCCCCGAAGGGTAGCCACGGCCGGCAGGTAGACGAGCGGAAAGTACGCCAGCGTCGCAATGAGCAGACCCCCACCGAGACCACCGATCGAGGGTACGGCACTCACCCAGCCGTAGCTGCTCACGAATGCAGGAATGGCCAGAGGGGCCGCCAGCAGCACTCCCCAGACCCGTCGCCCCGGCAGAGTGGTGCGTTCGACAAGCCAGGCACCCCCCACACCCAGGGCCACGCACAGCGGCACCCCGAACCCGACCAGCAGCAGCGAGTTGACAAGCAGTTCGCCGACCTTCGGCCGGAAGATCAGCGGCGCGAGCGTGCTCCACCCCACCTGCAGAACGATACTGAGCACGTATCCCACGGGCACCAGCATCACCACTGCGATGAGGCACACCAGCACAACGAGCAGAGCGGAAGGTCGTGAGCCTCGACTCACGACCTTCCGCCGGTCATTCTGAATACGTTCAGCCATAGGGTTTCGACTACAGCAGGCCCGCCTGCGTCATGAGATCGGTAACCTCTGTGCTGTTCAGCGTAGAGGGGTCGATGGTGGGTGCTTCGAGCGAAGCCAACGTCGGCAGTGCGGGGTTCGGTGCGACCTCGCTGGCAACGGGGTATTCGAAGCTCGTTCCGGTCTGCAGGATGCCCTGGCCGGCCTTGCCCGTGATGAACTTCACGAACGCCTGCGCTGCCGCCTGGTTCTTGCTCGAAGCGAGCACACCGCCGCCGGAAACGCTGACGAATGCACCCGGATCTTCGTTCTTGATGTAGTGCAGCTTCGTGTTGAGGCTGTTCTCCTTGGTGCCGGCCTGGTCGATGAACCAGTAATAGTGGTAGATCACCCCGAGCGGAATCTCGCCGGCATTGACCGCCTTCATGACGGTGCTGTTGCCCTTGTACGCGGTGAAGTTGGCTTTCATCGAGGTGAGCCATGCCAGCGTCGCGTCATGCCCCTTCTCGGCGAGCAGTGCAGAGACGATGGCCTGGAAGTCGGCGCCGCCGGGTGACGCAGCCCACTTGCCCTTGTATTTCGCGTCGGCCAGGTCGAGCAGCGACGCGGGCAGTTCGGCCTCACTGATCAGCGACGGGTTGTAGACGACCACCGTCGAACGGGCAGCGATGCCCGTCCACTTGCCGGTCGAAGGCTTGTACGCGGTGGGAACCTGAGCCAGCGTGTCGGCGTCGATGGCGGCGAACAGCCCGGCATTCTCGACCAGCGACATCGAGGGTGAGTTCTCGGCGAGAAACACATCGGCCGGCGACGCGGCGCCTTCGGCGATGATCTGGTTGCCGAGTTCAGAGTCAGAACCGTTGCGGAGCGTTACGGTGACGCCTGTCTCCTTCGTGAACTCGTCAGCCCACTCCTGGGTGAGTTCTTCGTGCTGGGCGTTGTAGACCGTGAGACTCGTTCCCGAGAACGAGGCGGCGCCGGTCGCCCCGGCGGTGGCGGCCGGCGTGGTGCTCGCAGACGAGCATCCGGTGAGCGTCAGCGCAGTTGCGGCTAGAGCGGCGGCGAAAACGAGGGGAAGGCGGTTCATGGCAGTACAGGGTCTTTTCTGTGAGAGCACGAAAGATCGAACAAAGGTAACCCTAACCTAACCTTCGGCCGTTCGGGTGGTGCAGACGGGATTGAACGAAACCCGCACACATCTCGTTAGGTTCCAGCACGGCTAGAGTGTCGACTGTGCTGGCCTGGTTCGAATCACACCCCCGGCTGGCCGACGCGGCCATCGCGGTTCTCGCCTTCGCCCTGTTCGGCGCAGCCGATTTCGTGCGTGACGGCGTCCCTGGCATGCTCATCGACATCGTCTTCGCCCTCTCGCTCGCTTTCTGGCGCCGGATGCCCGGCCTCGGCCTCGCGATCGCCTGGGTCGGGGCGCTGGTGCAGATCGGTACCGTCGACGGGCTGATTCTCGGAGACATCCTGATTCTCGGCGCGGTCTTCGCCACCGGCCTCACCGAGCAGAGATTCGTTCGCTGGGCGGGCCTCGCTTCGAGCGTAGTGGGCGGTGCGGTGGCCGGCGCCCGGCTCGTTCTCTTCGCCCCGAAGACGAGCGACAGCGCACTGCTGCCCACCGATCCGTTCTACCGCGGGGTCTACTTCGTGCTCGTCAGCGCGGTCATCGCTGCGGCGCTGGCGCTCTTCTGGGCGCTCGGAGTGCTCGTACGCAACAGACGGGCCGCGGCCGGCCAACGACTCGGGCGGCTGCACGACCGCATCATGGCCGAGGCGACGCTCGCCGAGGAACGCGAGCGCGCCCTGCTCAGCCGCGAGATGCACGACCTCATCGGTCATGCCCTGGCCGTGGTCATCGCGCAGTCTGACGGGGCTCGGTACGCGAAAGCCGCAGACCCCGAGGCGGAGACCCGTGCGCTCGAGACCATCGGCCGCACGGCCCGGGCAGCGCTCGACGACGTGCACGAACTGCTGAGCGTGCTGCGAGAGCCGCGCGATCCGGCGGCGCGGCCGGCGCTCGGCGCGGCAGGGCTCGGCGTCATGGTGGCAAGCGTCAGGGATGCCGGGCTCGCCGTGACCGTCACCGAGACGGGCTCCCGGGTGGCGCTCAGCGCGGCCCACGAGCTGGCGCTGTTCCGCGTTCTTCAGGAGAGCCTCACGAACGCGATCAAGCACGGCGGGCACGGGTCGGCGGTCGACCTGCGGCTCGACTGGCAGGCGAGCGCCGTTCACTTCGACGTGCTGACCGACGAGCCGGGCACAGGCACTCGCAGCCTCATCGGCACATCGGGCCAGGGGCTCATCGGCATGACCGAGCGCATGCGCCTGCTGGGCGGCGGGGTCGAAACCGGGCCTCGCACCGACGTCTCCCGAGGCTTTCGCGTTCGTGGCTACCTGCCGTACTCCTCAGCCTCACCCCTTCAGCATCTCCCCACCCAGCCCCGCACCCCCTTCCCCAGTGAGAGCAGCAGATGACCGCCGAGATTCGCGTAGGCCTCACCGATGATCAGCCGCTGTTCCGGGCGGGCATCGCCATGGTGATCAACTCGCAACCCGACCTCAGCGTGCGGTGGGAGGCCTCCAACGGTGCGGAGGCGGTCGCGCTCAGCGCTTCAACCCCTGTCGACGTGGTGCTGATGGATCTCGAGATGCCCGAGATGGGCGGAATCGAGGCCACCGGCTTGATCGTGCAGGGTCGGCCCGGGCATCCGGCGGCCGAAACGGTGCCGCGGATCATCGTCTTGACCACCTTCGACCTCGACGACAAGACCTTTCGCGCCATCAACGCCGGCGCGAGCGGGTTTCTGCTGAAAACGACCAACCCCGAGTTTCTGCTGGCGGCCATTCGCACGGTTCACGCGGGCAACGCCGTCATCGCCCCGGGCGCCACTGCGAACCTCGTGCGGCGCTTCGCCTCGCCTGTCGATACTGGCTCGGGCGCCGGCTCCAATCGCGAAGACACCCTCTCGCTGCTCACCCCGCGCGAGCGCGATCTGTTCGACCTTGTCGCCCGCGGTCTGAGCAACGCCGAGATCGCGGGCGAGCTGCACCTCAGCGAGGCCACCGTGAAGACGCACGTGAGCCGCATCCTCGG
The DNA here is from genome assembly GCF_004923255.1 of Subtercola vilae. Classification (GTDB taxonomy): domain Bacteria; phylum Actinomycetota; class Actinomycetes; order Actinomycetales; family Microbacteriaceae; genus Subtercola; species Subtercola vilae. The sequence goes on along the minus strand of NZ_QYRT01000006.1, from coordinate 7,285 downwards.
CAAACTCGAACTGCGCGACCGGGTTCAGCTGGTGATCTTCGCGTACCAGCACGGGCTCGTCTGACACGGTCGTCAGGTCTTCTGGATGGCACGCCTTCCTGGCGCGGTTCGTTACCGGCCCGACAGCGTCGTGACCACCGTCTCTGCGTCAGCGAAATAGTTCGCATAGTAGTTCGGGTCGGCGTTCACCTGCACGGCGTGAGCAGCCTCTGTAGGGGTGAGGCTGGTCCAGTCGGGCAGGGCCTCGAGCGCGCCGAAGAAGTTCACGGCCGCGGTGTACGGATCCATGCGGTCGGCCAGGGTACCCCACGCGCCGTTGTCGCGCTGCTGAAAAAGGCCGCGGCTGTCGGCTCCCGCCGCGTCGCCGTAGTCGAGGTTGCGAAGACCCGACTCACCCATAGCCGTCATCACGCCGATCGCCTTTGTGTGTGGACCCACCCCCATCGTGTCACCGGCGTTCATGATCTCGGCCGCGTTCACCAGTTGCGCCTGGCAGTACCCGGCGACGGGCCCAGCAGGCACCGTGATGCTGCCCACCGTGACGTCGGCCGCGGCCGGGCAGGTGAGGGCGGTGGCGCTCGTCACCTTGGAAGCGAATGGGTTCGAGCCCGAGCCGAAGAGGTTCACCACGAGCGCGGTGCCGCCGATGGCGCACGCGAGAACCGCGCCGGCAACGATCAGACTCGCGCGAGCTCGCATGGGGGCTACTTCTCTCTTCGGGAACGACAGACGGGCGTCTGCACCCGACGAGCCTACGAGACGCGCATCACTGTGTGGTTGGCGTGGGCTGACAGAAGCCTGCAGATGTCATTCACCCCGGTACTCCGCACACAGAAACGGTGTTTAGGCTGAAGGGGTGGAGCAGAACGCACAACCGAACGAGCATCAGAACTCGTCCCCGCCACGCAACCGGGCGAGCCTCGAAGTGCTGCGCGCCGAGGCCCGCGAAGAACTCGACACCGTCGTCAACGACCGGCTGCGGTCGGGCGAAGACCCGTGGGAATTCGTGCACGAGATGCCGAGCACTGACGAGCTCGTGGTCTACCTGCTGCGAGCCGACGCCATCACGGCGAACGACGGCCAACGCGGATCATCGGCGCGCGAGTATCGCCTGCTGCGGCAGATCGCGCTGCAGTACCCCGAACTCACCACCACCGTCTGGCGCATGCTGGGTGAGCACGGCTGGTTCGCCGAGCGGTCACGGTCACGAGAGCGGGAGTAGCGCCTCAGCGTGACGCCAGGAACGGTACGCAGAACCCGCCCACCGTCGCCACCACCATGCCGATTCCGAGCGCGATACCGCCCCTGACCCGCCGCCGGTGCGGCTCGGCTCGGGTCGAGCCCCAGAGCATGGCGTTCACGTGAACGCGGTGCGCCTCGTTGACGATCTCGCGGGTACCCGGCAGATCGGGGTCGAGTGTGCCGTTCGCAAAATGCGCTTCGATGCGTTTCGCCTCGCTGAGTGTCATCGGCGCTCCGGATGCCCGCTTCACGACACCACCCACCCTTCCGCCGCTCTGACCCGCTCGTTCACGTGTAGATGCTCACGCGAAGATCTCATCGAAGAACGCCCGCATGGCCACCCATGAGCGCTGGTTCGCGTGAGCGTCGAACGCGGCGCCATACTCGGGCGAATTGGCGTCGGGCATGGTGAACGCGTGCATTGCGCCGCTGTAACTGACCACCTGCCAGTCGGCGGCCCCGGATTCCCTCAGCTCGTTCTCGAACGCGACGACCTGCTCGTCGGGAACGACCGGGTCGTTCGCCCCGGTGAGTACCAGCACGGGCGACCGCACAGCGCCTTCGGCTGCCGGATGCCCGGTGGCGAGCCTGCCGTGGAATGACACCACCCCGGCGACCTCTGCCCCGTCGCGGGCGAGCTCGAGCGCAGCGCTGCCGCCGAAGCAGTACCCCATCACCGCGATGCGCTCGGTGTCGACACCCGGTTCGCTGCGGAGTCTCTCGAGGTTCGAGCGCATGCGCTCCCGAAACAGCTCGGTGTCGCCATAGAATCTTCCGGCCGCCGCCGGGGCTTCATCGTCGCCGAGCAACTGGCCGCCCCCGTAGACATCGCCCGCCAGAGCGATGTAGCCGAGGCGCGCCAGCATCTGTGCCCTCACCTTGGCGTGGTCGCCGAGGCCCGACCAGTCGGAGATGACCAGCACCCCGGGCCGCAGCGGCACCGCATCAGCACCCGCCGGCCTGGCAACGAACCCACCGAAGGCGGTGCCGTCATCGTGGTACTCGATGGCGGCGGTTTCGATGGGCGCCGTTTCGGGCACCGAATCGAGCAGGGCCGTGAGGCCGGCAGAGAGGGGAGCGGAATATTCAACTGGCACGTTATCTCCTGAACCGAAGGCGTCGCCCCATTGGGCGTTCAATAATCGTACGCTCAGAGATGAACGATTCCTGAGACAGGGACGACTCTTGAGAGAGGCCCGGCATGACGCTCCCATCCGAACCGCGTGAACCGCGTGAACTGCGTGAACCACTCGACCCCACCAAGGTGACCAACCAGCCCTCGCTCACCACCTCGACCGGGCGCATGTGGCTCATCGTGGGCGGCCTCTTCGCCCTCATCGCCGCCGCGGTGCTCATCTGGGTGCTGCCGTTCGAACCGCACGGCCTCGCGGCCATCGCCCTCGCAGTGGTGGTGCTCCTGTACGCGGGCATGGTCATCACCCAGTTGGTCACCCGTCGCGGCCGGCTGCGGCTGGGCATCCTCGCCGCCCTGATGCTGACCATTGCCGCCGTGGCACTTGTGACGCTGCTCATCATCGCGGCCAACCAGATCTGACCCACAGGCCAGGCCCCCTCGACGCTCTCGCAGTCGGCGGGTATCGTGAAGCCATGTCTGAAAGCACCGCTTCTCCCGAGTACCCCGATTCTGCTGGCTACCCCGACGGCGAAGGAGTCGTCGGCAACGGCCCGACCACCGACGCCGTGCCGTCAGGGGTCGACCCGACCATCGCCGATGAGCCTGAACCCGACGAGCCAGATGCTGCAACCGACGACGAGTCGACCGACGTCAACGACGGCTGACACCGCCCGACATGTCGACCTACTACTGAGGCGCGTCGAGCTACTACTGAGGCGCGTCGGTCTTCACGGCCGGGTCGGCCTTCGTCATAGCGTGCTGCGCATCTCTCTTCGCCTCGGCGATCCCCGCGACCCTCGCCGCTTCGAGGTCTTCGGCCTCGGCTCCGCTGACCGCTTCGCCGCGCGCCACCATACCCGCAACATCCGAGAGCGGAATCTGCTTCAACAGCAGTGACAGCACGAAGGCGATGGCAATGAACGGAATCAGGTACCAGAACACGGGTGCCAGCGAGTCGGCGTAGGCCGTCACCACCTGGTCGTGGATGGCCGGCGGCAGCTGATTCAAAGCGGCCGGGTCAAGACTCGCCGTCGACTGTGCCGCCTGCGCGGCCGAAGCTCCCGACCCCGTGAAGATGCCGGTCAGCTGCTCAGAGAGCCTGCTCGTGAACAGGGCCCCGAACACGGCCACACCGAGCGCTGAGCCCACCTCTCGAAAGTAGTTGTTCGTGCTCGTTGCCGTGCCAACCTGGCTGGCCGGCACCGAGTTCTGAACGACGAGCACCACCACCTGCATGATGAGGCCGAGGCCCGCGCCGAAGATGAACAGGAACACGCAGATGAGCCAGATGGGCGTGCTGACGCTCAGTGTGGTCATGCAGAACATGGCCACGCCGGTGATGAGGGTGCCCGCGATGGGGAACACCTTGTATTTGCCCGTGCGTGTGATGGCGACACCCGAGATGATCGACATTCCGATGAGCCCCACCATCATGGGCAAGAGCAGCAGGCCCGAAGCGGCGGCCGAGGCGCCCGATGCCATCTGAAGGAAGGTGGGAACGAAGGCGAGCGCGGCGAACATGGCAATGCCGAGAACGAACCCGATGGCCGTGGCAGTGACGAAGACGCTGTTGCGAAAGAACGAGAGCGGGATGATCGGGTCTTCGGCTCGCGATTCGACGAGCACGAAGGCGGTGCCGGCCAGTAGCAGGCCCACCCCGAACATCCACGTTTCGACCGCGCCCCAGCCGTGCCTCGAGTTGCCCCCGAATTCGGTGAAGAAGATGAGGCACGTCGTAGCGGCCGAGAGAAGCAGAACGCCCGCGATGTCGATGCGCAGGGTGGCGCGTTTGCTCGGCAGCGTGAGGGCGAACCAGGTGATGATGAAGGCGATGATGCCCACCGGAATGTTGATGTAGAACGCCCACTGCCACGTGAGGTGATCGACGAAGAAGCCGCCGAGCAGGGGGCCGCCGACGGCAGCCAGACCGAAGATTCCGCCGAGCGGGCCGAGGTACTTGCCGCGTTCTGAGGCTGGAACGATGTCGGCGATGATCGCCTGCGACAAGATCATCAGGCCGCCGCCGCCGAGGCCCTGCAGCGAGCGGAACACCACGAACATCCAGAAGTCGGTGGAGAACGCACAGCCCACCGAGGCCAGCGTGAACAGCGCAATGGCGATGAGAAACAGGTTGCGGCGGCCGAGAACGTCGCCGAACTTGCCGTAGATGGGCATCACGATCGTGGTGGCCAGGAGGTACGCGGTGGTGATCCACGCCTGGTTCTCGACCCCGCCGAGCTGGCCCACGATGGTGGGCATGGCCGTCGAGACGATGGTCTGGTCGAGACTCGAGAGCAGCATGCCGGCGATGAGGGCGCCGAAGATGATCCAGATGCGGCGCTTCGTGAGCAGCAGCGGCCCCGACGTGCTCTTCAGGGCGTTGGCGGTCGTCATGGGGTTGTCACCAGGTCTTTCGGTTGGGAGGGGTTGGTCTGTTGGGTGTTGGCACGCGTCGGCGCCTGTTCGGCGTTCAGCAGCCGTTTCGCGGTGGCGAGGGTGCTCCGCAGTATCTCGTCGAACGGGCGGGTGTTCGTCTCGACGAAGAACGCATCGGCGCTCAACCGCACCAGCGACCCGACGATCGCCACTGCCACATCGGCCAGCGCCCGGTCGCGCTCGCCCGTGAGACCTTCGCGCTCGACCACGAGCGCGACGAAACGCTGCTGCTCGGCCTGGCCGGAGCGCACAAGCGCCGGCAGAAGAGCGGGCTCGCGTTGCAGGGCGGCGATGAACTCGGCGGTGTCGTCGGGGGTCAAGCCCATCTCGTCGAAGTGCGCCACGGCGAGGGCTGCGAGATCATCGATCAGGCGCCCCGGGTCGACTGTCGCGGCTCCGGCTTCGGCTCCGGCTTCGGCTGCGGCTCCGGATGCCCGGCCTGCCATGAACGCAGCCACATGCCCCTCGTCGACCCCCTTCGCGAAGCCGAGCACCGCATCGTCTTTCGACGAGAAGTAGTTGAAGAACGTGCGTCGCGACACCCCCACACCGTCGCAGAGCTCCTGCACCGTGAACCCGGCGAGGCCATGCTCGGCCGTGAGCCGGCGCGCCGCCGAGGTCAGCCGCTGGCGTGCGCGGCGCTGGCGATGGGCCACCCCTCCGGCGGGCGGCTGGGTACCTGGGTCATCGTGCATGAGACCAACTTTGCACTTTAACTAAGAAAGTGCAAATGAATATTCTCGGCTCGGCTCGGTGCGGCTCGGCTCGATGCGGCTCGATGCCGGGCGGCCGGCATGCACCATTGTCGGCACTACTCGTCCACAATCGGAGCCCGCAACGACCTTTCCACAGATTGCCGCCTCCACCCCCGTGCCCCTGAAATCAGTGCTTGAATTGGCGCATGTCCCGAGCAATTCTCGCCTTAGAGCGAGGTGAAACCCATACCGCCCGACCGCTGACGACACCGCTGCACCCCGCATCATCGCGGCGCGATCGCTTCGCCGCCGCCGTCACCGCCGTCGTGGCGAGCCACCGCGCCCTCGCCACAGCCCATGCCCGGCACACCACCCTTGTCGAGCAGGCCCGTCTCGCCGGCCTCGCGCTCCACACCACCGACACGACCGTCGCCGGCCCCCGATGGTCATCCGACGTCGTTGCCGAGCGCCAGATCGTCACCGAACTCGCCGTCGCCCTCCATCACTCCGAAGCCGACGCCCGCCGCCTCGTGCACACCAGTCAGGCTCTCCACGGCCACTTCACCAACACTTTCACGGCACTAACCAACGGCACGATCTCCTACCGCCACGCCGAGAAGATCGTGCAACACAGCACCGCCCTTCCCGAAGACCGCCTCGCCATCTACGAAGCAGAACTCCTCCCCGCCGCACGCACCGTCACACCCCAACGTCTCGATCACCTCGCCCGAGCCGCCACCGAGCACGCCCAGCCCACCACCGCCATCCAACGCCACATCGACGCCGCCGCACACCGTCGCCTCTACCTCGACCCCGCCAGCAACGGCATGGCCTACCTCACCCACTACCTCCCCGCGGTCGAAGCCGTCGCCATCTACAACCGCGCCACCGACCTCGCTCGCTCCACCAAGAACACCGGCGACCGCCGAACCCTCACCCAGCTCCGCGTCGACGCCCTGAGCGACCTCCTCCTCAACGGCGAGACCACCGCCGCCGACCCCACCAACACGAGCACCACTGACAGCTCCAGCTCCAGCTCCAGCTCCAGCTCCAGCTCCAGCTCCAGCTCCAGCTCCAGCTCCAGCGGCGACCGTACCGGTTCAGGGATGGAGAACTGCCCTGGCAGCAGCATCGGTGCCGGCATCGGTACTGGCATCGGTACTGGCATCGGTACTGGCATCGGTGCCGGCACCCGCGGAATCCGCGCCCGAGTCCACATCACTGTGCCCGCCCTCACTCTCCTCGGCCACACCCTCCCGGCCGACGGCCACGACCCCGAGTACCGGCACGAGCGCGAGCACGGCCACGAACGCGAACGCGAGCACGGCCGCGACCACGAACGCGAGAATGACCGACTCGAGCCCGCGCACCTCGAGGGATACGGGCCCATTGATCGCCAAACCGCCCTCACCCTTGTCCAGGGCGCGCCATCGTTTCTTCGCGTGCTCACCGACCCCATCACCGGATGCGCGCTCACCTACGGCCGAGAACGATACAAACCACCGCCCGACCTCGACGATCTCATTCGCCTCACCCACACCGAATGCACGTTCCCTCTCAGCTGCGAGTCATCCGCAACCGCAGACCTCGACCACACCATCGCCTGGAACGACGGCGGCGAAACCGCCTACAACAACCTCTCCCCGCTCTGCACCAGCCACCACAACGTCAAACACCACACCGACTGGCACATTGAGCAATCCGCCACCGGCACTATCACCTGGACCTCCCCCGCCGGCTTCGAATACGCTGCAACTCCCACCCCGCTCACCAGGCC
>NZ_QYRT01000059.1 GCF_004923255.1 Subtercola vilae | reverse complement strand
TCTTCCGCGGCCGACGCTACGACACCGGCGACCGCCTCGACTACATCAAAGCCATCATCAGACTCGCCAGCGACCGCGAAGACCTCGGCCCCGACCTCCGCCCCTGGATCAAAGAATTCGCCGAAGGCCTCTGACCCGCGTGAAGTAGGGCGTCAGCTGAGGTGAAACTCGACGAACACGCTGTCTGCGGTGACCTCAGTGGTGACGCCAGTAAAGCTGAGTCTCATGAGGCCGAGAAACGGCGCCACCCGAGACGACAGCGAGCGGTCGGTGGTGAAGGCACCCTCAACGGCTCCGCGAATCGTGTCGTTCTCAACCATGAAGCTGAAACTCACGTTGTTGCGCCTCACCGACGGCTGCTCGGCCAGAAAGCCGAGAAGTACGCGCAGCGCCGCGCGTTGTGGCTCGCTGAGGCGGCGTGAGAGGTTCTGCGGGTCGATGAATACGCCAGCCAACTCGGCCAGCGGCTCAGCCAACTGGCTGTGCACCAGGCTGCGGCGCAGGCTGCTTGAGAGCTCACTGGCGCGCACCACGTCGGCGGGGGTGAGTTCGTCGCGCTGCTTGACGTCATGAAAGAACGGCAGAACATCGTCACGGAGGGGCGCGATGCTGTAGCCCAGAAAGTCTGCGACGGCTTCGCGACCGTCGATGACGTCGCGGAGCTCCCGCGCCTGCGCTGCCGAAGCCCGCAGGCCGTGCAGCTCGGCGATGAGCGTCGACGAGTAGATGGCCGCGCCCACCCCGAGAGCGAGCGTGGGGGCCGACACAATGACGAACGAGGCGATGGGCGATGTACCGGTGAGCGTTGCGAGGTGCGGCACTACCGAGGCGTTCACGACAAGCAGCCCCACTACGGTCGAGACGATGATTTCGCCCGGCGGGCGGTATGGGCCAGCGATCATGACCACGAGCGCCACACACACCGGGCCCCAGTCGTCTCGCACATTCAGGTTGGTACCGAGCTGGCTGAGCGAATTGAGCAGGCATGCGACGAGTACCAAGCCATAGACGACGGCATAGGTTCGCTGGTCGACGCGGCGGCGATAGGGCTCTGCTGCCCAGATGAAGTAGAGGTAGGCGGCAAGAAGAGTCACCAACGCAACGACCTGTAGTGCCGGCGACGAGATCTCGGTCAGATTGGTCAGCGTCAGCACGACAGCGGTGACCAGGCTGACGACAGCCACGAACACGACAAAGACCCGTGCTGTGATTCCACTCAACGGGTCGAGAGACTGTGCCGTTTCGCTGCGAACGCCGCCGAACACCTAGGTCACCGCCCCTGGGGTAGCGAGAGGAACCGACAGCAGCACAGCAGTGCCCGAGCCCGGCGTCGACCACACGCGCACGGTACCGCCCACAGATTCGACGCGTTGGCTGATCGACACGCGAAGCCCCATGCGCTGCGCGTCGACAGCACTCGCGTCGAACCCCGTTCCCGCGTCGGTGACCACGACATTGACCGTGTCGACCCCGGCAACGATGGCCACCTCTGCCTCGTTCACATTCGCGTGCTTGCTCACGTTGACGAGCGCTTGATCGACGGCTTTGACCACCTCGCTCACCACTCCGGGCTCGAGCTGGGCCAGAATCTGCGGGTCTCCGCTGATCTCCACCACTAGGCCACGCTGGCGGGCTGACCGGATGACCGGGCCGAGCCCCGAGCTCAGCACCGCGTCTCCCCCGGCCCGCGCTCGCAGGGTCGCCTCGTTGAGCAGCAGCGCCGGGTGAGTGAGTGACGCGATGTCACGCGCGAGAAATGCCCGATGGGCATCAGTGAGAGTGCCCACGTCGCTGAGCGTGAGCGCGTGCAGGTCGTTCAGCACGGTGTCGTGCAGTGCCGCCCGGGCACGGGTGGCGATACGCGACCTCTCGATCGAGCGTTCTTCGGCCAACGCGGCGAACCGCATCGTGTCTGACCCTCGATTCGCTTGCCGACGGCCGGCCGCAAGGCCGAGCAGCAGCACGATCAGCCCGACGAACGTGGCAATCGAAGGAAAGTCGATGGCGAACCTCATGCCCCCGACGTGGCCTCCGACCTGCACCGCGACCGATGCCAGCACGAACCCGAGTGAGCAACGAACGATGCTCGAAGCGAGAGTGCGACCGGCGACACCCACCACCGTCATCGCGATTTTCGGCATCGACAACAGCACCGAATCGGAGGCGAACCGGCCGGGGCCCGACTGAACGGCAATCTCGAAGGAGTAGAGGTACAGCCCCCCCCGCAGCGACGAGCATGAGTGTCAATACGAGTGCTCTGTTGCGGGTGACCAGCGCCCAGCCCACACCGATGCCCGCCAGACCGAGACCCACAAGCGCAAGAGCCACGCTGACCTGCGGCAGAACGAGTTTCAGCGCGAAGACCAGAATGAAAGTGCTGAGGAGAAAGACCCCGCTGACCCAGATGGCCGCACGACCCAACGCGTGGCTTGTCGATGCGCCCTCGACGTCTGTCGGCAGAACAAGCGACATCTCTTCCTTCCGGCGCTTCGGCCCACCCCCGAACGGGGACAAAGTCGCTCGTATTGATACTAAGCCGCATGCCGCTACTCTGAACCCCATGACGACGTCACCCGAAACCGCGTTCATCGTTCGAGTGCAGGCCACTCCTCTCGCACGCGGCCTGGTCGCCCCAGCGAAAGCGCTCAGCTTCATCGGCGAACACGCGGCCGGCTGGGTTGTGCTCGGGGTGATCGGTGCTCTCATCGACGCGCCGCACGCGTGGGCCTGGTTGTGGAGCACTCTCGCGGTCGTGGTGGCGCACGGTCTTTCTATTGTGATCAAACGCATTGTTCGCCGACCTCGGCCGGGTGCATCCGGAGGCCCGGTGACGGTGTATGCCACGGCGCCCAGCAAGCTCAGTTTTCCGAGCTCGCATGCCTCATCGACGATGGCGGCCGCTGTGGTGTTCACCGCGTTCGTTCCGTGGCTCTGGCCTGCGGCGGTCATCGTGGTGCTGTTCATGGGTGTCAGCCGCGTGATTCTGGGCATGCACTACCCCACCGATGTGCTGGCAGGGTATCTCATCGGTCTCATTGTCGGGGTTCCGACTGTGCTACTGCTGCACTAGCCCTAGTCTTAACGGGTGACAAACGCGGCGGGCGGGCCAGCAGGGCGAGCAAACCTCGAGCGTGCCGTCTTTCAGTCGCAGCTGCCGCTCGCCGCAGCAGCCCTTCTGCTCATCTGCGTCGAATTCGTCGTTCAACCATCGGTCGTCGCCAACCCGTTGTTCGTCGCGGGAGCCACCGGCATCTTCGTGGTCACGGCGCTTGCTGCCGTGGTGCCGTGGGGCCTGCTGAAGCGGCCCTGGGTCGCCGTTCTGCCCGCCGCCGACATGCTGGCCGTCACCGTGCTCGGCCATGGCAGCACCGACCTGACGACCGGCGTTCTGCTGGCCTTCCCCGTCATCTGGCTGTCGACGTATTTCGGCTTCGCCGGCACGATCGCGAGCGCAGGCGCGAGCGCCGCCCTCATCTGGGTCGCTGCGGCGCTCGGGGGGTCGGTGCACGACGAAACGGCTGTACCCGGTCTCATCGTGCTGCCGGTGACCCTCACGTTCATCGCTACGGTGACGTATCTGCGCAGCAAGCGATCGGCAGCGCAGCTCGGTCTGGTGCGCCAGCAGGCCACGTTGCTCGAGGGCGCACATCACCGGGCACGGCGCCAGGAGCAGACTCTGGATGCCGTACTCAACTCCGTCGACTTCGGCGTCGTGGCGTTCGACAGTCAGGGCCGCGAAACTCTCGCAAACAGCACCTATCGCTTGTTGATCACCCAGTTCGGCCGGCCGGTGGGCAGCGGAGGCGCGCTGCCCACCCTCTACGGCCCCGACCGCAAAACCCTCGTGCCAGAAGAGGAACGCCCCTACCGCCAGGCGGTTCTCGGCCGTGCGTTCGACGACGTCATCGTCTGGGTGGGCGAACCCGGCGGGCGTCGCAAGGCGCTCTCGGTCTCGGCGCGGCAGATTGTGGGCCCGCACGGCCAGAACGACGGCGGCATCATGGTCACCCGCGATGTGACGCGCGAGATCAACGCCATTCAGGCTCGAGACGATCTGGTGGCCTCGGTCTCGCATGAATTGCGCACGCCGCTCACCTTTATTCTCGGTTACCTCGAACTGGCGCTCGACGACGAGACGATCGCACCGAAGACGCGCGCGATGCTCACCGTGGCGTCGACCAACTCCGACCGCCTGCTGGCCCTCATAGCCGATCTGTTCACGGCGACAAGCGCCAGCGATCACTCGTTGCTCATGTCATTCACCGGGTGTGACATGACCGAGATCGTGGGCGACTCAATCAAGGCGCAACAGCTGCTGGCCGAGCAGCGCGGAATAACGCTCGAGTTGGTGACCCATGCCCCGCACCTGCTGGTGGCCGACGGGTTTCGGTTGCGACAGGTGATTGACAACCTGCTCACGAACTCGATCAAGTACAACAAGGAGAACGGCGACGTGACGGTTGCCGTCACTGCCACCTCCACAGACGTGATTGTCACGGTCACCGACACCGGCATCGGGCTCAGCGACGAAGAGCAGACACAGCTGTTCGAGCGCTATTTTCGGGCCGAGAGTGTGCGCAAGTCGAGCATCCACGGTTCGGGTCTGGGGCTCAGCATCACGCGAGACATCGTTCGCCAGCACGGTGGTGACCTCACGGTGACCAGCGAGCTCGGGGTGGGCTCGAAATTCACCGTGCGGGTGCCGGTCGAGCACCTAGAGTTGGCTTGAGGGTTACAGGGAGTTGTTATGGTGCGGCTAGATCTCGAGACCCTCTTGGTCATCAACGGAATCGTCGTGGTGCTTTCGGGCCTCACCTTCGTGATCAACACGGCAATGAGGCGCAGTGATGTTCCCGGGCGCATCTGGAGCGTCTCGTTCATCGGCGGCATGCTCGCCGCGCTCTGCTACGGAATCTGGGCCGTGAACCCAGACGCCGAAGGGATACTGATCATCGGCAATGCCGCCTATGGTCTCGTGACCGGGGCCATCTGGTCGGGTGCCCGGGTCTTCAACGGCCGAAATGCCCGGTTCGCCGTGGTGCTCGCCGGCGGCGGTGCGGTGCTCGTTGTGTCGGCACTCACGGCCTCGAGCCAGGGGCAGTGGCTCGGCTCGCTCATGCTGTTCCCCCTGGTGGCGGTCTTCGGCGGTCTGGCTGGCGTCGAGTGCCTGCGCGGGCGTCTGCGTCGCAACCTGAACGCGCGCATCGTGGCCGGCAGCATGATCATTCTCGCCGTCTTCTACGCCGCACGAACGATAGTGTTCGCCGTCAGTGGCCCCACGAGCGACCTCTTCGTCGACTACTTCAGCGGTCAGGCCGCCACCTTGCTCATCATCATGTTCGTCGTGGTCAACACCATCAGCATCTCGATTCTGCAGGCCGAACGCACCGACACCCAGGCACTCGGCGACCGAACCGTTGGCGTCAATTCGGTGGTGGGGCTCCTCTCGGCGTCGCCGTTCGCCCAGCAGTGGGAAGACTGGCTCGAGCGAGCCGAATTCAACGGAGACCGACTCGAGATGGTCGCTGTCGACATCGACAGCCTGCCCGAGATGAACACCGCCCTTGGCCGTGACTTCGGCGACGACGCGATCACGTCGGTAGCTCAGATCGTGCGGCATCATGCCCCGACGTGCACGCTCATCGGGCATCCGGGAGCCGGCCGATTCGTCATCGTGATGGTGGTCACCGGTGACGAAGCCCGCAGTGTGGCGTCGGATGTTCGCGATGCCCTCGTTGATGAACCCATCGACCAGTCGCGCGGCATACGTGCAACGGCAAGCTTCGGCGTTGTCGACACCGACGTCTTCGGGTACGACCTCGCCACCCTGAGCGCCGCCCTCGATTCCGCGACCCTCGCCGCACGCAGCGCTGGCGGAAACCACATCGTGGTGGGCCGCGCGGTGACCGCTACTTCGCGATAGCCACCGTGATGGTGTCTGTGGCCGTCTGCTTCGAATAGTCAGACGAGGTGGGCGTGGTCTGCAGCAACAGTTCGAAGGTGAACTGCAGCGTGATCTCGGTGGCGGCCGGGTCGACCGGCGGCAACACGAACGTCTCGCTGTAGCTGTAGGGCGACTTGATGAAGTAACCGGGCGCCACGGTGGCCTGGTCACTGAGCGTGGCGGGGGCGGCCAGCGCTTTGCCGTCTCTGTCGGTGACAGCCGGGCTCAGCGAGACGCGAGAGAGATAGATGCGCTGGCCCTGGTCACTGCCGAGCACTCCGATCATGTTGAAGCTGACCGGCTTGTTGGCAGAGGCCTGCCACTTGTCCATGCTCAAGGTCGAGAAGTAGTTCACGGTGAGAGCAATGTCGCCGGCCTGCAGCAGGTGCTGGGCGGTGCCGGTGGCGAGGTCGTTCACGATGGGAGTGATGGTGGCCTGGGGTGCGGGGGTCGCGCTCGGTGCTGCACTGGCGTCGCTCGCGGAGGGCACTCCAGAGGCGCTCACCTGCCAGGGTGCCACGCCGCAGGCGCTCAGGCTCGTCATGGCGGCGAGACCCAGCGACGCGGCGATGGCGGCGCGCCTCAGTCTGTTCGGTCGGGCAGAAGTGGTTGGTGACATCGAATGCCTCTCGGTGTGCGGTGAAGTGAGCCCAACCATACGGGCAGAAAACGAGTCTGAACAAGAAAATGCCCCCCTGACGGGTGTCTTGATCAAATCTTGAGGTGAAGCTGAGGTGGCCTTGGCGATTTGCTGCGGTCGGTGCTGCACACTGATCTCAACGCCGAAATTACCGCCTCACACACCCCGGGAGAAAACGATGGCCGAGAGCCTGAACCCCTACGTCACAGACACGGCCGTCGATGACGCCTACGCCAACGACTTCATCGAGTCGGTCGACTCGCTGCCCACCTATCGGCCAACCATCGGCTGTGTGATTCCGGCGTACAACGAAGAAGAGTCGATCGGCGCCGTGCTGGCCTCGCTGCTCGCCCAGAGCCGTGTTCCCGATGTCATTCACGTGGTGATCAACAACACCACTGACAAGACCGTGTTCGAAGCCGCCAAATTCGCCGGCCCCCACATGATCGAGCGCGATGGTATCGAGCAGTTCACCGAGGTCTACGTTCACGACATCGGCAAGAACAAAGACAAGAAGGTCGGGGCACTGAACTACGGCTTTCAGCTGGTTGAGGGCTGCGACTTCTTTCTCGGGGTCGACGGCGACACGACCGCAGCCACCGACGCGGTCGAGCAACTCGGCGCCGAGATCATGTCTGACAGCCGCATCGGCGGCATCTCAGCGATCTTCTCCATCGACGACACTCAGATGAAGGGCATGAGCGCCTTTCTGGTCACCGGCCAGCGCGCCCAGTTCGCGGCCTTCAACATGCAGAACATGCTGCGTGGCCGCAACATGGCTGTGTTGGGCGGCCAGTTCTCGATTTTCTCGATGCAGGCGCTTCGCCAGGCCATGGTGGAGAACCACCAGACCACCCCCTGGGTGAAAGACAGCGAGGTCGAAGACTCGCTGCTGTCGCTTCAGATCAAGAGTGCCGGCTACCTCACGAAGATCAGTGCCCAAGCCCGGGCCGACGTGGGCGGCATGACCACCATGCGCGGTCTCGACGCCCAGCAGGTGAAGTGGAACTTCGGTGCGATCGAGCTCATGTGGCCCGGCCAGCGGGGCGACACGAAGGGCCAGCCGCTTCACCCCAACCTGCGGCTGCGGTGGGTGGAGAACTTCTCGATGCTCGTCAACGTGGTCACCCGGCTCATGTTCATCGTGCTGCTGTTCTTCTCCCTCTCGATTCACGCCTTCGTGTTCAGCCCGATCTGGCTCATTCCCACCGTGGTGGCCATCTTCTTGAACCTGCGCACCGCGATGTCGATGAAGAATCGCAATTCGAGAGACATCTTCTTCGCCATTCTCTTCGTTCCCGCCGAGCTCTACATGTGGATTCGCATCGGCCATTTCGTGCGCGCCTGGAGCAAGTTTCTGAGCCGCAAGCAGGTCGACAACTGGGCCGCACAGGCCAAGGCCGAAAAGGGCCGCGGTAACGCCTACCTCGCACCACTGCTCGTCGTCGCCATCATCTTCGCCATCATGGTGGTCATCTGGTTCATGCTCCCCATCGTCGTTCAGTCGACTCTGCTCTGGATCGGCTGGCCGGCACTCGGCGTCATCACCGTGCTGCAGACCCTCGGCATGTTCGGCAAGCTCGCACGCAGACACCGCGGGTACAAGGTTTGAGTCAAGGTACGGTCATCGAGTGGCCGGTTCTGTTCGCGCTTGTGCAACAGTTTCCGGCAACTCGAGGCAAGCGCAGCTCGTTTGTCGACGACTTCATCAGCATGTGGGAGCCCCGCTCGTTTCGGCTGAAACGGGCGCTGTCGACGGGCGACCTCGACGATGCCGACGTTGTGTTGTTGAGCATCGAGTCGAGCGGTCACATGCTGGGCGCGACGACTCTCGAAGCCATCGCGGGCATGGTGCACACCTGTGTGAAGAAGGGCGACACCGCGGGCGCAGTGAGGCATCTGCCGCGGTTGACCGAGGTCGGTCACGAGACCTGCGCCGAACTCGTGCGTATTCTGGGCGACGGATGACCGGCGGCGGCCGCTCGGCCCGGCTGTTTTCGGCTCAGTCGCTCTCGGCGGCAGCCAGCCGGTAGCCGATGCCGCGCACCGTCTCGATCCAACGCGGAGCCGTGAGGCTGTCGCCGAGCTTCCGGCGAAGGTTAGCCATGTGCACCTCGATGGCCCGCTTGTCGCTCTCGCTGACGAAGTGCGCGGTCACGTAGCTCTCACCGCGCAGCAGCAGCGCGAGGTCGGCTTTGCTGCGCACCCGGCGCTGGCTCGACATGAGGGCGTTGAGCAGGTCGAATTCACTGCGCGTCAGCTCGATCACGGCGCCGTCTTTCTCGGCGAGACGCATGTCTGAGTTGACGTAGAGGCCGTTGTACTCGATCCAGCCGTCTTCGGCCGAGTACGTGTCGTGCGGGGCGGGCAGAGCCGACCCGTCTGCGGCCAGGGCAGCCGTGGTGGCCGACCCGGAGGCGTCAGCAGCGACGACCTGGGCAACCGCAGTGGCGGGCGCGGCTGCGGGCGCCTGAGGCGTGGCATCCGGAACCGTGGCGATACGAGCCGCAGCTGGTTCGTCACCGGCCATGGCGCGGGGCCGCCGCTGCATGGCCTCGATGCGTGCGCGCAGTTCACGTGGGCGAAACGGTTTGGTCAGGTAGTCGTCAGCGCCGGCCTGCAGGCCCTCGAGCGTGTCGATCTCGTCGTTGCGCGCGGTGAGCATGATGAGGTAGGTGTTGCTGAACGCCCGAATACGCTTCGCGGCCTCGAACCCGTCGATTCCGGGCAGGCTCACATCGAGAGTGGTGACCAGCGGGTTGTACGCCCGAACCGCCTGCACCCCGTCGAGACCGTTGCCCGTAGCCACGGTCTCGAACCCGGCCTGGGTGAGAACCGTCTCGAGAAGATTGCGAATATCTGCGTCGTCTTCGATGATGACGGCGACGCGGCGCTCGCTAGAACTGTCAGTGCTGCTCATTGTTTCCCCTCGATATATGAAGCGTACTGGCGCGTCGGCCGATTCCGAACCCGTTGGGGGGTCATCACCAACCTGCGTCTGCGGCGAGGGCGAGGGCGCCGGATGCCCACCATTGGCCTGCGGCAGGCCCGCCGTTGCAGGTGCCATCGCTCTCCCCCGGCGGCTTGACCCAGAGATTCGCGTCTTGATTGGTGGCCACATTCGTCTCAGAGGGTTCTGCCCCGAGCGCCCTGCCAGGCGGATTGCACCACTGACCAGTAGTGCCATTGCCGTTACGAGAAGTATCGACGACGTAGTGCGCATTGCCCGTGAGCGAGCTGATCTGTGCGGCGTAGGTCTGCTCGGCCGAGGTGGGGTTGTAGTTCGAGACATTTGTGGCAAACCCCCGGGCTTTGTTCACTCCTGCACGATTCAGCAGGGTAGCCATGTCGGCTGCGCGGCCCCATTTCGAATGGCCGGCGTCGATGTAGACGGTTGCGTGGGCCGGGCCGAGCACGTCGATGTCGGCGCTGATCTCCCGCACCCGCTCGTCGACGTTGTTGCACATCGTGGCGAGCGCCAGAGCATCGGGTTCGAGAACGATGACGGTGTTGTCGCTGTCGAGACCTGCGGCGATGGCCGCGACCCACGCGGGGTATTCGGCTGCACTCAGCCCGCCCGCCGACTGCCCGGTGGCACAGTCTCTGTTCGGCACCCCGTAGACCGTGAAGAGAGGGGTGCGGCCCACAGCCTTCGCGGCCGCCTCGACCCCGGCGACGTACGCGGTGATCGCACCCGTGGGGTGCTGTTCGGGAGTGAGCCAGATGGCGGTGGGCACTGCTGCAATGCGGCCGAAGGTCTGGGCCCCCGCCGTGTCGCCGGCGGCGAGCGCTGCGGCCGAGGCAGAGGCGGCCTTCGACAGGGGGTCGACGTAGAAATTCTCGCCGGTCAACGGGCTCACGGGGCCGGCCGAGTCGCCAGAAGCGCTGCCCGTGCCGAACGCACCCACCCCCGCACCCGCGAACGCGAAGAGCGAGGCGGCGAGCAGAACGACGGGCAGGCTCAGTGCGACTATCGCCACGATGAGGCCCGTTCGGCTGCGGTCGTTGCTGCGGTCGTTGCTGGGGTCTGTGCTGCGGTCTCTGCCCCGCTTCGGTTTCTCGAGCGGCGGACGGGGCGGCAGGGCGGTCATCAGCGCAGGTACCCGTCTTCGGCAGCCCGCCGAATCAGCGTTTCGCGGTCATCGGCTGGCCGGCCCTGAGTGGCATACGCCGATCGGATGCCCGCGAGTATCTTTCGCACGGCCTCTGGCCGCGAGTTCTGCAGCAGCGCAACCTCAACCGGATTGTGACCATCGGCGTAGAGGTTGAGAACCGCTATCTCGTCGTCGCTGAAGCGTGCCGCCGCTAAGCCGTGGGCGTCTTCGACACCGAGCGCCGAGCGCACGGCTGCCAGAACATCGGCCGCCGGGTTGGCTTTGGGAACGAACCGGGCCGCACCCGCAGCCATGATGCGATCGATGTCAACCTGATCGGTCACGGCACTCATGACCACGACCACCGCACCGGCCGCCGCGCACAGGCCGATTCGCGACTCGATGGAGATGGGCTCGGCCAGCTGGTAGTCCATGACGACCACATCTGGCGGAAAAGCGGGGTGCCTGATGAGGGCGCCCCACGATGAGGCAGAGATGACCACTTCGAAATCATGGGCGTGCGTACCGAACCAATTGGTGAGCCCGTCGAGAACCAGCTCGTGATCTTCGACGATCGCGAGCGGCCTTCTTCCCGATTTAACTGTTTCGGGTGAGGGGTTCATGTTGCGATTTATCCTAGGGCACCTGTGCGGTTGCGCCATACTGGGCAATTCGCTTGACAACTTGCTCGTACGTTTCGGGTTTGCCGTAGAAATAGCCCTGAGCGTTTCGCACGCCCACGCTCACCAGTATCTCTGCAGCCTCGGCGCTCTCGATTCCTTCGACGATGGTGAGGTAGTCGGTCGAATCACTGAAACCCTGCAGGGCCTTCACAACCTCGCGCTGGCGATAGTCGTCGAGGTCGTCGATGAGGCTTCGATCGAGTTTGATGATATCCATCGGGATACGCACCAGCGAGCCCACCGAGGAGTTCTCAGAACCGTAGTCGTCGAGGGCGATGAGGATTCCGGCGTCTCTCAGTTCTTGCGATTGACGGCGGAGATCGTCGGTCACGTACCTCAGTGAGCGTTCGTTGAGTTCGAGGCACAGTGAGACAGAGGGGTAGCGCCGGGCGAGGTCTTTTGCGAAGAGGCCCACATGGTCATCCGTTATCTGACCCACCTCGAGGTTCACCGTCATCGTGGCGATCGATGGTTCGATGAGCTGGATGGCCCGGGCCGCGGTCATCGCTTTTGCCATCACCTGGCGGGTCAGCACATCCATCAGGCCGAGGCTCTTCGCGCGTTCGACGAGGGCGCCAGGCGAAATGGCCCCGAGCTCGGGATCGGTGTAGCGCACCAACGCCTCGAAAGCCCAGATGCGGTTCTCGAGCATGTTGACGATGGGCTGATAAACGAGGGTCAGTTCGTCTTTGCCGATGGCGTCGGCGACGATGTCGTTGATGCGCGCCGAGCGGTGGGGCGAGATGTTGATAGTGCTCTCGGCAGCGGGGCCACCCTCGCGCCTGCTCTTCTTCACAGCCAGCATGCTGCGGTCGGCGTCGACCACCAGCTGGTTCGCATCGGTCTCGCGGTGCGCCGAATACGCGAGCCCCACACTGAGCACCGGGCGCAGTTCGGTCTCCTCGACGACCAAGGGGGCCTCCGTGCTCCGAATAAGCGACTCGGCCAGCTCTTTGCCCTCTTCGAGCGAGTGCAGTTCGGTGAGAATGACCACGAACTCATCACCGCCGACGCGTGCCACCACATCGTGCGGGCGGGCAGAGTCTCGCAGCCGGTCGGCAACGGTCGTGAGCATCACATCGCCCACGTGGTGCCCACGCCTGTCATTCAATTGTTTGAAGCGATCAATATCGATGAAGAGCACGGCGATCGCCGCCGCATACGCACGATTGTCGTTCGCCTTGATCAGGGCAGCCCGAAATGCGTTGTAGTTCGGCAGGCCCGTCAGCGAGTCACTGTTCGCGCGCAGAAGCAGACCCGCCATGTCTTCGGTCACCTTGGCCGCCTCGGTGGCGAGATGGGCGAGCGCCTCGAGCGCCCGCTCGTCTTCGCGGTTGAACGGAATACCGTTCAGCTCCCGGGTGGCGACGATGTACGAACTGTCGCCGGGCGCCAATCGAACCGGGTAGCCGATCTGCGCGAACCCGGGCGGCTCTGCGGCGATCTCAAGCCGGTCAGACATGATGGTCTGGCGCGCCCATTCGATGAGAATCTCACCCAGGCCGTGCTCGTGTTTCCACGGCAGGCCGAGCGCAGCATCGGTGAGCCCCTTGAGTCGCCGTTGTAGGTCACGCAGTTGCTGAAACCGAGCCAGCATGAACAGCACCGCTGCGATCGCCAGCAGAAGCACCGCTGCGCGATGGGTCTGGGCCTCTTGAAGCACGGTCGGTATCAGGGTCGTGTATGAGAAGTGGATGGCCAGCGCCATGGTGCCCACAACAAGCAGAATGACCAGCAGTCGGCGCGGGCTGAGGCTCGAGAGGCCGAAGTCACGCCGGGCGCTCCACCGGCCTTTGGCACGCGCGAACTCGAGCACGAGCACCAGCAGAAGGTATGCAAAGGTGGCCAGATAGAGGTAGAGCACGGGCGAGAAGCCCAGCTTGTCGAATTCACGAACGACCAGGCACCAGATGACCGCGCCGATCGTGGCGATGCCGCTCGCGTAGGCTGCGGCGACCAGCCTGCGCGAGTTGAACAGAGCGCCGACGAAGAAGCCGAGCGCCCACGCCGCGACCGAGGGAAAGAGCTCGTTGTGCAGTTCGGCTGTGACCAAGAGAGCGATCGAGGTGCTGACCGAAGGCAAGCCGGCCAGTCGACCGATCTGAAAGCGAAAGTCTGCGACCAGCGCTGACGAGACGAAAAGCGCAACGAAGTAGAAGACATCGACCGATGAAACCCTGGAGAAGCTGAAAACCCCCGCGACCAGAATCAGAACAGCGACCGACACAACAGGCCAGAAGAACGCACGGCGAACGAGCCGCTCGGCTGGCGCTGAGTCGCTTCTGATCTCAGACCAACCGGGGAGAGAGTCGCTCATGCCTTTAGAGTACCGCTCGGCGGTTTACCCTCGAACGCAGCACGAGCTTCGCGCCGGGTTGACGGGCTCCCGTAGATACCGGGTTGCAACAGCTGCCGCAGATAAACGAACGGCCGATGCTGCCTGCTGGGTTCAGCCCGGCGCGTCAGACGAGAGCGGCAGACCGGCCCGGGGTCGGCTCGCCAGCGGCAAGGCGGGCCGCGATGATCTCGGCGATCTGCACAGCGTTGAGGGCGGCGCCTTTTCGCAGATTGTCGTTACTCACGAACAGAGCGATACCCCGACCATCCGGAACCCCCTCGTCTTGACGAATACGGCCCACATAGCTCGGGTCGGTACCGGCGGCCTGCAGCGGGGTGGGCACGTCGGTGAGCTCGACGCCGGCCGCGACGGCCAGCAGCTCGGCAACACGCTCGGGGCTGAGCGACCGCGAGAATTCGGCGTTGATCGAGAGCGAGTGGCCGGTGAAGACGGGCACGCGAACGCAGGTTCCGCTCACCAGGAGCTCAGGAAGTTCGAGGATCTTGCGGCTCTCGTTGCGGAGCTTCTTCTCTTCGTCGGTCTCGTTCAGGCCGTCGTCGACGAGGTTGCCGGCGAACGGAATGACGTCGAACGCGATGGGGCGCACGTACTTCACGGGCTCGGGGAAGGTGATGGCGCTGCCATCGTGAACGAGGTCGAGGATTCTGCCCTGCGATACCGCAGCCTCGATCTGGGTCGCCAGCTCTTCAGCCCCGGCGAGACCGGAGCCCGAAACCGCCTGGAAGGTGGTGACGATGAGGCGCTCGAGGCCCGCCTCGGCGTGCAGCACCTTCAGAACGGGCATGGCCGCCATGGTGGTGCAGTTCGGGTTGGCGATGATGCCCTTTCGGGCCTCGTCGATGGCGTGCGGGTTCACTTCGCTGACGACCAGGGGCACGTCGGCATCCATGCGCCAGGCGCTCGAGTTGTCGATGACGGTGACACCGGCCGCGGCGAACTTCGGCGCGAGCGCCTTCGAGCCGGTGGCGCCGGCCGAGAAGAGAGCGATGTCGAGCCCCGACGGGTCGGCCGTGGCCGAATCTTCGACGGTGATCTCTTCGCCACGAAAGGTGAGGGTGGTGCCGGCAGAACGAGACGTCGCGAAGAACCGGATGCTCGCAATAGCAAAGTTGCGCTCATCGAGCAGCTGGCGCATGACCTTGCCCACTTGACCGGTGGCGCCCACGACACCCACGTGTACACCCTGCGCGCTCTGGGAGGTGACGGACTGGGCTGCTGATGAGGCGTTCACTCGTCTTCGTTCCTTCTCGTATCTGAAGCTCCCACCTTACCAACCGCCCCACCCCACCCCGCCGCCCGC
>NZ_QYRT01000058.1 GCF_004923255.1 Subtercola vilae | reverse complement strand
GAGGGAGGGAGGGCGCCCCGGGGTCAGGGCGCGGGGAGGGCCGCGGCCGCGCGACGGGCGCGGATGGCGGCGGCGCGCACGGCGCCGATGCTCGCCGCGATGACGAGGGCGATGGCGAGCGCCTCGACCCAGGTGAGCTGCTGGCCCAGGATGACGAGACCGGCCAGCGCCGCGATGGCGGGCGCGAGGCTCATCAGAACCGAGAACGTCGCTTCGGGCAGCCGGCGGAGCGCCAGCAGTTCGAACGCATACGGAATCGTCGACGACAGCACCGCAACTGCCAACCCGAGCAGAAGCGAGGAGGGCCGGATGATCGATGCCCCCGCCGAAACGATTCCGAACGGTAGAGACACCAGTGCCCCCACGGCCATCGCCAGAGCAATGCCGTCGAGCTTCGGGAACCGCGCGCCCGACCGCGACGAGAGCAGAATGTAGCCCGACCAGCATGCTCCGGCCGCCGCGGCGAACGCGACACCCACCGGATCGAGCGATCCCGACCCCGCCTGGCTCAGCAGCACGACCCCGGCGAACGCGAGCACTGCCCACAGCCAGCTCGACGCCCGCCGGCTCACCACAACCGACAGTACGAGCGGCCCCAGAACCTCAATAGTCACGGTTGTTCCGAGCGGCAGCCTGTCGAGTGCCTCATAGAAGAGCATGTTCATGCTGGCGAGCACAACACCGAACCCGACAACGGTCATCCAGTCACTGCGGCTGTAGCCGCGCATTCGGGGCCGGCAGACGATCATCAGAATGATGGCAGAGAACACCAGGCGCAGCGTGACCATGCCGAGCGCACCGACCGCCGGAAAGAGCACCACCGCGAACGATGCGCCGACCTCCTGGCACGCCAGCCCGGCCACCACGATGCCGACGGGCCAGAGCGTGGCTGGCCGCGGCGCAGTACCGGGAGCCGAGGTCACTCGTTCACGTTACCGGCTCTGCTGGCTCCGGATGCTGCACCGTCGCTCGCGTCGCCCTTCGTTCCTTCACCATCCATGCCGCCCGACGTGCCGTTTGAGCCGCCGCGGTCTGCGCCGCCGCCCGCCGGTAGCGTGCTCGCACTTGCCGCACTTGCCGCACTTGCCGCACTTGCCGCACCAGCCGCATCCGCATCCGCATCCGCATCCGCTGCGCCGTACGCCCGCGAACGCCGGCTCACCAGCACAGCGGCCACCACGATCGACACCGCCGAACCGAGCAGCACCGCGAGCGTGCCCTCGTCGACGACCTCGTCGAGCCCGGCGAAGGCGAGTTCGTTCATGAGGAGTGACACGGTGAATCCGATGCCGCCGAGCCCGCCGATCATCACGAGGTCAGCGAGGCTGAGCAGCGCAGGCGAGTTGCGGCCGACCGTGCGGTTCGCGATCACTCCCGCCACGGTGATGCCCACCACCTTGCCAACGGGAAGCGCGATGAGGATGCCCCAGAACGCCGGCGTCAGCTGCCCGATGCCCACCGACGGTATGGCAACCAGCGCCGCGGCGAAGGCGAACAGCGGTAGAACGAGCCCGTTTGAAATCGGCTGCAGTGCGTGCGCCGCACGGGCAGCCGGCGGGCCGGCCATGGCGAGCCCGAGCGCCACTCCGGCGATCGTGGCGTGCACGCCCGACTGGTACATGAAGTACCACGCTGCGATGGCGACGACGATCATGGCGGCCACGATCATCCATTGCCCGCCGCGTTCGGTCGTTCGGCGCCGAGCCAGTGCGCGGCTGAGCAGCGCGAACACCACGATGGCCACGGCGGCACCGCCGAGCGCGGGCAGGTTGAGCGACGTGGTGAAGAACACCGCGATGATCAGAATGGCCACGAGGTCGTCGAGCACAGCCAGCGCCAGTAAGAAGATGCGTACGCGGGTGGGCAGCGCTCGGCCGAAGATGGCGAGCACACCCAGAGCGAATGCGATGTCTGTGGCGGTGGGGATGGGCCATCGGTCACCGTAGGGGCTACCGATCGTGGCGATCAGAAAGACGCCCGCGGGCACGATGACCCCGCCGAGTGCCGCAATGGCGGGCACGATCGCTTTGGCGGGGGAGTTCAGTGACCCGGCGACGAGCTCGTGTTTCAGCTCGACGGCCACGATGAAGAAGAAGATGGCCAGCAGGCCGTCGCTGATCCAGTGCCCGAGCGACAGGTCGAGGCCGATGCCAGCGAACCCGACGTGGGCATTCTTCGCATCGAAGAGCGCCGAACCAACGGGCGAATTGGCGAGCACCAGGCCGAGAGCCGCGGCGACCAACAGAAGCGCGGCCGCATTACGTTCGGAGCGAAGAAAACTCACGTGGGGTGTGTCGTTCGGGATTTGCGCGTTCATGTGGTCTCCTGACCGTCGACTTGTCGACACATCGAACAGAAGAGCGGCTCTTCGCCGCCCGCCGACCAGACTTCCCGGCACACCGGTTACAGTCTATCGAAAGCCTCTCCGCGCCGGGCGGGGCTCATCGATTGAAGGTTCTGTGACCATTCCGCTGTTCTCCTCGCCCCCATCGGATGCCGATGCCCCGCGCCCCGCCGCCGAATCGGGCGGTGCAGTCGCTGGCGAGGCCGCGCAGGTGCTTGACGGGTCAGTTCGAGCCGGGCATCCGGAAGCCGCGACCGAACACGCCGCCGCGTCGAAGCTCGACGAGCTCATCGCCGTCACCGCACGCCTCCGTGCCCCCGGCGGATGCCCGTGGGATGCCGAGCAGACCCATTCCTCTCTCGTGCGCTACCTCATCGAGGAGTCGCACGAGCTGGTCGACGCCATCGAGTCGGGCTCGCGCGAAGACCTGCTCGAAGAGCTGGGTGACGTGCTGTACCAGGTCATCTTCCACGCCGATCTCGCGGCGCACACCGCGGGTGAGAGCTTCGACATTCAGGATGTCGCGGCCCACACGACCGCGAAAATGGTGGGCCGGCACCCGCACGTCTTCGGTGACGCAACGGCCGAGAGCGCCGCCGATGTGGTGGGCATGTGGGACGACCTGAAGGCCGTCGAGAAGCCCGGTCGCACGAGCGTGCTCGACGGAATTCCGCTCGGCATGCCCTCGCTGCTGCTCGCCGACAAGCTGCTCGGCAAGGCGCAGAAGGTCGGTGTGCTCGACGCCGCGGCGCCCCCGGCCATCGCGTTCGCCAGCGAAGACGAGCTCGGGCCGCTGCTGCTCGCCATCGCACTCTCGGCCAAGACGCAGGGCTTCGACGCCGAGCGGGCGCTCCGAAACGCGCTCCGCGATCTCTCGGGCGAGATCCGTGAGGCCGAAGCGGCGTCGGCGTCGGCGTCGGTTCCGGCTCCGGATGCCCACCCGACCGGCCTCGCCGCTGACACCTTCGACGCCGGCGTGATCGCCCTCCCCGCCGCCGACTGACTGCGCGCCACCCGCGCGCACTCGCCCACGCCGCGGGCTGGCACAATTGACCCATGGCCCAAGCAATAACCCCGCCCCGCGGCATGCGCGACTTTCTGCCCGCCGAGAAGGCGACCCGCGAGCGTGCGCTCGGCATCATCCGCACGAGTTACACCGCGCACGGGTTCGACGAGATCGAGACCCCGGTCATGGAAGACATCGAGCGCCTGCACTCCGGCCTCGGCGGCGACAACGAGAAGCTGAGCTTCAGCGTGCTGAAGCGCGCGATTCCCACCGAAGATCTCGAGAAGGCGGCCGCAGAGGGCGACGCACAGCAGCTCGCCGACCTCGGGCTGCGCTTTGACCTGACCGTTCCGCTCGCTCGGTTCTACGCCAGTCACCGCGGCGAGCTGCCGAGCGTGTTCCGTGCCATCCAGATCGCCCCTGTCTGGCGAGCCGAGCGCCCGCAGAAGGGCCGCTACCGCCAGTTCGTGCAGTGCGACATCGACATCATCGGCGAGCCGAGCCAGCTGGCCGAGGCCGAGATCATCACGGCCACTCTCGCGACGCTCGATGAGCTGGGGCTGGCCGGCTGCACCATTCGCATCAACGATCGCCGCGTGCTCACCGCGATGCTCGATGTGTTCGGGTTCGGTGCCGCCGAGCATCCACAGGTCTTGATCACCGTCGACAAGCTCGACAAGATCGGAGCCGACGGCGTGGTGACAGAGCTGCGCGAACGCGGCGCGACCCCGGCTGCTGTCGACGCGCTCGACGCGTTCTTTCACCGCGTCACGACCCTCGAGTTCAACCCGTTCGGCGTGCGCGCCATCACCAAGGCGCTGCCCGCCGGCGTCGACAAAGCCCTCATTGCTGAGCTTGCCGCCCTCGCCGACGTCATCGACCCCGCCAAGCTCGTCTTCGACCCGTTTCTGGTGCGCGGCATGGGCTACTACACAGGAACCATCTTCGAGATCGCCCACCCCGACTTCACCTTTTCGCTCGGCGGCGGGGGCCGGTACGACGGCATGATCGGCCGCTTTCTCGGCCAAGAGGTGGCGGCCTGCGGCTTCTCGATCGGGTTCGAGCGCATCGTCGATCTTCTGCAGTCAGACTCGGTGGGGGCTCCGGATGCCCTGCTGCTGCTGCACGACCCCTCCGCCTCTCCTGCCCAACTCGTGGGCCTGAAGACGCAGCTCATCGCCTCCGGAACCCGCGTGCGACTCGAACGCCGCACCAAGAACACCAAGGCGCAACTCGATCGCGCCCAGGCCTCAGGCTTTGGCAGCTTCGCGTTCGTGACCCCCGCTACCCACTCCGTGGAAGACCTCGAGGTCAAACCGATCTGACCCGTGGCTGCGGCGCCAGCCTCTTTCGGCCGGCCGGCCCGCAGCTGTGCCCTGGCACATTTGGTATATACATAGTTCAGCTATACAATTAATCAAGTGAACAGCGAACTCTCAGTACTTCTCGGTGATCTTGTAACGGTCACCCACCGTCTTACCCGTCTCGCGGCCCAGGCCACGGGAGACAGCACCTCACCCGCCGCCTGGCGAACCCTGAGCGTTCTGACATCGGCCGGCCCCATGCGCATCGGCGAGTTGGCCCTGGCCAGTCGTGTCAGCCAGCCCACGATGACCAAGATCGTCGCGAACCTCAACGAGCTCGAGTGGATCAAGCGCATCGCCGACTCTTCTGACGCCCGTGCGTGGCACATCGCCATCGCCCCGAAGGGCCAGAATGCCCTGAACGACTGGCGCTACCGCCTGGGCGCAGCGCTCGAGCCCCTCTTCGCCGATCTCAGCGTTCGCGAACTCGGGGTGCTCTCTGAGGCCACCGACCTGATCGGCGACCGCATCACGGTTCAGGAGATGGCGGCGTAACGATGTCAGTGCACGCGCCACACGGTGCCGGCGGAACGAGTATTCTGCACCAGCCCAAAGCGGTGTGGGCTGTCGCCTTCGCCAGCGTCATCGCCTTCATGGGCATTGGTCTGGTCGACCCGATTCTGCCGGCCATCGCCTCGAGTCTTCACGCCAGCCCCACGCAGACCAGCCTGCTCTTCACGAGCTACCTGGTCATCACGGGCCTCGCGATGCTCATCACCAGCTTCGTGTCGAGCCGCATCGGCGCCAAGAAGACGCTGCTGATCGGCCTCGCGCTGATCGTGGTTTTCGCGGCGCTCGCGGGCGCCTCGGGCAGCGTCGAAGCCGTCATCGGTTTTCGCGGCGGCTGGGGCCTCGGCAACGCCTTCTTCATCTCCACCGCGCTCGCGACGATCGTCGGCGCCGCCAGCGGGGGAGCCTCGAGCGCCATTGTGCTCTACGAGGCCGCGCTCGGCCTCGGCATAGCGATCGGCCCGCTGCTGGGGGGCCTGCTCGGCTCGATCAGCTGGCGCGGGCCGTTCTTCGGCACGGCCGTGCTCATGGCAGTCGGGTTTGTCGCCATCGCCGTGCTGCTCCAGAAAGACGAGAAGGCCGATCGTACGCCGACCCGGTTGAGTGCTCCGCTGCGGGCACTGGGCAACCCGAGCATCCGGCTGCTCGCCTTCACCGCCCTGTTCTACAACATGGGCTTCTTCACCCTGCTCGCGTACACGCCGTTTCCGCTGGGGCTGAATGCCATCGGCCTCGGCTTCACGTTCTTCGGCTGGGGTATGGGCGTCGCCGTCACCTCGGTGTTCGTCGCCCCGATGCTCACCGCGCGCATGAAGCGTACGACCGCCCTCACGGGGGCACTGGTGCTGCTCGCTCTCGACCTCGTCGCCGGCGGTCTGCTCATCGCCTCGACCGTCGGGCTCATCGTCTGCATCGTGGTGGGCGGCCTCATGCTCGGAGTGGTCAACACCGTTCTCACCGAGTCGGTGATGATGGCGACCGACCTGCCGCGCACGGTGGCGTCATCGGCATACTCGGCCGTGCGCTTTCTCGGCGGCGCCATTGCCCCGCCCGCCGCCGCAGCTCTGGCCGCGGCCATCACGCCCGGCTTTCCCATGTATGCCGCTGCCGGTTCAGTGATCGTGGCTGCGTTGTTCGTGGTGTTCGGCCGCAAGACACTGGCCCGTGTCGACAACGGCGGCGAAGAGACCGAGCTCATCGAGGCCGAAGCCCTGAGCGTCGGCGAAGGGTAACTCGCTCGTCTCGTCGTTAGACTGGGGCCCGGATGCCCGCTCCCGGCGTCATCCGCAATTTTCAACCCTGAGGAGACAATCCAGTGGCACTGATCGAAGCCGTAGGCGCTCGCGAAATACTCGACTCGCGTGGTAACCCCACCGTCGAGGTCGAGGTTCTGCTCGACGATGGCGTGGTTTCCCGCGCTGCCGTTCCGTCTGGCGCGTCGACCGGCGCGTTCGAGGCATACGAACTGCGCGACGGCGACAAGAGCCGTTACCTCGGCAAGGGCGTGCTGAAGGCCGTCGATGCCGTCATCGACGAGCTCGGCCCGGCGCTCGAAGGTTTCGACGCAAGCGACCAGCGTCTGATCGACGGCGCGATGATCGACCTCGACGGTACCGAGAACAAGAGCCGCCTCGGCGCGAACGCCATCCTCGGTGTCTCGCTGGCCGTGGCCCGTGCGGCAGCCGACTCGGCTGACCTGCCCCTGTTCCGCTACGTCGGCGGCCCGAACGCGCACGTGCTGCCCGTTCCGATGATGAACATCATCAACGGTGGCTCACACGCCGACTCGAACGTCGACATCCAGGAGTTCATGATCGCGCCCATCGGCGCCGAGACGTTCTCTGAGGCCCTGCGTTGGGGCGTCGAGACCTACCACGCGCTCAAGTCGCTCATGTCGAAGAAGGGTCTCTCCACCGGGCTCGGCGACGAGGGCGGCTTCGCGCCGAACCTGTCATCGAACGCCGCTGCGCTCGACCTCATTCTCGAGGCCATCACGGCCGCCGGTTTCACGCCCGGTGAAGACATCGCCCT
The DNA here is from genome assembly GCF_004923255.1 of Subtercola vilae. Lineage (GTDB taxonomy): Bacteria > Actinomycetota > Actinomycetes > Actinomycetales > Microbacteriaceae > Subtercola > Subtercola vilae. The sequence continues at coordinate 8,264 of NZ_QYRT01000058.1, read as the reverse complement.
GGCCATGGATGTCGCTGCCAGTGAGTTCTACCGCGACGGCGCCTACCAGTTCGAGGGCAAGGCGACCTCGTCGACCGAGCTCAGCAGCTACTTCGAGAACCTGCTCGCCAACTACCCGCTGGTCTCCATCGAAGACCCGCTCGAAGAAGACGACTGGGAGGGCTACCAGCACCTGACCGCCTCGATCGGCAGCAAGGTTCAGATCGTCGGCGACGACCTGTTCGTCACCAACCCGGTGCGCCTGGCCAAGGGCATCTCGCTCGGTGCCGGCAACTCGATGCTCGTGAAGGTCAACCAGATCGGCACGCTCACCGAGACGCTCGACGCGGTCTCGCTTGCACAGCGTTCGGGTTACACCACGATGATGTCGCACCGCTCAGGCGAGACCGAAGACACCACCATCGCCGACCTCGCCGTTGCCACCAACTCGGGTCAGATCAAGACCGGTGCGCCTGCCCGCAGCGAGCGCGTCGCTAAGTACAATCAACTCTTGAGGATCGAAGAAGAGCTCGCCGAAGCAGCCGTCTACGCCGGCCGCACGGCGTTCCCGCGCTTCCGGGCGTAAGTCTCGCGGGGGTGTTCCTCACGCACGAAAGACAGTTGTGAGGAACATCCCGATGCGACCATTCGAAAAGCACAGACCCGCAGCTCCCGCACGCGCGGGGGAGAACCAGCCCACGAACTGGTTGCGCAGCATACGGTTCTCCGGTTTCACCGTGCTCATGCTCATCGTGCTGGTGCTTTTCGTCGTCATCGTGGCACCCGGTGCCCGCATCTTCATTGAGCAGCGCCAGCAGATCGCCGACCTGCAGCAGAGCGTGGCTGCCGCCCAGACGCAGAACTCGGCGCTCACGTCAGAGGTCGCCCGGTGGAGCGACCCGGCCTACATTCGCGCCGAGGCCCGCGACCGGCTCTACTTCGTGATGCCCGGCGAGACCGGGTTTCTGGTGCTCGACGACACCAAGCCCGGGGCGGCGGCGGCCACCGCGCCGGTGAGCACGAGCATCCAGTCGACCCAGAGCAATTGGATGGCGGCCCTGTTCGCCTCAGGCATGACCGCGGCGTTGAGTACCCAAACCCCCGATCAACTCGGGTCTACCCCTACAGGCAGCAAATGACCACACCACCGTTCGACCCGCCCACCGCCGCCGATATCGCCACCGTTTCGGCACAGCTCGGCAGGCCCGCGCGCAACGTGCTCGGAATCTCTGCGCGCTGTGTGTGCGGAGCCCCCACGGTTGTGGCGACGGCCCCCCGGCTCGACGACGGTACCCCGTTTCCCACCCTCTACTACCTGAGCCACCCCGCGGCCACGGCGGCGATGTCAGACCTCGAGGCCACCCAGGTGATGCCCGAGTACCAGGCGATGCTCGCCGACGATGCAGAAGTGAAGGCCGCCTACGTCGCTGCCCACGAGCAGTACATCGCCGACCGCGAGGGCATTGCGGTGGTCGACGAGATCGCCGGCATCTCGGCCGGCGGTATGCCCGTGCGCGTGAAATGCCTGCACGCGCTGGCCGCACACGCTCTGTCAGCGGGGCCCGGGGTCAACCCCATCGGCGACCTGGCGCTGGCACGCGGAGACTGGTCGCCGCTCGTGTGCGAGTGCATCGACTACTCTCTTACCTAAGGCCAGTGCGGGCCCGTGAACAGCTTCGCGGCGTTCCGGCCGTTTCGGTGTGCCGGGGCAGCGCTGCGAAGGTAGTAGCCTATGGCTTGTACCTTCACTGAGGAGATCCTTTACTGTGCCCAAAATCCTGATCGTCGGCGGCGGCTACGCCGGTTTCTACACCGCCTGGAAGCTCGAAAACTGGCTTCGCCGCGGCGAGGCCGAGGTCACTGTCGTCGACCCGCTTCCGTACATGACCTACCAGCCCTTCCTGCCGGAGGTCGCCTCCGGCTCCATCGAGCCCCGCCACGCTGTCGTCTCGCTTCGTCGTCACCTGAAGTCGACCAAGATCATCGCCGGCAAGGTCACCAAGATCACCCACGGCGAGAAGTCGGCCACCATCACCCCGAACATCGGTGAGGCCTACGAGCTCGAGTACGACATGATCGTCGTCACGGCCGGCTCGGTCTCCCGCACGTTCCCCATTCCCGGGGTCGCCGACGAGGCCATCGGCCTCAAGACCATCGAAGAGGCCGTCGCCATCCGCGACCGCATCCTCACCAACTTCGACAAGGCATCGCAGCTGCCCGAAGGTGCCGAGCGCGACCGTCTGCTCACGTTCGTCGTGGTTGGCGGCGGTTTCGCCGGCATCGAGATCTTCGCCGAGATGCGTTCGTTCGCCAGCGACCTGCTCTCGAAGTACCCCGAGCTCGCGTTCGAAGACACCCACTTCCACCTCATCGAGGCCATGGGCCGCATCATGCCCGAGGTTTCGTTGAAGACCGCAGGCTGGGTCATCAAGAACCTGGCCGAGCGCGGCGCCGAGATCCATCTCGACACCCAGCTGAAGTCTGCCGTCGGCGGCGTCATCGAGCTCTCGACCGGCGAGTCATTCGAATCTGACACCATCGTGTGGACGGCCGGCGTCATGGCCAGCCCCATGCTGAAGAACACCGACCTGCCCATCGAAGAACGAGGTCGCCTGCGCGTGCGCCCCGACCTTCGCGTGCACGACGAGAACAACGAGATCGTGATCGACGCCTGGGGCGCCGGCGACGTGTCTGCTGTTCCTGACCTCACCGGTGGCGGCGTGGGCGGTTTCTGCGTTCCCAACGCCCAGCACGCCGTTCGCCAGGGCAAGCTGCTCGCGAAGAACCTCGTTGCCGAGCTGCGTGGCGAAGAGGTGCACGAGTACTTCCACAAGAATGCGGGCGCCGTCGCCGGTCTCGGTATCGGTGTGGGCGCATTCCAGTCGGGCAAGATCGGCATCACGGGTATTCTCGCGTGGTTCATGCACCGCGGTTACCACGGTCTCGCCATGCCGAGCTACGAGCGCAAGTTCCGCGTCATCTGGGGTTGGGTGCTCAACTTCTTCCTCGGCCGCGACATCGTTTCGCTCGAAGCCCGCGTCACCCCTCGTGCCGCGTTCGAAGAGTTCGCATCGCGCCCGCGCCCCGCTGCGCCGGCCGCTGCTGCGCCCGCTGAGGCCCCTGCCGGGCATCCGGGGCCGGCGGATGCACCCGTCGTCGTGGGCGGCGCCGTCTCGAAAGAGTAGGCGTACTCGTCACATGCTCTCTCACTGACCGCACGGCCTGATGTTCGGGTCGTGCGGTTCGTGTTTAGCAGAGTGACGGTTTTACGGGCCCCCATAGCCCAATTGGCAGAGGCAGTCGACTTAAAATCGACACAGTGAGGGTTCGAGTCCCTCTGGGGGTACTCATTGCGAAGGCCCTACTTCCCTTTCTTCGGGAGGAAGTATGGCCTTTTGCTTGCCTCTGGTTCTCGTCTTTGGACACATTTCGGACACACTTTGAAACAGTTCGAGTTGCAGGTGCCTGGTTGGTCATTCTGATCGCCTCTGGACGAGTCGCAACGTACCCAGCACGACGACTTTCGACGCCGACCGAAAATAGATGATTGTGTCTCACTAGCGCGGTATTTCGGCCATGTATCAAGCGAATGTCTCACGGGCCTCAGAGGGCGCCGCCCGAAAGTATTCGGCGATGTGGTGAACCCCGGTGTAGTGCAGCAGCGGTGCGCTCACTCCGCCCGTCGCAGCGGCTTCGCGGCACTGTCTCGCACGATCAGGCTCGGCACGATCAGCGGTATCGGCTGCGACTCTTCGCGCCTCATCAGGGCGAGAATCTGCTCGACCGCGCGCCGCCCGATCTCTTCGAAGTCGAGGTACACCGTGGTCAGCGCGGGCCGAAAGTACGCCGACTCGGCGACGTTGTCGAAGCCCACGACGCTGATCTGGCCCGGAACAGACAACCCTTTCTCGTCGAACGCCTTCACGGCCCCCAGCGCAAACGGATCGTTGGCAGCGAAGACAGCAGTGACCTCCGGATGCTCGGCCAACTGCAACCCGGCCCGGTACCCCGCAAGCGCACTCCAGTCGGCTGTCTTCACGACAGGCGGCAGCGCCTTGCCCCGCGATGAGAGTTCTTCTGCCCAGCCGCGTCGCCGAGCATCCGTCGCCAGCCAGCCCTGCGGGCCTTCGATGTGCCAGACAGTGTCGTGACCGAGGTCGAGCAGGTGACCGACAGCCAAGCGCGCACCCCGCACCTCGTCGATAGAGACGCTGGTGGCGCTGGCCGGCGAACCCTGCTCGAAGGTCACGACCGGCACGTCGCTCTCAAGCCCGCGCAGCACTTCCAGGGCGGCATACAACGGCGCGAGCACGATGACACCGTCGACCTCGTCGGCGCTGAGCTCGTTCAACGCCGAGCGGATGCTGCGGTGGTCGAGTTCGCCGAGGGTCACCAAACGCGTGGAGTATCCGTTGAGGCGCGCCTGCTCAGAGATACCGAAGAGCGCCACCGACGGCCCGTGAACCGACAAAGCGTAACTGACCACGCCGAGGTTCATCGTGCGGCTGCTGGCCAGCGCCGCCGCGGCCGTGTTGCGCCGATACCTGAGCTGCTCGATAGCAGTCTGCACACGTTCGCGGATGTCGGGCGACACGTTGTGGGCGTTGTTGACCACCCGCGACACCGTCTGTTGAGACACCCCGGCCAGCGCGGCGACGTCGACCATCCGGGCACCTTTCGACTTCGACGCAGTTCTCGTCATGGTCTTGCACCCCTCACTGCTCTGCCTCTTGCCGCCTCCTCCATTATGCGACAGCCGCCGGTGTCACGGCCGCCGGTAGCGCAGCACCTCCGGGTGTCGCTCGTACGGCCATTCCGCATCGACGATCATGTATTTCTTCGTCGTGTAGCTGCCATCCATTGTCGAGGCGAGGGTGGGTGGCCCGTCGAACCCGATTACTGCCCAGCCGATGCGGTTCTCGTTTCCGCCGTAGACCGGGTCGCTATAAAAACCCTGCCTCGAGTTCAGCACGAGCAACGGAAAGAACGACAGAAAGTCTTCGTTCACCGGCTGATTTCCGGCCGGGGCGCCCCCGAGGCCGTCGTCTTCCGGCGCATCGAACGAGAACTTCGTGGGCTTCGGTTCACCCGAGAGTTCTTCGAGCACAGCGTCTTGCTGGTCGCACGAGAGCGCAACGAAGTGCGCACCGAACCGCCCGACGGAGACGTCACACAACTGAATCAGACCCGAACGGTACAGGTCGCGGCGTTGTTCGATGCGCTCGGCCCAGGCCCTTTCTTCGCGGCCCTGCATGCGCAGAAAACCTTCACCGTCGGCCGCCGCGAACACGAATTGGGTTCCCGCGAGCATCCGGTCGATGAAGCGCACGACGTGCGCCTCGGTCGCGCCCGGGTGATTGTCGGTCGGAATGATGCGGGCGGCGGCGGCTTCGATTGTGCGCCAGTCTTCGTCGCTGAAGTAGATCGGCCCGTCGACGTCGCGCGTCGAGATCGGGTCCGTCACCCATTCTGCTTGTCCCATGAGGGGGTCTCCTTGTCGTAGTGGTGAGAGAGTGTTGCGCGCCGGGGAGGTCGGGTGGATGCCCGGCTAGCCCTGCGCCCAGCCCCGCGAGTCGACCCTGATGATCTGGTCGGCGCAGCGCCACGCGTTGGCCATGATCGTCAGTGCCGGGTTGATGCCCGTCGCTGTCGGAAAGAAGCTCGCGTCGAACACGTACAGGTTGGGCACGTCGTGCGTGCGGCACCACCGATCGACGACCGAGGTCGCCGGGTCGTCACCCATTCGCGTCGTGCCGAGTTCGTGCGAAGTGTTGCCGGTGATGCGTTCCATGTTCACGGGGATGACCTTTCGGGCGCCGGCCGCCTCGAGAACCTCGCCGTTCTTCGCGACCTGCCATTTCTCTTGGGCGAAGTCGTTCCAGTGCGGCGTGTGCGTGATGCGAGCGACGGGTAGCCCCCACGCGTCGGTCACCGTCGGATCGAGGTCGACGCGGTTGCTCTCGACCGGCAGATCGTGCAGCAGTATGCCGATCTTCATCGTGTGGTTGAACAGTTCGCGGTCGGCGTCTTTAGCCGCCGAACCCCAGGTGGGGCGCCCGGGAAAACTCCAGTTGACCGGGTGACCCAGGTTCGACGGAAAGATGAGCGAACCGAGAATGTGGCCGCGGCTCTCGTCAGTCTCGTAAAAGTCGAACGAGCACCCGCTCATGTAGTGCCCAGACCATCCGTACAGCGGGTCTGTCAGATCACGGTCGAAGAGGCCGACCGAGAAGGAGTACTGGTGGAACGTCGCGTTGCGACCGACCTGCCCGCTGCTGTTCGCCAGCCCGTCGGGAAAGAGGGCCGACTTAGACATCAGCAGAAGGCGCGGAGTCTCGATTCCGCCGCCGCAGACGATGACTGCGTTCGCCAGCTGAACCCACTCATCGCCGTCTTCGTCTTGGTAACGCACCCCGGTGGCCTTGCCATCAGGGCCGACGAGAATCTCGCTGACGTAACAATCCGACCGCAAGTCGTACAGGCCGGTGTTGATCGCGTCGGGAATGAAGCTGATGAGCGTGGACGACTTGCCGGTTCCTGGGTCGGGGTATTGCTGCCAGAAGCCGTTCTCGCTGAACGGCTGCCGCCCGCGGTACGGTTCCGTCACCATGCCCTGCGGCATGGGGAACGTGCTGTGGCCGAGCTTGTCCATTGCGGTGGCGAAGGTGCGGCCGATCTGGCTGAGGGGCGACGGCTTTGTCGGGTACCCCCTGCTGCGCCGGCCCTCCCAGCGGTTCGCGCCGCCGAGACCGGATGTGCCGAATTCCCACTCCACGCGGGTGTAGTACGGCTCGAGTTCGTCGTAGGTGATCGGCCAGTCGACCAGGCTTGCTCCCTCGACGTCGCCGTGGATCGAGCGCAGCTTGAAGTCGTTCTCGGTCATTCGCGGTACCATGCCGCCCCAGTGTGTCGTGCCACCCCCGACGACTTGAGGGGTCGCCGAGAAGTTGGTCACCACGGCCTCTTCCCTGTCGTTCGGTCGGTAGGTGCGCGGTTTGAGCTTCGGGTCTTGCCAGATGAAGTTTCTGTTCAGATACTTCAGCTCGTCGCCCGAGGCGTGCTCGGGCTTCAGCCATGGCCCGCGCTCCAGCCCGACGACGCGCATTCCGGCCTCGGTCAGCACCTTTGCTGCCGTTGCGCCACCTGCCCCTGCCCCGACGATGACGACATCGACCGGTTCGGGGTTCTTCTTGGTCTTCATGAGGTGCTCTTTCTGTTCGTTTCTGATGCGCTTGCTCGGTAGCCGTCGATGACGGCTCACCCTGCGAAGGCTTCGATTCCGGCGCGCCCCACGTGGGCCAGGGGCAGGAGTTCGCTCCACAACTCGTCGGGAATCTCGATGCCGGCCAGTGCAACGGTCTGGTCGACGCGGCCGGGTTCCGACATTCCGACGATGGTCGAGGTGACCCGTTCGTCGCGCAGCGAGAACTGCAGGGCCGCGGCCGCGAGCGGTACACCTGCGGCCAGGCACAGCCGTTCCATCTCGCGGACCCGGGCGAGAGTGCCGTCGCTTACCGGTGCGTAGCAATACGTCGGTACAGCGTCGGGGCCCTTCACGAGCATCCCGCCGCCGAATGGTGCTGCGTTGATGAATGCCACACCGCCGCGGTGGGCGTCGTCGAGCAGGGGTTCGGCCGTCTGTTCGACCAGCGTGAATCTGTTGTGGCTGATCACCGCGTCGAAGACCTCGGTGGCGAGGTACTGCAGTTCGAGATCGATCGGGCCCCCTGCCACACCGAGGTGCTGGATGACCCCCTGCTGTTTCAACTCGATAAGTGCTTCGAGCGGTCCGCCCGCAGCGGTAGCCTGCTCGAACGTGATCTTCTCGGGGTCGTGCAGATAGACCAGCGGAAGGGTGTCGAGCCCCAATCTTTCGAGACTCTCGTCGATCGACTTCTTGACGCGGTCGCCCGAGAAGTCGGTCGAACCCGGCAGCGGGTCGACCTTCGTGGCGATGAGAAATCCGTCAGGAACTCCGCCGTTTTCACGGATCGCCCGGCCGATGCGGCGCTCGCTGGCGCCCCCGCCGTACTCGTTGGAGGTGTCGATGAAGGTGAACGGCCCGTCGAACACTCGCTTAATGGTCGCCACGGCAGTTTCTGAGCTGACTTCGTAGCCATATTGCGCCGGAAAGCTGCCCAGGGCGCTTGTTCCGACGCAGACTGATGACACGAACAGCGGTGTTCGGCCGAGACTGCGAGTAGTGAGAAGCGGGGTGGGATTGTCTGCCGTCATGGGGTGCTCCTAGCGTTTTCGGTGCCGGTGAGAGGGGGTAGGGGTGGCGA
>NZ_QYRT01000057.1 GCF_004923255.1 Subtercola vilae | reverse complement strand
CCGCCGCCCCCTCCGCCGCCTGTTCCGCTGGTTGTCATCGAGACGGTCACGGGTAAGTCCTACGCGCACACTTCGAACAGTTTCACCAATAACCCGGCGTCCCCGATTCAGTGGCCGTTCACCACTGGTGTGCCGATCAGTGACGGATTCGGACCCCGACTTGCGCCGTGCGGTGCGTGTTCCAGTTTCCATAAGGGATTGGATATGAACCCGGGTGAGGGTGCACCTATCCAGGCCATGGCCGATGGTGTTGTGTCCACGGTGGTGGCTTCTGACGGTGGGGGGCTTGGTGTGTACGTCGTCATCGATCATGTCATCGACGGGCAGAAGGTGCAGAGCTGGTACGGGCACATGCTCACCGGTTCCGTGAAGGTCGCAGAGGGCGAAACGGTAAAGGTTGGCCAGCAAGTCGGCAACGTCGGAAACACCGGCACCAGCACCGGAGCCCACCTGCACTTCGAAGTACACCTCGATGGCACCCCGGTGGACCCGTACGCCTGGCTCAAAGCCCACGTGACAGCCGGATGAACGAATCCATACCGCTGCCCTCAAACGGAATGTACTGCAGATTTCCGGTTCAGCCCCGGCAACGCCGACCTGATCGTCGGCAACTCTCAATGGTTGAAGTGCCTAGCGGCGGTTAAATATCCGGCCGTGAGCACTCTCTTGCCGAAGTACTGACTTCAGCGTCGAGACTTGACAGCTCAAAGCATCTGCCTACTATTGGTAATACCCTATGGGGGTATAAGAAGGCTTGATATGACCGGATACGCCAATACCAAAAAGGACCTACTGAAACGGCTTCGCCGTGCAGAGGGACAAGTCCGGGGCATCCACCGGATGGTCGAGGAAGACACGTACTGCATCGACGTCCTGACGCAAGTGTCAGCCGCCACCAAAGCACTGGAAACGGTTGCCTTGTCGCTGCTGAATGACCACCTGATGCACTGCGTCGCAGAAGCCACCGCGGAAGGCGGGACTGTCGCGGAAGAAAAACTTCAAGAAGCGTCCGCCGCTATTGCACGACTTGTCCGCTCCTAACCCACCGTCTAACTCACCCGACTGTAAAGGACACCTGATGACAATCCACACCGATCTTGGTCTCACCGACACAAACAATGCGTGCGCCTGCGGAACCGGAGGACACGCACACGGCCACGCCGCCGAAGCTGGCACACCCGCACTGCAGACGGCGGGTGCGGAGGTTATCCGTGCGCATTACTCCGTAAACGGGATGACGTGTAACCACTGCGTCGCAAGCGTCACGGAAGAGGTCTCTGCCCTGGACGGGGTGGACAGTGTCAGCGTGGACTTGAACGCGGGCGGGACGTCCCGGATCATGGTCGTGAGCAGCAAACCGGTACCCGAAGATCAGGTTCGCGCGGCCGTGACCGAGGCCGGTTACACCCTCGTTCAGGCCTGAGCATGAATGGCAGCGATGTTGAGCTCGAGATCGGCGGGATGACCTGCGCATCGTGCGCAACGCGGGTGGAACGTAGGCTGAACCGCATCCCAGGCGTCGAAGCAAGCGTGAACTATGCAACCGAAAAAGCCCACGTTCGAAGCGTCGCTGGCACCGATCTGGACTCTCTCATTGCGGCCGTCGAGGCAGCCGGTTACACCGCAGCCCTCCCGGCACCTGTCATTGACTCGAACGCCGCCCCGACAACGGTGCCCGGCGACACCGATCTGCTTCGACAAAGATTGACTATTTCAACGGCGCTCACCGTGCCTGTGCTGCTGTTGTCGATGATCCCCGTCTTGCAGTTCACGAACTGGCAATGGTTAGCCCTGACCCTCGCCGCCCCGGTCGCAGTGTGGGGCGCATGGCCGTTTCATCGCGCCGCGTTCACCAATGCCAGGCACGGTGCTGCGAGCATGGACACCCTGATCAGTGTCGGCGTCTTGGCCGCGTTCGGCTGGTCTTTGGATGCCCTGTTCCTCGGCACCGCCGGGATGCCCGGCATGCACATGAGTTTCGCTCTGACCAGCCAGCTCGGCACCGGTTCCGGCGACCAGGACATCTATCTGGAAGTTGCAACCGCGGTCACCGTGTTCATCCTCGCCGGCCGGTACATCGAAGCCCGCGCGAAAAGGGAATCCGGTGCCGCCCTCCGAGCGCTACTCGAACTGGGCAGCAAAGACGCCACCCTCCTCAAAAATGGAACAGAAACCACCGTCCCGGTCAGTGCGCTGATTCCAGGGGACATTTTCATCGTCGGGCCGGGAGAGAAAATCGCCACCGACGGTCTCGTCACAGAGGGCGCATCAGCCGTGGATATGAGCATGCTCACCGGAGAATCGGTCCCGGTTGAGGTTTCTGCGGGCAGCCGCGTCGTCGGTGCGACCATGAACGTCGGTGGCCGACTGACCGTTGAAGTCACCCGGGTCGGAGCAGATACCGAACTCGCCCGCCTCGGCAGGCTCGTCGAACAAGCCCAAACCGGTAAAGCAGAGGTGCAACGCCTCGCCGACCGGGTCTCTGCAGTGTTCGTCCCCATCGTGATCGGTCTGGCCCTCGCAACCCTCGCCATCTGGCTGCTGATCGGCGCAACCCCAGAAACGGCGTTCACGGCCGCGGTAGCGACATTGATCATTGCCTGCCCGTGCGCGTTGGGGTTGGCCACCCCGACAGCGCTTCTTGTCGGCACCGGGCGCGGCTCGCAACTCGGGATTCTGATCCGCGGCCCGCAGATCCTCGAACAAACCCGCCGCGTCGACACCATCGTGCTGGACAAGACCGGCACGATCACCACCGGCCAGATGAGAATGAGCGCCCTTCATGCCGTTCCCGGTCAGAACGAGACGGAACTGCTCCGCTTCGCGGCGACAGCAGAAAACGGTTCCGAGCACCCCGTAGCGCACGCTGTCGTGGCTGCAGCGATCAGCAGCGGCCACGAACTCAGCACCGCTGAAGCGTTCCTTTCCCACCAAGGATTCGGCGTGCAGGCCGTCGTAGACGGGCACCTCGTCCTGGTCGGCCGTGCGTCATGGCTACGGACGGAATGGAACGTGCTCGTGCCCGACGAACTTTCAGCCGCGATCGGCGCCGGCGAAGCCGATGGCAAAACCGCTGTCACCGTTGCTTGGGACGGACAGGCGCGCGGGGTGATTCTTGTCGGCGACAGCATCAAAAACAGCAGCGCCAAAGCCATTGCCGACTTCCGAAACTTGGGTCTGATGCCCGTGCTGCTCACCGGAGACAACGAAGGAGCAGCACGAGCGATCGGCAGCCAGGTGGGCGTCAACGATGTCCGCGCCGGGATCACCCCACAAGGCAAGCTCGACGCCATCCGGGAACTGCAAGCACAAGGCCACGTGGTCGCGATGGTCGGCGACGGCGTCAACGATGCCGCAGCCCTAGCCGCTGCTGATCTGGGCATTGCAATGGGAACCGGAACGGACGCCGCAATCGCAGCGAGCGACATTACCGTCATGAGCGGGGATCTCCTCGTCGTTGGCGATGCCATCCGGCTCGCCCGGCGCACCCTTGGAACAATCAAGGGCAACCTGTTTTGGGCGCTGGTGTACAACGTCGCCGCGATACCTATCGCCATGCTTGGCCTGCTCAACCCGCTCTTCGCCGGAGCTGCGATGGCGCTGTCCTCCGTATTCGTCGTCACCAACAGCCTGCGCCTCCGACGCTTCCACGGTCACCGCCCCGAACGACCCGCGCAGAACGTTGCTGTCACGTCAGGACCCGAGTGGACCCCGAGCCACAACGCCTCGCACGCGCCGCGCGGGGTCTAATCGGCCCACTGCGCCTGGATGGATTGTCCACTCAGAAAGTTCTCTGTGCGGCGGACCAGACCCAACCAAGTACTCCTCCTAGCTAGGAGGGGGCCGGGTGATAGCCGGAACACGTCCCGCACAGCCGCGCCGTCTGGTCAAGACCTCGATCATGAAGCCCACCCGCCAAGACGATGGGGCGGCATCGGCGCATACCCGTCGTTGGACTCCACCACCAAACCCAACGCAAAAAAGGCAGTCGAACACAGAATGACCTAGGACGATTCGGCGGTCGGACCCATCAGGGCAAGGCGGGTCCGAGTTGTGTTGACATAGGCACACCCGGAACCAGCACCCCGAACGACCTGCAAGCCTTGCGCGCACCCGACACTTTGGCGGTGCCTATTCGTGGACGCTGAGGCCTTGTGCTTGACCGAAATCAATGTGCAGGTGGTCACAGGTGTCTGGGAACGGGGAGAAATTCTGCAACGCCATCGATGGTCGGCAACCGATTTGGCCGACGTTCGTTTTCGCCGGAACGAGCGGGTCCAGAATGCGAATCAGTTTCACGGAATCAGGGTCCCCGCCGGTCAGGCCGTGGCCGTTGAGGATATAAAAATCAACGGCGTGACCTCCGCCGTTGGCGTAATGCGACGACGCCGTACCGGCGCCCTCGATCTGACCTGTGCAATGGCGATTGATGTCACTGACGCCGACCTTATCGAAATTCTGCACAGCGATCTTGATGATCTGAAGCACCCGGTAATCGACTCCACACCCCGGGACAGCCACCCCGTTCGCCAAATTTCGGATCTCGGCGATGTGGTCGGGGTAGGATCCGACAAGCCTACCCGCGGCAACATCAGCCACGAGCTCGGCGGCGAGGGCCTGAACCGTGGGCGACACCGTCGTACCGGTTGTGGAGTCCATGGTCGCGATGTTGCCAATACTGGTGTAGCTATCACGTTCCGTGGAACCCGCTGCTGCTTCCCCTGCGACCGTCAAACCCTGCATACCCAGGGCCGCCGACGCCTGAGTTCGGGCTCCCTCGCCTGCGCTGGTATCGGAATATGCGTACGCGGGAACCGCGACGGTTGAGACCAACGCGATGGCAGCCAGCATCCCCAGCACGGACCCCCATGAACGGGGAAGCGCCCTGAAACGCCGACGCATTGAGGCGCCCGGGCCGGGCCTGCTCGCTGCGGAAGCGCGCGCGAAAGAAGACGGCCCATTCGGACGGGATGAGCTTCGGTGAACGGTGCTCGTCATGCCCTCGCCCGCCCGCACCGCAACGAGCGCAGGAGAAACGGCCGGTTTGGGTTCAGCGAGAAGCGCTGGCGACTCTTTCGCCAACGTGACGTCCGGCTCCACATTGGCGGCAACCTCGGCAATCTTCGAATCAGGCACCCGGTAGGAATCAGTTCGATCGCCCTGCATGACAGGATCCGCAGAACGGTCAAAGAGTGAAGCCGGCACTGACGCTGACGCTGACGCGAGGAGGGTGGTAGCTGCCGCGGCCTCGCGTTGACGGCGTTCGCGTCGTGTTTCAGGTGCGGAAACCTCAGACCCCGACTTGGGGCGGCGGAGCTCGCGACGAGTGGGGAAAGAAGTCATGGCTCCTGCGGCGGAAATGAGCTCAACATCCAGATCCGCGATGGGGACCGGAATATCGCTCTGATCTGGCACGTGTATAGTCCTCCGGCACGCGTCATGCGCTCTTTTGTCGTCAAGTTCGACCTTCGGGTGGTCGATGACTCATCCGATGTTATGCGTTCGTTACCAATTTGTCACATTGTGTGGCATCGGGCAGTGCAACCGACTGAACCCCCCGATTGACGGTACGCAGATATCTACGAGCCGTTTCTGGCGATGTCGAAGCCAAGTTGGACCAACCAGGCCTAAATCTCAGCGGGACCCACTTCGGTTCTCTCGGAGCGTCTCAGGCAATCCAAGCCGGATCCACCTTGCCGCTTTTAGTGGTCGTGAGCCTCCGGTGAGGTGACGGCTCGTAGGGAGAGGTCGTCGAGGTTCGGGAGTGCGCGTTCGGCGTTGTGTTCAGCTGCATTCAGGATGTGCTCTACGTCGGACAAAGGTGCGTCCGCGACGTGGAGCGTTGCTGCTCCTTGGAGACGGTGCCCAACCCAGCGGAGCTGGAGACGGGGGACGGAGATCACTCCGGGGGTGTCTTCGAGTGCGTGGCGTGCTCGGTCGACGAGGTCCGGTTCGATGCCGTCCATCAGGCGTCGTCCGATGCTTTTGATGGTGCCCCAGAGTAGGACGATGATCGCTGCGGAGATGACGATGCCAATGATCGGGTCAGCCAACGGGAAACCGAGCATGACGCCGATGGCGCCTAGGATGACTGCGAGGGACGTGAATCCGTCCAGGCGTGCGTGGACACCGTCCGCGACCAGGGCAGCGGAGCCGATCTTTCGGCCGACCCGGATGCGGTAGACGGCAACGATTTCGTTGCCGGCAAAGCCGATGAGCCCAGCGGCAACGACGAACCAGAGGTTGTGCAGGCCCTGCGGGTGAAACAGCCGGCTGATGGATTCCCAGGCAGCAACAATGGCCGACAGAGCGACGACGGCGATGATGAACAGGCCGGCGAGGTCTTCTGCCCGCCCAAACCCGTAGGTGTAGTGGCGGGTCGCGATCCGCCGACCGAGGATGAATGCGATCCAAAGGGGAACGGCGGTGAGGGCGTCGGAGAAGTTGTGGATGGTGTCTGCGAGCAGCGCGACGGAGCCGCTGATGAGGAAGATGGCGAACTGCAGAACTGTGGTGCCGAGCAGGAGGAAGAGGCTGATTTTCAGCGCGCGGACACCCTGGGTGCTCGCCTCAAGGGCATCGTCGATGGAATCCGCGGCATCGTGGGTGTGCGGGACGAACAAACCGTAGAAGAACCCCGTGATTCCCGTCGGATGAGAGTGGTCATGATCGTGCTCATGGTCATCCGGGTGACCGTGGGAGTGGCCGTGCTCATGCTCGTGATTCGGAGAGTGGTCATGGTCATGCTGGTCGTGGACCCTGGGCTCGTTCGGGTGGTCGTGGTGGGTGTTCACACGCTCGCCTCCCGGTCGATGGCGTGGTGGTGCCGGGGAGAACCACCAAGGCTGTGCTCGGCCTGGAAAATCGCAGCGTTGACGAGCTGACTGGCGTGCTCGTCAGCAAGTCTGTAGAACACCCGGGTCCCGTCTTGCCGAGTCGACACGATCCGCGCCAGACGGAGCTTTGCGAGGTGCTGCGACACCGAAGCGGGCGTCTTGTCCAGAATGTCAGCCAAATGGTTGACCGATAGTTCCTCGTCGCGAAGAGCGAGGATGATCCGGACTCGGGTCGCATCGGCGAGCATCCCAAAGATCTCGACCGCGAGTTCAACGTACTGGCTGTCAGGGTAACGACCACAAATCTGTTTATCTGCATCCACAAGCAGATTATGGCATAGCAGATGAGACTGGGCGCAAACGTCTTTTAGTACTGAGGGCGCCTGCTAGCAACGATCCGCCGTGTCGAACTCCACGAAAGGCGCGCAAGTTCCCTGACACCTTTTCATACTGAGCAGGGCTTGGCAGTCGCCTGCGATGACACACACTGCGGCTAGGCCAAAAAACAAGCGTTTTTGATTTATCTCCGCCTGCACGGTCAAAACCCGCTCACAACCTGTCGAACTCATCTTTTGGCCTGGCGTCCTCGCGCGACGCCCTGATCTGGCGGAACGGGCTGATAGTGTAACCTATTTAGGGGACAGAAATGAGATAAAGATTCAGGTTCTGGAATCGTTCGTCACCGAGAGTTGGAGCTGGCAGAAGATCGTGGATACGAAGCTGGTTACCTAGTGAAGTCGAGTGTGTGGTCAGTCCCCGTTGTCAACCGTCCGGGTGCCGCAAGGATCCGTTACGACGGTTTATCCGGACGCCAGGGAGGTTTGGGCGATTGGGAACACCACTCCCTGCGCTGGCAGTGATGCCCAGTACGTTTTCATCGCACAGCTCAGCGGGTGGGTGGCCCTGGACAGGGATGGTGCATCTTTCAAAGACAGCTGGTACATCGATATCGTCAGTGCAATATCGAGTTACAGGAGCGTGAACAACCTTCTCGGTTTGGCGGAGGCGGCGGATGTGCCGGGACGTTTCTTGATTGAGGGCGAACAGCAGCAGGTCGGTTTCCGTGTGAACGGATTCACCGGTTCCGGCGACCGGGGAACCATCAAGATCACCGTCTACGAAAGCACAGGTGAACCGGTCGGCGGCATCGTCATTAGGGCGCAGCCCGTGGGAATAGCACCGCCCACATGATGCGCCCGAGGACTTCGCCGAGCCCGGTCATCTCAGCACTCCAGCCGCCAAACGTCGTTTCAGCCGGGTGCGGGCCTCGATGATGGTGCCGTTGAACGGCAGCTGGTCCACGATGACGACGCAAAGCCTGGTGAGGGTGGCAGACGAAGAAGTGGCAACCAAAGCTATCCGGCCAAACAGACGGGCCTCAATCCAACCGCGACCCCGCTCCATTCAAGTTGCGGCCTTGCAAAACAAGACCGCCGCACGAGGGCGGTCAAATACGCCCGTTTTGGCCTCCCCGATCAAAGGAGTCAAAACCGCCGTTCACAAGCGGTGAAAACTGAGCGTCTCTCGGGTATGGCTATGTTTAAGCCAAGTCGGACCCACCGGGGCAATCTAAGCGGGACCCCGGGTCGGTGTGGATCGCGGGATACTGGGATATGCGCGTGGAGATTCTTCATATTGATGAGTGCCCGAATTGGGTCGAGGCTGGGACCCGAGTGAGAGCAGCGTTGGCCGAGCTGGGCTGTGGGGATGTCGAGGTGACGTATCGCTTGCTGACCGATAGCGTACAGGCCGCGGCAGTTCCGTTCGCGGGCTCCCCGACGATCCTTCTCGATGGCGTGGATGCGTTCCCATCGGGTGGGCGAACCTTCGCTCTGGCGTGCCGGGTCTATCTCGGTGAGACTGGTTTCGTCGGCGTTCCATCTGTTGCGCAGCTTGTCGAAGCGATCAAGGGTCACACCTGACCTTCCGCTTGGTGTTGCGCCAGGGATTCCTCTGTCAGCCGCTGGTCGTTGTTGCTGCGGTTGGCTGTTTCTGGGTGTGTGCGAGGCGGTAGGAGTCGGTGCCGGTCCGATGATATTGCCGTTGAAGGTGGCTGACAACTCGTCGCTCGAGACCACGAGCGTGTTCAACACGAGGACGGTCCAAACGGGACCCACCGAGGACCTAGTGTCGTCAGGCCTCGACCGCGACGACGTCCGCGGTCACGGCGCCGACGGTGAGCGCAGAGCACCGGGCTTGTGGAGCAGGACCTCGAGGTAGTGATCCAGATACACGCTCTGCCCGTGCAGAGTCACCACGCGGGGGTACCGGGCGATCTTCGTACTGCACGCCGGTTTTGTGAATGGGCGTGGCCTTCAACTTCCGTTGAAGGGGCCTGATGCTCCTGAAGCTGTCTCAGACCGACACGTATGGGTCGCGCAATTCGCGGCTTCCGTAAAGTTCGCGTGGCCGCCCGATTCTCGGACCGAGGGTCGGGTTGGTCAGCTTGCTGCGGCTAGCTCGATGGTGAGCTGGCGATCGACGGCCCGAGCGATGCGTCGGAGCGTCGGAATGGTGGGCATCTGAGAGCCGTTCTCGATCGCCGAGATAACAGACTGTTTCGTGCCGACACGCTCAGCAAGGACGGCCTGCGTGAGACCAGCATCAGAACGCGCCTGATAGACCATCTCAGCCACTCGAAGGCGTGTCTCTTCCTCTTCGAGCGCAGTGTCAAAGCGTGCACGCTCGTCGGTAGTCATAGCCGCGAGAGACGCGGCTTCCAGTTCACGGAACGGTGTACTCATCGGTTCTTTCCTCTTTTCTTCGGTGCCTCATCTTGGTGTTCAGTTTCATGTTTGGCCTGTGCTCGCCGAGCCCGCAGGACCTCGCCGCGCTCGTTGTTGCGTTGCTTGCGGAACGTGGTCAGCGTGACGGCCTTCCGGCCAGGGTCGAGCACGTAGGTAATGCGGCGCGCGACACCCTCGCAGGTGAAACGCAACTCGCGCAACCCGTCACCGAGCGTGCGCGAATGCGGCATACCGAGCATGTGCGCCTGAATCTCTAGGCGCGCCACGATCCGCTGAGTAGCAGCCTTGCCCTCGGGCGAGAGCGCGACGTACCACTCTCGCACCTCCTCGGAGAACTCGACTGTCCACTGCATGACCACAAGGATAGCTTATTCGCGATATCGCATCAACCTGATATCAGTACTATCCACTGATGCTGAGGTGGTGCGCGGTATCGAGGTGCTGGGGAGGTGTCGGAGCGCGGTGAGGAGGCGCTCCAGCTCGTCCAAGTGGCGGCTTGGCCCCGTGTGAGGTTGTGGAGGGCGCGCCACCGGACCGCGGTGCTTTCGAAGAGGACGAGATTTTCTGATTGTTCGAGGTACACGTTGAGGAGACGTTCGACGTCAGCTGGTATAGCTCGATAAAGCTGGCGGTCTCGTTCGCGCTTCGTCGCTCGAGCTCACGAACTCGACTCTTTCAGCGACCCAGGTCTGGGTGAAATCATTGAAGAACCCGAGATCGGTGATTGATGGTGCCGCCTTGGGCATTCGGGGCGAGAGAAGGAGACCTGTAAGAAGCGGAACGATTGTCTGTTTGGGGTGTAGTCCAGGTAGGCGTAAACCATGACCCGGCCCGCGTGTCGATCGAGGGCCCAAATCAGATTGAGGGACACCGGTATGTGCCGAACCTGAGGGTCCAACTTGACACATGCGGCAGCGGAAGGGCCACCATGACCTGGGACTTTGATCGCTTCGTGGCAGGGTTCTTTGAACGCTTGATTGTGGCACCGCTGGTACGTAAGCGGATCCCTGACCGGGCACTTGTTCTGCTCAAGTTCAGCTCACCGCCGAGTGCCTTTCTCGATTATTCTGGGATGAGTCTCCGGGCGGGCGGTGCTGTACTCGCCGCATGTCGGATGGATCGTGGTGAGCAGATTTCCGCGCTTGTCTGTGATTATCGCAGCGGCATCATTGCTAGCGATGCCACGCGGTTCCACCACGATTGGTAACCAAGTCGTCTAACGATTTCTGTTGGATCCCGCCATAAACCCGTTTCGTGATCTTCGGAGGCAAGAAGACGGAGGAGGCTTTCTCCACGGTTGGGTAGAGGTCTAAATATTCCTGTCCCACGCTCTGACCCGTGTAAGCGACCAATGGCATGACGGCAACTGCCTCTGAGCCCTTCATGCCATCGAAGTAACCCAGTTCCCAAGGCATCCATTTTGATGAGCTAGCCGCCTGCGTGGCCGCGTATATGAGGGATTTACATTGACTCATGCGTTGCCGGAGTTGCGCCGCCGTCGAAGCGGATACTCGGGTTCGGTCTAGTTGTGGGTCGTCGATCCAGTCGATGTAGACAGTCTTCCCCGAAAGTTGTAGCACTCTGCGAACGCCGAGTATGAGCTCGGCGTCAGAGAAGCTGTGGCTGAGAAATATGTCGAACAACCCGCTGACGCCGGCGGCTTTACGAAGGATTTCGCGGGCGCCGCCTGGAGTTGAGACTGAAGCCGTTATCCCGAGACTGCGCACTTCAGAAATTGTGTAGCTGACCATGGACCCTCCACCCCCAATCATAGGTATTGTCCATCTAGTGGAAGCCCAATTGCCTACGTGCCCGTTCTGCCAGATAGTACGAAAAGAAGTACCTGCCGAGATCATTTATGAGACCGACGACACGCTTGCTTTCTTTCCGCTGGAACCTGCGACGCGTGGGCACACGATGATTATTCCCAAGCGACACATTCGGTCATTTCTAGACGCCGAACCACGCGACATCGAACCTCTGGGCCTCACGACACTTCGTGTAGGAGTGGCCCTTCAAAACGTGTTGCGGCCAGAGGGCATGAACCTCATCTCGTCAGCGGGAGAAGCGGCCAGCCAAACCGTCGAACATCTCCACATCCACCTAGTGCCGAGATGGGTAGACGATGCCGTTGGTGAAATATGGCCACCCAAGCATCCAACTGCGGACGCAGTGCTAGAAGGCGTCGCCGACGCACTACGTGAGTTTTGTGGAACTGAGCGCCTGGAAAATCGCAACCCCGAGAAGCACTAGTCCCACGGCAACGATCATGAAGTGAAAGTATCTCCAGCTCTTTGAACGCCAGACCCCGTTACGCCCTTTGTAGCCGCAGTTGGGGTAGCGAGCCACGTCCGTGAAGACCGCGGCGTCCATACTGAAAACAACCACCGCGCTGTTAGGAACTATCGCGGCACTGTAAAGCTGGCGGAACAGCCTCTCCTGTCGTAGGTAGAAAGCGTCGAGACCGGCGAAAACGACAGGTGGTACGAGCGCCAGCAAAGCCAGCCACCATTCAAGATGAGTGGCCGTATACACATACAAAGCTGCTGCGACTGTAAGCGACCACCCTTTAACAGAAAACGAATGGGCAGCCTGCCGGGCAATAGTGGACTGCAAAAACTCGAGATGCTTTACCCGGTCTGCTGAGAACGCTTGAGGTTGTGAGCGGCTTGGCCTGGGCATTTCTTAATTATGGGCATTGCACATGCGAGCGGAGCGCTGAACAAGGCACATCCCTTATAATCCGTGGGTCCATCAGTAAATAAGGGGAATCATGACCAGCGTTTTTTACAGCTTTTACTACAAACGCGATGTGAATCGCGTTCAGCTCGTGAGACAGATCAATGCGTTGGATAAGCAGCCGTTCCTCACTGCTCAGAAATGGGAAGAGGTCGAGAGGAACGGGTCTAAGGCGGTTGCACAATGGATCGACGACAACATGAAATACAAATCAGCCGTCATCGTCCTTGTCGGCCAAGAAACAGCCAACCGTCCGTGGGTCAAATACGAGATTGAAAAAGCATGGGCCGATAGAAGGCCGCTCCTAGGAGTTCGCATCCACGGACTCTCTAGCTTCGGCACAACGGATAAACCTGGCGCAGACCCCTTCGCTAAAGCCAACATCACTGGGAATGTCCCCATCTTTGACCCCACTAAAACAGATATCTGGGGGAAGATCGACTCCCAAGCGACCTACAAGAGCCTGTCCGACAACCTGGAAGGTTGGGCAGCTCGCGGCGTCACCCGCTAGGAACTGGAGCCCACACGTGCTCCTCAACGCCGAAGCGGGCTTAGGTGGCCGGCGGCAGCCGCGGCGGGCGCGCCCGTTTAGACGATCCTCTAACGGTCACCAGGACTTAGCCAGAGTTTGTCCTCCAATTAGGGCTGGAAGGGTGCGGCTATTGTTCCGCCATGATGACTGTGTGACCGCGAACGCTTTTTACTCCGACCGCGTGAGCGGAGAGACGCCGCGTACTTTGCAGACTCTCCCTGCGGCGACCGCAGATGGCCTACTCGAATTGGTAATGACGCGCCTGGCCGGCAACTGGCTGGCCGAAGAGTTCCCCGAGCGTTGCCCTGACTCAGACAAGAGCCACATTTTTGCAACGAACGTTGATGCATTCGCAGATCGCGCAAAAGCGCTGATTCCCAAACTTCAGATACCGCTCTTGCGCAACCGCGGCGATGTCGCCGACGACACAATTTTCGATCTAATTGAGTTGGCCGGGCGTTTCGTCGCCTTACCCTCTGAGGGGGCCAATCACGCGTACTACAGCCACCACGCGCTGACCTTCGACAGGCATGCCGGGGCCAAGCAGTACTGCAATGACGTGAACGAAATTCTTGCTCGGGGCGGTGCTGCTTTCGAGATGCAGGGCGAACTGACGATCGCCCACATCGGACCAGCAGAACTTCGCGAAGCCCTATCAGCTCTGAACCCCGACACTGGAGACATCGAGCTGGACAAGCTCATAGAGAATGGACGCCAGCTCGTAGCATCCAGGCAGTCATCCGAAAGGCTTGCCGGTATTCAAGCGCTGTGGGGCGCTCTTGAGAGACTGAAGACAGTCGAGGTGCCGGGTAAAAATCAGAAGAACGTGAGCGCCGAGGCGCTCCTCGCCCATATCGGCTCGGCCTCACTTCGGGACGCAGTCCGTACCGACCTAAATGCCGTCACCGCCCTCGGCAACACATTCCGCGTCCGCCACCACGAGACCCATATTGCTGAACTGCCTGAGGACGCGTACGACTATTTCACCGGTCGCGTCGTTACCGTGCTGCACATACTTCTTAGTCAGTCACGTCGACTCGTGGATCAGAGCGAGCCGTCGAACAACTCGCCATGGTGAATCCGCTTCTTCTCACCTACGGACCGCCCCAATGCGCGGCAGACGACCACATCACTAGTGCCCGGTGCAGGATCGCGCAGCGGTCTGATCTGGGGCGAGTACGACGTCATGGACCCGGTCGGAGATTGGCCGCTTGAGGCGGCGGTCGAGGTGCGGCACCCACTACGGAAGATTGGCGGCGAATTCGGTTAAATATGAATAGTCCCCGGTGCGAAGCGGATAGATCACGCCATCCTCGCGATGGAACGTTCCGATGGCCTCGCCAGCACGACCAACTCTCACTCTCTTTGTTTCCGCATAGCTCTTCCTTTCCGCGTCCACGTCGCCGGCAAATTTCTCGGCCCCCAGGGCGACAAGGACGGCATCCGGTGGGGCGGATATCGTCAGCTGCCCCGACTCCAAGTCAAAGTTGGCCTCGCCGGGAGTCCAAATCTGCACGAGCACGTAGAAGGCGCCGGCGGCGCCGGTCGCTTTGGCTCGAGCATCCAATTCGCGTGCTCGCGTGCCGTCACCGGTCCACGCCACCCAGCCGTTGGGCTTCTGTGTCGACTTAACCTGGACATGCCAAACTGCCCCGCCCCGCGAAGCGATCAGGTCCTTGCCCGTGGTTAGTCCGCCTTGCCACTCCACCTCGAACCCGAGATCACGAAGTGCTTTGACGGTGAGCGCCTCCCCCCATAGGCCTGACAGCTGTTTCGGCGCGGCGGCAAGTCTCGACATGAGTCAACGCTATCGGCACGGGCCTCCTATTGTGCCGGGGGCTAATTGTCAGTGCGAACGCCGCCCGACGCGAGCTCCGACGGCACCTCAGTTAACTGGCCCGCCACGAACCCGCATGACCCGCCCGCTAGCCGGTCGCCCACCGCACGGCCTTGAACCCGAATTGGCGACCATACATTTCCCGGGCGCCGAGTGCACGCTTAGCCTGCACGAGTTACTGCACGATGACGGGGCGTGTAACGCTCACCCTGCGCCGGATTCTTCCGCGATGCCGGGATCGACTCCCACCAGCTTTGAGCGTGCGTTGTGGGAGAATCTGGTGATGGGGGCAGTGGTGAGGCGCATCGGACCGGCTCTTCTTCGCGTGAGGATTCATCTGGTCGGTAGCGAACCGGAGATCTGGCGGCTTTTCGAAATCGACGCGGACCTTCGCCTGCCCCAACTCCACGATGCACTCCAGATCGTGATGGGCTGGGAAAATAGTCACCTGCACGAATTTCTCGATTTCGATCCCGATCTAGACGGCAACATCACCCCGATGCTCCCGCGACGATGGGCGTCTCCGTTCCTCCGCGAAGACGACGACGAAGGCGCATACCTTGCCGAAGAAGATTTCGCGCTCCGGGACGTCCTCACTGACCAGGCACCCCTGTTCTATCTGTACGACCTCGGCGACAACTGGCTGCACCGCCTGGACCTCATCGAAACCCTCCCGAAAAATCCCGGCGACCCCACCATCACGGTTATTCGGGGTGAGCGGCGTTGCCCACTTGAGGACAGCGGCGGCATCGACGGGTACGACCACATCCTCCATGTCCTCGACCACCCCGCCGACGACGAACACGACAACCTCACCGAATGGGTCAGCAGCATGCACCACAACCCCCGGAAACCATTCAACCCCGCCACATACGACACCCCTGCCGTCAACCAGGTACTCCGCCGCGTCTTCCCAGCCACCAACATCCGCACCGAACGAGCATAGGAGACCCTCCTAGCCGCGCCCCACATCGTTTCCCGCGGAGCCGGGATCGCCCGGGCGTGCTCATTGCACTAGATGGGGTCAGCTCACGAAACGGAATAAATAACACGGCGGATTCAAGCAGTGATTGCACCACTTACTCTGTGGATGGTGTTGATCGATATGTCTGGACGGTTCTCCGAGCGAATGCTCCCTGACGTCGTTACGAAGCTGTGGGACCTCCGGGAGGTGGGTC
>NZ_QYRT01000056.1 GCF_004923255.1 Subtercola vilae | reverse complement strand
GTTCCAGTGCCGGAGGGCGACCGCGCGGCCGACGTGCGGCTGCGGGTGGGGCGCGGGCGGTTCGGTGGGTTGCGGGTGGGGCGCGGGCGGCGGCGCGAGCAGCTCGATGGCCGCCCCGAGTTGCGCTGGGGTGAGGCGGCTCGCGAGGGTGATGTGGGGTGTCCACCGGTCGACGGCAGTGAGCTCCGAGAGACCGATCAGGCCCGTGGCGGCCGCGTGCACCGCGGCGTGCAGCGCCTGCAACTCGCGGCTCACCACCACGAGTCGCGACAGCACCAGCCCCTTTGGCCCGGCTCCGAACACCGCGAATCCGCTGAGCTGCACCTCAGCCGGGAGCACCCCGGCCCCGACTGCGCCGACCCCGACCACGCCGACCTCGACAGCCTCCGCCGCGAGCAGCGTCACGTGCGGCGCATTGCTCGCGCCCGAGTGCCGCGCCTGGCTCGGCAGCCCCGCGAGCAGCAGGGTGTTCCACTCGGCGCGGATACGGGCATCCAGTGCCGCATCGAGCAGCAGTTCGATGCTCATCATGGCCAGATCACCGGATACCCGCCGCTACGAAATCGTGAGCAACGCGTTGACGGGGTGAGCGCCGAGCGCCGTCCGCCCGCCGAGTTCGGCGAGCTCGATCGCGACACCCACGCCGACCACCACGTACCCTGCCCGCTCGAGGAGCCGCACTGCGGCAACGAGGGTTCCGCCCGTGGCCAGCAGATCGTCGAGAACGTAGACGCGCGAGCCCGGAGCGAGAGAGTCGGGCTGCAGCTCGATGGTCGCGGAGCCGTATTCGAGGTCATAGGTCTCGCTCAGCAGCGGCCCGGGCAGCTTTCCCTGCTTGCGAATCGGGTAGACGCCGATTGCCCGCGAGACGGCCGCGGCCGCCGCGAACAGAAACCCGCGAGCCTCGACCCCCACCACGGCATCGACGTCGGCGGGCATGGCTGAGGTCAGGGCATCCGTCACCCGGCGGAGCCCCTCACCGTCGGCCATGAGTGCAGTGAGATCGCGAAACAGGATGCCCGGCTTCGGAAAATCGGGCGTCGTCGTCATTCGGCGAGCGATCAGCTCGGCTACCGTCTCATTCGTCACCTCACGAGGGTAGCCGACGCGCGCGGGCGGGGTCTGCCGACAACGCAATCGGCGGCCCCGAAACCGCCGCACGGCAGCCCGCCACCTCAACCTGTGGTCAACTTGAGGGGTGGCACATCTACTGGGGGCCGAGTCCCTCCATCTCGAATTTCCGACGCGCGTCATCTTCGACGACGTCACACTGGGCATCAACGAAGGCGACCGCATCGGCATTGTTGGCCGTAACGGCGACGGCAAGTCGACCATGCTGCGCCTGCTCTCGGGCCGCATGGAGCCCGATTCCGGCCGGGTGACCCGCCGCAACGGCGTGACGCTCGCGATGCTCGACCAGGCCGACCTTCTCGACGGCACCAAGACCGTGGGCGACACGATCGTGGGCGGCATCGACGAGCACGTCTGGGCAGGCGACCCCATCGTGCGCGACGTGATCGCGGGCCTGGCAAGCGACATTCCGTGGGATGCCCTGGTCGACGACCTCTCCGGTGGCCAACGCCGGCGGGTGGCTCTAGCGGCCCTGCTCATCGGCGACCACGACATCATCTTTCTCGACGAACCGACAAACCACCTCGACGTCGAAGGCATCTCCTGGCTCGCAGGGCACCTGAAGAAGCGCTGGGCGACGAACTCGGGCGGCCTCGTGGTCGTCACACACGACCGGTGGTTTCTCGATGAGATCTGCACGGCCACGTGGGAGGTGCACGACCAGCTCATCGAGCCGTTCGAGGGCGGCTACGCGGCCTACATTCTGCAGCGCGTCGAGCGCGACACGATGGCGGCGACCATGGAGTCGAAACGACAGAACCTCATGAAGAAGGAGCTGGCGTGGCTGCGGCGGGGCGCTCCTGCCCGCACGGCGAAACCGAAATTCCGCATCGACGCGGCGAACGCGCTGATCGCCGACGAGCCACCCGCCCGCAACTCTGTGTCGCTCTCGGCGATGGCCATGCAGCGGCTCGGAAAAGACGTGGTCGACCTCGAGAACATCTCGGTGGTCTACGACGGCAAGAACGGCCCGAAGAAGGTTCTGCACGATGTCACCTGGCGTATCGCGCCGGGCGAGCGCACGGGCATCCTGGGCGTGAACGGTGTGGGCAAGAGCACGCTGCTCAGCCTGGTCTCGGGTTCGCTGCAGCCGACCACCGGCCGGGTGAAGCGTGGCAAGACGATCAAGGTCGCCACCCTCACTCAGCAGCTGTTCGAGCTCGACGACATTCTGAACGATCGCGTCAGCGAGGTCATCGGCCGCCAGCGCAGCACCTATGTCTCCGGCGGCAAAGAGATGACGCCCGGCCAGCTGCTCGAGCGGGTGGGTTTCACCGCCGCGCAGCTCTCGACCCCGGTGAAAGACCTGTCGGGTGGCCAGAAGCGCCGCCTGCAGCTGCTGCTCATCCTGCTCAGTGAGCCGAACGTTCTGATTCTGGATGAGCCAACCAACGACCTCGACACCGACATGCTCGCGGCCATCGAAGACCTGCTCGACACCTACCCGGGCACGCTGCTGGTGGTGTCGCACGACCGGTACTTGCTCGAGCGCGTCACAGACAACCAGTACGCGGTGATCGATGGTGGGTTCATCCACTTGCCGCGCGGGGTCGACCAGTACCTCGAGGTGCGCGCGCTGCAGCAGAGAAACGCTGCGCGGGGCTCGTCGGGCGACGGTTCGGGCGCAGGCAGCGCGGGCGGGGCATCCGGAGCCGGCAAGGCGAACGCGAAGCCGGCGCTGGCAGGAGCAGAACTGCGGGCAGCCCAGAAGGAGCTCGCTTCGGTGAACCGCAGGCTCGAGAAGTACGGCAGCCAGGTCACCGAGATTCACGCGCGGATGGCGGCTCACGACCAGAGCGACTACGCGGGGCTCGGCGCGATCTCGACCGAGCTCGACACCGTTCAGAGCACGCTCAGCGACCTCGAGGTGCGCTGGCTGCAGCTCAGCGAGCTGCTGGCATAGCGGCGCGGTTCTCGTGGGCGCAGGCGGGCGGCTGACGCCAGCAGGATGACGCGCCCGCGAACCGCACGTCAGTCGAAGTCGCGGCTGAGCTTGCGCAGCAGGCCCGCCAGGCGTTCCTGGTCGGGTTTGGTGAGGGCGGAGAGCAGCTTTGACTCGCTCGTCACGAGTTCGGCGATGGCCGCGTCGACCCGGGCGAGGCCCTCGTTCGTCATGGTCACGAGGATGCCCCGGCCATCGTGCGGGCTCGTACGGCGCTCGACGAACCCCCGGCCGACGAGCCGGTCGATGCGGTTCGTCATGGTTCCCGACGACACCATGGTCTCTTCGAGCAGGGCTTTGGGGCTCAACTGGTAGGGCGACCCGGCGCGCCGAAGTGCAGACAGCACGTCGAACTCCCACGATTCGAGTTCGCTCGAGCCGAACGAGGTTCTTCTGGCCCGGTCGAGGTGCCGGGAGAGCCGCCACACACGCGAGAGAACCTGCAGGGGGGCGAAGTCGAGATCGGGGCGCTCGCGTCTCCACGCGTCGACGATCTCGTCGACGGAGTCAGTGGATTCGGCATCGGGCATTTACTCATTATCCGGCTCTTTGACGGCGGTTTCTGCCCGGAAAGTTTGCTGGGATGACCTCAGCGCGTCACGCGAGGCCCGAAGCTCTGGCAGACTTGTTTACTGCACACGGCGCGCCGCTGTGCATTCCGCCTTGGTGTAACGGCAGCACGACAGCCTTTGGAGCTGTTAGGACTAGGTTCGAATCCTGGAGGCGGAGCAGTACGCGTCGAGGCGAGCAACCGCAGCAGAGAGTGAGAACCACGTGACCGACTCCCGACTCGCGATCATCATCCTGGCGGCGGGCCAGGGCACGCGCATGAAGTCTGAGACTCCGAAGCTGCTGCATGAGCTGGCGGGGGTTCCCATCGTGAGCCACGTGCTCGGCACGGCCCGCGAGTTGGATGCCTTCTACACCGTCACCGTGGTGCGTCATGAGCGCGACCGCCTCGTCGAGGTCATCTCCGAGCACATGCCCGGCGGGCTCATCGTCGACCAAGACGAGACTCCAGGCACCGGCCGCGCGGTGGAGCAGGCCGTGGCAGCGCTGCCTGCCGACTTCGACGGTGACGTGCTGGTGATCAACGGCGACACCCCGCTTCTCGACGTCGCGACGCTCTCCGGTCTGATCGCCGAGCACCGCAGAAGCCTTGCTTCGGCGACGCTCCTCAGCGCGTACCTCGACGACCCGTCGGGCTATGGCCGCATCGTTCGATCGGGTGCCGACTCGGTCATCCGTGAGTCGAACGGCAGGGTCGACCGCATCGTCGAACACCGTGACGCGACCGACAGCGAGCTGGCGATCAGCGAGATCAACGCCGGCGTCTACATGTTCGGTGTCGCCCAGCTCCGTGAGCTTCTGCCCCAGCTCACCACTCACAACGCGCAGGGCGAGAAGTACCTGACCGACATGATCGAGCTGCTGCGGCGAGCGGGGTCTGACGTGTCGGTGCTTCCGGTCGCCGACGCGTGGCTCGTGGCGGGTATCAACGACCGGGCGCAACTGAGTGAGGCCGCCGCCAAGATGAACGCCCTGATCATCCGGGGCTGGCAATTGGCTGGGGTGACGGTTCACGACCCGGCGACGACGTGGATCGACCTGAAGACCACCATCGAGCCCGACGTCACCATTCTGCCGGGCACCCAGTTGCGGGGCGCCACGGTCATCGCCCGTGGCGCCGTGGTGGGCCCCGACACGACCCTTCTCGATTGCGAAGTGGGCGAGGGTGCGATCGTGAAGCGGTCGGATGCCACGCTGTCGGTCATCGGGGCCGGCGCCACGGTGGGGCCGTTCTCCTACTTGCGGCCGAACACAGTACTGGGTGCCGACGGCAAGATCGGCGCATTCGTCGAGACCAAGAACGCCCAGATCGGTGACGGCAGCAAGGTGCCGCACCTGTCGTATGTGGGCGACGCTCGCATCGGTACGAACTCGAACATCGGTGCCGGCTCGATCTTTGCCAACTACAACGGTGTGACGAAGAGCGAGACGGTGGTGGGTTCGAACGTGAGAATGGGCTCACACAACGTCTTCGTCGCCCCCGTTACAATTGGCGATGGGGCGTACAGTGGCGCCGGAACAGTGGTGCGCAAGAACGTTCCGGCGGGGTCGCTCGCGATGAACGTGGCCCCCCAGAGAAACCTCGAAGGATGGGTTGCAACCCACCGTGCCGGCAGTGACGCCGACCGGGCAGCCCAGCAGGCGAACAATTCACTACAATCGGCGCCCGACGCCGAGAAAACCGGAGAATAAGTGTCTGAGATCACGGCCGAAAATGAGAAGCATCTGGTTCTGGCAACCGGGCGAGCTCATCCCGAACTCGCGGCGGCGATCGCAGCCGAACTCGAGACAGGCCTGATCTCCACGACCAGCCACACGTTCGCCAACGGCGAGTTGTACGTGCGTTTCAACGGCAGCGTTCGCGGCAGCGACGTGTTTGTCATCCAGTCTCACACCGACCCGATCAACGAGTGGCTCATGGAGCAACTCATCATGGTCGATGCTCTCAAGCGAGCATCGGCGAAACGCATCACCGTGGTGGCGCCGTTCTACCCGTACGCCCGCCAAGACAAGAAGCACCGCGGCCGCGAGCCCATCTCCGCGCGCCTCATCGCCGACCTGTTCAAGGCCGCCGGTGCCGACCGCATCATGTCGGTCGACTTGCACGCACCGCAGATCCAGGGCTTCTTCGACGGCCCCGTCGACCACTTGTTCGCCATGCCGGTACTCATGGAGCACATTCGCAAGACGTTCGACCTGTCACAGCTGACGGTCGTCTCACCCGACATGGGCCGTGTTCGCGTCGCTGACGTGTGGAGTGACAAGCTCGGCACCCCGCTGGCGATCATCCACAAACGCCGCGACCCGCTGGTGCCGAACCATGTGTCGGTACACGAGATCGTGGGCGACGTCAGTGGGCGCTGGTGCCTGCTGGTGGATGACCTGATCGATACCGGGCGAACGATTGTCGCGGCATCCGAAGCCCTGAAGAACGCGGGTGCAAAGGGTGTCATCGTGGCGGCGACGCACGCGGTCTTCTCCGACCCGGCGAGCCAGATTCTGCAGAGCGACTTCATCGACTCGGTTGTCGTGACCGACACACTGCCCATTCCGATGGAGAAGCGTTTCGAGTCACTCACCGTGCTGCCGATCGCGCCGCTGTTGGCGCGGGCGATTCACGAGGTCTTCGACGACGGCTCTGTCACGTCGATGTTCGACGGCGACGCGTAGGCGCGTTCGTACGGCCAACCGCGCTAGCCCAGCCGCGCGAGTTTGGCCGCCCGAGCCCGGCCGTACGCGAAATATTTGATGACAATGG
The DNA here is from genome assembly GCF_004923255.1 of Subtercola vilae. Lineage (GTDB taxonomy): Bacteria > Actinomycetota > Actinomycetes > Actinomycetales > Microbacteriaceae > Subtercola > Subtercola vilae. The sequence continues at coordinate 10,673 of NZ_QYRT01000056.1, read as the reverse complement.
CAGGTTGAGAACGCTATGACGACAACGACTGAGTACCTTCCGGCGGCCGAGACCATCACGATGTTCTCCACCTCGTGGTGCGGCTACTGCAACCGGTTGAAGAAGCAACTCGACAAGGATGGCATCGGCTACACCGAGATCAACATCGAAGATGTTGCCGGTACGGCCGAGTTGGTTGAGGCGCTGAATGGCGGCAACCAGACGGTTCCCACTGTGCTCTTTCCTGACGGATCGAGCGCAACGAACCCGTCGGTGTTCGAAGTGAAGTCGCGGCTCGGCCTCTAGACCCTGACCCCGGGCCCGAACCGAGGCCCGGGCCCACGCCCCGCCCGAATGGATCCACCGAGGCTCAGCCCGGCAGCGTCGCCTGCGAGGGATAGGTGGGAATCAGCCCGAGCGGCGCGATCGGCCTCCGGTCACCGCCGTACGCGCCCACCGAATAGCACTGCCACCCGATGCCGCCTTGGCCGAACAACTCGAACTTCGCGTTCGCACCGGTGGCGCTCGGCGCCCGATACGCCACGTTCGCAGCACACGCAGCCTGTGCGGTCGCCTTCGCGAGGCCATAGGTGGTCAGGATGCCCGGCAGCACCAGCGCCGCAATCCCCAGTATCACCACGACGCGCATGAACGTCTTCGCGCGGGCGCTTCTCAGGGGCTTGGCGCCGTGCGGCTCGTAACCCGCCAGCTCGGGCTCGTCGTACGTGTCGCTCATCGGCAGACGGCCTCGAGGGCTCGCGCGGCTCGTGTCACGACGTGCGGCAGGGGTCGTGGCTGTGCCGTCAGGGGTGCAGTGGCCATGCCTAAATTATGCGCCTCCTTCGCGGGGCAAACCGAGCCCGCTGCATAACGATCAGTCAGCGAAATGGGTACAAAAACTGCCGTTTGGCGCTGAATTGGTAAAAAAGCCCAGCAGCCGCGCGATTGCGCGACCACCGGGCCTTTCGTTCGGCGAGAACGGCCTAGTGCGAGCTACCCTCGGACTCGATCTCGCTTCGGTCACCCGACCACAGCGTGTGAAAAGTGCCTTCCCTGTCGACGCGCTTGTACGTGTGCGCCCCGAAGAAGTCGCGCTGCGCCTGCACCAGCGAGGCCGGCAGGCGCTTCGACGCGAGCGAGTCGTAGTAGCTGAGAGCTGACGAGAAGCCGGGCACCGGGATGCCCGACAGCGCTGCTGTCGACACGATACGGCGCCACGCCGCCTCACCATTGGCCACGGCCGAGGCGAAGTACGGGTCGGCCAGCAGCGTCTTCAGCTCGGGGTTGTTGTCGTACGCCTCGACGATGCGGTTCAGGAACTGGGCGCGAATGATGCAGCCACCCCGCCAGATCTTCGCGATGTTGCCTTTGTTGATCTCCCAGCCGTACTTCTCGGCGCCGGCGATGATGGCGTCGAAGCCCTGCGCATAGGCGACGACCTTCGAGGCGTACAGCGCGGCGTTCACGTCGTCGGAGAACGACTCGCCCACCTCGACGGGGGTGGGGCGCGACGTGATGACGGCTTGCGCCGCCTCGCGCTGCTCGGGGTGGCTCGACACGGCGCGGGCGAACACGGCCTCGGCGATGCCGCCGACGGGTACGCCCAGGTCGAGGGCGTTCTGAACGGTCCAGACGCCGGTGCCCTTCGAGCCGGCCTGGTCGAGCACGATGTCGACGAATGGCTTACCGGTCTTTGCATCGACCTGCTTGAGCACTTCGGCCGTGATCTCGATGAGGTACGACTCGAGGTCGCCCGAGTTCCACTCAGTGAACACGTCGGCGGCTCCCGCGGGGGAGAGGCCGCCGATCTTGGTGAGCAGGTCGTACGACTCGGCGATGAGCTGCATGTCGGCGTACTCGATGCCGTTGTGGATCATCTTCACGAAGTGGCCGGCGCCGCCGGTACCCACGTGCGTCACGCAGGGTTCGCCCTCGGCGATGGCGGCGATCGACTCGAGAATCGGGCCGAGCGTCACGTACGACTCGTTCGAACCGCCGGGCATGATCGAGGGGCCCTTCAGCGCGCCCTCTTCGCCACCCGAGATGCCGGTGCCCACGAAGTGGATTCCCCTGGCCGTGATGGCTTCTTCTCGCCGAATGGTGTCGGTGAACAGTGCGTTGCCGCCGTCGACGATGATGTCGCCCTCGTCGAACAGGTCGGCCAGTTGCGAGATGACGGCGTCAGTGCCTTTTCCCGCCTGCACCATGATGATGGCCGTTCGCGGTTTGGTCAGCGATGCAACGAAGTCTTCGATCTTCTCGCTGGCCACGAAGCCGGCTTCAGGATGCTCGTCGGTGAGCAGTTTCGTACGTTCAGGTGAGCGGTTGTACACCGCCACGGTGTTGCCCTCTCGGCTGGCGAGGTTGCGCGCCAGGTTCGAGCCCATCACGGCAAGCCCGACAACACCGATGTTCGCTGTCGCTTCGCTTGTTTCAGCCATAAGTTTCCTCCAAAGAATTGCCCTTTCCAGCGTAGCGGTTTAGTACGATCTGACCCGGGGCCACTGTTGTGTCTGGTGTTGCCTCAGACGCAGGGAAGGCAGAGCAATGACCGTTCGCGGAATTCGTGGTTCTTTTTTTGATTTCATAGACGACCCATGGAAGCATGTGGGCGACGAAGAGGCCTCGGCGAGATTTCTCGCAGACGGCCTGCTGGTCGTCGACGACGGCATCATCGTCTCGTTCGGCCCCTACAGCGATCGAGCGGGCGAGTACGCCGACCTCGAGATCACGCACATCGAGCACCGCATCATCACGCCGGGTTTCATCGACGGGCACATCCACTTTCCCCAGACCCGTGTGCTCGGCGCCTTCGGTGAGCAGCTGCTGCCGTGGCTGCAGAAGTGGGTCTTCCCCGAGGAAGCGCGGTACGCCGACCGCCAGTACGCCAAAGACGGCGCGGTGCGATTCTTCGACAACCTGCTCGCCTCTGGAACGACAACGGTGCAGGCCTTCACGAGCACCGCTCCCGTCTGCACCGAGGAGCTCTTCGAGGAGGCGTCGCGACGAAACATGCGGGTCATCTCGGGACTCACCGGTATCGACACGAACGCCCCCGACTACTTCGTCGACACGGCAGACGCCTTCTATGCCGACAGCAAGACCCTGATCGAGAAGTATCACAACGTCGGCCGTAACCTCTACGCCATCACACCGAGGTTCGCGTTCGGCGCCAGCCCCGAGTTGCTCGAGCGATGCGCGCAGCTGAAGACCGAGCATCCGGATGCCTGGGTGCACACTCACATCTCAGAGAACCCCGCCGAGATTCGCGGCGTCGGGGTGGTTCACCCGGGTGCCGACGACTACCTCGCGGTGTACGAGAAATACAATCTGGTCGGTCCGAAGTTCACCGGTGGTCACGCGGTCTGGCTGTCGAACTCCGAGTACAAGCGCCTTCACGACGCAGAAGCGTCGGTCACGTTCTGCCCCAACTCGAACCTCTTTCTCGGCAGCGGCATGTTCCGGCTCGGAAAGGCGACCGACCCCGACCAGCGCGTGCGCATGACGTTCGGCACCGACATGGGCGGCGGCAACCGGTTCAGCATGCTCGCTGTTCTCGACGGTGCCTACAAGGTCGGGATGATCAACAACACCCTGCTCGACGGCAGCATCGACCCCTCTCTGAAAGACGCCGCCGAGGCCGAGCGCAACAAGCTCTCGGCCTATCGTGCCTTCTGGTCGATCACGCTGGGCGGGGCCGAGGGGCTCTACATCGACGACCGTGTCGGCAGCTTCGACGTCGGCAAGGAGGCCGACTTCGTTGCCCTCGACTGGACGCAGGGCCCTCCCGGTGCCGACTGGCACTCGACACTCATTGCCGACGGCGGAGACCCGGTGACGATGGATGATGCCGCCAACATGCTCTTCGGAATCATGATCGTCGGCGACGACCGTGCCGTCGATCAGACCTGGGTGATGGGCGAGCGCGCCTACCAGAAGGCCTAACAGGCCATGACCAAGGGGGAGACGGTCGCTGCAGGTGATCGGGTGGCGGGAGCGCCCGTCTCGCTGATCATCCAGCGCCGCATCGTGCCGGGCAGCGATGAGGCCTACCGGGCGTGGGAGCTGAAGCTCGGGGCGGTTCTCGCTGCGTGGACCGGGTTCATCGACCGCACGGTGATCGAGCCCTCGCCGCCCGCGCAGACCGACTGGGTTCTCGTGCAGCGCTTCGAGAATGCCGAGGCCGCACAGTCGTGGTTGCAGAGCGGCGAGCGTGCGGCGCTCTTCGCGGAGATCGAGCACATCTTCGTCGGCCAGGAGGAGTTCCACTTCGTCACGGAGCACCAGCGCCAGGTTCCGGCGGCCGCCTCGATCATCGTCACAAGCAGGGTTCCGGTTGACCGCGAGAGTGAGTTCCTCGAGTGGCAGCGTCGCATCTCGGCGGCCGAAGCGAGTTTTGCCGGGTTTCGGGGGCACAAGATCGAGCGGCCGACTCCGGGCTTGCAAGACGATTGGACGGTCATCCTGAGCTTCGACAGCGACGAGCACCTGAGCGCCTGGGTCGAGTCGCCGCAGCGCACTCGCCTGCTCAGTGAGGGCGAGTCGTTCAATGCGCAGATGAAGGTGAGTCGGTCGCGCTACGGCTTCTCTTTCTGGGACGGCAGCCGTTCGGGCGTCGACACGCCGTCGCGACTGGCGATCTTCAAAGACAACCTGCTGGTGCTGCTGGTGCTCTATCCGATCGTGTTCCTGTTCGGCTTCTTCATCAGCGCGCCGCTGCTGGAGGCGAACGGGGTGCCGTTCTGGGCGAGCCTGTTCATCGGTAACGTCTTCAGCACGCAGCTGCTCGGCTGGGTGGTGGCGCCGTGGATCTTCCGCGTATTCGGGTGGTGGCACGCGGAGCACATCTCCCGGGGGCGAAACCTGGCGGGGTACGGGATTCTGATCGTGTTGTACGCGGCGCTGATGGGTCTCGATGCGTGGCTGATCGCGCTGCGCAGTTAGGCTGACCGGGTGACTTCCCTGCCGATTGTGAAACTGCCGCCCACCGTCGTCATGGGCGTCTCGGGGTCGGGGAAGACGACCGTCGGGTTGGCTCTCGCGTCGGCGCTCGGGGTGTCGTTCATCGACGGCGACGACCTGCACCCCGCTGCGAACAAGGCGAAAATGGCCGCCGGTACCCCGCTGACCGACTCCGATCGCCAGCCCTGGCTCGCGGCCGTCGGCCAGGTGCTGCACGGCGAGCCGGGTCGAGGCCCCGTCGTGGCATGCTCTGCCCTCAAGAAGGCGTATCGAGACGCCCTGAGAAGCTTCGCCCCCGACACCGTGTTTCTGCACCTCGCAGGCGGAAGTGCGCTCATCCGGGCCCGCATGGTGCACCGCGAGCACCACTTCATGCCCGCCGCGCTGCTCGACTCCCAGCTCGACACCCTCGAACCGCTGCAGACCGACGAGCGCGGCTGTGTGCTCGACACAGGGCAGACGCCGGCCGCCATCGTTGGCGACGCGGTCGCATGGCTACGGGCATCCGTGTAGACTCAAGCACTGAACTTCGGCGAGGGATGCCCGGCATCCGTAATCGACGCGGTAGAAGAGGCTTTACGTCTTTCCTCACGCTGACGCGTTCGAGTTGAAAACACTTTGCAAACCCAATCGACGCGGGGGCTGACCCCGTGAGGAGAACAATCATGGCTGACGACAACAAGATCGTTGCGGAAACCCGCACCTCATTCGGCAAGGGCGCGGCTCGCAAGCTCCGTGCTGCCGGCAAGATCCCCGCAGTGATCTACGGCCACGGCGCCGACCCCCAGCACGTGAGCCTGCCCGGCCACGAGGTCTTCCTGCTCATTCGCAAGTCGAACGCGCTCATTGAGCTCGACATCGAAGGCACGCCTCAGCTGGCGCTCGTGAAAGACGTTCAGAAAGACCCCGTACGCCAGATCATCGAGCACCTCGACCTGATCGCCGTTCGCCAGGGCGAGCGTGTGCAGGTTGAAGTTGCCGTTCAGGTCGAGGGTGAGCCCGTCTCGGGTGCCACGGCCGACCTCGACACCTTCGTGCTGCTGCTCGAGGTGCTGGCCACCAACATCCCCACCCGCGTCACCGTCAACATCGAGGGCGCCGAGGCCGGCACCCAGATTCTGGCGAGAGACATCGAGCTGCCCGAGGGCGCCATTCTCATCGGCGACGAAGACCAGCTCATCGTGGCTGTGTCGATCCCCGAGGAGCAAGACCTCGGTGACAGCCTCTCGGCTGGCGACGCGTCGACCTCTGACGCTCCGAAGCCCGCGTAGTCGTTCTTCGTTCATCTCCTTCGTGCCGTGGCGGCCTGTTCGCCACGGCACGTTTGGGTTTCACCGGCGTGATCGCGCCAGAAGGGTTCGGTGACAGCCGTGGCTGCAACTGACACGTGGCTCGTCATCGGGCTCGGCAATCCCGGGCCCGAATACGCCGGCAATCGCCACAACGTGGGGCAGATGGTTCTGGATGATCTGGCCGGGCGCCTCTCGGCCCCCTTCAGGTCGCACAAGGCCAACGCTCGCGTGGCCGAGGGTCGGAGCACTCCGGGCGGCCCCCGTTTCATTCTGGCGAAGCCGAACAGTTTCATGAACAACTCCGGTGGCCCGGCCGCCGGGCTGCTCTCGTATTACTCGCTCGAGCCGTCGCGGCTCATCGTCGTGCACGACGAACTCGACATCCCGTTCGACACCCTGCGCCTGAAGTTCGGCGGCGGGCACGGCGGGCACAACGGCATTCGCGACATCATCGCGGCGGCCGGCACCGGCGACTTCGCCCGGGTGCGGGTGGGCATCGGCCGGCCTCCCGGCCGCCAGAACGCGGCCGACTTCGTGCTGCGCGACTTCTCGTCGACCGAGCGGCAGAACCTGCCCATCCTGCTTGCAGACGCGGCCGACGCCGTGGTGAAGATTGCGGCCGACGGGCTCACGGCTGCGCAGCAGCAGTTTCACGCGCCACCGCCGGCCTGAGTCGCGCGGCCTGCGTCTGACCCCGTGCGGGTGTCGGTGGGGGCCCGTAGAATTGGTTCAGTGATACTTCAGGGTTTGATCGCAGCGCTCTTGCGCGCCTCCACGTTCGACCGCGCCGTGGCAGAGGCCGGCCGCGACGCCGACTTCTCGCTCACCGATGGGCTCCGAGCCCCGCTGCTGTCTGCGCTGCTTTCGCAGCGCGCGGCCGACTCTCTGCCGCAGGTGATGCTCGTTGTCACCGCGACCGGGCGCGACTCCGAGGGGCTCCGCGCGAGTCTCGGGTCGCTTGCTCCCGAAGCCGAGGTGCTCGAGTTTCCGGCGTGGGAGACACTGCCGCACGAACGTCTGAGCCCGAGCGCCGAGATCGTGGGCAAGCGCATCGCGGCGCTGCGGCGACTCGCTGCGTGGTCGGCCGAGACGGCCGCGGCCGATGCTGCGGGGGTACCGTCGGTGCGCGCGGCAATCGCCCCGGCAGGCGAAGTTCCCGTTCGGCCCCGGCCGCTCATCGTGGTGGCGTCGGTGCGTGCCGCGCTGCAGCCGTTGGCCGACAACCTCGCCGTGCAGGAGCCCGTGCGGCTCGTGAAGAGCGGGCGTGGGTACGACCTCGCCAAGCTCACCACCGATCTTGTCGAACTCGCGTACTCCCGGGTCGACATGGTGACCCGGCGCGGCGAGTTCGCGGTGCGGGGCGGCATTCTCGATGTGTTCCCGGCGGTGGCCGAGCATCCGGTGCGGGTCGATTTCTTCGGGGATGAGATCGAGGAGATCCGCGGCTTCTCTGTGGCCGACCAGCGATCGCTCGACGTGGCGTTCGACAGCGTCGAGCTGCCGCCGAGCCGCGAACTGCTGCTGAGCGAGCCCGTGCGGCAGCGGGCGCGGGAGATGCAGCACGAGTTTCCGAGTCTCGCGGGGCTGCTCGAGAAGATCTCGCAGGGCATTCCGGTCGAGGGCATGGAGAGCCTCGCCCCGGCGCTGCTCGACCGGCTCGTGACGGTGACGCACTACCTGCCGGCGGGTGCGGCCATCGCCGTCATCTCGCCCGAGCGGGTGGCGAGCCGGGCGGTCAGTCTCACCGAGACGAACCGCGAGTTTCTGTCGGCCGCGTGGAACGCTGCGACGGCCGGGGCCGAGGCTCCGATCGACCTTGCGTCGGGCGAATTCATCACGCTGAACGACCTGCGGGCGGCCGCGGGGTCGAAGCGCCCGTGGTGGACTTTCAGCACGTTCGACAGCGGTACAGCATCCGTCGACGAACACCTGCAGGCCATCGTCGACACAGACGCGCACTACGTGCGAATCGCGGCCGACGCAGTGCCGAGCTTTCAGGGCAACGTCGACGGCGCCCTCGAACACGTCGCCGCGCGCCTGCGCGATGGCTGGACGGTGGCTGTCGTGGCCGCCGGCAGCGGCCTGGTCGAGCGGGCTGCCGATGTGCTGGGCGAGCACGAACTCGCCGCCCGGGTCGTCGACGAGTTTCCCGCCGACCCCGAACCCGGCATCGCATACCTCGTGAAGGCCACTGTCGAGAGCGGTTTCGAGCTGCCGCAGACGAAGCTCGCGCTCATCAGCGAGTCGGAGTTCTACGGCCGCACCGCCGGGTACGACTCGCGCCAGGTCAAGAAGCTGGCGACGCGCCGCAAGAACGTCGTCGATCCTTTGCAGCTGAAAGCCGGCGACGTGGTGGTGCATCAGACGCACGGCATCGGTCGGTTCATCGAACTCACGCAGCGCGAGGTGTCAAGCGGCGGCCGCAACCCCGTGAAGACCACACGCGAATACCTGCTGATCGAATACGCGCCGTCGAAGCGCGGTTACCCGGGCGACAAACTTTACGTTCCCACCGACCAGCTCGACCTGCTGACGCGTTACGTCGGGGGAGAGGCACCGCCGCTGTCGAAGATGGGCGGCAGCGACTGGTCGGCTGCGAAGTCGAAGGCCCGCAAGGCCGTACGCGACATCGCCGTCGAACTCGTGAAGCTGTACAGCGCCCGCATGGCGTCGCGCGGCTACGCCTTCGGGCCCGACACGCCGTGGCAGCGTGAGCTCGAAGAGGCCTTCCCCTTCGCCGAGACGCCCGACCAGCTCACCACCATCGACGAGGTCAAGGCCGACATGGAGCGGCCCATCCCGATGGATCGACTGCTCGCCGGCGACGTGGGCTTCGGCAAGACCGAGGTCGCCGTGCGTGCCGCGTTCAAGGCGATTCAGGAGGGCAAGCAGGTTGCCATGCTGGTGCCCACCACGCTGCTCGTTCGCCAGCACCTCGAGACCTTCTCCGAACGATTCGCTGGGTTTCCCGTGCACACCCGCGCGCTTTCGCGGTTTCAGAGCGACAAGGAGGCCCGCGAGACCATCAAGGGCCTCGCAGATGGCACCATCGACATGGTCATCGGAACCCATCGCATCCTCACCGAGTCGATGGTCTTCAAAGACCTCGGCCTGGTCATCATCGACGAAGAGCAGCGGTTCGGCGTCGAACACAAAGACAGACTGAAGAAGCTGAAGACCAACGTCGACATTCTGTCGATGAGCGCCACGCCCATCCCTCGCACGCTCGAAATGGCGGTCACGGGCATCCGTGAGATGTCGACCCTGGCCACGCCGCCCGAAGATCGGCACCCGATTCTCACGTACGTGGGGCCCAACAGCGACAAGCAGATTGCGGCGGCCATCCACCGCGAAATGCTGCGCGAGGGGCAGGTGTTCTTCGTGCACAACCGGGTGCAGTCGATCAGCCGAGTTGCGGCGCACATCGCCGAGCTGGTTCCGGATGCCCGCATCGCTGTTGCCCACGGCCAACTGCCCGAGCATGTACTCGAGCAGGTCATCGTCGACTTCTGGGAGCGCAAATTCGACGTTCTGGTCTCGACCACGATCATCGAGACCGGGCTCGACATCCCTAACGCCAACACGCTGATCATCGACCGCGCCGACAAGTATGGGCTTTCGCAGCTGCACCAGTTGCGCGGGCGGGTCGGGCGCGGGCGTGAACGTGCCTATGCGTACTTCTTGTATGACGAGAACAAGCCGCTCTCCGAGACCGCGCACGACCGGCTGTCGACCATCGCGGCGAACAACGAGCTCGGGTCGGGTATGCAGGTCGCGTTGAAAGACCTCGAGATTCGCGGGGCCGGCAACCTGCTCGGCGGCGAACAGTCGGGGCACATCGCCGGGGTCGGGTTCGACCTGTACCTGCGCATGATCGGCGAGGCGGTGTCGACCTTCCGCGGCGACGTGGCCGAGGGGCAGACCGAGCTGCGGCTCGAGCTGCCCGTCGATGCGCGCATCCCCGAAGAGTACGTCGACAGCGAGCGGCTGCGCCTCGAGGCTTACCAGAAGCTGTCGACCGCGTCGTCGCCCGCCTCTGCCGACGGCCAGATCGACCAGGTACTCGAAGAACTCACCGACCGCTACGGCGAGCCGCCCGAGCAGGTGACCAACCTCATCACGGTGTCGAAGCTGCGCCGGCTCGCTCAGCGCACCGGGCTCAGCGAGGTCGTCGCGATGGGGTCGAACCTGCGCGTGGCGCCCGCGAACCTGCCCGACTCCATCCAGGTGCGGTTGAAGCGTATGTACCCCGCGGCCAAGTATTTCGCAGCGGCCTCGGCGCTCAGCGTTCCGATGCCCGTCGTGAACGGCGAGCCGCTTCCGGATGCCCAGCTCATCACCTGGGTCGAGAACCTGCTCGCTGCCCTCTTCCCGGCCCCCGCCCTCGCGCCCGCCATCGCGGCGCTGGCCGGTCTCGTCATCCTGGGCCAGCAGCTCACC
>NZ_QYRT01000055.1 GCF_004923255.1 Subtercola vilae | reverse complement strand
GGCCCACCCCACCCGGGCCCACCCCACCGGCCCAGATCAGTCGTAACCGTTGTAAAGGCCGTCGTCATTGTGTTCGCCACTGCCGTCGTCAGCACCGTCGTGTCCTTTCGTCAGGGCCCGAACTGGGCCGCTGAGTCAAGACTCCGCCGATACCGGCCACCGCACATCCGCCACCGGGCGCGACCCGACTACTCCCCCGGGAGCACGATCGCCAGCCAGCCCACAAACCCGCTCAGCGCCACCCCGGCCGCACGAGCCCGGCCTCGTATGCGGCCACCACCAGCTGCGCCCGGTCGCGTGCGGCGAGCTTCGACATCGTTCGGGAGACGTGCGTCTTCACCGTGAGCGGGCTGAGAAACAGTCGCCCGGCGATCTCGGCGTTCGTGAGCCCCTCGCCGACCAGCGCCAGCACTTCGCGTTCGCGATCGGTGAGCGAGTCGAGCTGCGGCACCTGTGAGCCGTCTCTGAGCCCCGCCGCGACCCGCTCGAGCAGCCGGCGCGTCACGCTCGGCGACAGCAGCGCATCCCCCGCCGCCACCACCCGCACCGCGCGGATGAGTTCGACGGGCTCGGTGTCTTTCACGAGGAATCCGCTGGCACCGGCGCGAATGGCCCGCCCGACATACTCGTCGAGCTCGAATGTCGTGACGATGATGATGTGCGTCTCGGCCAGGGCAGGGTCGGCCACGATCTGCTCTGTCGCCCAGAGGCCGTCGCCGGCGGGCATCCGGATGTCCATCAGAACCACATCGGGCCGAAGCCGCGTCACCGCCTCGACCACCTCAGTGCCCGTGGCGGCCTGCCCCACGACGTCGATGTCGGCCTCGTTCTGAAGCAGCGCGCTGAAACCGGCCCGGATGAGTTGCTGGTCGTCGGCGACGACGACCCTGATCACCGGCCACTCCCCTGCTTGGGGAGAATGGCCCGCACTCGAAACCCCACCGGCCCCGCCAGCCCGCCCGCTGCGGCGTGCAGAGGCGCACCCGCCGCAGCCGCCGAATCAGACGAATCGAACGAATCTGACGAACTCGCAGACCCCGCCGCATCGACCGGCCCCACCTCGAACGTGCCGCCCAGCAGCTCGGCGCGCTCACGCATGCCGCGGATGCCGTTGCCCAGCGCACTCTCGAGCGTCGTCGTCGACGCCCCAGCAGGGGCCGCAACCCCGTTGTCTTCGATGGTCACAGAGTAGAAACCGGCCGTCTCTGCCACAGTCACGGCAACCTCCGATGCCCCGGAATGCCGCGTGGCGTTGGTGAGGCTCTCTTGCGCGATGCGGAACAGCGCGAGCTGCACCCCGGCCGATGGCGCGCTGGTGATGCGGTTGTCGAGCCGCACCCGCAGGGCTTCGGTCGATGCCCCCGCGACAAGCGACTCGAGCCGCGCCAGGTCGGCGCTCGGCAGCAGCGGTGCATCACGCTCTGAGCGGAGAAAACCGAGCACCCCGCGCACCTCGTCGAGCGCAGTCTTGCTGGTCAGTTTGATATTGGCCAGCGCCTCGGCCGCCTTCTCCGGATGCTCGTCGATGAGGTGCAGCCCCACCCCGGCCTGCACGTTGATCTGCGAGAGCGAGTGAGCCAGCACGTCGTGCAACTCCCTCGCAATACGCACGCGCTCTGCCTGGGCCGTGTCTTCGCGCCGCCGCCGCATCGCGAGCTGAAACTCGAGCACGCGTTGGCGTCGGGTTCGGATGCCCTCGCCGATCACCATCGCAACCACGAGCCCGATCGTGGTGACCACGACGCGGCCCGGGTTCCAGTCGATCGAGAACACCAGCGAACCGCCGAACGCGATCAGCCACCCGGCCGTCACGGCAAGGAACGCCCACAGCCGCGCACCGCGCGCAATCGCCGAGATCACGGCGAAGCCGACGGCCACGTAGGGCGCGCCGGAGGCGGAGGGCAGCAGGAGGTCGGCGCAGGCCGCAGCGGCGACGATCGCCACCACAGGGCCAGGAAATCGGCGGGCGAACAGTAGCGCGCCAGGCCCGATCAGTGCGAGAACGAGGGTGAGGAGCCCGAGCGGGTCGTGCCGGTGAACGCCCGAGAGCACGGCGACCGGTACCTGCACCAGAAAAGAGAAGAACACCGGCAGCAGCACGAAGAGCAGGGTCGGCGGCCCAGCGTGGCCGCCGAAGCGCGATGCCTGTCGGTCGAACTCGGCTCCGCCTGGTGCGCCGCGCTGCGGGTTGGTGCGTGCCATAGTACCGATCGTATCGAGGGGGGCCGCGTGCGGCATCCGGCGGGCGCTAGCCGAACAGGTTGACGGGGTTCACGATGTCGGCGTAGACGAGCAGGGCGCTCACGCCGCCGAGAAAGATCACCACCACGAAGGTGAGCGGCATGAGCTTGGCGGTGTCGACAGGACCGGGGTCGCGGCGCTTGAACAGTTTCGCCACGCGGCGGCGCAGGCCCTCCCAGAGAGCCCCGGCGATGTGGCCGCCGTCGAGCGGCATGAGCGGCACCAGGTTGATGACGAACAGGCCGATGTTCACCGAGCCGAGAAGCCCGATGAGCGTGGCCACCTTGCTCGCCAGCGGAATGTCGATGGTGGCGATCTCGCCGGCGACCCGGCCGACACCCACCACGCTGATGGGCCCGTTGACGTCGCGCGTGCCGCCGCCGAACGCGGCGTCGGCCACGCCCACGAGACGGGCGGGCAGGTTGATGATGGTGTTCGCAACGCCCACCACGTTGGTGCCGACGAAGGGCAGCACGGCCGTCACCGGCTGGGGTACAAGCTGGGTGGCGTAGCCGATGCCCACGAAACCCACGTTCTCGGTGACCGCGGCGCCCGTCGAATCGGTCTTGACGACCGACTGGCCGTTCACGACCTCGGTGGCGTCGCGCTGGGTGAGCAGTGGTGTGATGGTGAGCGTGGTATCGGTGCCGCCGCGGTTGACGACAACGGTGAGAGGCACGTTCGACGAGGTACGAATGATCGAGGTGGCGTCATCCCACGTCGAGATCGCGGTGCCATTGATGGTCTCGATACGGTCGCCCGGCAGGATGCCCGCGGCGGCGCCGGGTGACACCGGGTCGCCCGTCTCGCAGGTCTGGCGGGTGCTGCTCGCGGGCAGCACACACGAGCTGACGCTGCCGATGGTGGTGCTCGGGCCGGCAATACCGAACCCGCAGAGCACGATGCCGAAGAACAGAATGCCGAGCAGCAGGTTCATGGTGGGGCCCCCCAGCATGATGATGAGGCGTTTGTAGACCGGCAGCCGGTAGAACGAGCGCGAATCGTCGTCGCCGACGGTGTCGAGGCTCGCCTTTCTCGCGTCTTGAATCAGCGTGTTGAAGAAGCCCGTGGTGGCGCGCCTGGCCTTGCCGCCCGCTTTCTGGGGTGGGAACATGCCGATCATCGAAATGTAGCCGCCGAACGGAATCAGCTTGAACCCGTACTCGGTCTCACCTCGCCGGCGCGAAAAGACGGTCGGCCCGAAGCCGACCATGTACTGCGTCACCTTCACCCCGAAGAGCTTGGCGGGAATGAGGTGCCCCACCTCGTGGAGGGCGATGGAGATCGCCAGACCGAGCGCGATGATGACAACGCCGACGACATAGAGCAACACGTTTTCCACGTGCACACGTTACCGCCACGATTCGGCTGGGCCCTGAGCGCGGGCTGGGCACGAGCCTGACGTTTGCCCGCAACGGGCTGAGGAGCGCGCGCCGGGCCACCGGGCAGTACAGCTAGGCGGCGGCGATCATGCGGTCGGCCTCGCGACGAGCCCAGAGTTCGGCCTCGAACAGCGCCTCGCGGGTGAGAGCACCCTCGTGCGGCTCGTGCAGCTGCACGACCCTGTCGATCGTCTCGACGATGTCGAGAAAACCGATGCGACCGGCATGGAACGCGGCGACGGCCTGCTCGTTCGCCGCGTTGAAGACCGCGGGGTAGGTTCCCCCGGCACGGCCGACCTGCTTGGCGAGTTCGACGGCCGGAAATGCCTCGTTGTCGAGCGGCTCGAAGCTCCAGGTGTGCGCCTGGCCCCAGTCGAGGGGCGCGCCGACGCCGGCAACCCGGTTCGGCCAGTCGAGCCCGAGCGAGATGGGCAGCCGCATGTCGGGCGGCGACGCCTGCGCCAGCGTCGAGCCGTCGATGAACTCGACCATCGAGTGAATGACCGACTGCGGATGCACGGTCACCGCGATGCGCGCGTACGGTACGTCGAACAGCAGGTGCGCCTCGATGATCTCGAGCCCCTTGTTCACCAGGGTTGCCGAGTTCGTGGTCACCACCAGCCCCATATCCCACGTGGGGTGGTTGAGCGCTTCGCGGGGGGTCACGTTCATGAGTGACGCCCGGCTGCGGCCGCGAAACGGCCCGCCCGATGCAGTGAGCACGAGGCGTTCGACCTCGTCGGCGGTGCCCGAGCGGAGAGCCTGTGCGATGGCCGAGTGCTCGGAATCCACCGGAACGAGTTGCCCCGGCGCCGCGATGCCCTTCACGAGCTCGCCGCCGACAATGAGGCTCTCTTTGTTCGCGAGGGCGAGGGTGCGGCCGGTCTCGAGGGCGGCCAGGGTGGGGCCGAGTCCGACGGAACCGGTGATTCCGTTCAGAACGACGTCGGCATCGACGCTTCGTACGAGCTGCTCGGCATCGACCGCACCGAGGGCGACGTCGGTGACGCCGAATTCGGCGGCCTGGGCATCCATCGCCGCACGGTTCGTACCAGCGGCCAGGCCCACCACGTCGAACCTCTCAGGGTTGGCGCGAATGACGTCGAGCGCCTGCACCCCGATCGAACCGGTTGAGCCGAGAATGATGACGCGTCGCATACCTGTCATTGTGGCACCGACGTCGTCGACGGGGTCACTGCGCCGGTGTCGTGGCGAGAATGTCGACCACGAACACGAGGGTGTCGGTGCCCTGGATGCCCGCCGCGGTCTGGCCCGCGACGCCATAGCCCTGGTCGGGCGGGATCACGGCGATGACCTGCGAGCCCACGGC
Source organism: Subtercola vilae (assembly GCF_004923255.1). Lineage (GTDB taxonomy): Bacteria > Actinomycetota > Actinomycetes > Actinomycetales > Microbacteriaceae > Subtercola > Subtercola vilae. Next base: position 12,183 of record NZ_QYRT01000055.1, on the reverse strand, counting down.
CTGGCCCACGAGAGCGGCCGAGAACCCCGGGATGACCTGGGTGGTGGCGAACGTCGCCGGCTTGCTGCCCCAGCTCTGGTCGAACACGGCGCCCGTGCGCCAGATGACGCCCTGGTACTGAACCGTCACGCTGTCGCCGGTGGCGACCGTCTGGCCGGTGCCCTTCTTGAGGTCGGCGATCTGCAGGGTGGTGGGCGGGTCGGCCGCCGGGATGCTGATGGCCGGGGTGCCGTTCGCGGCCAGTGTCACTGCGGGAAACCCGGCGGGGGCGGGCTGCGCGGCACCGGTCGCCTGCGTGGGCAGGTTCGGATCGAGCGTGGCCGAAGGAGTTGCGGTGGGTGCCGGAGCGACGCTCTTCACATCGACGACGAAGACGAGCGAGTCGGTTGCGCCGACGCCGAGGTCGGTGTTTCCTGCCGCGCCATACGCGTCACCCGGCGGCACGACCGCGACCACGCGCGACCCGACCGTGGAGCACGAAACGGCCTTCACGAGCCCCGGCAGAAACTGCGACTCATCGACAGTGATGGGCAGCGGGGCGCCGCCCTCCTTGAGGGTGGTGAACAGCTCAGCGCCCGAGGTGGCGTTGAAGAGGGTGAAGTCGACGGTGGCGACCATGCCGGTTCCGGCGACGGCGCCGCTGCCGGTCGTGAGCACCGTGCGCTCGGTGATGTCGGTGGTGAGCGGCGCGGTGAACGTTGCCGTGGGGTGCTGGTCGGGTTCGCCGGTCACCGTCACGGCGGCGGAGGCCGCGCCGGGTGCGGTGAGCGAGCACGCGACCGTGGGGGCGGGTGTGGGGGCCGACGAGCCGCTGCACCCCGCGAGCACGAGAAGGGCGGCTACGGCCGCTGCGGCGGTCACGGAGAAGGTGGCGATGGTGCGCATTGATCCTCAGCTGGTCGAGTGACGTCGATCTACGGATGCCAGTCTGCCGTACGACGGTGAGTGGGTGCTGTGCCGGGCATGCTCGGCACGGGCGGCGCGGGGCGGGCATCCGGAACCGGCTGCCGCCTAGACTGGCGCTCGTTCACCTCGGCTTCGCCCTGCCTCACTACACTCTGAGCACTTCGCCCCGATGTGCGACCCAGAACAGGATGACCGGCATGACCCTCGCCACGACAGCCCCCGGCCTTCTTCTTGCCGGTGAGCGCGCGCCAGAACCCCGCACCCTGATCGATGTGCTTCAGGCGAGTGCCAGGGCGAATCCGCAGGCGCCCGCGTTGGCCGACGCGGGCGGAACGCTCAGCTACCGCGAGCTGCTCGCCGAGATCAACCGGGCTGCGGCCAGGCTCGCCGAAGCGGGCGTGCGGCGCGGCGACCGGGTCGGAATCAGGGTGCCGTCGGGCACCCGTACCCTCTACATCGCGATTCTCGCGACGCTCGCGGTGGGCGCCGCATACGTTCCCGTCGACGCTGACGACCCCGACGAGCGGGCCGCGCTGGTGTTCGGCGAGGCGGCCGTGGTGGGTGTGATCGGGGCGGCCGGCGAGATTGCGCTGCGGCCGGGCACCGGCACGGCTGACGCTGGAATTGCCACCCCCACCCTTGGCTCGCCCACGGGCACTCTGCCGGTCGTCGGCGGGCCCACGACAGACGACGACGCGTGGATCATCTTCACCAGCGGCTCGACCGGCACCCCGAAGGGCGTCGCGGTCACGCACCGCTCGGCCGCCGCCTTCGTCGACGCTGAAGCGCGACTGTTTCTGCAGGCCGAACCCCTCGGGCCGGGCGACCGTGTGCTCGCCGGGCTCAGCGTGGCGTTCGACGCCTCGTGCGAAGAGATGTGGCTCGCGTGGGGGCACGGTGCCTGCCTGGTGCCGGCACCGCGCTCACTCGTGCGCTCGGGCGTAGACCTCGGCCCGTGGCTCATCGCGCACGGCATCACGATCGTTTCGACGGTTCCGACCCTCGCGGCGCTGTGGCCGCCCGAGTCGCTCGAACTGGTGCGCCTGCTCATCTTCGGCGGCGAGGCGTGCCCGCCCGAGCTCGCCGCCCGGCTCGCCATCGACGGCCGCGAGGTGTGGAACACGTACGGCCCCACCGAGGCGACCGTGGTGGCGTGCGGCGCCCTCCTGACGGGCGAGGCTCCGGTGCGCATCGGGCTGCCGCTGGACGGCTGGGATCTGGCGGTCGTCGACAGCAACGGGCATCCGGTGGCCGACGGCGAAGTGGGCGAGCTCATCATCGGCGGGGTGGGCCTCGCGCGCTACCTTGACCCGGCGAAAGACGCCGAGAAGTATGCCGCCATGCCCACGCTCGGCTGGGCACGCGCCTACCGCAGCGGCGACCTGGTGCTGTTCGACCGCGCCGGCCTCGTGTTTCAGGGCCGCGCCGACGACCAGGTCAAGCTCGGCGGGCGCCGCATCGAGCTGGGCGAGGTGGAGGCCGCACTGCAGGCGCTACCCGGGGTCGCGGGGGCCGCTGCCGTTGTGCAGCAGACCACGGCCGGCAACCAGGTTCTCGTGGGGTACCTCGCGCTGGCCGATGCCGCTGCGGCCCCGGTGTCCGCGAGCGCGGAGGCTCCGGATGCCCGGCCCTTCAGCCTCGCCGCCGCGAGCGCGCTGCTTCGCGAAACCCTTCCCGCCGCCCTCATCCCCCTCCTGCACGTGGTCGACACCCTTCCCACGCGCACCTCCGGCAAGGTAGACAGGGCGGCGCTCCCCTGGCCACTCCCGACCGCCGGCAGAGGGGCGGCTGCGGGCTCCGGGTCGAGCACCGGCGCAGGCACAGGCGCAGGCGGCGCACGAGGTGCGGGCGCCCGCGCCGACGCCCGCACGAGGACGGGCACCGGCACCGCAGGGCAGCTACCCGCCTTCTCCCCCACGGCAGCGTGGCTCGCCGAGCTCTGGTCGGGCATCCTCGGTGCTCCGGTGACCAGCCTCGATGACGACTTCTTCGCCTTCGGCGGCGGCAGCCTCACCGCCGCCCAGCTGGTGTCGGCGATTCGCGCCCGCTTCGCAGAGGCCACCGTCGCCGACATCTACGACCACCCGCGCATCGGCGCCCTCGCCGCCGAACTCGACGCCCGCGCCCCCGTCGCCCGCGCCAGCCGCGAACAGGTCGCTCCCACCCCGCCATCGACCCAGTTCGTGCAGACTCTGCTTGGCATCCCCTTACATGTCATCGTGGGGCTGCGCTGGCTCGTCTACGTCTTGGCCGCCAACAATGTTCTGTCGGCCTTCGGGGTGTTCACCTGGGCGCCCACGATCTCATGGTGGTGGGTTGTTGCGGGCTTCGTGCTCCTCATCACCCCGTTCGGGCGCATGGCGCTCTCGGTGCTCAGTGCCCGCGCCCTGCTGGCCGGCGTGAAGCCGGGCGACTACCCGCGCGGCGGTCGCGTTCACCTGCGACTCTGGCTCGCCGAACAGATCGCCCTCCTGGTGGGCGCCACAAACCTCGCCGGCGCCCCGTGGATCCTCACCTACGCCCGCGCGCTCGGCGCAAAGATCGGCCCCGGCGTCGACCTGCACACCCTGCCACCCATCACCGGAATGCTGAAAATCGGCGCACGAGCTTCGATCGAGCCCGAGGTCGACCTCGCCGGCTACTGGATCGACGGCGACACGCTGCACCTCGGCAGCATCCAGATCGGCGCAGATGCGACTGTCGGGGCCCGCAGCACTCTTCTACCGAACGCCCGGGTGGGTCGCCGAGCAGAGATCGCCCCGGGCTCAGCGGTCGCGGGCCGAGTGCCCTCCGGCCAGTTGTGGGCCGGCTCCCCCGCCCAGCGCCTCGGCAAAGCGCACCCCGGCTGGCCCGATCACCGGCCACCCCGCAACGCCCGCTGGCTCGTTGCGTTCGCTGCCGGATCGGTGGCCCTGTCGCTGCTACCCGTGCTGGCCGTACTCGTCGGCGCGGTCGTCGCGGGCGCGTTTCTCGGTCTGAGCCTCGATGCGGGTTCGCTCGGCGGGCTCGGCAGCGTTCTGCCGGGGGCCGGCAGCCAGACCCCGGTGATCGAATCGCTCACAACCTCTGTCGCGAGCGCGCTGGGTCGAGCATCCGGTGCCCTCAGCCTGCCGTCTCTCGGCGAGGCAGCCCTCCGCGTGCTCGCGGCCATTCCGCTCGCCACTATCGCGGCCGGAATCGTCTACGCCGGCCTCACCGTGATCGCCACCCGTCTGCTCGGCATCGGTCTCCGCCCCGGCCACTACCCCGTGCGCAGCCGCATCGGCTGGCAGGTCTGGGCCACCGAACGCCTGCTCGATGCCGCGCGAACCATTCTTTTTCCCTTCTACGCGAGCCTGTTCACCCCCGTCTGGCTCCGGATGCTCGGGGCCACCGTCGGCTCGAACGTCGAAGCCTCGACGGTCTTGCTCCTGCCTCGCATGACCACGATCGGCGACTCTGCTTTTCTCGCCGACGACACTATGGTGGCCTCGTACGAGCTCGGCGGCGGCTGGCTGCGCATCGATCAGGCCACCATCGGCTCGCGCGCGTTTCTCGGCAACAGCGCGCTCACGGCGCCGGGGCGGAGTGTTCCGCGCAACGGGCTCGTCGCGGTGCTCTCGGCGACGCCGCGAAAGGCGAAGAGCGGTTCGTCGTGGCTCGGCAACCCGCCCGTGCGGCTGCGCCGGCAGGTCACCGAGTTCGACGAGGGCCGCACGTTTCGCCCTTCGACGCGGCTGCGGCTCGCCCGCGCTCTCTGGGAACTGGGGCGCATCGTGCCCGTCATGATCAGCGTGGGCATCGGGCTCGGTATCGCGGTGCTGCTGGAATGGCTGCTCGGCACGTTCGGCCTCGGCTGGGCGATCGTACTCAGTGGCGCGGTGATGCTGGCGGGCGGCGCGGTGGCAGCGCTCGTGACGACGGCTGCCAAGTGGGCGCTGGTGGGGCGCATTGTACGTTCGGAGCATCCCCTCTGGTCGTCGTTCGTCTGGCGGAACGAAGTGTCGGATACCTTTGTGGAGATGGTTGCTGCTCCGTGGTTCGCGAACGCTGCTTCTGGCACGCCCGCTCTCGTGTGGTGGCTGCGCTCACTCGGCACGACGATCGGGCGGGGCGCCTGGGTCGACACTTACTGGCTGCCCGAAGCCGACCTCGTCTCGATCGGCGCCGGGGCGACGGTGAACCGGGGCTGCGTGGTGCAGACACACCTCTTTCACGACCGGGTGATGAGCCTCGACGGGGTCGAACTCGCCGACGGCGCCACGCTCGGGCCGCACGGCGTGATTCTGCCGGCCGCCTCGATCGGGGCCGACGCCACCGTGGGGCCTGCGTCGCTCGTGATGCGCGGCGAGCACGTTCCGGCCCGCTCGCGCTGGGTGGGCAACCCCATCGCACCGTGGGCCGCTGGGGCCGAGGCTGCTGCTGGCACTGGAACTGGCACTCGAACTGGCGGGCGCCCCTGATGCCGCGCAGCACCTCTACCGCGCTCGCCTCGGAAGGCGCCCGCTCGCACGGCGACCCCTACCTGCCCACCAGCGGCAATGGCGGCTACACCGTGCTGCACTACGACCTCGACTGCGACTACCGGGTGTCGAGCAACCGCCTCGCTGCCACGGCCACCATCACCGCCCGCGCCACCCACCGGCTCAGCAGGTTCAGCCTCGATTTCGCCGGCCTCGTGGCGAGCAAGGTGAGCGTCGACGGTACGCGCTCCACCCAGCTCACCCAGACCGCGCGCAAACTCGTCATCACTCCGGCCAGCCCGATCAACAGCGGCGACGAGTTCACCGTCGTGGTGCGCTACGGCGGCCAGCCCAAGCCGGTGCAGAGCCAGTGGGGCGAGGTGGGCTGGGAAGAACTCACCGACGGGGTGATTGTGGCCGGCCAGCCGAGCGGGGCTCCGTCGTGGTTTCCCTGCAACGATCATCCATCGAACAAGGCCAGTTACAGCATCGTCTTCTCGGTCGAGTCGGCCTACCGCGTGCTCTGCAATGGCGAGCTCGTGAAACGGTCGCAGCGCGCGAGCAGAACCCGGTGGGAGTTTCAGCAGACCGAGCCCATGGCCAGCTACCTCGCCACCGTACAGATCGGGCTCTACGAGACCATGGGCATCTCGCAGAGCGGCGTGCCGCAGTACGTGCTCGTGCCCGAAGACCTGCGCCCCAACGCCCTGGCCGACTTCGAGCCGCAGCAGCGCATGATGGAGCTGTTCGAGCGCCTCTTCGGGCCGTACCCGTTCACCGACTACGTGGCCGTGGTCACCGACGACGAGCTCGAGATTCCGCTCGAGGCCCAGGGCCTCGCGGTGTTCGGCCGAAACCACATCGACGGTCTCGGCGGCTCAGAACGCCTCATCGCCCATGAGCTCTCGCACCAGTGGTTCGGCAACAGCCTCACCGTGTCGCACTGGAAGGACATCTGGCTGCACGAAGGGTTCGCCTGCTACGCCGAGTGGCTGTGGAGCGAAGAGTCGGGCTCGCTGACGGCCGACCAGTGCGCCGCTTCGCACTGGTCGAAGGTGAACCGGTTGCCCAAAGACATCACCGTCGGCGATCCGGGGGCGGCGCGGATGTTCGACGACCGCCTCTACAAACGGGGCGCCCTCACGCTGCATGCGCTGCGCCGAACCCTCGGCGACGACACGTTCTTCGCAATCCTGCGGCACTGGGCGGCGACGTATCGGCACGGCTCGGTCTCGACCCCGGAGTTCATCACCCTCGTCGAGTCGCACGCATCGGTGCCGGTTCGGGCGCTCTTCGCGGCATGGCTCGACCAGTCGGCGCTGCCGAAACTGCCGCGCGGCTGAGTGCTGGCGGCTGGCCTGCGTGCCTCAGCGAGCGGTCGGCTCGTGGAGCACCGGGAAGTTCACCGACTGGGCGATGAAACACACCGCGCTGGCTTCGTGGTGCAACGAGTTCGCCAGCTCGACCTGGCTAGGATCATCCAGTGTCACCACCGGGCGGAGCGTCACCGAAGTGAAGTGACCGCCCTGGCCCGCCTGCGCCATCGTGCCCACGGCGGCATCTTCGTACGCGGTCACCACCACGCCGTGCTGCACCGCCACGTGCAGGTACGACAACATGTGGCATTCGGCAAGCGCGGCCACCAACAGCTCTTCGGGGTTCCACCGATCGCGGTCGCCGTGGAACGTGCGGTCAGCCGACGCCGGAAGCTCCACCTTGCCCTCGGCACGGATCACGCCCTGCCGACCGTAGTCGCGGTACCCGCTCGTGCCTGTGCCGCGGTTGCCCTGCCATTCGACGCTCACGGCGTAGTGGTGCTCATTCACGGCCCCAGCCTAGGTGCTATTCCCGCGTCGGCAACCGTCGGTACAACGAGGGTGAAGCAAAGCTGCACGGTGCGCTCCCAGCCGGGCCGGGCGCGAGCCGGTAATCTTGAGCACTATGACTGACACCATCGGCACCCCCGTCTCCTCTGTCTCCGCTGGCCCCGCTGCCTCTGTCGCACAGCAGCGCAGAATCGTCACCGCGATTCCCGGCCCGAAGTCTGACGCCCTGCACGCACGACGCCTCGCCGTGGTGCCGGTGGGCGTGTCCTCCGTTCTGCCCGTCTACATCGCCCGCGCGCACGGCGCCATCCTGGTCGACGTCGACGGCAACCAGTTCATCGACCTCGGTGCCGGAATCGGCGTCACCACCGTGGGCCACACCCAGTCGGGCGTCGTCGAAGCGGCCACTCAGCAGCTCAACGACGTCACCCACACCCTGTTCACCGTCACGCCCTACGAAGAGTACGTGCGCGTCGCCGAGCTGCTCGCCGAACACACCCCCGGTGATTTCGCCAAGAAGACCATGCTCGCCAACTCGGGCGCCGAAGCGGTCGAGAACGCAGTGAAGATCGCCCGCAAGTACACGCGCCGGGTCGGCGTCGCCGTGCTCGAGCACGCCTACCACGGCCGCACCAACCTCACGATGGCCATGAACTTCAAGGCCGCGCCCTACTCCACCGGCTTCGGCCCGTTCGCCGGCGACGTGTACCGCGCCCCCAACTCGTACCCGTACCACGACGGCCTCACCGGCGCCGAGGCGGCGGCCCGCACCATCGGCTACCTCGAGAAGACGGTCGGCGCGTACGACCTCGCCTGCCTCGTTGTCGAGCCCATCCAGGGCGAGGGCGGCTTCGTTCTGCCGGCGGAGGGCTACCTCACGGCGCTGCAGCAGTGGTGCACCGACAACGGCATCGTGTTCGTGGCCGACGAGATCCAGAGCGGAATGGCCCGCACCGGCGAGTACTTCGCCAGCACCCATTTCGGGCTGATCCCCGACATGGTGCTCTCGGCCAAGGGCATCGCGGGCGGCCTCCCCCTCGCGGCCGTCACCGGCCGTGCTGAGATCATGGATGCCGCCCTGCCGGGCGGTCTCGGCGGAACCTTCGGCGGCAACCCCGTCGCAGCCGCAGCGGCGGTTGCCGTGTTCGGCGAGATCGAACGTCTGGGCCTTCTCGCCGAGGCCACCCGGGTCGAGCAGACCCTGTCTGCGGGCCTGCTCGAACTGCAGAAGAAGTACGACATCATCGGAGACGTGCGCGGGGTCGGCGCCATGATCGCCATCGAACTCGTGCAGCCCGGTACCGGCTACACCAGCAAGGAGCCCAATGGCGACGCGGTGACCTTCTTGGCTTCGTACGCGGCGCAGCACGGCGTGCTGATCCTCACCGCGGGCACGTACGGCAATGTTCTGCGCTTCCTGCCGAGCCTCACCATCACCGACGCTCTGCTCGAAGACGCCCTCTCCGTACTCGACGACGGATTCGCCGAGCTGGCCGCGAAGTGAGCGGCGGCACCTTCGCCGCCACCGAGGCGGTCGAGCTCGCCGTGCTCGAGCGCAGCGGATTCGTCGAGTCGCGCCACATCGGTTCGGCCGTCGTCGTGTCGCCTTCGGGCGAAGTCGTCCGCACGCTCGGCAACCCCGACGCGCCCATCTTCCCGCGCTCGTGCCTGAAGCCGTTCCAGGCGCTGGCGGTGCTGAACTCCGGCGTCGAACTCAACGCCGTGCAGACCGTGCTGGCCACGGCCAGCCACGCCGCCACTCCCGAGCATGTGGCCGTGGTCGAGAGCATCCTGGCCAAGGCGGGGCTGACGACAGACGCACTGCAGTGTCCAGACGATTGGCCGGGCGACTCGGCTGCGCGCGACGAACTGGTGCGCGGGCACCAGCACCGGGCATCCATCTACATGAACTGTTCGGGCAAACACGCGGCCATGCTGCTCGCCTGCGTGGTGAACGGATGGCCGATTGACACGTACCTCGACCTCGACCACCCTCTGCAGCAGCGCATCGTCGAGACCATCGAGTCGCTGACCGGTGAGCGCATCGCCGCCACCGGCACCGACGGCTGCGGAGCCCCCGTGCACGCCATCTCGCTCACCGGCCTCGCGCGCGGCATCGGGCGCATCACGGGCGCCTCGGCCGAGTCGGTGCCCGCCGCCTCGGTGCTGACTGCCTCGGTGCTGACTGCCTCGGTGCTGACTGCCTCGGTGCTCGCGAACGGCTGGGCCATCGACGGGCCGGGCCGCGCCAACACGCTCTGCATCGACTCGCTCGCGGTGTTCTCGAAGCTCGGGGCCGAGGGCGTGATGGTCATGTCAACCACGCCGGCAACCCCGCTGCCCGACGCGTCTGCTGCTGATGGTGCCGCTGCTTCGGGTGCCGCTGCAGGCGCTCCCGCTGCGGGTTCTGGCGCCCCCGCCACCGAATCGCCCGCCGGCACCACCGCCGGCACAACCGTGGCGATCAAAATGCTCGACGGGAGCCTCCGTGCAGCCACCCTCGTGGGGCTGACGCTGCTCGTGCAGGCCGGAGCCCTCGACGAGCGCGCCGTCGATGCCCTGCTGCCCGCCCTCGACCTCACCGTTTATGGCGGCACTTCCCCCGTCGGTAGCATCCGACTCGGAGCCGCAGTCCCGGTCGCCGCCATCTCATAAGGTCATTCTGCGACCGGGATTTCGACCGCGAGCAGCCAGCGGCTGTGAGCGACAAGCGGGCAGCCGCGACGCGCAGCCCTACTCGGCGAGCTCGACGTCGATCACCAGCACAGTGACGTTGTCGCGGCCACCGTTCGAGAGAGCCGCCTCAACCAGCGAGCGCGCTGCGTCTTCGGCCGTCACGCTGATGGCCAGGTAGTGCGCGATGCCGTGGTCGGTGAGCTCTTTCGTGAGCCCGTCGCTGCAGACCAGGAAGCGCTGGCCGGCCGCCACGGCAAGAGTCGAGTAGTCGGGCGCCGGCGTCTCGTGAAAGCCCACCGCGCGCGTGATGATGTTGCTGTCGGGGTGCGTTTCGGCCTGCTCGGCGGTGATGAGGCCGGCGTCGACAAGCTCCTGCACCACCGAATGGTCGATCGTGAGGCGTTCGAGTGAAGCGCTCTCGTACAGGTACACGCGGGAGTCGCCGATGTTGAAGATCGCCCAGGTGGGGTGACCGTCGAGCTGAGTCAGCGCGACCCCTGTGACGGTGGTGCCGGTACCCCGCTCGTTCGCGTCGCCCACAACGTCGATGTCTTCGAGCGCCCTCAGCAGCGCTTCGTCGATCACGTCGCCGGTCGTGAAGGGTTCACCGCTCACGGCTCCGAGTCGGTTCACCACCGCAGCGCTGGCAATGTCACCAGCGGCGTGGCCGCCCATGCCGTCAGCCACGGCGAAGATGGGAGGCGTAGCCACCACGCTGTCTTCGTTGACCTTGCGTTTTTTACCGAGGTCGCTGAGAGCCGACCATGAAACGAGGAAGGTGGGCGCCTCTGCCCCGGCTCCGGTGACGCGTATACGCGCGGAGCTGTCGCCGATCTGGGTCACGCGATGTCTCTTTCTGACCGGCTGTCGTTCGAGTGATCAGCCTTTCGACAACCATAGACGACCTGCGACCCTCACTGTGGTCACACTGTGGTCACACAGTGGTCAGATCAGCACTCTCTCTCGCCTTGCACGCTCGCTCTACCCCCCAACAGGCCGGGTTTACGTCGGGCAGCATAGTTCAGCTCCGAATCCGCACCCAAACCGTTGATGCGCGCAGCGTCGGCTGACACAATCGACAAATGAGCCACAGAGCAAGCCCGACGTCACTCGATGACACTTCGAGATCGATTGTCGAGCTGCTGCAGGCCGACGGGAGGCGCTCCTACTCCGACCTCGGCAAAGAAGTAGGTCTCAGCGAGGCGGCGGTGCGCCAGCGCGTTCAGCGGCTCACCGACTCCGGCGCCATGCAGATCGTGGCCATCGCCGACCCGGCACAGCTCGGGTTCCGACGTCAGGCGCTGGTGGGCCTGGCCTGCTCGGGTGACACTGTCGCCATCGCCGACGCGCTGTCTCTTCTAAATTCCGTCACAAGCGTCGCGCACACCGCAGGCCGGTTCGACCTCATGATCGAAGTCATCTGCGAAAGCGACGGGGCCCTTATCTCGGTTCTGAACGACGATGTGCGAAGCATCGCTGGCGTCGAGTCGACCGAGACGTTCGTGTACCTGGCTGTGCGCAAGCAGTCGCACGGGCGGGCCGGGCGGTAGGTAGGGTCTTCAGCCACTGCTACGCCCCTCAGCGCCTCAGCGCGTGATCTCCACCCCTCACGCACACCTCGCCCATGCCGTGCCGCTCACGGCTGCAGCCGAGTGATCTGCCAGCCAATCTCGCCGGGCGCGTACTCGAACCGGTCGTGAAGGCGAGATGTACGGCCTTTCCAGAACTCCACTCTGGTGGGCACGATCCTGAACCCGCCCCACCCCTCGGGTCGCTCAACACTCCCCTCCGCTTCGTACTCGCTCTCAACGCGCGCCACCCTCGCCTCGAGCTCGGCGCGCGAGCCAATCGGGGCCGACTGTTCGCTGGCGATGGCGGCAATCTGCGATCCTCGCGGCCTCGAAGCGAAGTACGCGTCACTTTCGGCGGCGGTGAGCCGCGCGACCGTGCCCGTCACGATGGCCTGCCGCACGAGCGAATACCACGGAAACAGCACTGACGCCACCGCATTCGCCGCGAGGGCACGGCCCTTCGCCGAATGGTAGTTGGTGAAGAAAGTCAGGCCCCGAGCATCCAGACCCCGCAGTAGAACAGTGCGGCTCCCTGGCAGCCCCGCCGCGTCGACCGTCGACAGCACCATGGCATTCGGCTCCCGGATGCCCGCCCGCTCGGCCTCGGCAAGCCACCGTGCAAGCTGCGCCGTCGGGCTCGGGTCGAGGTCGCTCTCGTTGAGCGCTTCGGCTCCGTAGTCGCGGTGGGTTTCGAGGGAATCGCTCATTGCGCCACGCTACGCCCGGGGTGGGGTGGGCGCCAGTGGGTGGAATATCGGGGGG
>NZ_QYRT01000054.1 GCF_004923255.1 Subtercola vilae | reverse complement strand
AACACAACAAACACCAAACGGCATCCGCGGTTTTCTTCACATGGGAAACGGCCCCACTTGAGGCCAGAAAACAGAACCGCTTTCCGAACCTTTGGGGTGACAAGAAGAAACATTACGGGTATGTTTCCCCCGAACCAAATAAGCGGTACTTCCCGGGCGTGTCGCCCGGCCGGACGGTACACAACGGGTGCCTCGAAGCCGCTCATCGAAAGCGTCTGTGCACCCGCGCCAAGCGCCGGAAACCAGAAAAGCCCCCGCCGAGGCGGGGGCTTTTGGGTGGTGCGCCCGGAGGGATTCGAACCCCCGGCCTTCTAATCCGTAGTCAGACGCTCTATCCAGCTGAGCTACGGGCGCAAATTCACACAAGAGAAAACATTACCATATGGCGGGGGTCGCTGAGTGCGCAGCGACCCCCGAGCACGGGAACGGCGGGGTCACGAGCCTACTGGGCCGCGTAACCGCCGTCGACGAGGTGGTAGCTTCCCGTGATGAACGAGGCAGCATCACTCGCGAGGAATGCGACGAGTGCAGCCACTTCTTCTGGCTCCCCGAGGCGCCCGAGCGCGTGCTTGGCCGCCAGGTACGACTGCGCGTCATCGGTCAGATTCTGGTCGACCAGCGGGGTGTGAATGAAGCCGGGGCCGACAGCGTTGGTGCGAACCTTCTGTGCGCCGTACTCGAGCGCGGCATTCTTGGTGAGACCCACGAGACCGTGCTTGGCCGTGACGTATGCCGATGACTGCGCAATACCGACACTGCCGAGAACCGACGCCATGTTGATGATCGAACCGCCGCCATTGGCCGCGATGGCCGGCAGCTGAAACTTGAGGCCGTAGAACACAGCGTTCAGGTTCACCTCGATGACCTTTCGCCAGCTGTCGATCGAATAGTCGCCGATGGGTGCCGCCTGGCCGCCGATGCCGGCATTGTTGACTGCGATGCGCAGCGGTGCGAGAGCATTGGCTGCGGCAATGCTCGCCTCGGCGAAGGCGGGGTCAGACACATCGCCCACGAAGATCTCGGCGGTACCACCGGATGCCCTGATTTCGTCGACCACACCCTGGGCCCCTTCCGGCTTGAGGTCGGCAACCAGCACAGACGCCCCGCTTCGGGCGAGTTCGAGTGCAATGGCGCGCCCGATGCCCGAGCCGCCCCCTGTCACGATCGCTGATCGGTTTGCGACGTCATATGTTGCCATGATGATCGAACTTCCTTTATCTCTGTGAACCAATACCTCCATCCTGCCATCTTTATCCAACAGATGTCGGATAAACTGCGAAAATGGATGCACGACAACGCAGAAGCCGTGAAAAACTCAGCCACGCGATTCTCGATCTGGCCTCCGCCCGGCCGGCCAATGAGGTGCTGGCGTCAGAGGTCGCATCGTACGCCGGAGTGAACCGCAGTACGTTCTACGACCACGCCGCCTCGCCCACCGCCCTGCTCGAAGCTGTATTGAGGGAACAGCTCGACGCGCTTCGCGAGCTGCACCTGTCGGGTGCCGACCCGCAGCACGCCGGTGCGGCCATCGCCGCGGTCACGCGAGCCGTTCTGCTGCACGTCGAGGAGCATTCGGCCGTGTACCTGCTGGGGCTCAGTGAGACCAGCGGCAGCGCGAGTCTGCACCCCATGCTGACGGCGCATTTCGAAGCATCCATTCGCCTGCTGCTCGAGCAGCACACCATTGTCATTGCCGATCACTACGAAAACAGCGCACCCGGGGCGCAGCCGAACCCCCGTGATGACGGGCTGCTGTCACAGATGGCCACCCGAATGATCGCCGACGGCTCGGTGGGGGCGATCACCGCGTGGCTGCGGTCGCCCCAGCCCCACGATGTCGATGCGTTTCTGGGCGCATACCGACAGCTTCTGCCCGAATGGTTTCCGCTGGTTGCCTGACCAAAGGTAAGTCCACGCCGTCAGACGAGAGCTGCGGCCACCGCGGGCGAGACGAACGGCAGCCCGAGTGCCGACGCCACGAGCGCGTTCGTCACCGAACCGTCGTGCACATTGAGGCCGCGGGCAAGAGCAGAGTCTGCCTCGATGGCGGCCTTCCAGCCCCGGTCGGCAAGCGTGAGAACGTAGGGCAGCGTTGCGTTGGTGAGGGCCGTGGTCGAGGTCTCGGGCACCGCCCCCGGCATGTTCGCTACGCAGTAGTAGACACTGTTGTGCACCGCGAAGATGGGGTCGTCGTGCGTGGTGGGGTGCGAGCCCTCGAAACAGCCGCCCTGGTCGATAGCAATGTCGACGAGCACCGAACCCGGTTTCATGGCGGCCACCATCGCATCGGTGACGAGCTTCGGCGCCTGCGCCCCGGGGATGAGTACGGAGCCGATGACAAGGTCGGCCTCGCGCACCTGCGCTGCGATTTCGTAGGCACTCGATGCCCGGGTCTGAATGCGCCCGTCGAACTGGGCTTCGAGCGCGCGCAGCCTCGGCAACGAGAGGTCGATCACCGTGACATCGGCGCCCATGCCGAGCGCGTTCGCTGCCGCGTGCTCGCCCGCCACTCCCCCACCGATGACGACCACCTTCGCCTTGCGTGTTCCCGGCACACCGCCGAGCAGTACGCCGCGACCGCCGGCCGCGCTCATCAGGTGGTACGCGCCCACCTGAACCGAGAGCCGCCCGGCCACCTCGCTCATAGGCGACAGCAGCGGAAGGCTGCGATTGTCGAGCTGAACGGTCTCGTAGGCGATAGCCGTAGTGCCGGAGGCGACGAGCGCATCGGTGCAGGCGCGCGACGCGGCGAGGTGCAGGTAGGTGAAGAGCACCTGGCCCCGGCGCAACCGCCCGTACTCGCTTGCGACGGGCTCTTTGACCTTGAGCAGCAGGTCAGCGCTCATCCAGACCCCGTCTGCGGTGGGCAGAATGGATGCCCCGGCAACCCGATAGTCGTCATCGCTGATGCGCGAACCGACGCCGGCACCCGACTGCACCACGACGTCGTGGCCGCGCCGCACCAGCTCGTGCACACCGGCCGGAGTGATGGCGACGCGCTCTTCGTTGTTCTTGACCTCGGTGGGTATTCCAACTCGCATCTTCGTCTCCGTCTGCTCGCAACACTGCCTGCCGTGCACCAATTCTGCGGAATGCTCGTTTCATGCACGTAAACTCCGAGGCAATTGCGTGAGACTGGGCGATACAGGTGAGATTCTGCGGCCGAGAGGGGCATTTGCCATGGTTGCTTCGAAGAATGTGCGGGCTCGAGGGCCCGTCGACCCGCTCGACGAGGTCGACGCGCGCATCGTCGAGTTGCTCAGAGAGAACGCCCGCATGCCCAACAGCAGGCTCGCCGAGCTCGTGGGCATCGCGCAGTCGACGTGCATCACACGGGTACGGGCGCTCGAGCAGCGCGGGGTCATCACGGGGTACAGCGCCCACACGTCGCCCGCCGCGCTGGGGCTGAGCCTGCAGGCGCTCATCAGTGTGAGCATCAAGTCGGGTGCCCGGCACAGCATCGCGCTGTTCGGCGATGAGATTCGCGGGCTCACCGAGGTGGTGCAGCTGTTCTTTCTCGGCGGGTCAGAAGACTTCGTCATCCACGTGGCCACGCGCGACAGCGATCACCTGCGGGAATTCGTGGTGTCGAACCTGTCGGCGCACCCGTCGGTGGCGGCCACGCGCACGAGCATCGTGTTCGAGCACGTCGTGAACTGACGCCGACCCACGGCCGACGAGCGCCGTACAGATGACGAGCGCTATGCATATGTAGACACTGTTCACTATGCTGTGTGTGAACAAGGAGGTTCACGATGCCGATCGTGCGCGACTACCCGGAGGGTGCGCCCTGCTGGGCCGATCTCATGACGACCGATTCCGAAGGGGCCCGTGCGTTCTACGGTGGTCTCTTCGGTTGGGGGTTCGACGGGTATCCGATGCCGATGGGCGACAGCTCGGCGATGTACTACATGTCGACGGTGAACGGCAGGAACGTGGCGGGGCTGATGCAGCTGGCCGACGAGCAGGCGGGGTCGGGCATCCGGCCGGCCTGGAACACCTACTTCGCGGTGAGCGATGCCGATGCCGCCGCGGCCCGGGTGAGTGACGGAGGCGGAACGCTGCTCTACCCCGTCGATGAGATTCCGGGGTCGGGGCGCATGGCGATGGCGGTCGACCCGCTCGGGGCCCGGTTCGGGCTGTGGCAGGAGACAGGGCACATCGGGTCGGGCATCGTTGCCGAACCGGGTGCCATCGTATGGAACGAGTTGTGGGTGCCCGACTCCGCATCAGCAGCTCCCTTCTATGAGTCTGTACTCGGAGTCGAAGCGAAGCCCACCGAGGTGGAGGGGGCAGGTGACTACACCGAACTCTTCGTGGCCGGCACCAGCAGTGCGGGGGTGATGGCGAAGTTCGACGCCGAGCTGCCGAACGCGTGGGTGCTGTATTTCGAGGTCGCCGACGTCGATTCGGCGCTCGCACGGGCGGTTGACCTGGGTGCCGGCGTGATGGCACCGGCGTTCGATGTGGGCGGGGTGGGGCGCGTGGCCGGGCTGACCGACCCGCAGGGTGCGCTGTTCTTCGTGATGACGCCCGCTCGATAGCGCGGCCGGGCGCCGCGAGGCGCGCCGATCGGCCGGGAGGTATAGCGTGAGGGCATGGCACAGTTGCTGCACCTCGACTCATCGGCCGACGTTGAACGGTCACGCTCCCGGGCCCTCGGCCGAACATTCGTGGAGGCGTGGCTGGCGGCCGATACGGCCAACACGGTGGTGCACCGCGATCTGCACCTCGACCCGCTACCGCACCTGCCCGATGCTGCGCTGCACTGGCCGCCGAGGCTGCGACCGGCCTACGCGAACCCCTCTGCCGAGGCCGAAGCACTGCAGGCCGAGCTGATCGGCGAACTCACGGCGGCCGACGTGCTGCTCGTGGGGGCTCCGCTCTACAACTACTCGGTGCCGTCGAGCCTGAAGGCGTGGATCGACTACATCCACGTACCGGCCGTCACTGCTCCGTTCGATGTACCCACTCAGCCGATGGCCGGGCGCCCGGCGGTGCTGCTGACGAGCCGCGGTGCATCGTACGATGCCGGCACGCCGACCGCCGACTGGGATCACGAGGTGCCGGCGCTGAAACTCATTCTCGGCACGGCCCTCGGCATGGAGATCACGGTCATCACGACGAGTCTGACGCTCGCCGACGCTGTCGAGGCTCTTGCCCCGCAGCTCGAACGCAGCGAGCGGGAGTTCGCCGAAGCCTCGAGCGCCGCCGCCGAAGCAGGGTCGCGACTCGGCCGCAGCACCAGCAACAACACCGACAACTAGCCGGTCGTGGCGAACGAGATCGCGCCAGCCGAGGTCGCGGCCGAGCGGGTGACCCTCGAGCAGGTGGTCGCCGATGCGCGCCGGCTGGCCGAGAGCGGCCGTCGGTGCATCCTCGGGTTCGCCGGAGCGCCGGGTGCGGGCAAGTCGACGGCGGCCGAACACGTGGTCGAGTCGCTGGGGTCGGGTCTGGCCGCGCTGGTTCCGATGGACGGCTTTCACCTCGCCAACGACGTACTGGCCACCCTCGGGCGTCGGGCGCGAAAGGGAGCGCCCGACACGTTCGACGCTGCCGGGTACGCGGCACTGCTGCAGCGCATCCGGAGCCAGAGCACGCCCGGCGACGACGCGGTGGTCTATGCGCCGCGCTTCGACCGTGGGCTCGACGAGTCGATCGGCTCGGCGCTGGCAGTGCTGCCCGAGGTGCCGCTGATCGTCACCGAAGGCAACTACCTACTGCTCGAGAGCGGGGCCTGGCCGGCGGCTCGCGCGTTCATCGACGAGGTGTGGTTCATCGAGGCGCCCGAGATCGTGCGGCGCGAGCGCCTGATTCGCCGCCACGAGTCGTTCGGCACGTCGGCCGAGGATGCCCGCAGCTGGGCCCTCGGGCCCGACGAGCAGAACGCAACCCTCGTGGCGGCCAGCGCCCCCCGCGCCGACCGCCGGCTGATCATCGTCTGATCAGCGCCAGATCACTGTCTGAGTCGGGGCTCAGGCGGGCTTCGCCTCGAGCCACGCCCGCAGCACCCCGGGCCGGTTGGTGATGATCGCGTCGACCCCCGCCTCCACCGCGCGGACCCAGTGCTCGGGCTCGTCGAGAGTCCACGGGGTGACCGTGAACCCGGCTGAGTGCAGTACGTCGGCGAGCTGTGGATGCTCGGCCAGCAGTACTCCGTAGGGGTTGCAGCCCTCGGCACCCACCTCGCGCAGCACCTCCACGAGCCGCTCGATGCGCGCATCGACACCATCGACACCATCGACACCGTCGGCAGCGGGCAGCTCGAACACCAGCGCCTCGACCCGAAAGTCGGGGCCGGCGGCACGCAGCGCGCGCACGGTGCCGAGGTCGAAGCTCTGCACCACCGCACGACCGGCGACACCCGAGGCGCGCAGCTGGGCGAGAACGGGTGCGACGGAGAGCTCGCTCCACGGCCCCTTGAATTCGAGCAGCCAGCCCATGCCGGGAGCGCCGACGGCCCACTCGATGAGCGCGTCGAGGGTGGGCACGCGGGTACCCGCGAAAGCGGGGGCGAACCACGAACCTGCGTCGGCGGCAAGCACCGCACGGGCATCCAGCTCGCCGACCGCCCCGACCGAATCGGTGGTTCGATCGAGGAGGTCGTCGTGGATGACGACCACCACACCGTCGGCGGTCAGCTGCAGGTCGACCTCGATGGCGTCGGCGCCCGCTTGGAGCGCCGCGTCGAACGAAGGCACGGTGTTCTCTGGCGCCTCAGACGAGTCGCCCCGGTGCGCGATGACGCGGGTCGCGATCACAGGTAGGGCTTCACGTTCTGGTCGTATGAGGTCGAGATGTCGGCCGAGGCCTTCGGAAACACGTCTTCGGCCTTCGAGTTCTGCAGCATGATCTGCTCGAGCGCAGTGGTGAGGTACTTGTCGCCCGACGGCACGAACGAGCGCGCCCAGTCTTGCGAGCGCGCGTTCTTCAACTGGTCGACAGCCGTGCGGAACTGCGGCTTCTTCGCGTAGATCGCCGTCATCGTGGCCCCATCCATTGCCGAGGTGCGCACGGGCATGTACCCGGTCGCCGCCGAGAACGTGGCCGTCTGCTCGGCGTCGGTCAAGTATTTCAGAAACATGCCGGCGGCCAACTGCTGCTCGGGCGACTTCGATGAGGCGATCGCCATGCCCGTGCCACCCGTGGGCGTGAAGGCACCCTTCGGCCCGGCCGGCAGAAAGCCGGTTCCCACCTCGAACTTGGCCGACGCGAGGATGCCCGTGAGCGACCCCGTCGACGCAACGGTGCAGGCGCTGAGGCCCGCCCCGAAGTCGGCCGTCGAATCGGTGGCCGAGACGGCGGCGCTCTTGTCGTCGTTGATGATGCGGCGCAGGTAGTTACCCGCCTCGAGGGTCTCGGGCTGGTCGAGCTTCATGCTCCAGTCGCTCGAGTACGCGCCGCCCTTGCCCCACATGATGTTGCAGAACCACCAGGCGGCCCACGACGTGCCCTTGCCGATTCCGAGCGGTGCCGCGCCGTTCATGACGGCACTGAGCTTTGGTGCCCACTGGTCGAACTCGTCCCAGGTGGCGGGTGCGCGGTCGGGCAGGCCAGCCGCACTCCAGAGCGTCTTGTTGTAGTAGAAGAGCGGCGTCGAGCGCGCGTATGGCATGGCCCAGTGGCTGTCGGCGTATTTGTAGTCGTCGTAGAGGGTGGTGTTGAAGTCGGCGGTGTTCGCGTTCAGGTGTGAGGCCAGCCCGTCGAGCGGAATGATCTGCTGGTTGATCATGTAGCGGAACCACCACACATCACTCGCACCCACGAGGTCGGGAACACTGTCGGTGCCGGCCGCGGCCTGAAACTTCTGGGCAATCTCGTCGTAGTTCGCACCGGCTGTGACCATGTTCACCGTGATGCCGGGGTTCGCTGCCTGAAAGCCGTTGATCATGGCCTGCTCGGTGGCCATCGAGGCACCCGGGTGGTTGGTCCACCAGGTGATCGAGGAGGCGGGCTTGATGCCCGTCCAGTCTTGCGCGGGGGCGGTGGATGCGGCGGCCTGGCCGGCATCGCCGACCGACGGGCCCGCACACGCGGCGAGCAGTGCAGTGCCGCCGAGCGCGGCGGAGAGGGTGAGCAGGTTTCGGCGGGTGAGAGTGGAGGAGAAGACGGTCGAACGCGGATTCATTGCAGCATCTTTCTGTGGGGGTGAGCGATGGGGCGAGGGTCGAAACGGCTAGAGGTCATCCGGTGACCGCGCCGGCGGTGAGGCCGGCCACGATCTTCTTCTGCATGACGAAGAACACGATGAGGATCGGCAGCGTGACGAGCACGGTGCCCGCCATCAGAACGCCCCAGTTCGTGACGCCGTCGGTGTTCTGCAGCAGGGTGAGCCCGATGGGCAGCGTCATCATGTTGGGGCGATCGATGACCAGCAGCGGCCAGAGGTACTCGTTCCACTCGGTGACCACCGAGACCAGCGCGACGGCCGCGATCGTGGGCGTCGACATGGGCACGACGAAAGCCCAGAGGCGACGCCAGTGCCCGGCGCCGTCGAGCGCGGCGGCCTCGAGCACGGAGATGGGCAGCGAGAGAAAGTGTTGGCGAAAGAGGAAGGTACCGAACGCGCTCGCCAGCCCCGGCACGATGATGCCCTGGTAGGTGTTCAGCCAGCCGAGGCTCGCCACGAGCGTGTAGTTGGGAATGATGACGATCTGCTGCGGAACCAGCAGCGCGAAGATCACCAGACCGAAGAAGAACTTGCGAAACGGTACTTCGACGAAGACGAGAGCGTACGCGGTCATCAGCCCGAGCACGATCTTGATTCCGGCACCGAACACCGTCGTGATGAGGGAGTTCAGAAAGAAGCTTCCGAACGGAACGGCGTCGGCAGCGGCCTGGTAGTTGGCCCCGCCGAACGACGAGGGCAGCCACTGGATGGGCAGGGAGTAGATCTCGTCTTGGCCCTTGAAGCTGGCCAGCAGCATCCAGAGCAGAGGCAAGACCATCACGGCGACGGCGATGGCCAGTGCGATGTAGCCGCCGATGGGCAGGCGAAAACGGGTCATGCGTAGTGAACCTTTCGTTCGACGAAGCGCATCTGAACGAGCGTGACGATCAGCAGCACGACGAAGAGAATGGTGGCCACGGCAGACGAGTACCCGGCGCGACCGGCGACGAAGCCCTCGCGGTAGATCTCGTACATCATCGTGGTGGTGCCCTCGAGCGGGCCGCCCTTGGTCATCGCCTGAATGATGTCGAAGCTCTGCAGCGAGCTGAGCAGAGTGGTCACGCTCAAGAAGAACGTGGTGGGGCCGAGCAGCGGCAGAATCACCCGGCGGAACGTGCGCACCGGGCCCGCGCCGTCGAGCGACGCGGCCTCGAGCAGGTCTTTCGGAATCGCCTGCAGGCCAGCCAGGTAGATAAGGGCGATGTAGCCCACGTTCTTCCAGAGCTGCACGATGATGACCATGACGAGAGCCCACTGCGGATCGTTGTACCAGGCCGGCGAGGGCAGACCAACGAAGCCGAGCACAGCGGCCACGATGCCGAAGTTGGGGTCGAAGACGAACAACCAGAGCAACCCCACGGCCACGCCCGAGAGCACGTAGGGCGCCACGACGATGGTGCGGGCCGGGCCGATGAGCTTCAGGCGACGGTTCAGAAGCACGGCGAGCGAGAGGCCGAGCACCATTCCGCCGCCCACCGTGGCGAGGGTGAAGACCACGGTCACGCCCACCACGTGCGGGGTCTGGGAGTCGGTCAGCCAGTCGGTGTAGTTACGGAGGCCGACCGAGATGGCGCGCGACGAACCGATGTTCCACTGCAGGGTCGAATAGTAGAACGACTGCAGCAGCGGCTTGTAGGTGAACGCGATGAGCAGCAGGATGTTCGGGCCGGCCAGGGCCGCGAACATCAGCCAGTTGCGGGCCATTCTGCCCCGCCGGCGCGTCGCTGTCGACGTCATTTCGAACCACCTTCGCTGTTGATTTCGTTAGCGATGGTAGGTGCTGAAATGGTCGGAAAACGGCGAAAAACTCGTCGTCGGAAGTCACGTCGGGCTCCCGAAACCCACTGTTCACCGGCGGGCGGAAGACTTCACGGGAAGGTCAGCCCCCGGTCACCCGAACAGCGAGATCTCCCCGTTCGGGGGTGATACTCTGCGGCGCTCAGCGGTGGCTGAGCCGGCGGGCGACCGCGCTGCCGATCGACTGGATGAGCTGCACGATGACCACGAGCAACACGATGGTCGTGATGAGATACGCCGTGTCGAAACGCTGGTAACCGTAGCGAAACGCGATGTCGCCGATGCCTCCGCCGCCGATGATGCCGGCCATCGCCGAGTAGTTCAGCAACGAGATCACCGAGGTCGAGAGCCCCAGAACGATGCCGGGCCGGGCCTCGGGCACGAGTACCTTCCAGACGATGGTGCCACGGGTCGCACCGAGCGACTTTGCCGCCTCGATGAGCCCGCCGTCGACCTCGCGGAGCGCGATCTCGACAAGTCTGGCGAAGAACGGGATGGCGGCGACGGTCAACGGCACCACTGCGGCGACAGGCCCGATCGACGTGCCCACCACCAACCGGGTGAACGGAATCAGTGCCACCATCAGGATGATGAACGGCAGCGAGCGCCCCACGTTCACGACGAAGCCGAGCACCGCGTGCAGCCCCGCCCCGAACCGGCGCGAGCCGAAGGGCGCCTCGAAGATTCCACCGCGGTCGGTGGTCACGAGCAGAACGCCCACGGGCAGGCCGACGACGATGGTCAGAACCAGCGCCATACCGATCATCTGAAAGGTCTGGCCGAGCGCGAGCCAGAGAACGGGAATCATCACATGCCAGTCGAAGGTCATCGAACCACTCCGCTCGAAGCGTCGGGCATCACGTCGTCGAGCACTTCGACGAACAGCCCGCTGTCACGCAGCCGGGCGATGGGGGCCTCATTGGATGCCCGGTCTCCCGGCAGCTCGAGCCGCATGCGCCCCACGCGGTGGTCGCCCACGTTCTCGACCGCGGCCCCCAGAATGTTGACATCGATACCGAACTCGCGCGACAGCGTCGCCACGATCGGCCGCTCGGCGAGCTCACCCGCGTACATCATCTCGACGATGGTGTGGCCCGGCGAGCCGTGGCTCTCGCCCAGCGGAAACAGTGCGTGCGAGATCTTCGACTTCGGAGTGTTGAGGAGGTCGATGACGGTTCCGTTCTCGACAATGCGGCCGTCGTCAATGAGGGCGGCCGAGTCGCAGATCTTCTTCACGACCTCCATCTCGTGCGTGATCAGCAGAATCGTGAGACCGAGCTTTCGATTCAGGTCTTTCAACAGCTGAAGAATCGAGTCGGTGGTCTGCGGGTCGAGCGAACTCGTGGCCTCGTCTGACAGCAGCACCTTCGGGTTGCCGGCCAGCGCGCGGGCGATACCCACACGCTGTTTCTGGCCACCCGAGAGCTCTGACGGGTACGCGGATGCCCGGTCTGAAAGCCCCACGAGCTCGAGGATCTCTGTGACGCGAGCCTCGCGCTCAGCCTTCTTCAGCCCCATGATCTCGAGCCCGAACTGAACATTCTCGCGAACCGTGCGGCTCGACAGCAGGTTGAAGTGCTGGAAGATCATGCCGATGCCCTGGCGGGCGGTTCGGAGTTCGCCATCGGAGAGCTGCGTGAGATTCTGGCCCGCCACCGTTATCGTGCCGGCGGTGGGTCGCTCGAGCAGGTTGACGCAGCGGATGAGCGTCGACTTGCCGGCGCCGCTCGCGCCGACGACACCGAAGATCTCCCCCTCCTCGACGTGTAAGTCGATTCCGCGGAGGGCGTGCACATCAGAGCCGCGGGAGTTCGCCCGGGGGTAGCTCTTCTGCAGGTTCGTGATGGTGATCATGGAGTCGGTTACTGGGCAGCGCCGCTGGCCGGGATGACCAGGCCTTTGTACTGTGCAGTGATCCAGTCCTGGGTCTGCTTCGAGGTGAGCAGCGCATACAGCTTCTAGATCGCGGCGTTGTTCTCGTTGCCCGACTTCACGGCCAGGAGGTTCGTGTACGGGGTTCCTGTGACGTCTTCTTTGTAGATCTGCTGTTCGCTGGTGAGCCCGGCGGGCAGCGCGTACGTGAGGTTGACGATACCGGCCTTCACGTCGTCGAGCGCACGGGGAAGGGTCGCAGCATCCAGTTCCTGGAACTGCAGGTTCTTGGGGTTCGTAGCGATGTCGGCGGGGCCGGCGGCATTGGGGTTCAGCGTGATGAGCCCGGCCTTCTCGAGCAGCAGCAGCGCGCGGCGCTCGTTCGTCACGTCAGACGGAATGCTGATCGTGTCGCCGCTCGCGATCGCGTCGAGCGAGGTGATCTTCTTCGAGTACAGAGCGAGGGGCGGGAAGTACACCTTGCCCACCGGCACGATGTGGGTGCCGTGGTCTTTGTTGAACTGGTTCAGAAACGGCAGGTGCTGGTAGAGGTTCGCGTCGAGTGAGCCGTCTTCGAGCGAGGTGTCGGGGGTGATGTACTCAGAGAACTCGCTGACCTGAAGGTCGAGGCCCGCGGCAGCGGCCTGTGACGACTCGACGTAGTTCAGAATGTCGGTGGCGGGGAAGGAGGCACCGACTTTCAGCGTGGTGACACCCGAGGCGTTGGTCTCGGGTGCTGAGGCGGTCGCCGTACCGGCGCAACCCGCAGCGGTGAACGCGACGGCCGTGGCGATGACGCCGGCGAGCAAGAGTTTCGTGGTGCGCAAGGGAATGCTCCTTATGGGGGCAGGGCTGGGCTGGTGAGGTGCGGGAAGGGGTGCGGCAGCGCTGCAGAACTGACGCGGCTGTGACGCATCGGCGGCGAAGTGCTCGCTTTTCGAGAGTAGAAGAGCGGGCCGCGAGCGCCAAAGTATGTTGCGTCAAGCTACGTCGCGTTACGTTCAGCCGGCCATCGGGAGAAGAATTGGGCCAGCAGAAGCACTGACGCCCGCGAGATCGGCCGGTACCCGCTGCACGCTACGCTGCCGAACCCTCGGTCTATCGTTGAATCACCGCACAAACGCCACGACCGCCGCTCAGAAAGCACCACTGTGAAGCCCCTGCATTTCGCCGCCTTCGTCATGAACACCAACTCGCACATTCAACACGGGCTCTGGCGGCACCCCGCTGCACAGCAGGCCGACTTCAACGATGTGCGGCTGTGGATCGACCTCGCCAAGACGCTCGAACGCGGGCACTTCGATGCGATGTTCTTCGCCGACGTGGTGGGGCTGTACGGCCCGGTCAACGGTTCATACGAGGTGAACGCTCGCGAGGGGCTGCAGATACCGTCGAACGATCCGGCCGTGCTGCTGTCGGCGCTCGCGGTGAACACAGAGCACCTCGGGTTGGCGTTCACAAGCGCGGTGCTGCAGGAGCATCCATTCGATTTCGCACGCAAGGTCTCGACGCTCGACCACATTTCGAACGGTCGCATCGGCTGGAACGTGGTGACCAGTTCGCTCGAGAATGCCGCTCGAAACTTCGGGTTCGACCGGCTGATGGAGCACGACGAGCGCTACCGCTGGGCGCAGGAATACATGGATGTCGTCTACAAGCTGTGGGAAGGCTCGTGGGACGACGGCGCGCTGCTGAAAGACAAGGTGAGCGGGGTCTACGCCGATCACACCAAGATTCACAAGATCAACCACGTGGGCGAGTACTACCAGGTCGAGGGGCCGCACCTGCCGTCTCCAACGCTGCAGCGCACGCCGGTCATCTTTCAGGCTGGGTCGTCGCCCGCTGGCCGCGCGTTCGCCGCCCGAAACGCCGAGGCGCAGTTCATTCTCGCGCCCACCCCCGAGATCGCCCGCACGACCATCGACGAGACCCGGGCGCTCGTGGTCGAGGGCGGCAGGCGACCGGATGACCTGCAGTTCTTCCAGGGCCTCACCTTCGTCATCGGCAGCACAGAAGAAGAAGCCAAGCGCAACGAAGCCGAGATCGACGAATACATCTCCACCGACGGATTTCTCGCGCACATCAACCTCGGCCTCGATCAGGCCACGGGCACGCCGCTCGACCCTGACATGCCGCTCAAAGACATCAAGCACGAGGGCGGGCAGTCGCACACGGCGTGGCTGCGTGCGACGATGACCGACCGCGAGCCCACCATTCGTGATCTCGCGAAGATCACCGCGCGCATCCGGGGCCGCTTCGTGGGCACACCCGAGCAGATCGCCGACCACCTGGCGGTGTGGCAGCAGGCCGGGGTCGACGGCATCAACGTGATGAACTGGACCATTCCGCAGTCGTACGAGCTGTTCATCGATGAGGTCATGCCGGTGTTGCGGGCCCGGGGGCTCGCCAAGCAGGAGTCGGCGCCCGGCACGCTGCGGCAGAAGCTGTTCGGCCGCGACCAGCTGTCGGAGTCGCACTACGGGCGGCAGTATCGCGGGGCATTCGGCGACCGCTCGTAACGGCCGCGGCCGCGGCCGCCCCGCCCTGCCCTGCCCTGCCCGGCCCGGGTGGCCGCTAGCGGTTCTGCAGGAGCTGCGGCTCGGCGGCGGGGGCGAGCAGGTCGGCGTGGTGCACCGCCGCCACGTTCGGGTGGGCGCGCAGGCGGTAGCGCAGAGCGTTGTCGCCGTAGGTCTCGAGAATGGGGCTGTTGTTCGGGTCGACGGAGAGACCGCGTGCCTCGGCGGCGAGTTCGGGCGTCAACTCGAGGCGCGGCATCAGGCTGTCGAGCGCCGGGTTGAAGAAGAACGGAATCGAGATACGGTCGTTGCCGACGAGCGGCGACATGACGCGGTGCAGGGTCGCCTTGAGGTAACCACCGGTGGCAAGCTCGAGCATCTCGCCGATGTTGACCACGAACGAGCCGGGAACCGAAGGGGCGTCGATCCACTCGCCGCCGTGCTCGACCTGCAGGCCGCCCTTGCCGGGCTCGACCAGCAGCAGAGTCAGAACACCCCCGTCACGGTGTGCGCCCACGCCCTGCTTGGGGTCGGGGTTCGACTCACCGGGATAGCGCACGATCTTGATGAGCGAGAACGGGCGCTCGGCAAAGGCCTCGTCGAAGATGTCGGCCGGCGACCCGAGCGACTCGGCGAGCGAGCGCAGCAGCGTGAGGGCAACCGTGCTGAGCTCGGCGTTCCAGCGATCGACCGCGGTGCGAAACTCGGGCAGGGCGTCGGGCCACAGGTTCGGACCCTCGAGACGCCAGTAGTCGTCGACGCCCGGGCCCGGCTCGACGGCGGGGCGCTCGACACCCACGTCGATCTGCTCACGCCAGTCGATGTCGCCGTGGGTCAGCTCGCCGCCGACGCGGGTGTAGCCACGGAACTGCGGGCTCTTGACATTCTCGATCGAAAGCTTGTCTTCGATGGGAAGCTCGAAGAACTGCCGCGACAGAGCAAGAATCTCGTCGGTCAACTGCTGGGAGACCCCGTGCCCCACCAGATAGAAGAACCCCACCTCGTGCGTGACCTCGCGCAGTTGGGCGCGAAAGGCGGCGGCTTCATCTGCGCCCTTGTCGAGGCGCGAGAGGTCGAGAATCGGAAGGGTTTCAAGGGCAGTCATGAGGTTCCTCAGTCGAAAGGCGAATGCGTGCTTACAGTTCAACGCTAGCGGCGCCGATTTATTGCACCGACTTTGTTACCTGCTCCTCTGACCCCCGCGCTTCCCGCTCCACATCGCATCGTGGATGCGGGGGCGCGGGGGCGCGGAAGGGTGCCGCGAGGGTGGGCATGATGTCGCAGCGGTGCAGAAACAAGACCACGAGGGCGATCACGATGTGGATGGCGCTCAATACATAGCGGCCCGTTGTGTCGGTGACGACGAACTGCACGGCGAACAGGGCCACCAGCGCCACAGCAGACCAGCGGTGAAACCGCAGCGCCACGATGATGGCCACGCCCATCACGGTCTGGCTCGCGGTGAGCACGAACTCCTCGACCTGGCGCGGGTCGAGCGCGAGGTCGGTGCCGCCACCACCGAAGAAGTGGGCGATGGGCAGGGAGCCCACCAGCAGGGTCCACTGGTTGATCTTCGAGGCGATGAGCGTGCCGATGGCGGCCGCGCCCATGCCCCGCAGCGCGAACAGCACCGCGATGATGAACTCGGGCGCCTCTGAGGCCAACGGCGCGAGCCACTGCACGAGAAAGTAGCTGTCGATGCCCAGCGAGCTGCCCGAATCGACCAGTGCGGTGGCGAACGGCTCAGCCGAAGTCAGGATGATCGCGGCCGACACCACGAACATGCTGATCACCGCGGCGCGACGCCGGGTGGTCGGCATTTCTGCGATGTGCCGGGCCGTGCCGACGAACTCCTCTTCGGCACCATCGCCCTGCGCGCGGCCGGCCTTCCAGAGGTAGCCGACGAAGATGGCGATCAGCACGAAACCGAACCACATGGCGATCTGGCCCATCACGGGAATCACGAAGGCAAGGATGGCGACGATGGCGAGAATGCCGATGTCCATGCGGCTGGAGCCAGGCAGGGTGAGCACGCGGGTCAACGATGTGCCCTGTTCACCGCGGGCTTGTGCGGTACGCCGGGCAACAAAGAGGGCGACGAAGACCACCAACGGCCATCCGAAACCCAGCAGCAGACGGTTCGATCCGGTCATGTTGGCCGCCGCGAACTGTTCGTACGCCACGTCGGAGCCGGAGCGGAACGCGTAGTAGAGGTCGACGGCGTACTCGGGCAGCACGGCGATCAGCGCCAGAATGGCGATAGCCAGTGCGCCCGAGATGTCTTTCTGGGCGGCCTCGGCGGCCCACGCGAGCATGAAGCTCGCCGCGACGACGGCCGCACCGAAGACGAAGAGGTCGATGACAGGGTTCGGTGCGAAGCCGGTGAGACGAAAAGCGATCGCCGGGCTGGCAATTGCGAGGCACAGAACGATGCGGCGCAGAAGTGGTGCGGGCACGGTGAATCCTTCGGTCGGGCTGCGGCGCGCACGCCGCAGACGCCGGCCGCAGGAGGGGCCGAAGGTCTCGTTCACCCGTGCGCTGCGCGGGCCAATGCGCCGGGCTGGTCATCGTGACCGCCAGTATGTCGACGCACCGATACGCTGCCAGGTTGTGCGGCAGCGAGCGGGAACTACTCCCCTTCGATGCCTCCACCCTGCCACAGAATTCGGGCCCGATCGATACTTCTGCATAGATACGTGGGAGCGTATTTCGGCGCTAGGTGGGGCGAACTCTGGGGCTCCGGATGCTCAACAGTCGGGTCGCGTGCTGCGACCGTCGCGGCTGCTGTCGCTCGTGCTGTCGAGCCACGTCGCCGACGGGGCGAAAGTGGAGGGCCGCCAGGGTGCGGGAGCAGGAGCGGTCAGGGCGCGGCGGGGGTGGCCCAGGCGTCGCGGGCGGGCCAGTCGGCGAAGGATGCGCGCGGGAGGGAGGCGTCGAACGAGATGCCCGCGGGGCCGAGTGCGCCCTCGGTGAGCGACAACCGTTCGATGCGGGCAACCGAGGTGGAGCTTCCGCGCCGCAACTCGACGATGAGGCAGTGGGT
>NZ_QYRT01000053.1 GCF_004923255.1 Subtercola vilae | reverse complement strand
GCCTGCGACAGCTCGGCCGCGAACGACAGGGGCCACGTGGGGCGGGCGAACCTCAGAAAGCGAAGAACCGTGACCCTCGTTGCCGGCGTCGACTCGAGCACCCAGAGCTGCAAGATCGTCATTCGTGACGCCGAGACGGGGGCGTTGGTGCGCAGCGGTCGAGCCGTGCATCCCGATGGCACCGAGGTCGACCCCGCCGCCTGGTGGGTCGCGCTGAACACGGCCATTGCCGACGCGGGCGGGCTCGACGACGTCGACGCCATCTCCATCGCGGGGCAGCAGCACGGCATGGTGGTTCTGGATGCCGAGGGCCGTGTCATTCGCGACGCACTGCTCTGGAACGACACGCGAAGCGCCGCTGCCGCCACCGACCTGCTCGTCGAGGTGGGTGCGGCAGCCTTCGCCGAACGCACCGGATCCCTTCCCGTCGCCTCGTTCACCGCCACCAAGCTGCGCTGGCTCCGCGACGCCGAGCCCGAGAACGCTGCCCGCGTGGCCGCCGTCGCGCTGCCGCACGACTGGCTCACCTGGCGCCTGCTCGGCTACGGCCCGGCCGACGAGTCACCCCTCGGCCCGGTGCTCGAGGCGCTGACGACAGACCGCTCCGACGCCAGCGGCACCTCGTACTGGAGCCCCGCCCGAGGCGCCTACGACGTCGACCTCTTCGAGCTGGCTTTCGGCCGCCCCGCCGTCGAGGCGCGCGGCGTCGCTTCGGAGGACATCGTGCCTGACGACTCAGGCGACTCTGCCACCCGTACGCCCGTCATCCTCCCGCGCATCGTGCAGGCCGGCGGAGCAGCCGGCGTGACGGTCGTGCAGGGCATCGACCTCAGCGCTGCCGGCGCCACCACTGCCGACACTGACGCCTCAGCCGCTTCCGTCGTCGACAGCACCACGATCCCCGCGGGCATCGTGGTCGGAGCGGGAGCCGGCGACAACGCGGGCGCCGCACTCGGCCTCGACGCAACAGAGGGCGACGTGGTCATCAGCATCGGAACATCCGGTACCGCATTCGCTGTCACCGATCATCCGGTAGCCGACATCAGCGGCACAGTGGCAGGGTTCGCCGATGCCGCCGGCGCCTTTCTGCCGCTCGTCGCGACGCTCAACGCCGCCCGCGTGCTCGCCTCGATCAGCACGCTGCTCGGTGTCGACTACGACGAGTTCGCCGCGCTCGCACTCGCCGCCGAGCCCGGCTCGGGCGGGGTCGTTCTCGTGCCCTACTTCGAGGGCGAGCGCACGCCGAACCTGCCCGACGCCACCGCCACGTACGCCGGCCTCACCATCGCGTCATCGACCCGTGAGAACTTCGCCCGCGCCGCCATCGAGGGCATGCTCTGCGCACTCGCCGACGGCCTCGGTGCCGTGCGTTCGCTGGGGGTGGATGCCCGGCGGGTCTTGCTCATCGGCGGCGCAGCCCAGAATGTGGCAGTACAGGCGGTTGCGGCGCAGGTGTTCGACGTTCCGGTCTCGATTCCGACCCCCGGCGAGTACGTCGCCGACGGAGCAGCCCGCCAGGCCGCCTGGACTCTCTCTGGCGCCCGCCCCACGTGGCCCCTGTCGTTCGCGGCCGAGCTGTCGCAGGCCACCGTTCCCGCCATCACCGCCCAGTACCGTCTGGCCCAAAAGCTCGGCAGCACCCCCCGCGCCTGACCGGCAGGCCGCACCGCACGCCGGCTCCCTTATCGCTGCAGCGACCCTGCAGGAAAACCTCATCGGGTGAGGTGGGGAAGTAGGCGGGGGCCGCCAGCGACCCAATGGGCCAGCTAGAGGCCCTGCGCCAAACGGTAGTAGGCGGCGTTGTAACGCACCTCGTTGGCGAAGGCGCGGGTGGTCGTCGAGCTGTCGATGATCAGCAGCTCGGTGCGCGCGATGTCGGCGAAGTCGGCGAACGTCTCGAGGTCGAGTGCGGTCGACATGACGGTGTGATGCGCGGCTCCGGCGGTCAACCATGACGCAGCTGAGACGGCGAACGACGGCTCGGGCTTCCACACGGCACGCCCGACGGGCAGCTTCGGCAGCGGCGCGCTCGGCTGAACGACCTCGACCACGTTGGCGACGAGGCGAAAACGGTCGCGCATGTCAGACATGGCCACCACGATGCCGGGGCCCGAGTCCGCCGTGAACACGAGGCGCACGGGGTCTTCGCGGCCACCGATACCGAGCGGGTGAATCTCGAGCGTGGGCTTCGAGGTTGTGAGCGAGGGGCTCACCTCGAGCATGTGCGCGCCCAGGATGAGCTCGTTGCCGGGGGTCAGATCGTAGGTGTAGTCCTCCATGAGGGATGCCCCACCGGGCAACCCCGAACCCATGACGTTCGCGGCGTGAACGAGCACCGACGTCTTCCAGTCACCTTCGGCACCGAACCCGTAGCCGTCGGCCATGAGCCGCTGAACCGCGAGGCCCGGAAGCTGGCGGAGCCCGCCGAGGTCTTCGAAGCTGGTGGTGAACGCACCGAAATTGCCGGCCTCGAGAAACGAGCGCAGCCCGATCTCGATGGCGGCGCCGTAGCGCAGCGACTCGCGGCGCTCGCCTCCCGCACGCAGTTCGGGAACAACGTCGTAGAGCTCATCGTATTCGGCGACGAGGGCGTCGATCTGGGCATCCGTCGCCCCATCGACCGCCTCGACGAGCTCGTTGACGCCCCACGTGTTGACCTGCACGCCAAAACGCAACTCGGCCTCGGTTTTGTCGCCCTCGGTGACGGCGACGAAACGCATGTTGTCCCCGAAGCGGGCGAGCTTGAGGTTGTGTGTGGCATGCCAGCCGGCGGCAGCGCGGGCCCAGGTGCCGATCGAGGCGGTGACGGCAGGGTTCGACGCGTGGCCGACGACGGTCTTGCGCGCGACGCCCAGACGGGTCTGAATGTAGCCGAACTCGCGGTCGCCGTGCGCGGCCTGGTTCAGGTTCATGAAGTCGAAGTCGATCTCGTCCCACGGCAGCTCGACGTTGGCCTGCGTGTGCAGGTGCAGCAGGGGCTTCTGCAGGGCGTTGAGGCCCGAGATCCACATCTTGGCGGGGCTGAAGGTGTGCATCCAGGCGATGAGGCCGATGACGTTGTCGCGCGAGTTCGCGTCGAGCACTGCACGCCGAATGGCCTCGGAGTCGGTGAGCACCGGCTTCCACACCAGCGTCACGGGGATGTCGCTGGCCGCGGCGAGCGTCTCGACGATCTGCTGCGACTGCTGGGCGACCTGGGCGAGGGTCTCTTCGCCGTACAGGCCCTGGCTGCCGGTGAAGAACCAGACTTCGTAGCTCTTCAGGTCGGGAATGATCGAGTGGCTCATGAGGCGCTCCGGGTGGTGGGGGTGGGGTTCTGGATGGTCGGGCTGGGGGTGCTGGCGACGGCCGCCGTGCTCGCGATCGAGCCGGCCGGGGCCTGGCCGTAGACGTTCTGGTAGCGGTCGAACAGGGAGTCGATCGCGGCCTGGGGAATGGGCAGTGGCTCCCCGAGCTGGCGCGAGAGGTGCACGGTTCGGGCGACGTCTTCGGCCATGACGGCTGCCTTGACGGCGTCTTTCGCATTCTTGCCGATGGTGAAGACGCCGTGGTTCTGCATGAGTACGGCGCGCGAACGATGACCAGTGAGGGTCTCGACCACGCCGACGCCGATGGAGTCGTCACCGATGATGGCGAACGGGCCGATGGGAATCTCGCCGCCGAACTCGTCGGCCATGGCTGTGATCACGCACGGGATGGCCTCACCGCGGGCCGCCCAGGCGGTGGCATACGTGGAGTGGGTGTGCACAACGCCGCCCACGCCCGGCATGTTGCGGTACACGTAGGCATGCGCCGCTGTGTCGCTCGAGGGAGACCGCGTGCTGCCCGGAGTGCCGTCGATGACAGTGCCGTCGAGGTCGCAGAGGATCATGGCATCGGGGGTGAGGTCGTCGTACTCCACGCCGCTCGGCTTGATGACGAAGAGGTCGGCTCCGGGCACTCGACCGGAGATATTGCCGCCCGTCCAGATGACGAGCCCGTATTTCGTGAGCTCGGAGTGCAACCGCGACACGTCGCCGCGCACAATGTCGATTGCCGCGTCTGTCTCGGCGCCGAACGAGGTCATTTGGTGTTCTCCAGCGCGTGCTGCTCGAGGCTGTCGAGCGGTTCGGTGGTGCCGCGACCGGCGCTGCCGTCAGTGCCCGTGCGCTCGGCGAACCCTTCGCGCCGCAGTGCCGCGAGGCGGTGCATCACGTCGTTCGCACCGCGCCCGAAGTAGTCGTGCAGCGTCGAGTACTCGGCGTACAACCGGTCGTAGCCGGCCGCGGCCTGCTCGTTGGGAACGAACGAGTTGCGGTTGAGCTTGCCCATGGCATCGCCCGCCTCGCGAACCGACTCGTAGGCGCCCGCGGCGACGGCGGCGTGAATGGCGGAACCGAGGGCG
Source organism: Subtercola vilae (assembly GCF_004923255.1). GTDB lineage: Bacteria > Actinomycetota > Actinomycetes > Actinomycetales > Microbacteriaceae > Subtercola > Subtercola vilae. The sequence continues at coordinate 13,066 of NZ_QYRT01000053.1, read as the reverse complement.
GGGCCCTGCTCGCTCGCGATGGTGCTGATGGGCATCCGGAGCACGTCGCTGTAGACCTGCATGAGGAAGGGGTTCTTGATGAGCCCGCCCGCGGCAATGAACTCGGTGACCGGAACACCGGCGGCGGCGAAGGTCTCGACGATCTTGCGCGTACCGAATGCGGTCGATTCGAGCAGTGCGCGGTAGATCTCTTCGGTGCGGGTGGTGAGCGTGGTGCCGAGCACCAGGCCCGAGAGTTCGTGGTCGACGAGCACCGAGCGGTTGCCGCTGTGCCAGTCGAGGGCGATGAGCCCGTGGGCGCCGACGGGGGCGTCGGCGGCGAGGTTGGTGAGGTACTGGTGCACGCTCAGGCCGGCGGCTTTGGCCTCGTCGTGGTAGCGCGGGGCGACCTGCGTGCGAACGAACCACGCGAAGATGTCGCCGACACCCGACTGGCCTGCTTCGTAGCCGTAGAGGCCTTCGACGATTCCGCCCTCGACCACGCCGCACATGCCGGGAACCTCGACGAGCTCGGCGGAGTTCATCACGTGGCAGGTACTGGTGCCCATGATGGCGACCATCTGGCCGGGCTGAACGGCGCGAGCGGCGGGGGCTGTGACGTGGGCGTCGACGTTGCCCACGGCCACCGCGATGCCCTCGGTGAGGCCCGTCCAGGCAGCGGCCTCGGCGCTCAACCGGCCGGCGGATGCTCCCAGCTGGCCGATCTCGTGTTCGACCTTGGTCTCAGCGAAGTCTTCGAAGTCGGGGTTCAGAGCCTTCAGAAAGTCGCGGCTGGGGTACACGCCGTCTTGCAGAATACCCTTGTAGCCGGCGGTACACGCGTTCCGAACGTAGCGGCCGGTGAGCTGCCAGACGATCCAGTCGGCGGCCTCGACCCAGTGCTCCATGACGCCGTAGAGTTCGGGGTCTTCTTCGAGCAACTGAAGGCCCTTGGCGAACTCCCACTCGCTCGAGATGAGCCCGCCGTAGCGCGGCAGCCACGACTCGGCGCGCTCGGCGGCGAGGGTGTTGATGCGCTCGGCCTGGGGCTGGGCCGCGTGGTGCTTCCACAGTTTCACGTAGGCGTGCGGGCGGTCTTCGTAGCCGGGCACCTCGTTGAGGGGTGTGCCGTCGGCGAGGGTGGGAACCATGGTGCAGGCGGTGAAGTCGGTGCCGATGCCGACGACCTGCTTCGGGTCGATGCCGGCGGCGGCGATGGCGGCGGGAACGGCCGACTTCAGCACGTCGACATAGTCGCTCGGCACCTGCAGCGCCCAGTCGGGCGGAAGGGCGGCGCCGCTCGAGGCGAGCGTGACATCCATGACGGCGTGCGGGTAGTCGAGCACGCCTTCGCCGAGTTCGGCGCCGTCAGAGACGCGAACGACGACGGCCCGGCCCGAGAGGGTTCCGTAGTCGACGCCGATGACGTAGGTCTCGGCGGGGCCAGAGGGTGTGGAGCCTGATGGTGTGGGGCCTGAGGCTGCAGGGCTCGGGTTGGTGGTGCTCATGTGGACTCCTTCGTCGGCAGACGCGCGCGGTGTGACCGGTCACATCGGCTAGCACAGCATACCCCTCGGGCACTGTGCGATGTCAACAGAAGGGGGTCAAAATATGCGTCGTACGATCCGGCAGTTCACCCCCGCGGCGGCGCCGTGCTCCCACGCACGATCAGATCGGGCACGATCGCCCCGGCCTCCGGCGACTCCTCGTCGAGGTCGCCTAGCAGCAGCGCGATGCTGCGTCGGCCCAGCTCGGCGAAATCCTGCCGAATCGTGGTGAGCGGCGGCAAGAAGAAGCGCGCTTCGGGCATGTCGTCGAACCCCACGATGCTCACATCGCCCGGAACACTCACTCCCTCGATGGCCAACCCGTGGATGAGCCCCAGCGCCATCTGGTCGTTGGCCGAGAAGATCGCCGTGAAGCGCTCGGCCGGCGGCACTGCCGCCCTCTGGCGGGCGAGGGTGCGGCCCAGCGCGGCACCACTCAGGGCGGTCCAATCGCCGAGCACGGGGGCAGGTGCGACGAGGCCCGCCGCGGCCATTTCGAGCGCAAAACCCTGGGCCCGCGCCTCGGCCTCGAACCAGTCCTGTGGGCCGGCGACGTGCACGATCATCCGGTGCCCCTGCTCGATGAGGTGTCGTGTGGCACGCCGTGCGCCCGAGATCTGGTCGACTGACAGGGCCTGCTCGTCGTTGCTGCCGGTCGACTGCAGCGTCACGAACGGAAGCGAAACCTTGAGCTCGGCGAACATGTGAAAGGCCAGCACCTGGGGGGCGATGACAATCAGCCCCTCAACCGACTGGTCGAGCAGATGGTTGAGCCCACGCTCGAGCGATTCGCGATCAGAGCCGTCGACGTTCACCGTGTTGACGAAATACCCCTTCTCGCGCGCCGCCTGCTCGATGGCCTGCAGGCTCGACGCCGGCCCGTACTGCGAGCTTGCGGCCGTGATGACCCCGATGATGCGCGACCGGCTCGTGGCAAGCACCCGCGCGGCACGGTTGGGGCGGTACTGCAGGTCGTCCATGACCTTCTGAACGCGAGCCTTTGTTTCGCTCCGGATGCTCGGATGATTGTTCAGCACCCTCGAAACCGTCTGGTGCGAAACTCCGGCCAGCCGCGCCACATCACGGATGCTTGGGGCCTTCACCCGCACGGGCTGCCGAGCGGGCGGCTCCGGCGACGACTCTGCCAGCGGCCCGGCCAGGTGCTGCTCCTGCTGCTGCTCCGCATCATCCGGCCGTGTGTTCACGGTCACATCGTACGTCGTCGCGCGCGCCACACCGTTTCGCACGGCGACAACTCGCCGCGTGCCCCTACTGCGGCGGCGTGCGCGCCGACCCATTCGCGAGCACACGCCCCGCGGCCCACAGAAACGGCAGCGGATTCTCGATCGCCGCAGCCGTGCTGCCCGCCAGCTCGGTCAGCGACACCGACGCAGCGAACTCGTCGGGGCTCGCCCCGATGCTGCCCGCCACCAGCAGCGGAAACGTCTCGAACCGGTGGGCCAGCCCCAACACATACGACGGAACCTTGCCGGCCGCCGACTGAAAATCGAACGTGCCCTCACCCGTGATGACCACGTCTGCCGCTTCGATGTCGGCAGCCAGCCCGAGCGCCTCGCCCACCGCTGCGGCACCGGGCCGGATGCTCGCACCCCAGATCAGCAGGCCGAAACCGGTGCCTCCCGCCGCACCCGCTCCCTCGATCTGCGCGAATGAGCGCCCCCTGTGGCTGGCTTCGTCGCCGGATGCCTCGCTGCCGATGCCACTCGAGACGACGATGGCCGCCGCGGCGGGGCTGTCGGTCGGCAGCATGCCGACAATGCTGGCGAATGACGCGAGTGCGGCATCCAGTTCGCCGACATCGGACGGGCTCGCGCCCTTCTGCGGGCCGAACACTGCTGCCGCACCGGCGCTGCCGAGCAACCCGTTCGTGACATCGGTGACCACTATCGCGCCGCCCACCGGCGGCCGGCGCAGCAGCGTGAAGTCGACGCTCGCCACATCGGCAAGGCCCCTGCCGCCCGGCGCCACCGGCTCACCTTCCGCGGTGAGAAACCGTGCCCCGAGTGCAGTGAGCGCCCCGGCGCCGCCGTCGGTCGACGAGCTGCCGCCGATGGCGAGCAACAGCTTTTCGACGCCGTGGTCGAGCGCCGCGGCGATGGCCTGGCCGAAACCGATCGTGTGGGCATCCAGAGGCCGCAGCCCATCGAGCAGTGTGATGCCGCTGGTGTTCGCGAGTTCGACGACCCCCGTGCCACCCGACCGGCCGCGGGTGAGCGCGGCGGCGATCTCGTCGACCGGCTCGTCGGCGTCGACCTCGGGCCCGGGAATCCAGAGCCATTCGGCGGTCACCGGATGATCGTCGGGCCCGGTCACCGTGACAGGCACCCTTACCGCCCGCGGTTCTGCCGCCGCGAACGCATCAATCGTGCCCTCGCCACCGTCGGCCATCGGGCGCTCGACAACCGTGTCGCCGGGGCGCACCTCGCTCCACCCGCCGGCGATCGCCCGCGCCACTTCAGCGGCAGTCGCGCTGCCCTTGAACGAATCGGGCGCGACGACGACGTTCAGTGACGGGCTCATACCCCCAGTCTGCCGCACCCGGTACCCGCGGCCACCTAGAGGCGACCAGCCAACCAGAACTCAGCGATGGCGCCGGATGCCCCGCAGTGCGATCAGCGCACAGAGCACGCACCCTGCAGCGGTCACAAGCAGCAGCACCGACATGGGCGTCAACACGGTGAGGGCCGCGAGAGTGGCCGGCAGCAGAAAGCCCGCATACGTGAGCGAGTAGTAGACCGCCGTGAGACCGGCGAGCTCGTCGGGCGCCGCCATCTCCTGCACGGTCGTGAGACCCGAGACCATCGAGAGACCGTAGCCGGCGCCGAACACCGGCGCGGCCACGAGAACCGCCCACACCTGCTGCGACTCGGCTGCCGGGATGAGCAGCAGCGCCCCAACGCCCGTCAGGCAGACCCCGACCAGGCCGGCGCGACCCCGCAGCGCACGGATGAGCGGTGCGGAGAAGAACTGGGTCGCCCAACCGCAACCGAGGGTGATGACGGTGACGAGCGTGGCGAAACCCACGCTGAACCCGGGGGTCGCGGCGCTCACGAGGCTCGGCCCCACCGCAAAGGCGAGGGCAGGAGCAGCGAACACCCAGGGGGCGAGCGGCAGAATGACCGCAATGAACCGGCCACGCACCGCTTTCGGAATACGAAGCTCGCCGAGCAGGCTCTTGACACCCCCGTGCCCGGGGCCTCCCGCTTCGAAGAATCGCGTCTCGGTCGCCACGGACAGGGCTCCCAACGCGACCACACTCGCCGCGATCTGCACGACGTAGGGCAGCAGGGTGGGCAGCGGCGCCCACTGCGCCAGAACGCCGCCGACACCCGCTCCGCCACCGAAACCGATGGTGAGCACGGCCGACGCCCGCCGGGCACCCGCGCTCGAGCGACCACCCCGTACCGACAGCTCTTTGATCCATGAGGTGCCGACGACCATCCCTGCGGCCACACTGAGCCCGCTCACGAATCGGCCGACGCAGAGCCCGGCGAGGCTCGAACTCGAGGAAGCGAGGATGACGCTGCCGACGATTCCGAGCAACACACCGGCCACCAGCACAGGTTTACGCCCGAACCGGTCTGACCAGGCACCCGAGAGAGCGAACCCCGGAACGATGCCGACAACGTAGACCGCGAGAAGCAGGTCGACCTGCACTTGGGTGAAGCCGTTGAGCTGGCGGTACAGCTGCAGAAGTGGGAGGAACTGGTTGCCACCCCACCCGAGAACGATGACGGCGGGGGCGACGGCGAGCCACGCCCGCGCCGTCGACACCGTCTGTCGGGTCAGAAGTCCCAGTCTTCGTCTTCGGTGTTGACAGCCTTGCCGATGACGTACGACGAACCCGAGCCCGAGAAGAAGTCGTGGTTCTCGTCGGCGTTCGGCGAGAGGGCCGACAGAATCGCCGGGTTCACGTCGGTGACGGTCTTCGGGAACATCGGCTCATACCCCAGGTTCATCAGGGCTTTGTTGGCGTTGTAGTGCAAGAACTTCTTGACGTCTTCGGTCAGGCCGACTTCGTCGTAGAGGTCTTGCGTGTACTGGGTCTCGTTCTCGTAGAGGTCGTAGACGAGCGAGAAGGTGTAGTCCTTGATCTCGTCGCGCGTGGCCTGGTCGACGCGCTCGAGCCCGCGCTGAAACTTGTAGCCGATGTAGTAGCCGTGCACGGCTTCGTCGCGAATGATGAGACGGATGAGATCGGCCGTGTTCGTGAGCTTGGCCCGCGACGACCAGTACATGGGTAGGTAGAAGCCCGAGTAGAACAGAAACGACTCGAGCAGGGTCGACGCGACCTTACGTTTGAGCGGGTCGTTACCGCGGTAGTCGTCGAGAACAATGTCGGCCTTCTTCTGAAGGTTCGGGTTCTCGGTCGACCAGCGAAATGCCTCGTCGATGTCTTTGGTGTTCGACAGCGTCGAGAAGATCGACGAGTACGACTTCGCGTGCACCGACTCCATGAACGCGATGTTCGTGTACACCGCTTCTTCGTGAGGCGTGATGGCGTCGGGAATGAGGCTGACCGCCCCGACCGTGCCCTGAATGGTGTCGAGCAGGGTCAAGCCGGTGAACACGCGCATGGTGAGCTTCTGCTCGGCGGGCGTAAGAGTGTTCCACGACTGAACGTCGTTCGAGAGCGGCACCTTCTCGGGCAACCAGAAGTTGTTGACGAGGCGGTTCCACACCTCGACGTCTTTATCGTCTTCGATCTTGTTCCAGTTGATGGCCTGCACGTTGCGAGCCAATCGAAGCTGTTCAGCCACGGATGTCTTCTTTTCTTGTCACTGGTAATTTCTTACGCGCGAATTGCGAATGGATGTTCAGAGGCGAATTACAGGGCGCAGCTGACGCAGCCCTCTACCTCGGTGCCCTCGAGCGCCATCTGGCGCAGGCGAATGTAGTAGATCGTCTTGATGCCTTTACGCCACGCGTAGATCTGGGCCTTGTTGATGTCGCGGGTGCTGGCGGTGTCTTTGAAGAACAGCGTCAGCGACAGGCCCTGGTCGACGTGCTGCGTTGCCGCTGCATACGTGTCGATGACCTTCTCGTAGCCGATCTCATAGGCATCCTGGTAGTACTCCAGGTTGTCGTTCGTGAGGTACGGCGCCGGGAAGTAGACGCGACCGATCTTGCCCTCTTTGCGAATCTCGATCTTCGAGGCGATGGGGTGAATCGACGCCGTCGAGTTGTTGATGTACGAGATCGACCCGGTGGGCGGAACAGCCTGCAGGTTCTGGTTGTAGATACCGTGCGCCTGAACAGACGCCTTCAGCTCTTCCCAGTCGGCCTGCGTCGGAATGGTGATCGACGCGTTGTCGAACAGCGAAGCGACCTTCACGGTCGACGGCGCCCAGACAGCCGAGGTGTACTTCTCGAAGAATTCACCCGACGCGTAGGTGGAGTCGGCGAAACCGTCGAACACCTCGCCGCGCTCGATGGCGATGCGGTTCGACGCACGCAGGGCGTGGAAGAGAACCGTGTAGAAGTAGATGTTCGTGAAGTCGACGCCTTCTTCGCTGCCATAGAAGACGCGCTCACGAGCGAGGTAGCCGTGCAGGTTCATCTGGCCGAGGCCGATGGCGTGCGAACGGTCATTGCCGGACTCGATCGAACGAACTGACGCGATGTGGCTCTGGTTCGACACCGAGGTGAGGCCCCGGATGGCCGTCTCAACCGTGAGGCCGAAGTCGGGTGAATCCATGGTGAGCGCAATGTTCAGCGAACCCAGGTTGCACGAGATGTCTTTGCCGATGTTGTCGTACGAGAGGTCTTCGTTGTAGGTCGTCGGCGTGTTGACCTGAAGGATCTCCGAGCAGAGGTTCGACATGTTGATGCGGCCCTTGATGGGGTTCGCCTTGTTCACGGTGTCTTCGTACATGATGTACGGGTAGCCCGACTCGAACTGAATCTCGGCGAGGGTCTGGAAGAACTCGCGCGCCTTGATCTTGGTCTTGTGGATGCGCGGGTCGTCGACCATCTCGCGGTACTTCTCGGTGACCGAGATATCGCCGAACGGTACGCCGTAGACCTTCTCGACGTCGTACGGCGAGAACAGGTACATGTCTTCGTCGTTCTTGGCGAGCTCGAACGTGATGTCGGGCACGACGACACCGAGCGAGAGCGTCTTGATGCGAATCTTCTCGTCGGCGTTCTCACGCTTGGTGTCGAGAAAACGCAGGATGTCGGGGTGATGCGCCGAGAGGTACACAGCACCGGCGCCCTGGCGGGCACCGAGCTGGTTGGCGTAGCTGAAGGAGTCTTCGAGCAGCTTCATGACGGGGATGATGCCCGACGACTGGTTCTCGATCTGCTTGATGGGTGCACCCGACTCGCGGATGTTCGACAGCAGCAGCGCCACACCGCCGCCGCGCTTCGAGAGCTGCAACGACGAGTTGATGGCGCGGGAGATCGACTCCATGTTGTCTTCGATGCGCAGCAGGAAGCACGACACGAGCTCGCCGCGCTGGGCCTTGCCGGTGTTCAGGAAGGTAGGCGTGGCCGGCTGAAAACGGCCGCCGATGATCTCTTCGACAAGGTTGATGGCAAGCGTTTCGTCACCGTCGGCCAGGCCGAGGGCGGTCATCACCACGCGGTCTTCGAATCTCTCGAGGTAACGCTTTCCGTCGAACGTCTTCAGCGTGTACGAGGTGTAGTACTTGAACGCACCGAGGAACGTCTCGAACCGGAACTTCTTCGAGTACGCAAGGTCGTTGAGCTTCTGGATGAATTCGAACGAGTACTGGTCGAGCACAGCCTGCTCGTAGTACTCCTTCTCAACCAGGTAGTCGAGTCGCTCTTTCAGGTTGTGAAAGAACACCGTGTTCTGGTTGACGTGCTGCAGGAAGTACTGCTTCGCAGCCTCTTTGTCTTTGTCGAACTGAATCTGGCCGTCGGCGTCATAGAGGTTCAGCATCGCGTTCAGCGAGTGGTAGTCGAGCGCCGACACAGCGGCCGGTGCATCGATCAGTGTGCTTTCCAAAATTCTTCCAATCCTTGGGTGACGGCCTCGAGGTCGTCGGGTGTTCCGAATACTTCAAATCGATAGAGAGTGTTGACATTGCATTTCTGCGCAACGATGTCACCCGCGAGGCCGTACGCTTCACCGAAATTGGTGTTACCTGCGGCTATGACGCCCCGAATGAGCGACCTGTTGTGCTCATCATTGAGAAAACTGATGACCTGCTTCGGGACTGCTCCCCCGGAGTTGCCCCCGCCATAGGTGGGCAGAACGAGAACGTAGGGTTCTTCGACCCTGAGAGCCTCGTCTTTGGCATAGATGGGAATTCGATGAGCGGGTTTCCCCAGCCGCTCAATGAACCTGTGCGTGTTGCCTGAGACGCTCGAGAAGTAGACCAGATCAGGCATGCGTGAAGAAGAAGTTACGCGATGGAACGTGCGGCGAGCTCGGCGATCTTGTCGGGGCGAAAGCCCGACCAGTGGTCGTCGTCGGTGATGACGACGGGAGCCTGGAGGTAACCCAGTTCCTTGACAGCTGCCAGTGCCTTCTCATCGACCGAAACATCGAAGATCTCGAACTCGAGACCCTTGTTCTCGAGGGCGCGGTAGGTGGCGGTGCACTGAACGCAGGAGGGCTTTGTGTAGACCGTGATTGCCATTTTTAGCGCCTTTCTTGTGGTCTCTGGTGACAGGAGTACAACACTACATCTAGTTGTCATCTTCAGACCAGACCCCTAGATGAAGTAGTTACACGCGTGTAATTTTCCACAGGTTTCGAAGAGTTTCCACACTTATTCAACACTCACCATCCACAGGTAATTCCGCGAAATCACGCACTTTGAGGGGGCAATAAGCGGCAGTTGTGGATAACTTCGGCATGTCGGTCTGAGGATAACTTTTGCCTCTGACATTTAACGATCCGGGCGTGTCGCACACCTGTGCAGAACGCTCGCCGCACCACTACGAGCGCGCGCGGCCGCTCAATACCAGTGCCACAACTCCGAGCACCGCGGCGAGGGCGAAGCAGCCGGTGAACGCCCATGCGCTCGGCCCGGCGAACGACGAGAACACGGCTGCAGTCAGCGCGAGGGCTGCGGCGGCACCGATCGAATCGGCTATGGTCAACGCCGATGAGTTGAAGCCCTGGTTCAGAGGGGTCGAGAGTCGCAGGGTCGCCATCGACATACGCGGGTACATGGTGCCCATGCCCGCCCCCGCGAACAGCCACGCACCGATGGAAACCACGGGGCTGAGGTCGAGCAGCGATGCCGTCAGAACCAGCACGATCGCCACGGTCACGAGCACGACGCCGATCCGGATGCTCGCCACGTCGCTGATGCGCTCAGAGTACTTGCCCTGCAACCCAGAGGCAGCGGCCCACGCCAGCCCGGCGAACGACAGGGCCAACCCGGCAAGCGCCGGCGAGAGGGCATGCTGGCTGGTCAGAAAATAGGGCAGGTAGGTCTCGGCTGCCACAAACGATCCTGAGACGATGCCGCGCAGCAGAATTATGCCGGGCAAACCGTGGCGCGCCCGCAGTGCGCCCGCAGGGAGCAGGGGGCGCAGAGCAACGGTGGCGACGGCGATGGAGCCCACTGCGATCATCCATACCGCCGGCCCCGTGAATTGCCCCGACAGACTCGCAGCGAGCACCGCGGCGGCCGCAACCGCCGACCAGAGAATGCGGGCAGGGTTCCAGGCGACGGCTGTGCTGGTGGTCTCGAAACGGCGCATGACGGGCACCACCATGACCATGGCGAGAACGGCGAGCACCACCACACCGAGAAAGACCCAGCGCCAGCCGACGGTTTCGGCAACCACACCGGCGACGAGCGGGCCGACGAGCGACGGAACGACCCACGAGGCCGCGAACCCGGCAAACACTCCGGCGTGCAGTCGCTCGGGGTAGACCCGTGCCACGAGCACGTACAGCGCTACAGTGAGGCCGCCGCCGCCGAGGCCTGACACGAGTCGGCCCAGCACGAGCAGCTCCATGTTCACCGCGAAGCCGGCCACGATGAGGCCGCCCACGAAACACGCCACCGAGACGAACAGGGCGCGCTTCGGGCCCGATCGGTCGGCCCAGTTACCGGCGACGACCATGCCCACCACACCAATGGCGAGCGGGCCAGAGAAGGCGATGGCGTACAGCGACGCTCCATCGAACTGGGCACTGATCGTGGGCATCACGGTGGTGACGGCCAGGGCCTCGAATGCCGAGAGCAGAATGAGCGTGAGCATGCCGATGGTCACCCATCGATACGGCCGGCTCAGGATGCCCGCGGCGGCGTCACCCGACTCCCCCGAGTCTCCCGGCTCGATCTGCTGCTGGGTACTCGGCTCTGAACTCACACCCTCAAGGCTAGGGCTTCTCGCCCCGGCGCGCTCGGAGCCTCGGTCTGCTCCGCTCATGCCTCGCCCCGCCTCGCCCCGCGTAGGCGTCTTACTCCGCGTAGACGTCTTACTCCGCGTCGACTGTCGCGAAGGCTCGCACCGGGAACGTGCCGAACCCCACGACCTTCGGGGGCACCGCCGTGAACCGGGCTCCGCGAAAGGGGAGGCTTGTCAGGTTGGTGAGGTGTTCGACCACGTGGATGCCCGCGTCGAGCAGCAGCGTGTGCGCCGGTCGCTCACCCTTGTGTTCACCCGTCGCCTCGGTGTCGTCGATGTTGAGCGAGTCGATTCCCACCAGCACAACTCCACGCTCGATGAGTTCGCGGGCGCCGTCTTCGCTGAGATACGGCGAGTGCTCAGCGTAGGCGGGGGTGCCGAAGAGGGCATCCCAGCCGGTGCTGAGCAGAACGGCGGTGCCGCGCAGGTCATCGGTGCCGAAAGCGTCAGCCGTGATGCCACGCCCATCGAAGCCCGGCTCGGCCTGGTCTTCGGGGGCCGGGCCGTCGACTTCGGTTGCCTCGAGACCCGGAAACTGGAACACCACGGCCGGAATGTCGACGAGTGTCTCGAGGGCCAGCGTCGACAGGTCGCCTCCGTCGGAGTAACGGTGGAACGGGCTGTCGAGGTAGGTTCCGGTGTTGCCGATCATGCGAATGATGTCCATGCGAAACTCGGTGCCCTCGGCATACACCGCTTTGGAGTTCTCGCGCGTGAGGTGCGGCTCGAACGTCGGTGCGGGCAGGCCCGGGTAGGTCACCAGGCCCTCGGTGATGGTGTGGCTGAGATCAACGAAGCGTCGGGTCACGTGAGGGTCTACTTTCGTGTCGAGGTGGTGCGTCTGTCAAACGTTACAAGCAGGGCTGGCACATCAGCATCGATCCGTTGCTCGGATTGAGCTACCGGCCCAGGGCCGAACGCGGCCACCGCCTCGAGCGCGACGAGGGCGCGAGTGCGCTCAGCAGCGCCGGCCGCGCGGGCCCGGTCGCCGGCGGTGTCACGGGCTCGAATGGCACGGTAGCCGTCGGTTCGCAGGGCATGCACGGTGGCAGCCACACCGATCAGTCCGACTATGCCGAGAGCAATCAAAAACACCACGATATTCACCCCATCTGTCGCGTAAAGCGACGATTGACCTGCGGTTGCAGGCTGTGCACTGCACCTACCGAACTGCGCGGATTCAGTGCGCAGCACGGGGCCGGTGCGGTCTCACGGATCAATCGTGCTCCAGCACGCGCGCACGCGTGATGGCAGCAATGCCATTGTCTATCGAAATACTGCCATCACGTGACCCAGCCGGGTCGTGGTTGTCTGACCCATGGTGGTAATGGTGCGGTGGGCAAAGGTCCGCGTCGTCTGGATCTGATCTGGGAACAGGGTCGTGGGGTTTGTTCCGAGTCGATGCTTTTCGGTGGGATCAAAACCGGGACGCCGTTCTGCATGGCGAGTTTCCACTCAGAAGAATGCACATGGGTGTGGTGGAAGTGACACAGCAGTGCCCCGTTGTCGATGTCTGTACGGCCGGGTGCATAGGTTTGGTGTTTCCAGTCGTCGACGTGGTGGCTTTCGCACCACGACGGGCCGCGGTCGCAGCCCGGCCACACACACCCACCATCCCGCGCCGCCATAGCGGCCCGTTGCGCGGTCGTGAACAGGCGTTTCGTCTTCCCGTGCTGGAGTACTTCCCCGTGCAGCCCGAACACGGTGCTCGTGATGTCGCCGTGGCAGAGGATCTGTTCCACACTCGACATCGGGACCGGGTCAACAATCCCATCAACCCAACCCACACCGTGCCCGGCCGCGAGATCATCAAGCTCGACCCGGATGTTCAGCACCGGGGCGGCACCGTTGATACGCGGCGCACCGGTCAGGCCTGCCGCGACGGTCAGGAGGTCGTAGAACCGGTCGAAGACGAACTGCTCACCCGTACGACGATCCCTCGTCGACGAGTCCGGGGCCACCAACCAATCCTCTGGCTGCCGGCCGAGGCCTTCGTTGGGGGCTGCCGCGCCCTGCGGGCTTGCCCCTGAATGCTCGTTGCCGGATTCGCCCCCAGCAGGAGTGTCGGTTTCGAACTGGGGGCGCACCCTCGGGGACTGCAACGCTTCCAACAACGCCCGCAAACTGCCTGCTTGCAGGGGTGGCAGGAGGGCGATCATTTTGGTCATCCCATC
>NZ_QYRT01000052.1 GCF_004923255.1 Subtercola vilae | reverse complement strand
GCACCCGCCCACCCCCTCGCTTCACTGACGCCACCGAATCGACAGCGTCCGAATCCCCTCCCTTCTAAGGAAAAGTCGAGAGGGCACCAGCCATGCACGCACCAACGAGAGCAGATGCCCACGATGGCGGCTCAGCGCGCGAAGGCGTCGACCCCGGTCAACCCGGCCGACACGGCCCAGAGGCGCTCGGCAAGGGCGGGGTCGATGGCGTGGGCATCCACACCTCTGAGCCGCGCCTCGTCACTGCCGACGACGGTGGGCGAGGCGATGTCGACGTCTTCGCAGTACACGCCGCCGAGTCCGTCGAGCTGAGCCGAAGTCGCCGCCCAGACAGTGGTGGCAGCGCCCTGCTCAGGGCTCTTGAAGCGGGCATTGACTACGCCGTCGTCGGTCATCCACCCCGAGGCGATCATCTCGTCACGTGAGAGGTGGCGCTGCAGCGGAGTCATGATGCCACCGGGATGCACGGCGAACGCACGCACTCCCTCGGCACGTCCCCGGGCATCCAGAGCCACGGCGAAGAGACTGTTGGCCGTTTTGGCCTGGCCGTACGCCTGCCATTTGTCGTATCCGTCGGCGAAGGCGAGGTCGTCGAACCGGATGCCAGACAGCTTGTGCCCCGTTGACGAGAGTTCCACGACCCGGGCGCTCTGCCCGGCACGAAGCGCAGGCCAAAGCCGAAGTGCAGGCCAGAGCAGGTTCGTGAGCACGTAGTGGCCGAGGTGGTTGGTGGCGAACTGCGACTCCCAGCCGGGGCCCACAAGAGCGAGCGGGGCTGCCATGACGGCCGCGTTGTTGATGAGGATGCCGAGGGGTCGACCACTGGCAACGTACCGGGAGGCGAACGCAGCGACGCTCGCGAGGTCGGCCAGGTCGAGCTCGTCGACCTCGACTGCCGCGAGACCCTCGGCATCGAGAACGGTTCGCGCGTGTTCGGGGCGGCGAGCGGGAACACACACGCTGGCACCGACACCGGCGAGCGCCCGCGTCACCTCCAGGCCGAGCCCCGAGTACCCGCCGGTGACGATCACGTTGGTACCGGTGAGGTCGAGACCCGAGACGACCTCGGCTGCCGTGGTGGTGGCTCCGAAGCCTGAGCCGAGAGGTCGCTGGGGGGTGCGAGTCGTGTCAGAAGTCATCTGACTAGTATGGAACTGAATCCGGTAGTGAGCCCCGCTTTGGGCTGTTGTTGTACAACCATGCCTGCCTGGAGATTCAACAGTGACAACTCTTGCCCCCGTCGAGACCGTGCCAGCCGCCGAACTGGTGGAGAACGCGCTTGAGCGCGCAGAACACGCCGAGCCCACCCGCACCGACGCCGAACTGCTGCTGCACGCGCGCGGCGACCAGCTCGACCGCCTGCTCAGCGTCGCCGGCCGCCTGCGCGACCGTGGGCTGCAGACAGCCGGCCGACCCGGCGTCATCACCTATTCGCGCAAGGTCTTCATTCCGCTCACGCACCTCTGTCAAGACCGCTGCCACTACTGCATCTTCGTGCAGTCGCCCGGCAAGCTGCAGAAGGCCGGCAAGGCGCCTTATCTCGAAGCGCACGAGATTCTCGACATCGCGCGGCAGGGCGCGGCCCTCGGCTGCAAAGAGGCCCTCTTCACCCTCGGCGACCGCCCAGAGAATCGTTGGCCGGTGGCCCGGGAGTGGCTGGATGCCCACGGCTACGAATCCACGCTCGACTATGTTGCGGCGATGTCGTTGCTCGTGTTGCAGGAAACGGGCCTGCTGCCCCACCTGAACCCCGGCGTCATGACCTTCGCCGAACTGCAGCGGCTGAAGCCGGCCGCCCCCTCGATGGGCATGATGCTCGAGACCACGGCCACCCGGCTCTGGTCGGAGAAGGGCGGCGCTCACTACGGCTCCCCCGACAAAGACCCGGCCGTGCGACTCAGGGTGATCGAGGAGGCCGGGCAGCTGCAGATTCCGTTCACAACGGGGGTGCTGTTCGGCATCGGCGAGAGCTATGCCGAACGCGTTGATGCGTTGATCGCGCTGCGAGCATCCAGTGCCCGGTGGGGGCACGTGCAGGAAGTCATCGTGCAGAACTTCAGGGCCAAAGAGTCGACCGCCATGATGCAGACCGGCGACCTCGACACCGAGGAGTACGCGGCGGCCGTGGCTGTTGCCCGGCTGGTGTTGGGGCCGGATGCCCGGCTGCAGGTTCCGCCGAACCTCACCGACGCGACCGAACTGTCGCTGCTGGTTCGCGCGGGAATCGACGACTGGGGTGGAGTCAGCCCTCTGACGCCGGATCACGTGAACCCCGAGCGGCCCTGGCCCGAGATCAGCGAGCTCGCGCGCCTGACCGCGGCGAGCGGGTACACGCTGCGTGAGCGGCTCACCGCGCACCCGCACTTCGTTCGCGCGGGCACGCCCTGGATAAACGAAACCGTGCTGCCGGCTGTGCTCGCCCTGGCCGATGAGCAGGGGCTCGCGCTCGAGGGCATGCGGCCGGTGGGCGGCGGGGCCGCAGTGCCGGTCGGTGGCTCGGAGCTGGCTGGGCGCGCGAAGCTGGCTGGGCGCGAGTTGGGGCTCCGACCGACAGAGAGCAGTGCGTCACACCCGAGTACAGCGCCGTCTCCCATGGCGGCGGTGCTCGCGCGGGCAGAGGCGAACCCGACGGGGCTCAGCGACGGCGAGTACGCGGTGCTGCTCGGCGCGACGGGCGACGAGCTGGAGGCGCTGGCCCAGCTCGCCGATGGCCTCCGCCGCGAGGCGCACGGTGAGACGCTGTCGTTCGTGGTGAACCGCAACATCGACTCGTCGCTGGTGCGAGAGCGGGCGCGGGCGACGGCGACGGGCGGCGGTCTCGGGTTGACCGACATCGACGAGCTCGTCGCCGAGGCGGTTGCGCTCGGGGCAAGTGAGATCTGCATGCAGGGGCCCGTGTATCCGGAGCTCGGGGCGCACGGCTACGAAGACCTCGCACGCCGCGTCACAGCGGGGCGGGCAGGCCTGCACCTGCACGCGTTCCGGCCAGCTGAGATCGCCGACGGCGCCGCACGGGCAGGGCTCTCGCTCGACGACTTCGTGGCGGCCCTGGTCGACGCCGGCGTGGGGTCGGTGCCGGGAACCGGCGCCCGCATCCTCGACGACGACATTCGCGCCACCCTCAGCGGAGGCCCCGGCCGCGACCTCACCGTCGCCCGCTACCTCGACGTCGTCACCGCCGCTCACCGCGGAGGCCTCCGCTCGACCGCCACGATGGTCTACGGCCACATCGAGACTGCCGCCCAGCTCGTCGGGCACCTCAGAACCCTCGCTCGCCTGCACGACGAGACCGGCGGGTTCACCGAATTCATTGCCATGCCATTCGTGCCCGCTTCGGCGCCGGATGCCCCACCCCACCTCGCCGCCCGAGGCCCCAACACGCGAAAGACACGGGCCGTGCACGCCGTCAGTCGCCTGATGCTCGCCGGTCGCATCGACCACATCCAGGCGGCCTGGACCAAGCTCAGCCCCGCCGAACGTGACGCCGTGCTGCGGGGCGGCGCCGACGACCTCGGGGGCGTGCTGCTCGACGGCACCCTCAACCCCGCCGCCGGGCCCGAAGCCGGGCTCGAGCTCAGCCGCGACGAGGTCGAGCGGGTCGGCACGGCGCTCGGCCGGAGCGTCTGGCAGCGTACAACGCTCTACGGGCGAGCGGTCGCCGGCGCGGGCGTCGCGTGACCGCCGAGCATTTCGACGTCGTCATCGTTGGCGCCGGGTTCGCCGGAATCGGCATGGCCATGCGCCTCGCCCGCGAGAGCACCCACACGTTCGTCGTGCTCGAGCGCGCGAACGACGTCGGCGGAACCTGGCGCGACAACACCTACCCGGGCGCGGCCTGCGACATCCCCTCGCACCTGTACTCGTTCTCGTTTCGGCAGAAGCCCGACTGGTCGCACGTCTTCGCCCGCGGGCCCGAGATCGCCGAGTATCTGCGCGACTGTGTGCGCTCCGCTGGGCTGGGGCCGAGCATCCGATTCGGTACCGAACTGACGGCGGCCGCCTGGGATGCCCGGCAGCAGTGCTGGCACGTCACCACCTCGCGCGGGGTGTTCACGGCCCGCGCCCTCGTCACCGCCGTCGGTCGCCTCTCCGAGCCGCGCCTGCCCGACATCAGCGGGCTCGACACGTTCACGGGCGAGGTGATGCACACCAGCCGCTGGAACCACGACCTCGACATCGCCTTCGCCGGTACCAGAGTGGGCGTGGTGGGCACGGGCGCATCGGCCGTGCAGGTGGTGCCCGAAGTGGCGCGGCTGGTGCGGGAGACCAACGAGACCTCCGGCGAACTCGTAGTGTTTCAGCAGAGCGCCGCGTGGGTGATTCCGCGCGACGACCGGGAGTACACGCGCGACGAGCAGCGCGACTTCGCGGCCGACCCCGCCCGCCTCGATGCCTCGCGCGAGGCCATCTTCGACCGCGCTGAACGGGTGTTCGCCCAGCGCCTCGGCGAGCCGGAGGCGCTCGCCGCCGCACGCGGGGTCGCTCGCACTCACCTCGAGGCGCAGATCACAGACCCGGCCCTCCGCGCCGCGCTCACCCCCGACTACGAACTCGGCTGCAAGCGCGTTCTGCTCTCGAACGACTTCTACCCGGCCCTCACCGAGCCGCACGTCACCCTCGAGGCGAGCGCGCTGAGCTCGGTCGACGGCCGCGTCGTCACCGCCGCCAGCGGTGCCCGGTACGAGCTCGACGTGCTCATTTTCGCCACCGGGTTCCACACCACCGAGCCGCCCTTCGCCCGGCTCATCACCGGGTCAGGCGGTGAACGTCTCAGCGACCACTGGGCCCGGGGCATGACCGCCTACGCCTCTACCGTGGTGCACGGATACCCCAACCTGTTCATCCTCGACGGTCCGAATGCCAGCCTCGGGCACAACTCGGCCATCCACATGATCGAGACGCAGGTGCAGTATGTACTCGGAGCGCTCGATGAGCTCGCCGAGCATCCAGATGCCGCGCTCGACGTCACGGCCGACGCCGAAACGGCCTACACCGCGGCTCTGGATGCCCGGGCCGCCAACACCGTCTGGCTCACCGGGGGCTGCAGCAGCTGGTACCGCGACCCCCGCTCGGGCCGGCTGACACTGCTCTGGCCGGGTACGGCGCGTTCGTTTCGCGAGGCGAATGGGCGGTTCGACGCTGAGCCGTTCGACGCTGAACCGTTCGCCGCGGAGCCGTTCGCCGCGAAGCCCTTCGAAGCGTCAGCGGCGGGCGATGCGGAGGGCAGAGACGACGAGGGGCAGCTGCAGAGGCAGGCGCGCGAGGGTGATGGCGCGGCGAGCGGGGGTTCGGGCATCCCGAGCCATCTGCAGGTTGCCGGGGAAGACAGCCACGAAGAGGGCGGCCGCGAGCGCTCCGCCGAGGCGACGGGTGCGTGGGATCGACAGGGCGACACCGGCCGTGAGCTCGGCCACTCCCGAGAGGTAGACCCAGGTGCGGGCACTGCCGGGCAGCTGCGGCGGCACAACGGGGTCGAACACGCGCGGGCGCACGAGGTGAACGACCCCCGCGCCGAGCAGCAGGGTGGCTAGCAGGCTGACGGTGTTCAGACAGCGGGTGTTCTTGCTCATACTTCTGCTCCTCGTTCTGACGCTGACGCTGACGCTGAAACTGCGGGCTTCCGCGCATTCTGGATGCCGATGGCCGACACGATGCCGCCCACGATGAGCAGCCCTGCCGTCACTGCGAGCGCCCGGTGAAACCCGTTCACGTCGAGCACGTCGCCCACGATCACCCCGATGAGCGCGATGGCCACGAGCCCCGCCACGCGACTGACTGCGTTGTTGATGGCCGAGCCGATGCCCGACTGCTGCTCGGAGATCGACCCGAGGATGGTCGCGGTGAGCGGGGCGACGGTGGCGGTCATGCCGATGCCGAAGAGAATGACGCCCGGCAGCAGCTGGCTCCAGTAGTCGACGTTCGCCTGCGACGACAGCATCAGCAGGTACCCGACCCCGGCAACGATGGGCCCGAGGCCCATGAACAGGCGCGGGCCGAAGCGACCGGCGAGCGAGCCGAACAGCGACGAGAGGGCAATGCTCAGCACGCTCACGGGCAAGAGCGCCAGCGCCGCGAGCGTGGCCGGCAACCCCGCCACCTGCTGCAGGAACAGCACGATGATGAACCCGCCGATCGACAGCGCGGCGTAGATGAACGCGGTGGCGATGTTGCCCACCGCAAAGTTTCGAACGGCGAACAGCCCAAGCGGCATGAGCGGCTGCTTCGCGGTCTTCTGCCGCCAGATGAAACCGGCGAAGCACAGGATGCCAACCCCCAGCGGCACGAAGATGACCGGGCTGCCCCAGCCGTAGTTGCTGCGCTCGATGAGCGCATAGACCGGGCCGCCCAGCCCCAGCACACACAGCGCAGCCCCGACGAAGTCGATGCGCACCCCCGCTTTTCGCACGTCTTTCTGCTTCAGCACGAACAGCAGCACCAGGGTCACGGCGATCGGCAGCACATTGACGCCGAACACCCAACGCCAGCCGACGGTGTCGACGAGCACTCCACCGAGCAACGGCCCGGCAAGGAACGACACCGTGGTGCCCGCGGTCCACTGCCCGATGGCCTTCGCCCGAGCGACCCCGCTGTAGCTGGATGTGATGAGCGCCAGCGAGCTCGGCACGAGCAGCGCCCCGGCGACTCCCTGCAGCGCCCTCCCCACGATCAGCACCTCGGGGGTGGGCGCGAACGCGCAGAGCAGCGAGGTGACGCCGAAGCCGACGAGCCCGATGCGGAGGATCACGACGCGCCCGAGCACGTCGGAGAGCGACCCCGCGAGCAAGATCAGCGATCCGAGGGTGATGAGGTAGGCATCCACCGCCCATTGCTGCGTGGTGAGCCCGCCGCCCAGTTCGCGCGCGATGGCGGGCAGCGCCACGTTGATCACGCTGCTGTCCAGAAACGAGACGAACGACGCCAGAATCGCGATGAACAGAACGAGCCTCTGCGCGCGGCTGACGATGGGTGTGCTCACACCCTCAGTCAATCACCCAAATGCGCTCAGACGTGCCGCTCGTCGGGCCCGTTGTACGCACTCAGCGGCCTGATCAACGAATTCGCCGCGCGCTGTTCGATGATGTGGGCCGTCCACCCCGTGATACGCGAGGCCACGAACAGCGGCGTGAACGTCGCCGTGTCGAACCCCATCAGGTTGTAGGCCGGCCCGCTCGGGTAGTCGAGGTTCGGCTGGATGCTCTTACGAGACACCATCGCTTCTTCGAGGTTCGCATACAGCTCAGCCATATCGGGCCGGTCGTAATGGGCGGTCAGCGTGTCGAGTGCGGCCTTCATCGTCGGAACCCGGGAATCGCCGTTCTTGTAGACGCGGTGCCCGAAGCCCATGATCTTGCGCTTCTCGGCGAGCGCCCCGACGAGCCACGCCTCGGCCCTGTCGGCCGTGCCGATCTCGTCGAAGACGTGCATCACGGCTTCATTCGCTCCGCCGTGCAGGGGGCCCTTGAGGGCTCCGATGGCGCCGACGACGGCCGAGTAGAGGTCGGAGAGCGTCGACGTGATGACGCGGGCCGTGAAGGTGGAGGCATTGAACGAGTGCTCGGCGTACAGCACCAGCGACACGCTGAAGGCGTCGACCACGACCCGGTCGGGAACCTCACCGAAGGTCATCAGCAGAAAGTTCGAGGCGTAGTCGAGGCTCGGGTCGGCCTCGACAAGGGGCAGCCCGCGGCGGCGACGCTGGTCGTAGGCCACGATCGCCGGAATGGCCGCGAGCAGGTGCAGCGACTGCGCCAGGTTCGACTCGGCGTCGGTGTCGTCGGCCGTGGGGTCGAGGGCGCCGATGGCGCTGACCGCGGTGCGGAGCACGTCCATCGGGTGTGCCGAAGTGGGCAGCAGGTCGATGACCTCGCGCACGGCGGGCTCGAGCGAACGCTGAGCACGCTCGGCCGTTTCGAACGCGGCGAGCTGTGCGGCATCCGGAAGCTCGCCGTGCCAAAGCAGGTACGCGACCTGCTCGAACGAGCAGTTCGCCGCGAGCTCCTGCACGGGGTAGCCGCGGTACAGCAGCGAGTTTGTCTCAGCGTTGACCTTGGAGATCGCGGTGAAGTCGGCGACAACGCCGGCGAGGCCTTTGCGAATCTCGGGTTCGGTGGCAGTGGTGGTGTCGACCATGACAGCTCCCTTTCGGTGGTTCGGTGACAGGTGGGGTTGGGTGAGAGGCTAGCGGGCCACGGTGAAGTTGAACACCGACGAGTCGAAACCGTTGTAGGCCTCGTAGTCGAGCAACTCGTAGAGGTCGGCGCGGTGCTGCATCTCACCCACCACGCTGTTCAGCGAGCCTTCGGCGTTCAGCACGTCGAGCGCGCGGTCGGCCGCACCCATGGCGAGGCGCAGCAGCGACACCGGGTAGATGACGATGTTGATGCCCACGCTCTCGAGCTGCGTGGTACTGAACAGTTCGCTCTTGCCGAATTCGGTCATGTTCGCCAGCACCGGCACGTCGACGACAGCGCGAATCGCCTCGAACTCGGTGAGGTCGGCCATGGCCTCGGGGAAGATGGCGTCGGCGCCCGCGTCGACCAGCGCGCGGGCCCGGTCTTGCGCGGCGGCGAGGCCTTCGATCGCCCGCACGTCGGTGCGCGCCATGATCAGCAGGTTGGGGTCGCGGCGGGCGTCGGCGGCGGCCCGGATGCGCTTCAGTGCCACATCGAGATCGACGACCTGTTTGCCGTCGAGGTGGCCGCAGCGTTTCGGGTTCACCTGGTCTTCGATGTGCAGGCCTGCCACGCCGGCGTCTTCGAGCGTCTGCACGGTGCGGGCCACGTTCATCGGCTCGCCGAAGCCGGTGTCGGCATCGACCAGCACCGGCAGGTCGGTCATGCGCGCGATCTGCGCCGAGCGGCCGGCCACCTCAGTGAGTGTGGTGAGGCCGATGTCGGGCAGCCCGAGGTCGGCGGCCAGCACGGCGCCCGACACGTAGACCCCCTCGAAGCCCTTGTTCTGAATCAGCTTGGCTGAAAGCGGGTTGAATGCGCCAGGGAAGCGCAGCAGTTTGCCCGTGGCGAGGCTGGCCCGAAAGTCGGCGCGCTTCTGGTGGGCGGGAACAGAGGAGTACAGCATCAGAACAGGCCTTTCGGGTTGGTGACAGTCGCGAGCAGCCCCGGCTTGGCCACGATCGACAGCTGGCGCACCTCGTCGGCACTGAGATCGGGGGCGCGTTCGGCGAGCGCGAGAAAACGCTCGATCTCGGCGGGCTCGAGAACGCCCTCGGCCAGGGTACGGAACTTGGCGATGTAGTCAGCCCGCTGAAACGGCCTGGCGCCGAGCGGGTGCGCATCGGCCACAGCGATCTCGTCGACAATGCGCTCGCCATTCGCCAGCTCGATCTCCACGCGGCCACCGAACGCCTTCTCGGTGACGTCGTTCGAGTGGTAGCGGCGGGTCCACTCCGGGTCTTCGACCGTGGTTACCTTCTGCCAGAGCGCCACGGTGTCGGGGCGGCCGGCGCGCTCGGGCGAGTACGACGTGACGTGGTTCCACGACCCGTCTTGCAGCGCCACCGCGAAGATGTACGGAATCGAGTGGTCGAGCGTCTCCCTCGACGCGGTGGGGTCGTACTTCTGCGGGTCGTTTGCGCCCGATCCGATCACGAAGTGCGTGTGGTGCGACGTGTGAATCACGATGCGGGTGACCGCGTCAGGGTTGACGAGTTCCGGATGCTCGCCGTGGAGCTTTCGGGCCAGGTCGATCCACGCCTGGGCCTGGTACTCGGCCGAGTGCTCTTTCGTGTAACTGTCGAGTATCGCGCGCTTCTGCTCGCCCGCCACCGGAAGCGGTACGTCGTAGACGACCTTCGGGCCGCCGAGCAGCCACGCGATCACGCCGTCTTCGCCTTCGTAGATGGGGGTGGGGCTGGTCTCGCCGCGCATCGCTCGGTCGACCGCCTCGATGGCCTGCTTTCCGGCGAAGGCCGGGGCGTGCGACTTCCAGCTCGAGATCTCGCCCTTGCGCGACTGGCGCGTGGCCGTAGTGGTGTGCAGTGCCTGGCCCACGGCCTGGAAGATGGTCTCCACATCGAGGTGCAGCAGGGTTCCGATGCCGGCCGCAACGCTCGGGCCGAGGTGCGCCACGTGGTCGATCTTGTGCTCGTGCAGGCTGATCGCCTTGGCGAGGTCGATCTGGATCTCGTAGCCCGTGGCGATGCCGCGAACGAGGTCGTGGCCGGTGGCGCCCACATGCTGCGCCACCGCGAGGATGGGCGGGATGTTGTCGCCCGGGTGCGAGTACTCGGCGGCGAGAAAGGTGTCGTGGAAGTCGAGTTCACGTACAGCGACGCCGTTGGCCCAGGCCGCCCACTCTGGCGAGAAGTGCTCGGTGACGGGCACCCCCGATACCGTGGCGCCGGGTGAATACGGGTGGGCGAGCGCCTGCGAGCGCGCCGATACCACGGGCGTGCGGGTGAGCGATGCTGCGGCGACAGCAGCATTGTCGATGATGCGGTTGATCACGGTGTCAACGACCTCGTCGGTGAGGCCCACCTCATCGGCTGCGACCTCGGCGATGCGATACGCGAGCTGCTTCTGGCGCGGCAGTTCTTCGTCGCTTCGGTACGTGCGAACGGGGATGTATTCGACCATCGGGTGTGACCTTTCGTTGTGTGTGGGTGCCGGGATGCCGCAGACGGGATGCCGGCTGCTGGCTGTTGGTTCAGCCCGCGGCCCGGATGGCCGCGAGGCTCTGGCGCAGGTGGATGTGGGTGGCGTGCGAAGCCAGTTCGGGGTCGCCCTCGAAGATGGCCTCGACGATGAGCAGGTGTTCGGCGGCCGCCCGGATGAGCCTGTCGGGGTTGTCGTGCGAGAGCCGCCGCACGCGAGCGAGGTGGATGCGGAGGTTCGCGAGCGCCTGCACGAGGTACGGGTTCTGCACGGCTTCGTCGATGGCCCGGTCGAACCGGCGCACCAGCTCGAAGTACTCGTGCCGGCCCGGGTCGTCGGCCGTCAGCAGCAGCGGCGCCCGTCGAAAGCCCTCGAGCAGTTCGCCGAACACCGCGGGGTCGCGGCGCTGGGCGGCGAGCCGGGCGGCCTTCTGTTCGAGCGCTTGGCGGAGTTCGAACAGCTCGGTCACGTTCTCGGTCGACACCGTGGTTACGACGAGGCCGCGGCCCGACTCGGGCCCGATCAGACCGTCGGCCGCGAGCCTGCCGAGGGCCTCTCGAAGCGGGGTGCGGGAGATACCGAGGCGAGCGGCCTGTTCGACCTCGCCGAGGGTGGTGCCGGGTTCGAGTTTCCACTCGAGAATCTCGTCGCGAAGGAGTTCGTACGCCCGGTCGCTTGCACGTTGCGCCACGGAGACTCCTTTCAACGTCGACCTCTTCAATGTACACAAAGCGCGCCCGATCATCCACAATTCGAGGCAAACTGGCCCAGAAACTCACCTTCTGTACACACTGACGACAGACCGACGAGCCGAACGGGCCTCAGGTTAGGGTGTGTCTACCACTTCTTCGACCGAGAGGCGCCATGCCGGGCATCCTGAACCGACTCGATCTGCGCCCGCTCAGGCCCCGCGACAAGCATGAGCCGCACCGGGCCGCTTCGAGTCTCGAATTGTTCTTCGACCTGGTGTTCGTGGTTGCCGTTTCGCTGGCGGCCGAGTCGCTGCACCACCTCGAGACCGACGGGCACGCGGCAGCAGGGGTGGGCGCGTACCTGATGGTTTTCTTCGCCATCTGGTGGGCGTGGATGAACTTCACCTGGTTCGCCACGGCGTTCGACAACGACGACTGGCTCTACCGGGTGACGACCATCGCGCAGATGGCCGGGGTTCTGGTGTTGGCGGCCGGGGTGCCGAGCGCCATGCAGGAGGGCACCCTCTCGGTGGTCACGTACGGCTACGTGATCATGCGGCTGGCCATGGTGAGCCAGTGGCTGCGCGTGGCGGCCGACGCGCCCGAATACAGAAAGACCGCGCTACGGTACGCTGCCGGCATCACGATTGTGCAGGCGCTGTGGGTGCTGCGGCTGCTGCTGCCCGACTCGCTCGGTGTGGCCAGCTTCATCGTGTTGGCGCTGGCCGAGATGGCGGTACCGATCATCGCCGAACGCAACGCGGTGACGCCGTGGCACAACCACCACATCGCGGAGCGCTACGGGCTGTTCACGCTCGTGGTGCTCGGCGAGGGGCTGCTCGGCTCAGCCAATGCCATCATCGACGGGCTGCGCGATGCTGAGCACGTGTACCCGCTGATTCTGCTGGCGGCATGCGCGCTGGTGATCGTGGCGATGATGTGGTGGATGTACTTCCAGGTGCCGCAGCACGACAAGTTCGGCAGTCTGCGGCGCTCGCTCACCTTCGGGTACACGCACTATGTGATCTTCGCGGCGGCGGCTGCCGTGTCGGCGGGTATCGAGGTGGGGGTGAGCCAGCAGTCGGGCGGGGTCGAGCTCAGCCCTGTCGCGGCGGCTGCAACGCTCACGGTGCCCGTCGCGGTGTTCGTGCTGGCGACGTGGGCACTGGCGATACGCCCGACGGCTCGGCCGGTGACGAACGTCGTTCTGCCGGTGGCGGCCGGACTGATCGCGCTGAGCGCCCTGCTGGAGATGGCCTGGCCTACCGCGGGGCCAGCGGCGGCCGCGGTGTTGACGGCTCTGCTGTTGGTCGTGGTGGTCGTCACGCTCGGGGCGGCGGGAACGACCGAACGGCAGAGGGGCCCTCGTCTCTCGACGAAGGCCCCTCTGAATTGACGTGCAGTTGAATTGACGTGCAGTGCGGCGAGCGGAGGTTTAGGCCTCGCTCATCACCACGTTCTCGGCCTGGCCGCGGGCGGCGAGGGCGGCGGCACGGGCGGCGAGACGGCGAGCCTGCTCGGCCTGGCCGGCATCGAGCAGGTCTTGGTCGACCTCGACGCTGTCGACGTGGTTCACGCCGTTGTACTTCTCGATGTAGGCGTCGAGCTCGGGGCCAGAGGTCCACGAGGTGATCAGGCAGTAGCGCGGCTCGGGGCCGGGGTGAGTGGCCGCGTGCCAGAGGCGCTGGGTGTCGACGATGAGCTGCGCGCCGGCCGGGAGGGCGATGCGGGTCTCACCCTGCGGGTCGGTGCGGTTCTCGCGCAGCACGAAGTAGCTGGTCTGGTCGTCGGTCAGGTTGAAGAAACCGCGAACCACCCATCCGGTGCCGTCGGGATTCAGACGGTTATTGTCGTCTTGGTGCAGGTTGTACAGGGTGTCGGCGTACTCGTTCGGCTGCAGCTCGATGACACGGCAGCGGCCCACATTCGCGCCGGGCTCTTTTGCGCGGCGGGTGAGGTTCGGCGCAAGCTCGACCTGGGAGTCGATGAAGACGCCGTCTTTGTCGGTGCGCGGCGGCTTGTGGTTCCAGAAACCGTTGCACTCGATCTCACCGAAGGCGCTCGCGAGCGGAGCGAAGCGGGTGTCGCCCGACGACTTCCAGTCGTTGTACTCGATGTCGAGCCATTCTTTGGGGTCGAGCGCTTGGTTGTAGCGATCGAGAACCACATAGCCGGTCTCTTCGAGAGCGGCGGACTTGATATAACTCATGAGGCGGATCATGCCCTTTCGTCGTGGGCCAGCACGTTTTAACAGGCCCGAACTTAGGCAAGCCTAACATCGACTAGAATAGATGGTTGCGCGACACGGCGCTCAGAAAGGCGGGCCCCGACCATGGTCACTGCCACCAATGTCGATGCCACCGCGGTGAACACCGTTCAGTGGCTCGCTGCGGCCGAGACGACCATCGTCGTACCCGTCTACCAGCGGCAGTATCGCTGGGATATCGGCGGCTGCGAGCAGCTGCTGGCCGACATCCGCGCTGTTTCCGACACCGACGACAGACAGACCCACTTCATCGGGTCGATTCTCTCGACAGCGAACACGGGCGACGACGATGCCGCTCTCGTACTCATCGACGGGCAGCAGCGCATCACCACGCTCATGCTGCTCATCGCTGCCCTGCACCACACCATCCGGGGCAGCAATGCCGCCCTCGCCGCCGAGCTCGAAGCCGTGCTGGTGAGCCCGACGGATGCGACGCGCACCAAGCTGCGCCCGCACCGCGCGTGGGCCCAGGTCTTCGAGAGCGTCGTGCTCGAGAAGCGTCAGCCCGGCGACGAACTGCGCGACTCGCGCTTCGACGACAACTACGCGTTCTTTCGGAGTCAGGTGCTGCCCGACGAAGTACCGCGCATCTGGCGGGGGCTCGCGAAGCTCGAACACGTGGCCATCACTCTCGGCGCCGACGCGAACGCGCAGCAGATCTTCGAAAGCCTGAACTCCACTGGCGAGCCGCTGCGCGACCACGAACTGATTCACAACTACGTACTGATGGGTCTCTCGCACGCCGAGCAGAGCGAGATCGAAGACGCCTTCTGGGTGCCCATCGAGCAGAACACGGGTGAGCAGATCGCCAGCTTCTGGCGGCACTACCTGGTGATGACCACTGGGCGGGAGGTCGCTGTGGCCGGCGAGCGCGGGGTGTACGACGCGTTTCGCCAGCGCTTTCCGCGGCTCGACATCGACACGCTCCGTGAGCACGCGGGTGAATGGCGGCAGTTCTCGGAGATCTACCGCACTCTTCTCGACCCATCACGCGAAGCAGACCCCGGGATCGCGCGTCAGCTCGGCTACCTGAACACGTTCGGGCGGGGCATGTACCCGCTGGTCATGCGGGCGTACAGCGATTACATCTCCGAGACCGTCGGCCGGGGCATCCTGATCGGCATTCTCGAAACCGTGCAGTCGCTGCTGCTTCGCCGAACGGTGGTGGGCATCGGCGCTGACCGCCTGGTGGCGAGGCTCTGCCGCGCGCGGGCCGATGGGCCCGACGCCCTGGTGCACGCGATGGGGCGCATCATGCCGTCAGACGAACGGGTGCGTATCGCCCTGAAGTTCAGCGAGCTGCCGCACGCGGTCTACGTACTGGGTCGCCTGTCGGGCGTCGACAGCACGGCCGGGCTCGACCTCGAGCACATCGTGCCGCTCGCACCGGGCGACGCCTGGAGCGGCGACGGGGTGCGCACCTGGGCCGACTACAGTGATGACGAGCAGAACAGCCACCGCGCGCTGGCCGCGACCCTCGGCAACCTTGCGCTGCTCGAGCAGCCACTGGCCGAACGCGCTCTCGATGCCTCCTTCGCAGACAAGCGAGCGCTCTACGGCCAGAGCCGCGTGGCACCGACCGCCGAGCTCGCCGACGTCGCGGCGTGGGGTACGCGGAGCATTGCCGAACGCACGATGCTGCTCACCGACCTCTTTCTGAGAGTGTGGGCACGCCCAGCGGCTCGCGGAATCGACGACGACGACCTCACGCCCGTGCTCGACGCCAAACGACGGCGCGGCTGGCCCCGAGGCTGGCAGCGCGAATTCGAGTACGTCGAATACCGCGGCGAGCACTGGGAGGTCTACGACGTCAAGTACCTCTTCAACCGCGTCTTCAAACGGCTCTGGGCCGACTCGCGCGCCGAGGTCGTGGCGTTCAGCGCCCGTCGCGGCGGCCCGATCTACGAAGCGCGTGCGTGGAACGGGCACTGGGATTCGCTCGACGAGACACACTCCCTCTACATGGGTTGGGATTCGAAGTACATGCTCACCGCCATTCAGGGAGTACTCGACGAAGCCGGTCTTGCGGCCGAAGTGTTCGTGAAGTACTCCTACATCGGGGCGGTCATGTAACGCTGGGCAAGTGCCCGGCGCAACCCCTCGACGACAGATTCGGGGGCACGTAGATTTTTGGCATGACCACGTCACACGACCAGTACACGTTCCAAGACCCGACCACGATGTTCGCCGACATCGAACCCTCGGCGCAGTACCAAGAAGGCTCCGGGCTCGACGCGAAGCTCGACGACCCGGCCGACCGAGGTGAGTCGACCTACCGAGGCACCGGCCGCCTTGCCGGGCGCAAAGCCCTCATCACCGGGGCAGACTCGGGCATCGGCGCAGCGGTCGCCATCGCTTACGCTCGCGAAGGTGCCGATGTCGTCATCGCGTACCTGCCCGAAGAGGAGGAGGATGCCCAGAAGGTCATCGCCCTCATCGAGGAGGCCGGCCAGAAGGGCTTCGGCATCGCCGGCGACATCACCGATGCGGCGCACTGCCGCGCACTGGTGGCGGCAGCCGTCGACAAGCTCGGCGGGCTCGACATCCTCGTGAACAACGCGGGCAAGCAGCAGCACGTCGAGGAGTTCGCCGACATCAGTGACGACCAGTTCGATGAGACTTTCAAGACGAACGTCTACGCCCTGTTCTGGATCACGAAGGCCGCCCTGCCGCACCTCGCACCCGGTTCGACCATCATCAACACATCATCGATCCAGGGCTACACGCCGTCGCCCAACCTGGTCGACTACGCCACAACGAAGGCGGCCATCAACACGTTCTCGAAGGCGCTCGCCCAGCAGTTGGCGCCGAAGGGAATCCGCGTGAACGTCGTGGCGCCCGGGCCCATCTGGACCCCGCTGCAGACCGCCGGCGGCCAGCCGACCGAGTCTCTGCCCGACGTCGGTTCAGAGACACCGCTCGGCCGCTGGGGCCAGCCCGCAGAGCTCGCACCGGCCTACGTCTTTCTGGCGTCGCCCGAGTCGAGCTACGTGGTCGGCGAGACGCTGAGTGTGAACGGCGGCATGCCCACGCCGTAACTTTCAGGTTCTCGTCACCGGGGGCGTGCTTCAATGGGGTACCCCGATGCGGGGGTACCCCGACCCTGGAGGATCCGCTGTCCCGACCCGCCCTGCGTGAGCCGAGCCTGCGCGACCTCACGCGATCGGAGTGGCGCTGGGCCCCCACGGTGGGCATCGTGGGGGTACTGGTGCTGCTGGGCATCCGGTTGTTCACGCCGGCATCGGCCCTGGCCTGGATGAGCGACCCGGCCCGCGACTTCGTCACCCTGAGCATCAGCGTCATCATCGAGTCGCTGCCGTTCGTGTTTCTGGGCATCGTTCTGTCGAGCCTGGTGCAGGTGTGGCTACCCGAGGGGTTCCTGTTGCGTCGGCTGCCGAAGAACCCGGCGCTCCGCCGGTTCACGGTGTCACTGCTCGGCGTGCTGCTGCCGGTCTGCGAGTGCGGAAACGTGCCCCTCGCACGCGGGCTCATCATGAATGGGCTGACGGTGGCCGACTCGATGACGTTTCTGTTCGCGGCGCCCATCATCAACCCCATTACGATCGTCACGACATACCAGGCGTTCGGCTGGAGCGACGGTATTCTCGTGTCGCGCATCATCGGCGGGCTGCTGATCGCGAACCTCGTGGGGTTCATCTACAGCCGGCATCCCGCGCCCGACACTCTGCTGACCCCCGGGTTCCAGGCCACCTGCGCAGCCGAAGAGCACGTCTCGCGGGCACACAAGCCCCGCCGCACGTTCACGCTGTTCGCGCGCGAGTCGAGCGCCATGATGCCGGCGCTGTTCGTGGGGGCCGGCATCGCGGGGCTCATCCAGGTCGCGGTCTCCCGCAACGTGCTCGTGGCGCTCGGCAGCAACCCGCTGTGGTCGGTGCTGGCGCTGATGATCCTCGCGTTCGTCGTGGCGATCTGCTCGAACGTCGACGCGTTCTTCATCCTCTCCTTCGGCTCGACCTTTCTGCCGGGCGGCATCGTTGCCTTCCTCATCTTCGGCCCGATGATCGACGTCAAGATGCTGGCGCTGATGCGAACCACGTTCACGGCACGCACCCTCATCCAGGTGAGCGTGCTGATCGCGGTGTGCGCCGCAGCAATCGGATTGGCGGTGAACCTTGTCTTTTAGCAACCTGGTGGCCCGGTGGCAGGGGCTCGTTCTCAGTGTCATCGGCGTTGTCGCGACGGTGTGGCTGGGGTTCTCGGGGCAGCTGGGGCTGTACATCCACCCCCGGTACTACGTGTTCACGCTGATCATGGCGGCCATCGCGGTGGTGCTCATCGTGGGGGCGTTCGCGAGTGTGACGCGGGCGATGACGGGCACGGGCACGGGCACGGTGGCAGCGAGGATGCCCATGAGCATCTCGACGGCCATGAAGACGGGCACGGGCATCCGGCGACCGGGCGCCGCTGGAGCTTCGTGACCGCTGGGCTGACCGTGGTGCTCGTGGGGGCTGCTGTCGTGGCGCTGTTGGCGGTGCCGCCGTCGACGCTCACGTCGTCGACAGTCGAGCAGCGCAGCCTGAACGCGGCGGCGAGCACGCTGTCGAACGTGGGCGGCGGGGCCGGGTCTGGCACGGGTTCAGGAGCCGCGGCGGGCGGCGACACGTCGGCCTACACGGTCAAAGACTGGTCGACGCTCATTCGCCAGGGCGCCGGGCCCGACGCGCTGGCCGGGCAGACGGCCACTCTCGTCGGTTTCGTGACGCCCGACCCCGACGACCCCACCAACGTGTTCTACATCGCCCGCTTCGTTGTGACGTGCTGCGCGGTCGATGCCCAGCCGGTGGGGGTCGCGGTGTACGAGCCGGGCTGGTCTGGAACGTACGCGAAAGACAGCTGGGTGAGCGCGACAGGGGTCTTCGCATCGAACCCCAGCGTGCTGAGTACGGCGACCACCGTGTTGCAGCCGACGAGCATCCAGGCCATCGCACAGCCCACGGAGCCGTATGTCTACTGATGCGCGCCGCTTCAGGCGGCTGCTGTACGGCAGCATCGGCGGCATCACCCTCGTCGTGGCGGCTCTTGTCGGGGCGAACCTCGTGCAGGGTCCGCATGTCACATCTGCACAGATCAACCTGCAGACCAGCGTCGAACGGTCAGGGCAGAGGCTGCTTCTGCAGGCGAACGAGCCGCTTGCGGCGCTCGACCCCGCGCAGGTGAGCGTGAGCCCCGCGGTGGCCGTCACCCCGACCGTCTCGGGCGCGAGCATCAGCCTGCAGTTCGCCGGCGTGTTGCAGTACAACACCACGTACACGGTGAACGTGGCCAGGGTGAAGAGCATCTCGTCAGACGCGACCTCCACCTTCGCGTACTCGTTCACGACTCCGGATGCCGCACTCTACGTGCTCGTTCCCGGCCAGCCCGGGCAGCCCGACACCATCGCGGCCGCCGGGCTCTCGGGCGCTGCCCCGCGAACGGTGTACAGCGCGGCGAACATCCTCAGGTTCGTCGCCTTCCCCGACAGCCTCGTCGTGAACACGCGCAACGATGACGGGTCGGATGCCCTGACAATCGTTTCGCTGAGCACCGGCGCGGCCATCCCGGTGCAGGTTGCGGGGCCCGGAACCATCACCAGCCTCCGCGCCTCGGTCAGCAGCCACCTGTTCGGCTACACCTTCACAGCGTCGCCGTCGCCCTACTTCTCCACACCCGCCAACCTTCTGTTCGCGTACGACCTCACGCGGGGGCAGGATTTCCCTATCCCCATCACGGGGCTCGACCGCGAACAGATCTCCCCCGCCGAGTGGTCGTTCGTGCCGAGCACCACGTCACTCGTGGCGCGCGGGGCCGACGACTCCCTCGTGCTCGTCGACGCCATCGGCGAGCGGGAGGGCAGTTCGGCGGCGGTGGCGATCGGGCAGGCGGCGGCGCTCGGCGGGTTCGTGCCCGACACGAAGACGCTGCTGGCGGTGGGGGGTGGGGCTGGTGGTGCTGGGGCTGGTGCTGTGTTGCCGAACACACAGTTCGACCTCTCAGCGAAGGCTCCCGTCGCGGCTCCGTTTGCGGCTGCAGCCGTCGTTGGGGATTCGGGTACGGCGACATCCACCTCGGCCGCGGCTGGCACAACCGAGACGCAGACGCAGACGCAGACGACGTTTCTCGACAGCGCGGGTGCGTACCTCCGTCTGGCAGCGAACGCGGGTGGTTCGGGTGGTTCGGGTGAATTACGCATCGAGCGCGTCGATGCCACCGCCGCGACCACTGTCTTCACGCCTCCGACTGCGCAGCCGGCCGTCACCGCGTTCTGTGTCTCCCCCAACGGCAAATACCTGGCTGTGCAGACGAGCTCCGCGACGGGTGCGGGTGGGGGTGCGGCATCCACCGCAGCAGGCGCATCAACATCGGTGTCTTTCGTCGACCTCGAAACGGATGCCCAGGTCAGCACCCTCCCGGGCGAGCAGCCCAACTGGTGCAGCAGCTGAGCCAGCCCCCACCACCCCCTCCC
>NZ_QYRT01000051.1 GCF_004923255.1 Subtercola vilae | reverse complement strand
GCGGCTAGCCGGAGCCGTTCTGGTCGAGCAGCACGACGAGTGGGAAGCTGGCGACCGCCGCTACTTCTCCGAATCGTCGATGCTCGAGCTGAAGACCATGAACGACCCGACCACCGCGATCGAGGAGTTGACAACACTGCCCGAACTCATCGCCGCCTAAGCTTCAACCACTGACCTCAACCGGCAAAGCGAAAGCACACCACTCGAGGGGACGTCACCGAGCATTATCGGCGGCTTACGTAATCAAGCTGGTTCTCAACCACGATCAGTACCCGCTTTTCCAGTGGGTGACGGATGGCTTGCCGCTCGCGGCATCGCCTCGTTGATTTCTAACATCGCGTACGACAGCGGCTATCTACAGCGTGCGCTGGATAGCACGCCAGTCGTCTGGATCAACTTCGACAGGATTTCACCTCACATCGCCCGATGGGTGCCATTTGCCGGCGGACGTCGAGAGAGCGTAGACCGGCTCATCGCGCTGCTGCAGCTAACAAGCATGGAACGCCAGGTGAGCGACTGACTGCCATGAATCGAGGACCTTGTTCGCGCCGACTCCACCGCGGTCGCGGGCCGCTTTGGTGCGGAGTTTCGCGGGCCAAGGTTGGACTGCGCCCCGCCAGCGGTCCCGATGGCAGTATCGACCCCTCTCCTTAATTCCAAAGTCATCATGCCAACCCATGGCTGGCAACGACCTCTTGCAGAAGGGCGCCCCGATCGGAGGCGTCCCCAGACCACTCCGATTGCTTCGCAATTTGTTCTTGCAGACGATCCAGCCGATCGCGCACTCTTCGCACTTTCGACGCCTTCCCGCATTTGGGCCACCAATTCAGTCACATCGACTCGCGGCGCGCGTCAAGAAGGCACGTCGGTGACGGCGGGTTGCCCCTAGACCTTGACGTGGGCGGTATCGGAATCGAGGCGGGACATCTACTGGCCGAGGCTGACTGGAGGGCTGATAGGTGGCGCAGCGGAGGCTTCGCGATCAAAGCCAACCTGCCGAAAGCGCTCATTTCGGATCTGCTTTGACCCGTCCCTCGCTCGGCTCTACCGCCTGCCCTGCGAACGACGATGCTTGATCCCTCGGCGGCGTTCCGCGGCGAAATCGAGGTCGGGAGCACTGAGGCGCCCCACAAGAGGTTCCCCGTGTGAACTCTGCCCCGGCCTGGAACCTGATCCCGCTAGCGTGATTCGTATATCTCGCGACGATGGCCGACTCTGAGAACGAGGACTATCAGTTGGTCGTCGCGAATTTCGTAGATGATGCGGTAGTCGCCTGTTCGCACGCGCCATTCGCCCGCTCCACCGACGAGCTGAATCGCTTTGGGCGGTCGTGGATTCGTTGACAGGAGTTCGATCGCTGCTTGGATTCTGCGTCGGACTTGTGGGTCGAACTTATGCAGTTGTCGTTCTGCGACGGGCGCGATTGTGACCATGTAGGTCATACGAGGCCAAGATCCGCTTTCACTTGCTCCCACGGTGTCGGTTCTTTTTGCGTGCGACGCATTTCTTCGCGGGATTCCTCCGCTGCACGAATATCCGCCATATCTTCAGCTAGTTCCATCAAGTGCTCGAGGTCGTCCGCGTCGATGACAGCGGCAACGCGGCGTCCCCGGCGGGACAAGAACACGGGTTCATGGTCATTTTGGGCGCGGTTGATAATCGAGGCGAGTTGATCGCGTGCGTCTGAAATGCTGAGCGGGGCTGCGGTAGACATAATTCAAGTGTACGTATAAATCGCTTGCTGTACAAAAACTTTGCTTTATGTACATAAAACGCCCGCAGCAGGTTCGCTTTACGGGCAGTCTTCGAAGTCGTGCGCCAGACTGAAATTCGGGACAGCGGGTTACTATTCGGGGTGCTAAGTTTCGAGACCGACCGACTTTTCCTTCGACACTGGGAGGATACGGATGCCGACTTCGTGTTCGACATGTACTCGCGTTGGGACGTGCAGAGTTTCATCGGCCGCGTTCCGAGAGTCATGGAAAGCAGATCCGAGTCGGCTGCGCTAATCGAACGGTTGAGGAGCCAAGAGCATCCTGTTCATGGGTTTTGGGCAGTCGGTCGCAAAGACACGGACGGGTTGGTAGGCACCATCCTCCTGAAGTCGATCCCCGCTTCAGGAAAGACGAGCCCTCTGCAACCATCTGGTGATATCGAAATCGGCTGGCATTTTCACCCGGACTTTTGGGGTGTCGGCTACGCCTCCGAGGCAGCCGCGGTTGTACTCGATCACGCCTTCACGTGCGGGCTGAACAAGGTCGTTGCTGTTACTTCCCCAGAAAACTACACATCTCAGAAGGTTTGCACGCGAATCGGGCTGACCCACCGGAGGGAGGGGGGCAACAACGCTGTACTACAACGAAACTTGTGAACTATTTGTCGGAACTCCGTAAGTCGCTGCGGGCCGCCCGCCTACCGTTCCCCTTACGGGCGATCTGGATCGGCGTACTGTCTCGTAACTTTAATGTGGCGAATTCAGGTGGTGAGTGCAACGCCCTGAGTTTCGTGGGGTGTTGTCGATGGGCAGGCCGTGGTCACCGTTGAGTGTTCGTTTGTCGTTCTGGAAGGGGATGGACGCGGGGTTGCCGACGTCTGTCGCTGCGCGGTCTGCGGGTGTGTCGCGGGCGACTGCGTATCGGTGGCTCGGCGAAGATCGGCAGGTGCTGCCATCTCCTCTTCAGAATTCCGTTGTCGCTCGTGCCGGGTCGTTGTCGTTGCGGGAGCGGGAAGAGATCGGTTTCCAGCGCGCCCGCGGTCAGGGGGTGCGGCAGATCGCGGCTGTGCTTGGCCGTGCGCCGTCGACGATCAGCCGTGAGGTGGCCAGGAACCGTGTCTATGACCGGTACGTGCCCTCGTTCGCTCACGAGCAGACGTGGGCGCGGACTCGCCGGCCGAGAGCCCGGAAGTTGGACGGGTTAGCGTTACGGGAGCAGGTGATATCGATGCTCACCGAACGGTTCAGCCCGGAACAGGTCGCGGGCCGGTTGCGGCTGGAGCATCCAGAGAATCCGGAGATGCAGGTGTCCCACGAAACGATCTATCAGGCGCTGTACGTTCAGGGCCGCGGTTCATTGCGGCTGGAAGTCGCTACTGCTTTAAGATCTGGGCGCGCCAGGTGCCGCCTGCAGAAACCAGACGGCCCACGGCAGGGCCGACTTCCGGGCATGGTCATGATCTCCGACCGCCCGCCCGAGGTCGAAGACCGCGCTGTTCCAGGTCATTGGGAAGGTGATCTCATCATCGGTTCAACGTCCACGAGATCCGCGATCGGAACTCTGGTCGAACGGACCAGCGGGTTCGTGATGCTGCTGCATCTACCCGGGGATCACACCGCCGCGACCGTCTCCGCCGCGATGATCGAGGCCATGAACACCCTCCCGGAACAGCTCCGCCGGTCCGTGACCTGGGACCAGGGACGCGAAATGGCCAAACACCAAGAGATCACGATGGCGACAGGAATGCCAATCTATTTCTGCGACCCGCACTCGCCCTGGCAACGGGGTAGCAACGAGAACACCAACGGACTCCTGGAGTGGTCCCCGATAGTTGGACACCGATTTTAGGGTTCCTTCTTCAGGGAGTATTCAGATGTACTCGAAAAGCACGTTGAGTCACTCCGATGCTGTTTCGGCTGTCGAGTTGTTCGAGCAGGGGTTCACCGCGAAGTCCGTGGCCGTGTCTCTTGACCTTGCCCGGTCTCCTGTCCAAATGTTGTACCAGTGATGGCAGATACGAGGCTCGGGAGCGTTGGTGACGAGAGACCGCAAACAGTACGATTTCGAGACGAAGCTTGAAATCGTGCGCCGCCATGTCAGGGGTGAGTCCGGGAGAGCTCTTTGCGAAGAATATGGTCTCCCATCGCCTGGCACTGTCGCGAATTGGACCAGCATCTTCCGGCGCGACGGGGAAGATGGGCTGCGTCCTAAGCCGCGTGGCAGACCACCGACCACTCGAGAGGGTTCCCCTCCAGAAAGCGAAATCGAGACGTTACGCCGGGACAACGAACGGCTTCGCGCGGAGGTCGCCTATTTGGGAAAATTGCGGGCCTTGAGGTCACCGGAACGACGCTGAAAGTTCGAGCTGTCGAAGATCTCAAGGCGCATCACCCGTTACCGCTGTTGCTGCAGCTCGCGGGCCTTCCCCGGTCGACGTTCTACGATCACCAGCGCCGGCTCAACCGCAGCGACACCCGCGCCGGTATCAAGGAAGCTATCCGTGGCGCATTCGAGGAGGCGAAGAGTGCTTACGGGCACCGGCGTATCCTTGCCGTTCTGCTCCGACAAGGGTGGATGGTGTCCAAGAAGACGGTTCTCAAACTGATGCGTGAGCTCGGGTTGCGCTGCCCGGTGCGGCGGCGCAAACGGTACAACTCGTTCCGAGGTGAGGTTGGGGAGGCGTCCGACAATGTTCTGAACCGTCAATTCGCCACAGAGTTTCGGCACACGAAGTGGGTCACGGACGTGACCGAGTTCAATGTCGGCACGTCGAAGGTTTACCTTTCACCGGTCCTGGATCTTCATGACAACCGGGTCATCGCTTCGACGGCCGGGCCCTCGCCGAGCGTGAAAATGGTCACCGACAGCCTCCGCATGGCAATCGAGACTCTTACCCCGGATGAGAAACCTCTCGTTCACTCCGACCAGGGATTTCAGTACCGTCACACCCTCTGGCGGGACACGTTGACCACGGCGGGGCTTACTCAGTCGATGTCACGGAAGGGCACGTGTCTGGACAACGCCGTGATGGAAGGGTTCTTCAGCCACCTCAAGGAGGAATGGTTCCGCATCCAAAAACCCTCAACCCTCGACGAGTTCCACACAGGGCTGAATGACTACCTGCGCTGGTGGAACACAACCCGAATTCAACAGCGCCTCGGGTACCTCAGCCCCGACGAGTACCGCGCCCAAACAACCGCCACCACGTAGAGTTCCATTACCAAGCCCAACATTCGGGGACCACTCCACTGCTGCGCGAATACTTCCCCAAGGGCACACCACTCGCTTCGTACTCTCAGTGCCACCTCAACCGCATCGCCGAGCAGCTGAACCAACGCCCCCGAAAGCGCTACGACTATGCCACCCCGCAAGAGAGACTCAACGAACTAACCGGTGCGCTGACCACTTGAACCCGCCGTCGGTTATTTTACGAATTCACAAGCTGCCCCCCACTCGGTAAGGAAACCGGTCCAACCGGCGACTTCGAGGAGCAGTTCTGGCAGGTCTATTCGCGGTAGTCGTTGCTGAATGGCGGTACTGAGATCGGTCAGGCTGACCGGGACGTCAAGCCTGTCGAGAGTGGTAAGCACGGGCCGGTCCCGCCCATCGACCACCTCGATGCGAACGGCAGCGTTGTCGGGGAGGCGCTCCGCGACGGCACGGTAGGCGGTATCCAGATCAAGGATGAGGGCACTCAGCTCGGCATGCGGGTCAAGGTCATGCCCGAAGCTTTGGGCCACCCCGGGCCGGGCCACCTCCCACGCTGGGCCTGATAACAATTTTGACCGCGGATCTCCGCACCGGTCGCTGTGGGCGGCGTAGATGTCGCGGCGTCGGAGAGCTTCTCGTAGTCGTTCGAGCACGAGGGAGGTGTAGGCGCGGCGGTCGAGGAGCCCCGCGCTGTCTCGAACGCGCGGCAGCCAAGCCCCGATAGCAAGATCCAATGGCACCTCTTCGGCCCGGACGGCGTGTCGACCCTCGAGCGTGCGCAGTGCGGTGAACGCGGCCAGGGCATCACGTCCGCCGGGTGCTGCTTCAAGGTCCAGCGTGCTGAGGAGCGCGGGGAGGAACCGCCTGACCGAGGTGTACCTGGGGCCGGCTCACGAAACGGAAGAAATAACACGGCGGATTTATGCCGAATCGTGAGCTGACCCCTAGTTGCACGCTGGAAGGTGCGAACTCGAGCAAGGCGGTTGGGTCTCGATGAATCATGGACGAGTGCGGCCCGCTACCATCGCTTAATGAAGAGACCCTCAGCACAGGCACCCGGCGGCGACGGCGAAGAGCGCGTCCTGATCC
Organism: Subtercola vilae; assembly: GCF_004923255.1. Classification (GTDB taxonomy): domain Bacteria; phylum Actinomycetota; class Actinomycetes; order Actinomycetales; family Microbacteriaceae; genus Subtercola; species Subtercola vilae. Next base: position 14,247 of record NZ_QYRT01000051.1, on the reverse strand, counting down.
TCTCTGCGGGGGTTGGGGCGGGGCATAACAGCGCCGCGGCGGCGGTTCAGCGGGCGTGCGCCGCGCGCTCCGACGTCGGTGATGTACTGGTGTTGGACGTTCTGAAGACGAGCAGCGCGCTGTATCGCGATGTTCTGGGCAAGGGCTATTTCGTTCTGGTCGAGGAAGTGCCGTGGCTGGTCGAATGGGGTTACGACGCCAGTGATTCACCGTTCCGGCGTCGCGGGCCGATCGACCCCTGGACGCGCGCGAACGCCTTTCCCGTCGTCGCCGCGATCAAACGGTTCCGGCCGACCGCGATCATCTGCACCCATTTCCTGCCCGCGCAACTCGTGGCGGGGCTGATTCTTCGCGGAGCCATCGACGCCAGAACCGCAGTGGTCACGACCGACTACGACTTCCAGGGCTTGTGGCTCACCAGTGCGTTCCACGCGCTGTTTGTGGCGCGGGAGGAGGGGCGGGTGGAAGTGACCGCGCTCGGTCTGCCTCCCGACCGGGTCGCGGCCCCGGGAATCCCCATAGCTGAACAGTCGAACCTTGAAAGCCTGCGAAGCGACTCCGAGCCCCCGAAGTTGCTGATCTCTGCGGGTGCGACGGGCGGTGACTACGCCGTCGCGGTCGTGCGGCAGACGCTGCACATGCGCTCCCCGTTCACGGCTACGGTGGTGTGTGGTCGCAACGACGCGCTTCGGCAGCGCGTCGAGGGCTTGGTGGCTTCCGCCGGTGACCGCTACCGTGTGCTGGGCTTCACGGCGGAGATGCCGCAGTTGCTCGCCGGGTCCGACCTGTTCATTGGCAAGCCAGGCGGTCTGTCGGCGTCGGAGTGCATGGCGGCCGGTCTGCCCATGGTGCTGGTGAATCCCATCCCGGGGCAGGAAGTACGCAATGGCGACTACCTGATGGAGCAGGGCGCAGCGGTTCGCTGCAACACGGCAGCCACGATCGGCTGGAAGATCGACGAGGTGTTGCGAGAACCGGGCCGACTGCAGCAGATGCAGGCGGCCGCGCGCAGAACCGGCCGGCCGCACGCCGCGGCAGACGTGCTCTCCGGCCTGCTCGACGGTCCGTCACGCCCATTGGTCGTGACTCGCGCAGCGCAGAAGACGATCTTCGCCGCGAGTGAGAAACGCCTTGTCGCAACGGATCTCGAGGGGCCCGGCAGGCTCGTGCGCCTGAGCGATTCGGCATCGGGTAGCACGGTCGCGCTGCTGCGGGCTGACGAACTCGGCGACCTGCAGAGACGGTATGAGGCTCCGGATGGGGGACTGGTGCTGCGACGCGACCTCGCACCCGTCTCATTCCGGTGGGATGCCCGCCGGTTGCTTCGGGCCGTGTTGTGCGGCGACGATGCGCTGTCCGTCCGAGTCGAGGAGATCGCCCGCCCCGGATGACCGGCCGGGTATGAGGTGGCCGGGATCAGTCGGGTCCGCCATCCAAAGCGTCCCTGTCGCCCAGGGATGCCGCAGCAGCTCGCAACGGCCGCGCTTCGGCCCAGCTGGTCGGGCTGTGCTGGGCCGTGATGAGGGCCCATTCGCCCGCGCGGGGAGACCATCTCCGCGTCACTGGGGGGCGTTTGAGAAAAAGGAGCTTGGCCTACGTTTAGGTCTTCGCCATTATGTCTGTGGTGTCTTGTTCGGTGAACGGTCGGCGGTCTGAATGGGGTGGATGGTTCAGATGCCTGAAATTGTGCGGCGGTTCAGGGTGGCCGCTGCTTCGTGATGACTCGCGGAGCCAGCCACTGCCGATGATGCCGGATGCGGGCAGTTGCAGAGAACCGCACCGCTCGTACTACGCAATTGACCATCAAACAACGTCGTTCCGCTAGAACGTAGCCGCTTCCCGTAGTTCAAGGTCCCTTTTCTCAAACGACCCGAATAACTAGTTGGCGACCGCGACGGGCCGGTAGAGCGCGGGGTTGCGAAGGTGGCTAATCAGTCCGGCGTGGTCAGGGAACAGGGATTTTTCGGAGAGCCCTTTGTTTTCTAGGTATGTGCGGATTGCGGGTTTCACTGCGGCCGCGATCCGAAAGGTGAACATCGGTACGATGCGATCCGGGTTGTGCTGTGCACGTTTGTTGTGTTCGGAGGGAAACCCGACAATTCGGGTAGCTTCGGCGATTTCGTTGTCTTTCCAGTCTTCGTTGAAACGAACAGTGAATTGACTCCGCATTCTTGGGTCGATGATCGGTTCGGCATCAAATAGAAAGGCAGCGCGCTGAGCCCTCATCCGCTCATTCCGTGCCGGAGGGTTCCACCACTGCAGGATCGTTCCCGTGCCCCAGTTATTTCGCTGGCGCGCGTCCCTATCAGTCCAGTCATGCCAGAACGCATCCCCTCGCGCCAAGGGAATCTCGGTCGGTGTTTCGATCAGCTTGCCTCGCTTCGGCGCAGCCGATCGACCCCATGAAAACAATCGCGCGTCGCGATTGTCGTTCTTAGCCGATTCTTGGACAGCAAACCACACAGCAGTCTCAGGATCTAGAGAAACATCGATGAGACGGGTAGGCACAGACTGGTGTTGCAGTTCTGCTAGGAAATTGAGCGCCCCGAAGGGTATTGGTTGTCCCCAAACCGTGGCAGTCTGCACCTGGGACAGTTCCACTGCCATCATTTGTTCCTCGCCAACCTCATTGCCCCCGTCGCGCAGTAATCGGGTGAGGGAGCTATCCACAGGCCAATCGGCGTTTTGTTGCCCCCGCCAGAGCAGTTTCAGATCGTTGTTCTTTTCTTGCGTAACAGCGAGAGCCTTCAGCAATTCTGGTACCGAACGAATCTCGACCTCGAACTTCGCAAAGAAATCAGACGGCGTCCGGTGTTCGCGCGGCTGAGGTGTCAGAGCCGGCCGAGAAAGCGCCCCAACCAAACTGCTGATATCTGGCGCAGCCATTGCCGCCATTACTAGAGAACTCGGGAACCAGTCGGATGTTTGAGCCGCGATCGCCGCTAATAACGGCGCTGACGTCTGGGCACTCAACACCGCCAACGCACCCGCGAACGGGTTCGTCATTTGACCCGCCAGTGCCGCGATCAACGGCCTCATCGATTCCTGTTGGGCCGCGGAGATATTTGCGAACGTGCCGGCCGGTGGGCTGCCGACGAATGTTTCCTTCTCGTCTAGTAAACCCTGACCTCGAACGGCCTTATTGCCCTTTTTGGTCTCTGGAGGAGATTGAACCTCCGGTCGCGCGGGTATCGGTTTGCTCGTATCAGAAGAACCCGTGTCACCCGATTTACTTGCCATGAAAGTGAGCATAAAGCGGAAAGCGCTACGGGCTGAACTGCGCCCGCTGGCACTCTGCCGATTTAGGTGAGCCGGATTTGCTGTGCAGAGGACTTTTAGCCATGTCTACTCATGTGAGACCCACCTCGGAAATGTAAGCCGAAGCCACCTGGGCCATCGTACGGGTGTGGACGGGATGAGTCGAGGTGGACAAATGATTGCGGCGTAGAGCCTCGGGTCGACGAAGGTCTTCGAATCTAGCTGTGAACCCACGATGCGCATGCGCACAGGAGCGCTGCCATCTGTGCAGACAACTTCTGAAAACGACATAAACCCGGGCATTTCTGGCGCTTCGAATCCCGGTCGTCGTTGTCTCGTTGAGTGATCCCGTTCTGCGCTGCGAGTACTCCTCGTCGGCCGACGCGCGATGGACACACGTCGAACTGCTGACCGCAATGCCCTGACGGCTCTGCTTCGCAGCTTTGACCTCGGCATCGACGCTCGAAAAGCTGTCACCGATGCGCAAATCCGCGCGATCGCTGCCTGGCGTACCCGCAGCACCGATGACACTGCGGACGCCACGATCCGTGACGAAGCACGCCAACTCGCAACGTCCGTGCTGGACTTGGGTCGCCAGCTCAGAACCAACCGTGCCGGGCTGTCGAAACACGTCGAGGAACTCGCCCCCGGACTGCTCGAGGTATTCGGGCTTGGCCCGGTCACCGCCGCAGCGATTCTGGCGGCCTACTCACACAAAGGTCGAGTGCATTCCGAGGCAGCGTTCGCAGCTCTTGCCGGCGCGGCGCCGATACCCGCGTCCAGCGGCAACACGGTCAGGTATCGATTAAACCGGCACGGCGACCGCCAGCTCAACCAAGCCCTCGACGTGATTGCCAAGATTCGTAGCGTCCACGATGCCCAGACCCGCGACTACATCGAACGCCGTATGGCGCAAGGAAAGAGCCACCGAGAGATCCGCCGCTGCCTCAAGCGTTACATAGCCCGCCAAATGTTCCGCCGCCTGAACAGCATCATGACTTGACAGAAAAGATAGAAGGGTCCGACGTTAGGAGCTGTTTGGGCCTGTAAATCGTAGAGAGTTTGGGCCGTTTTCTGAGGAATACTTGGCCGTATCGCATGGGTGTGTGCGGGTGCGGTGTGATTTCGTACCGGCGCGGAGATGGTTTTCCCCTGCATACTGAAGCTATGGCTGGAGCGGTTGTTCTAGATGCCTTTTCCGTACTGTTGGGGCGTGTTCCGTTGTCGCGCTCCTGGGTCGGATGATGATGGTTGATTCGGTTGGTGGGGGTGGGCTTTTGGGCTGGTCAGACCACGCCGTTTGGCGTGGATTCGATGACGGGGTGCGGAGGCGCTCGATGGTTTTGTCCTTAGCGCGGGTAGCCCGGTGAGCTCTGAGGTTCAGCATCGTGTGCGGGTTGGTCGTGCGTACGACGCTCGGGTGCGGGGCGATGGGGTTCGGGTGCTGGTTGATCGGTTGTGGCCTCGGGGGCTCAGTAAGGGGGCAGCTGACTTCGATGAGTGGCAGAAGGCTGTCGCGCCGTCGACGGCGTTGCGGCAGTGGTACGGGCATGACCCGGTCTTGTTTGAGGAGTTTTCTGCTCGTTATCGGGTGGAGCTTGAGGATCCTGATCGGGCGCGGATTCTGTCTCATTTGCGGGCGCTTGCCCGGCACGGAAATGTGACGGTGCTCACGGCGTCGAAGGCTGCTGATATCAGCGAGGCCGCCGTCTTAGTCGGGATCCTGCGGGCCCCGGTTTAGCCGGTGTCATCTGAGACGGGTGTTGCTGGCCACCTTGGTGCAGCCGCGAAGAAAACAATTGAGGATGGAGTGTTCTGATGCAGAAGATGTCGTTGGTTGCTTTGGGTCGTCATCATTTGGCGCAGGCTGAGCGGGCATCCAGTGGGCGGAGCGCGGAGACCGTGTTCGGCGGTCATGAACACCAGTTGCGGCAGACCCTGATCGCGCTTCGTGCGGGAGAGTCGCTATCGGAGCATGAGAACCCTGGGGAGGCGACCTTGCAGGTGCTCGTTGGCCGGGTGCTGTTGCGGTCAAAAACGGCGGAGTGGAATGGGTCGCCCGGAGATCTTTTGACGATCCCGGATGCTCCACACGCCTTGGACGCGGTCGAGGACAGCGTTTTCCTGTTGACGGTCGTGAAGATCCTGTAGTCGCTGTGAGATTAGCGGAGCAGTTCCGTGGGCGTCGATCCTCGGTGTTTGTGGGCTCGGGTCGCGCGGATCGCTGCGTGGCTGGCTGATGCTGTGACCGCGGCCCAGACGAGGGTGGCGATGGCTGTTCCGATCTGTCCGGTAATGATCATGTAGCTGATACCGGTGCTGTTGCCAAAGGTGATGCTCGCGGCGGAGTACATGCCGAGCGGGAACACGATGCTCCAGAGGGCGGTTTCATAGCGGAGCGGAACGTGGTGGAGGCCGTGGCGCCAGATGCCGAAGAGGATCAGGAATGGTATCCACCAGGTGCCCACTGCCCAGAGAATGTAGCTGATACCGGTGATCGTGTCACCGGTGATGGTGAGTACGGGGAGGGTGTGGGGTAGTTGGTGGAGGTGGGCGGCTGCGAGGACGGTGATCGCGGTGGCGCCCATGAGGATCCAGTATGTCGGTGAGAACGTGGCTGGGTCGCTTCGGTTGGTGAGGAGCCGGTAGACGATCAGGGTGGTGATGATCAGATACAAGACCACCCCGACGCCCCACAGTCCTACCGCCATTCCGGCGAGAGTGCCGTCGGGGTGTCTTGCCGCGGTGAGGGTAACGGTGAGGGCTTGGGTTCCGACGACCCAGAGCAGCCACGACCCGTCAACCGGCCATGCTTGGCCTGGTCGCGGTCGGAGGTAGAGCCCGGTGGGGATGCCGTAGGTGAGGGCCAGCCACACAGGAACGCTGAGCGCACCGAGTGCCGTGGCCGGCCATATCAACCCTGCTGAGGCGAGGCGTGCGGCGATGACGTCGAGGGCGGCGACGATCGTGAAGAACCCGAACGACCGCCCAGGGTCGCGCAGATCCGCCATGACGAGGTGCCGGTTGTAGCAAAGCCTGGTTACGCTGAGCGCCGTCAGGAGCAGCAGGCCGGCCAGAGCGATGATGAGGAGTGCGATGGATGCGGCGGTCTGACCGGTGAGGGAGAGGGCGGTCGAGAGAATGCCGGTGGCCATCACGAAGGAAAACGAGCTGGGTGGGAGCTGGCACGCGATGTTCCGCCACGTTGTCAGATGGATTGGCTGTATCCGAAGAACTCGTGGTCGTTGTTGTACCCGCCGAGGCCGCCTCCGACGTCGGAGAAGTGTTCGACGAACTCGACGCCTTTGATCCATTTGACCATTTTGAATCCGAGTTCGATTTCGTTCCTTAGTCGTAGGGGGGCGCCGTGGCCGAAGTCGAGGGTCTCATCGTTCATGTCGTAGGCGAGCATTGTGAGGTGGTGACTCATTTGCTCGATGGGTTGCGCGTCGTAGTAGAGGCCGCCGTCGGGGCCGAGGGCGTGTGAGTAGAAGATCACCCATTTCGCCTCCGGTGTCGGCTGCACCAGATCCATCAGGGTTCGCATCGACACCCCACCCCATTTCGCAACGCCTGACCAGCCTTGGATACAGAAATGTTGGGTGATCTGTTCATGATGCGTCAGCGCCCGCAGCTGGGTGAGGTTCAGTTCCACGGGGTTCTTCACGAGCCCGTTGACGCGGAGGGTGTAGTCGCGGAAGTCGTCTGCTTGCAGGGCAAGGTACGCGGCACCGGCTGGGTAGTTGCCGTTGTGCCAGAAGTACGGCGAGATGTCTTTCTCGGTGTACTGACCCGGTTTAGCGTCAATATGTTCGAAGAGGCGTTGCGCGGGCCCGATCAGGGCGTACCCGACGCGTTGCACGACGCGGGGATGGCGGTACGTGAACGGGGTCGCCGCCACCCACACGGCGATAAGGATTAGCAGCGAGAGGGCGAAGATAACAAATCCCCACCAGGACTGGTCATCGCGGCCGGCGAACATGTGATTGAGGTTCTGCAACGCACCGGTGGTGAGCACGAGGGTGACATGCACGATGATGAACAGCACGAACCAGCACAGCACCATGAAGTGCAGGGAGCGGGCGAACTGGATACTGAACACCGAACTGATCCGCCGGAACCTCGTTGACAGCGCCGGCGACATGCCAAGACCAGTGATCAGGGCCAGCGGGGCTGCAATGAACACGGTGATGAAGTAGGCGAGGAGTTGCAGGCCGTTGTAGTTCGTCCAGCCCGATTCCAACGGCCAGTCCAGAGATAGGTATTGGATGGTGACGGAGAGCGCGTTCGGGATCACGTCCCAGTGCAAAGGTACGAGGCGTAACCATTGCCCGGTCGTGAAGATGAGGACGTAGAACACGATCCCATTAACCAGCCACAACATGTCGATGCTGAGGTGCCACCATCGTGCCAGCCCGATGGAGTGGCGCCTACCGGGAAGGCCGACACCGTTCGGGAGGGTGATGGAGTCCTGCTTGGCTGTGTACAACGCGTCAGTCGGGACGGGTTTCTGGATCCGGAACCAGTCTTTACCGGGAGTGGAGTTCCGAGTCCAGTACAGGCGGGGGTGATCGGCGAGGATCGTGAGACCTGACCGGATGATGAACAGCATGAAGAACAGGTTCAGGAAATGCTGCCACTGCAGCCACGCGGGGAACCCGACCGGTGTTCCTGCTGGCAGTTCCGAGAGACCCGGATACTGGCTGATGAACGCTTGCACCCCGGCCGTTTCCCGGAGCCCTTTCGCGATCGCGATCAAGGCGATGAACACTACCAAACCGATCGGGATCAGCCAGAGAAGATTGAACCACTTCGATTGCCCGACACGGATTCGGGGTGCGACACCGAACTGCGGTGCAACACCGCCCGCCCAGTCATCCCCGACACCATGATGATGCTGGGAGTCGAGTTCCGTCCGGAAACTCGGGAACTGACCTCGAGTGCCGGCCGGGTCTGGGACCATCTCAGTCATGCCGGGGATCCCATCCGCTCGGTCACACAGTGGCCCAGGACTCGAAGAGCTGAGCAGGAACTGAGACCACCATTAATTGCTTTATCAGTATTACTCGACTCATGCCCTAGGCCTAACAAGCCAAGTTTACCAGGCAGCGGCAGGGCTGGCCCAGGGGAACTGACGTGATGCGTCTGATGGTAGCGAAGGCGTAATGCGTGGACCGGAAAACCCTCGCGCGAAGGTACAGACGGCAGCACACCACCCCCACGCCTCAACAGTCAACTCTGGATCATGAACGACCGTCCACGAGACACCTTGGTCATCACGACGCCGAATCGGCGTGTTGTGTGAGTCGCAGCGGTAAGTGGCGTGATTTGCGCATCGTTTAGTGGCCAATGAGCAGGGCTTCTCGGGCGGCGTCTACGACCTCGGGTGTGAGTGCAACGAGGTTGTTTAGCGCCTGGATTCGTTCGATTTGAGTGGCCAGCCGGTCGACGAGGCGGAAGTTGCCGCCGGTGATCCGGACGATGGTAGCGATTGCTGTGGCGTGACCGATTCCGCCGTCCGTTGCCGTGTCGCTGGCGGGAAGCCGGCTGGTTAGGACGGCGGTGAGTTCGTCTGGGGTGAGGGGCCGGTATTCGTGGGCGAAGAACGGGGGTGGTGTTGACCTCACCAACTCTTTAACTGTACCCCTGAGGTACCTGGCAGTACATAGGTCTCGGACACGGGCAATGGAACACAACACGCCGATTCGGCGTCTTGATGACCAAGGTGTCTCGTGGACGGTCGTTCCTGCGACGTCTCGTACCGTTGCATGACAGTAGGGCGAAGATTGTCGCCGCTCAGCCCTGTCGTGTGGGTCTGATCGTTAGGTCGCCGATCTCGACGTCGTCGGGGCCCGCCGCTTACTCACCATCGTGGTGGACGGCTTGCGACCCCGACCCACGGGCTGAGTGCACAGACACGAGCTGGTTCACATGTCGGCGCCAGAAGCTAAGCGACTATCGGTCGCAGCCTGACTGGCCCTCACGCAGCCGGGCCACAATGCGCTGCGATATCGACGCCACTTACCGCTGCGATCCACACCCTTGTTCGAAAACGATCGTTAACGGTCCGGACCGGTCCGGTTCCCGTTTAGAAGCTGATGACGGTCGCGCCCTCTCGCGTGAAACGCAGGAACTCATCACGCGCGACGGTCAGCGTGATTCCCCGTTGCGAGAGGCTCTTATCGACCCCGGCGGCCTGTGCAGCGTTGATACACGCACCAACCCGAATGCCGTCGGCCACCAGTTCGTCGATCTGACGGTTGAACTGCACATCGGCGTCACTCGCTAACAGGGACAGATGTTTTTGAGCCGGGCCGAAGATGAACACCTCTACCCCGACGCGATGCGTTACGGCGACCTCGGCCACTCGTTGGGGCACCCGAGTGCCGAGTGTCAGTGAGTCGTCATCATCATGGAAAACATAAAAGACCGTGTTCTTCATGCCTTAGTCCCTTTCCAACGAGCGGCTACCAGTCGCTTCCAGAATAGCCGCGTCGTAGCCATGAACCAGAAACGACCGGAATCCGACGCCGAAGTCCCTGCCGTCGGCAGGTTGGGGGCGTTTGAGAAGAAGGAGCTTGGCCTACGGGAGGTCAAGCTCCGCATTCTCAAACGCCCCCTGTTTAAGCCTTACCGCCAATGGCCGTCCCGCTACTGGTCAGACCCCGGCTTGAGGAGACCCATGGGGCGAGGCTTTCGGGAGAGGACTGCCTGCGAACAAAGAGTGATCGGTCTGCGAACAAAGAAAGATCGTTGAGCTTATGTGCATCAGTGGCTGAACTTGCCCCCCAAAGTGGGTTATTGGTTATGCGTTCGTTCAGCTTTATGATTGAAGCGCTTGCCGATTTGAGTAGATATCCATTGGGTGCTGCGGGCAACGCTCTTAGCTTCTTATCCTTGGGGGATCTCTTGTCAGCTCACGGTTCTGTACCGAATAATAAGCGGCGTCGTCTCGCCCCGGTGGCGTTAGCGGCGGGTGTTCTTGGTGCGGTGGTTCTTTCTCTCAGCTTGACGGGGACGATGTCTGGTTTTGTTGCGAGTATCACGAACTCGAACAACACCGCTGCGACGGGTGCGCTTGTTATGCAGGAACAAAACGCTGGTGCGACGGTCACGTGTTTGAGCACGGATGGTGGCACTGTTTCGTCGAACGCTTCGACGTGTTCGACGATCAACAAGTTCGGTGGTAGCACCACGATGACGCCGGGTAACACGGTCACGACTCCGATCACGATCAAGAACATCGGCTCTGTCGCGGCGACCACGTTCACGCTGACACCTGGGGCGACCTGCACGCAGACGAACTCCGGCACACAAAACGGTACGGCTGCTGATCTGTGCGCGAAACTGAATGTCGTCATCACGTCTGGTGCCACGACTGTATTCAGCGGAACAGCTGCCTCTTTGGCTGGCGCCTTACCGGCCGCGTTCACGATGCCGGCCGCACCCGCGGCCGGGGTCACCGTCCCGTTCTCGTTCGCGGTCACGCTCGCAAGCACAGCGGGTAACAGCTACCAGGGGTTGCAGGCGTCGCTTCCGCTGACCTGGACCTTCGGCAGCTAGAACGCTCTGTCACGTGTGGTGGTATCGCGGGCAGCCTGTTGCGATCAGGTTGCCCGCGATACCGCTTTTATCAGCTCATACGGAACGGATCTCTGACGTCGTGCCAGTGACTTTCGCCCGGATAAGAACTAAGGGAAATCACTCCGGCCCGAAACGGTGGCTACCCGCCCGCGAACCGATGTCGCGCCCCGGAAGAATCGTTGTCACCGGCGCGGCAACCCTTATCGCAGCGTTGCTGATCGGGATGGTCGTTTTCTTCTTCACCGGCGGCCGGTGGTTCATCGTGCAAACCCCCTCCATGGGGCAAACAGCACCGGTAGGTACCCTCATCCTCACAACCCCCGCGCCCGCGGTAGGCGTGGCTGTTGGTGACATCATTACCTTCCGGCCACCAACCTCTCCCACCGAAATCTACACGCACCGCGTGATCAGCATCACAGACGGGAACATCAAAACCCAAGGTGACATCAACGGCGCTGTGGATCCCTGGGTTCTTCACCCCGGCGACATCATCGGTATAGCAGCAGTGGTCCTGCCAACCATCGGATGGGCTGTCCGGGCACTCCCGATCCTCGCCATTGGGACGGTGCTGGTCTGGCTGATCTCCGGCCTCTTCCGGTCAGCGACCTCACGTTCCGCCCTCCGCGTAGCAGGCGTATCACTTGTCGCCGCGACCGCCGCATACATCCTCCGCCCGCTCATCGGGATTGTGCTGCTCAGCACAAACGCCGATACCACCGGCGCACACGCAACGGTCGTATCCACCGGGATTCTCCCCATCCGGGTGCAAGCCGCCGGCGGCAACCACGCCGATCTCGTGACCGGCCAAGTCGGCACCCTCGACGTACCAACCCTGATCCAAAACAGCCAATACCACCTCTCATCCGCACTGAACCTCTCCCTACCCGGCTGGATGATCCTCGGCATCGTGTGCGTCCTACCGCTGCTCTGGTGCCTGATCATCGGGCTACCCTCCGACCCCGACAGACCCAGCCCATGACCGTGAAAGAGCACAAGAAGCGTCGCCTCGTATGGTTCACACCGACCGCGGGTATCAGGGCTGTACCCTTTTTGGCCCTGGCCCTGGCCCTGGCACTTGCGCTTTTCGGTCTGACGACCAGCGCAACATCGGGCGGGTTCACCGCCCGGATCGGGAACTCCACCGACACGGCTGCGACGGCACCATATTTCACGTGCACGGCCGCGGTGCTCGCTGACAGCAGCAGCGCCCTGTTCGCGTACAAATTGAACGAAGCAGCGACGACGACAACGAACTCCGCGCCCGCAGCGATCTACGAAGCCGAAAACGCTGCTCTGTCCGGTGGTGCAGCGTCAACGACGAACCACAACAACTACAGCGGAACAGGGTTCGTCGGTGGCTATACCGATAACAACAAAGGCACAGCGAAGACCACTTTCACGGTCAACGCGAACGTCTCGGCCACATATTCTTTGACCCTGAGGTACTCGAACGCCACGGGTGCGAGTAAGACTCTCAGCCTCAAAATCGATTCCGGAACAACACAGCAGATCACGTTGCCTGCGACGGCAAGCTGGGACTCGTGGGCAACCTCCACGATTACCGCGTCGTGGCCGGCCGGCACGTCACACGTTGTTTCCTACGCCTACGGAACCAACGACACCGCCAACGTGAACCTCGATTATCTGTACGTGTCCTCGGGTGATACCAGCGTCGACTCGTTCATAGGCACCACCGGCACGCTGTTGCAAAACCATACAGGAGAAACCGGCGCGACCTGGGCGAAACGGAGCGTGCTCGGCGCTACCGACGACGCTGTCCTCACCCCGGCTGGACGCATCAGGAAAGCCAACGCGAGCTACGCCGCGCTGTACACCACCACTGCGGTCCCGACCAGCGCTAACTACACCGTCAGCGCGGCCATCGAAGACCTCTCCAGCGTCACCAACGACATGGCCGGAGTCGTGGGACGCTTCGACGCCACTAACGCGAATGGTACGTTCTATGTCGCCCGATACGACGCACTAAACGCAGTATTCATCCTCGCCCGCTACGTGAATGGGACCTACACCAGCCTCGGAACCTCACCCGCAGCACCGTTTGTGACAGGAACAGTTCGTATCTCCCTCGACATGAATGGAAGCACGATACGACTGCTCACAAACAACACACAACGCGTATCTGTCACCGACACCACAATCACCGGCGCCGGCGCAGCCGGCGTCGCATTCGGCTTCCAATACACCGCTGCTGGGGCCCAGTCGACTGCCATCACCGACACCACAGGCCTCCACCTGGATAACTTCATCTCAACCCAGGACGGCACCACCACCACCGCAGCAACAACTGTCACAACCGATTTCTCAGGCAACAGCGGGGCAGGAACGTACCAAGGCTCGATGACATCCGGCCCGACCCCCACCGCGTCCGGTTGTCCCCGCGATCCCGGGGGCGCCTACAACCTCGACGGCACCACCAGCTACGTGAGTACCCCGATCCAGATCACGAATCCGCAAATATTCACCGTTGAAGTATGGTTCAAAACCACCGTCGGCAGCGGAAAGCTCATCGGCTTCGGTAACGCACAAACCGGATCATCGGGGCAATATGACCGACACATTTTCGTCGCGACGACCGGGCAACTCATCTTCGGCACATACAACGGCACGAACCACGTAATCACTTCACCCTCCGCGTACACCGACGGCCAATGGCACCAAGCGGTAGCAACCCTCTCCGGCGCGGGAATGGCACTGTATGTTGACGGCAAAATCGTCGCCACCGATCCCGCTACCACAACCGCCGAGAACCATGCCGGCTACTGGCGGATCGGCTACGACAACCTCAACGGGTGGGCATCTACCGGCACCAACTACTACTTCACCGGAAGCATGCGCTTCGCCGCCGTCTACACAACCGCACTCACAGCAACCCAAATCAGCACCCACTACGCAGCAGGCCAATAAGCCCCACGACCCCGGTGGTCACGCAACTGAGAACGCCGCACCACACAGAACGTCAGACCAAGCCAGTAACAAGGGTCTGACCAGTACCGGAGCGGTGGTTGACGCTCAGGACCTTTCCGGGAGCCGACACCGTCGTCGGGTTCACCGGATCAATGATCTGGCCTTCATTGAAGGCCCGGTACTCCTGAAGCTGTCCTAGACCGACAAGTAGCGGCTGGACCATTGGCTAGAGGGAGTTGTTGTTCGTGGCAGGTGTTTCTTGGTCGGTGCTCATGCCCAGGTAGCGGTAGGTGGTGGCGCGGCTGGCGCTGATGATCTTTCCGATATCGGCGGGTTTTAGGCCTTGGGCTTTCGGGTCTGTACGATTTTCGGTGTAACTCCTGACAAGGAGGAACATGATGACCGATGTATTGAGTGACGTGGTGGAGGACGAAGCCGTGGCGACGGTGAAGCAGAATGGCGTGGTCGACGGGCGGTTGG
>NZ_QYRT01000050.1 GCF_004923255.1 Subtercola vilae | reverse complement strand
GGGTGGGCACGGGCCTCTGCCCGAAGGTGGGCACGGGGCCGTGGCTGGGGCGGCGGGCGACGCGGCGGGTGCTGATGCGGGTGCTGACCGATGAAACCCGTCGATCCGCGGCTGCTGCGCTACGCCGGTGCCGCCCGGGCGTTCTTCGGGTTCGGCGCCGTGCTCGGGCTGGCGCAGACGGCGTGCATCGTCGCGTTCGCGTGGCTCGTGAGTTCGAGCGTCGTCGACGCGCTGCACGGAGCGACGCCGTTCGGCTGGCGGCTCGTCGCGCTCGTTGCCGTGGTGCTGCTGCGCTCGGTGCTCGTGTGGATGATGGAGTGGAACTCCGCCCGCGGCGCCACCATCGCGAAGAGCCAGCTGCGCCAGCAGGTGCTGCGGGCGTTGCCGCGGCTCGGCCCGTCGTGGCTGTCGACGCGCAGCAGTGCCGCCGTGACCACCACCCTGACGACGGGTCTGGATGCCCTGGATGTGTACTTCGCGAGATACCTTCCCCAGCTCATCCTGACCGCTCTCGCCACCCCGATTCTCGTCGCCGTGCTGTTTCTGTTCGACTTCGCCAGCGGAATCACGGTTCTGCTCACGCTGCCCCTGATTCCGGTGTTCATGATTCTCATCGGCTGGGCGACGCAGACCGCGCAGAAGGAGCAATGGCTGAAGCTCGGCCGCCTGTCGAGCGGGTTTCTCGACGTGGTCGAGGGGCTGTCGACGCTGAAGGTGTTCGGGCGGGCCGACCGGCAGGTCACGCGCATCCGCTCGGTGACCGAGGAGTACCGTGCCAGCACCATGAAGGTGCTGCGCCTGTCGTTTCTGAGCGGATTCGCGCTCGAACTGGCAGCGAGCCTGTCGGTCGCCCTCGTCGCGGTGTCGGTCGGGTTACGACTGGTGAGCGGTGACCTCGGGCTCGGCGTTGGGTTGTTCGTGTTGTTGCTCGCGCCCGAGGCGTTCCTGCCACTGCGGCAGGTCGGGGCTCAGTTCCACGCGGCCGCCGACGGGGTCGAGGCGACCGAGGAGGTGTTCGCGATGCTGGCGGGTGCGGGTGCTGGTGTCGCTGTTGCTGAAGGTGCTCGCGATGCTGATGGCACGGCAGGTTCGCCGACCGGCAGCCGTGCCGACGGTCGGCTGGTGGTCAACGACCTCACCGTGATGTACGCCGACACAGCAGCCGTACGCCGGTTCTCCGCCGAGTTCGCCGCAGGGCAGCTCAGCGTGATCGTCGGGCCGAGCGGGGCCGGGAAGTCGTCGATCGTGGCAGCGATGCTCGGGTTCGTGCCCTTCGGCGGGTCGATCGAACTAGTAGGTAGCGGTGATTCATCCGAACGCAAGGCATCCATGGGCCTCACCGCACGACCACTCGGCCGAGCCGACGTGGCATGGGCCGGGCAAGTGCCAGGGCTCATGGCCGCGACCGTCGGGGAGAACGTGACGCTCGGCAGCGAGCATCCGTCGCCCGCCCTCGTCACCCGCGCACTGGCGCTCGCGGCAGCCGACGCCCCCGACCCCGCTCTCGCCCCTTCGAACCGGCTCGGAGTCAACGGCGCCGGCCTGTCGGGCGGCCAGGCCCAGCGCGTTGCCGTGGCGCGCGCCATCTACCGCGCCCTCGAACGTGGCTGCCGCGTACTCGTGCTCGACGAGCCCAGCTCGGCGCTCGACCGCGAAACCGAGGCACGGCTCATCGCCGGGCTCGGGCAGCTGGTGGCCGACGGGATGGTCGTGGTCGTGGTGTCGCACCGGGAGGCTTTTCGGGCGGCGGCTGCTCACGTCGTGCGCGTTGGGGCGCCAATCGCCGCCCGCACTGTCACTCCCGCAGCGGCTCCCGGCACCCCCACCGGCACCCGCAGAATCGCGGTGCGCTGATGCGAACCGCTGACGTGCTTCGCCTGGCCCAACCGCGCTGGCGGCTGTTCGCTCCCGGCCTCATCGTCGGTGTGCTGGGCACGGTCTCGGCCGTGGCGCTCCTCGCCACCTCGGCCTACCTCATCACCCGTGCCGCAGACCAGCCGCCCATCCTGTACCTCTCGATCGCCATCGTGGGGGTGCGGGCGTTCGCGCTCGGGCGCGCCACGTTCCGCTACCTCGACCGGCTGCTGAGCCACAGCGCGGCGTTCCGCGGGCTGGCCGAACTGCGGGTCGGAATCTTCCGCCGCCTCATCCCGCTCGCCCCTGACGGCCTCGCTCAGACCCGGCGCGGCGACCTGCTCTCCCGACTCGTGGGCGACGTCGACGAGCTGCAGAACCTGCCGCTGCGCGTAGTTCAGCCGCTCGTGACCGCGGTCGTCGTGGCGGTGGCATCCGTCATCGTCGTGTGGATCATCCTGCCGTCCGCCGGCATCGCCCTCGCCGTGGCGCTGGCCCTCGCCATGCTGCTCGGAACCCTCGTCAACCTCCGCCTCTCGGCCCGCGCCGACCGCGACCTGGCCCCCCAGCGCGCGGACTTCGCCGATCAGACCCTCGATTTCGTGGTCGGGCTCGACGTGCTGACCGCTTTCGATGCGCTGGATGCCCGGCTCGCCGACCTCGCCCGCACCGAGTCGCGCCTCACCCGTTCGACCCTTGCTCGCGCCGCCGGCGCCGGGGCGACCGCTGCCGCCGTGTCGTTGCTGTCAGGGCTCGCGACCGCCGCCGCGCTGTGGTTCGGCATCCCCGCGTTCGCAGCGGGGGTGGCTGCTGCGTCTGCTGCCGGTGCCCGGGCGACCGCTGGCACCGGGGTGCTTTCGATAGGCATCTCCGGCCCCGCGCTCGCGGTCATCGTGCTCGTGCCCATGGCCGTCTTCGAGATCTTCGGTGCCGTGCCCCTCGCGGCCGGTGCCTGGCGTCAGGTTCGCGCGAGCGCCACCCGTGTCGCTTCCGCTGTTCCCGACACCCTCCCGCCCGAGATCCCCGCCGAGCCCCGCGTCGACACGCTCATCGCTTCCGTCCCCGCTTCCATCCACGTGCCCGTCCCGATCCCCGCTCCCATCCCCGTGCCCGTCCCGATCCCCGATCCCGTCCCCGCTTCCGCCGCAGCTCCCACCTCCGCCGCGCGCCACCACGAAATCGGGTCGGCGAAGTTTGTGGGTACGGCCGGTCCACACCCGCAAACTTCGCCGAGTGGAATTGACGTGGGCTTGGGTGGTGTGGGCGTGGGTGTGGGCAGAGGGGGTGCGGCGGAGTTTGCGGAGGCAGAGGCGCGGACGGGGGCGCGGGCGCGGGACGAACCGTTACTGCAGAGGGTGGAGGCGCGGCGGGCACCGGCCATCGAGCTGCGGGGGCTCGGCGCGAGCTGGCCCGCACGGGCGACCGGGCAACTCCGGCCCGGGCAGCCGGCATTGCGCGGGCTCGAGCTGAGCATCCCGAGCGGAGCACGACTGCTGGTCGAGGGGCCCAGCGGTTCGGGCAAGACCACACTCGCCCACGTGCTTGTGCGGTTTCTCGAGTACAGCGGCAGTTTCACGATCGGCGGCGTCGAAGCTCGCACGCTGGCGCCCGCGCAGGTGCGCTCGATGATCGGATTGTGCGAACAGAACCCTTATATCTTCGACGCGAACCTGCGGCAGAACCTTCTGTTCGCGCGCGAGACGGCGTCTGACGACGATCTGCTCGCGGTGCTCGACCGCGTGGCCCTGCTCGACTGGGCGCTCGAGCGGGGCGGGCTGGATGCTCGGCTGGGCGAACGCGGATCGCTGGTGTCGGGCGGCCAGGCCCAGCGCATCGCTCTCGCGCGAATGCTGCTCGCCGACTTCCCCGTCGTCATCTTCGACGAGCCGACCGCGAACGTCGACCCCGACCGGGTCGAGCGGCTGCTCGTCGACCTGCTCGAGGCGGCGGGGCCGGAACGCACCGTGATCCTCATCTCCCACACTGACGTGCCGGCCGCCCTCGTCACGCAGCGCCTGCGGCTCGGCACCGTCGGCTGGTAGAACGCGGGCGGAGACGGTTCAGGGGGCGGGAACAGGGAGCGGGCGCGCCAAGGATGTGAGGCGCCGGTGCCAGAGGGCAGCGTGGGCGCTGGCCGCGGGGGAGACGTCGAGGGTGGGCCCGCCCCGCCATTCGGTGACGAGGCGGATGCCGTAGAGCGCGTTCACGGCCCAGAGCTCTGCGCCGGCCAGATCGGCCGGGGTGGCGTGTTCTTCGACGACCTGCACGCCGAGCGCCCGCGCCAGCACCGCGAGCGACCGTGCGGTCACGCTGTCGACCCGCACGAGCTCAGGCGCGGGCGCGTGCAGCGTCTCGCCCCGCCACCACAGCAGCGCCGTCGTGGTGCCCTCGACGATCGCGCCATCGCCCAGCTCACCACCCGCATCGCCCAGCTCGTCACCCTCATCGCCCTCGCCGTCTTCCGGCGCGCCGCGGCAGGTCATCGTGGAGTCGAAATGCGCCCTTGCCGCCGGGTTTTGGGGCGGATTTTGACTCCACGATGCCAATCCGGCGGGCGCGGGTACGGGTACGGCTGCTGGTGCGGCTGCGGGGAGGCCGCGGGCGGCGAGCGGCTCGGGGGCGGGCAGAGACGAGCCGGGCTTCCGGCGTGGCGACAGGATGACGAGATCGTCGGTGCCGTCGGTGCGGGCGACTGCACGCAGGGCGGTGAGGGTGTCGAGGTCGGGGCCTTTACGGTTCGGGATGCTCCGCGGGTCGGCGCCGCCGTGAGTGGCCAGCACTGCTGTCGCCCGGGGTTCCGGCGCGATCCGCATCAGCAGCGAGAGCTCGAAGCGCTCGCCGGGCCGGAGGCGTGCGTCGAGGGGAACGTCGATCACAACGTCGAGGGGAACGTCGATCCCAACGTCGATGGCACCGGCACCGGCCCCTGCACCGGCACCGGCGAGCGGTGTCTCTGACGAGACCGAGGAAGCAACGGCGTACAGCTCGACGCGTGGAAACCAACGGTGGATGGGCGGGATTGCCTCCAGCGCGGTCTGCCAGAACGCAGCGAGCAGGGGCTCGTTGCTGAATCCGCTGTCGAGCGCGGCGGCGATGAAGCGGGTTCGGTGAAGGTCGATCGCGCGCACGCGGCCGTCGTCGACGAGCCACGAATCGGCGGCGAGCAAGCGCGGGCGGCGCGCATCCGGAGCCTCGGCCGCGACGAACGCGCCGCCCCGGTACACGAAGCGGCGCTGGGGGTCGGGCTCAACCGGAAGGGGCATGCGCTCTACGCTATTACAGTGCTCCGCCGAATCGTCTGCCGTACGCTCGAGCGCTGGGTCGACCCGCAAACTGTCTTCGCCGCGCTGTACGCGAGCGAGCCGGTGGCGTTCTGGCTCGACAGCAGCAGCAGCAGCAGCAACAGCAGCAGTGCCGCAGATGGGCCTCGTCCAGACGGTGGCCCGGCGGGAACAATGAGCTACATGGGCGCCCCGGCGACGGCTGAGGCCGTACGTGACATACCGGCAGCGAGCGTCTTCGAGTTTCTCCGCGACGAGGTCGGCGCCCCGACGCTCGAGGGCGGCGAGGCCGCGCCGGGCGCGTTCCGGCTGGGCTGGGTGGGCTGGCTCGGCTACGAAGTCGGAGCGGTGGCGCTCGGCACGAAGCGCAGCATGTCGCGGTTTCCGGATGCCCGTTTCATGCGCATCGACCGCGCGATCGCCTTCGACCATGAGTTGCACACCGTGACGCTGATGTTCGTCGCGGGGGGTGGCGACGGTGTGAAGGCAGGCGATACCGAGGAGTGGGCCGACGTTACGGCGCAGCGGGTGGCGGCGCTCGCCGAGGGTGGGGCGGCGGGGGAGCCCGCTGTGGCTGCTGTGCCCGCCAGCGCCCCGGCGCCAGACGCCGTGGCCGCGTCAACCGTGCTCTGGCGGCACCAGCGCGCCGAGTACATCGAGCTCGTGAGGAGCTGCCAGGCGTTGATCTCCGCCGGGTCGGCCTACCAGCTGTGCCTGACGAACGAAATCACGGTAGCCGTGCATCCGGAGCCGTTTGCAACGTATAGGGCGCTGAGGGCTGTCAATGCGACCCATCACGGCGGTTTTCTGCGTTTCGACGACGTGTCGCTGCTGAGCTCGTCGCCCGAACAGTTTCTGCGCATCACGCCTGCCGGCGCGATCACGACGAAACCGATCAAAGGCACCCGCCCGCGCGGCGTCGATGCGAACGGAGCCGGGCTGCCCGCCCCCGACGACGACGCCCTGCGCGACGAGCTGCTGGCCAGTGTGAAGGAGCGCGCAGAGAACGTGATGATCGTCGACCTCATGCGCAACGACCTCGGCCGCGTCGCTGTGACGGGCAGCGTCAGCGTGCCGCGGCTGTTCGACGTCGAGAGCTACCGCAGCGTGCACCAGCTCGTCAGTACGGTCGAAGCGCAGCTGGCGCCCGGGCTGAGTGCGGTCGATGCCGTCGAGGCCGCGTTTCCGGCCGGATCGATGACGGGCGCCCCGAAGATCAGCGCGATGAACCTGCTCGCGGGGCTCGAAGCGGGCCCGCGTGGCATCTACGCCGGGGCGTTCGGCTCCTTCGGGTTCGACGGCGCGGTCGACCTGGCGATGAGCATCCGGAGCATCGTGCTCTCGCCGGAGGGCGCCAGCATCGGAACCGGGGGCGGTATCACGGCGCTGTCGGTACCCGAGGAGGAGTTCGACGAGATCGAGGTGAAAGCTGCACCCTTGCTGCGTGCGCTGGGTGTGGCGGGCATCGTTTAGTACTCTTGGGTGTTGGAGTTCATGGCACTGCCCCTGGGGTGTGTCGCCGTGGGCATCCGAGCGGCCGGGCGAGACCTGAGTGGGTCTGACGAGGGCACATTCCGGCGAAGACGGCCCGGCACACATTCCTACGAATTGAGATCTACGTGACAATCGAACGCGAGCCCGACGTGCGCGGCGCCGAAGACGACGCCAGCCGGTACAACTTCGAGGCGATTCAGAACAAGTGGCTACCCGTGTGGGATGAGATGCAGCCCTTCCGCACCGACATCGAGGGCGACAAACGCCCGCGCAAATACGTTCTCGACATGTTCCCGTACCCCTCGGGCGACCTGCACATGGGCCACGCCGAGGCGTACGCGCTCGGCGACGTCATCTCGCGTTACTGGCGCCACCAGGGCTTCAACGTTCTGCACCCCATCGGCTGGGACTCGTTCGGCCTGCCCGCCGAGAACGCCGCCATCAAGCGCCAGATCGACCCGCGCGAGTGGACGTATGCGAACATCGACCAGCAGAAGGCGAGTTTTCGCCGCTACGCCGGCTCGTTCGACTGGAGCCGAGAGCTGCACACCAGCGACCCCGAGTACTACAAGTGGAACCAGTGGTTGTTCCTGAAGCTCTACGAGAAGGGCCTGGCCTACCGCAAGTCGAGCTGGGTCAACTGGGATCCGGTAGACCAGACCGTGCTCGCCAACGAGCAGGTTCTACCCGACGGCACATCTGAGCGCAGCGGCGCCATCGTGGTGAAGAAGAAGCTCACGCAGTGGTACTTCAAGATCACCGACTACGCCGACCGCCTGCTCGACGACCTCAAGCAGCTCGAAGGCTCGTGGCCCGCGAAGGTCATCAGCATGCAGCGCAACTGGATCGGCCGCTCCATCGGCGCCGACGTCGACTTCGTCATCGAGGGCCGCGACAAGCCCGTCACGGTCTTCACCACCCGCCCCGACACGCTCTACGGCGCCACGTTCATGGTCATCGCGCCCGAATCCGAGCTGGCCGCAGAGCTCGTCGCCGACCCGTCGGTGTCAGACGAGGCCCGCGCCGCCTTCACCGAATACCTCACCGAGGTGCAGAAGAGCACCGAGCTCGAGCGCCAGGCCACCGACCGCCCGAAGACCGGTGTCTTTCTCGAGCGCTACGCCGTCAACCCGGTCAGCGGCGAACGCCTGCCCGTCTGGGCGGCCGACTACGTGCTCGCCGACTACGGCACCGGCGCGGTCATGGCCGTGCCCGCGCACGACCAGCGCGACCTCGACTTCGCCCGCGCGTTCGGCCTGCCCGTGCGCGTGGTGCTCGACACGAACCAGCCGGTCACGGGCGCCATTCCGGTGTTCGTCGACGGTGAGATTCCGGATGACCTGCCTCCGCTTGACCCGGCATCCACCGGTAAGGCGCTCACCGGCGATGGTCGGCTCATCAACTCGGGCCCGCTCGACGGGTTGAGCAAGGGCAAGGCCATCACGCGCGTCATCGAGCAGCTCGAGGCCGCGGGAACGGGCCGTGCTGCCAAGAACTACCGCCTGAGAGACTGGCTGATCTCACGCCAGCGGTACTGGGGAACACCGATCCCGATCATCCACGGCGCCGACGGCGTCGAGATCCCGGTTCCTGAAGACCAGCTGCCCGTGCTGCTGCCGCCCACCGAAGGGTTGAACCTGCAGCCGAAGGGCACCTCGCCCCTCGGTGCGGCCGAAGACTGGGTGAACGTGCCCGACCCGCGCGACGGCTCGCCCGCCCTCCGTGACGCTGACACGATGGACACCTTCGTCGACAGCTCGTGGTACTTCCTGCGCTTCCTCGCCCCCAACGACGACACGCAGGCGTTCGACCCGCGCGACGTCGACAAGTGGGCTCCCGTCGACCAGTACGTGGGCGGTGTCACTCACGCGATCCTGCACCTGCTGTACGCCCGGTTCATCACGAAGGTGCTGTTCGACCTCGGCTACGTGTCGTTCACCGAGCCCTTCAGCGCTCTGCTGAACCAGGGCATGGTGCTGATGGATGGCTCGGCCATGTCGAAATCGAAGGGCAACCTCGTTCGCCTCTCCGACCAGCTCGACGAGCACGGCGTCGACGCCATTCGCCTCACCATGGCGTTCGCCGGGCCGCCCGAAGACGACATCGACTGGGCCGACGTGTCACCGGCTGCCTCGGCGAAGTTCCTGGCGCGGGCCTGGCGCCTCTCCGGCGACGTCACCAGCGCGCCCGAGGTCAACTGGCGGGAGGGCGACGTGTCGCTGCGCCGCGTGACGCACCGGTTCCTCGCCGAGGCCCCGGGGCTCGTCGAGGCGTTCAAGTTCAACGTGGTCGTGGCTCGCATCATGGTGCTCGTCAACGCCGCCCGCAAAGCCATCGACAGCGGCCCCGGCGGTGGCGACCCCGCCGTTCGCGAGGCCGTCGAGACCATCGCGCTCGGCCTCTCGCTCTTCGCGCCCTATACAGCAGAAGACATGTGGCAGCGCCTCGGTTACCCGGCGACGATCTCGGCCTACAACTGGCGCGGTGCCGACCCCGCGCTCCTCACCGAGGAGTCGGTCACAGCCGTCGTGCAGGTCGACGGCAAGGTTCGCGCGCGGCTCGAGGTGTCGCCCAAGATCTCGTCGGGCGACCTCGAAGCACTCGCTCGGGCCTCCGAGGCCGTCGTGCGGTTGCTCGGCGACCGCGAAGTCGTGAACGTCATCGTGCGTGCTCCGAAGATCGTGAACATCGCCACGAAGGCGCGCGGCTAGTGATTCGGCTGGGCGGGTCGCTTCTGAGCTGAGCTCTGCGCGATCGCGGCAGGTCCGCGCGTAGCTGGCAGGGCGAGTGGATGCTCGTCCCTGCCAGCTCGGAGTGCCGTCGTTGCCCGCCGGCGGTTCCACTCCTGCACACCGCGCTGTTCGTGCGTGTTCTCCACCGTCTGCTCGCTGCGTCTCGGGCCCGGTGCACGCCGAACGTAGCGTCGAAACGTGCCCCACACCCCACTCGACCACCCAGCTCAGCCCTCGGCCGCGCTTTCCCCGCCGTCGACGACAGCGACCGTTCACGCGGGGCCGCCTGCGCATGGCGCTCCGCCGCCGCAGCCTCGTACGCGGGTGCGGGTGGGCATCGCCGCGGCAGTCGTCCTGGTGCTGCTGGCACTCGTGTGTTCGGTGCTCTTCTCGATCTTCGCGCCCCACGGCCGAACCGAGACGGTGGCGTTGCCGACCGCGGGTGGCGGGGTATCCAATTCCGCGCGTGCCGCCGGTAGTTCCTCGGCCGCGAGCACCAGCCCTTCGCCGACTCCGTTGGTGATTCCGGGCACTGGGGGCACTCCGGGTACCTCGACTACTGCGGGTGCTTCGAGCGCTCCGAGCACTCCGGGGGGCGCGATCATCCTCGTGCACGTGGTCGGCGCGGTGGCCCATGCGGGGCTGTACGAGCTCCATCGGGGTGACCGTCTGGTCGACGCCGTCGCGGCGGCCGGCGGGTTCAGCAGTGCGGCGAACCAGACGACCCTGAACCTCGCGCGCGTGATCAACGATGGCGAGCAGATCGTGGTGCCGGAGCAGGGCGCCCCCGCGGGTGGCGGTGGCGCGGGCGTGGCGGGTGCCGGAGGTGGCGCATCCTCGTCCGGCAGCGGCAGCGGGGGGAGTGGTAGTGGTTCAGGCGGGGGTGTCGCGGTGCCGAGCGCGCCCGTCAACCTCAACACGGCCGACGAAGTCGCCCTTGAGACGCTGCCGCACGTCGGGCCGGCGCTCGCCCAGCGCATCCTCGCCTGGCGAACCGCCAACGGCCAGTTCACCCAGATCGAAGACCTCAAGAACGTCTCTGGAATCGGCGACAAGACGTTCGACACACTGAAACCGTTGGTGACGGTATGACCGCGAGAGTGCTTCCCGGCCTGGCGGTCGGTGAAGCACATGCCCCGCCGCCCCGTTCGCCGATCGACCTTCGGCTGATCCTGCCCGCGGCGAGTTGCTGGCTCACGGCCGGTGTGCTGGTGGGGTTGTCACCGCACTGGCTCGGTGCGTGGGCGCCGCTGATCGCGGTCACGCTGTTCGGGTTCGCGCTCACCCTGCTGGCGTTCGTCGTGTTCGGCGGATTCGGCATGCACTCCCGGTTTCGCGCGCGACGAAGACTGTTGCGGGCGGCCGGAATGGGCGCCGCCGTGTGCGCGGCAGCCGCGCTGGCGTGCGCTTGTGTAGGAGCCCAGGTCTCAGCGCGCAGCCCCGACGATGTCGCCTCACTCGCCGGCCACACGGTGACCGTCACCCTCACCGTCGGCACCGCGGCGGTCGAGTCAGAGGCGCAGGGCTTCGCCGGCCCGCAGTCCTCCAAACGCTTCACGGCAACGGTCGACGAGGTCAGCGCCGGCCCTTCCCACCCCACCCTCTCAGGCCTGCGCATGCCGGTGCTCGTCTTCCTCAGCGCCCCGGCAGTCGGCGGCTCAGCACCCGGCAGCGCAGCCGATTCGCTGCTCGACATCGGCACGCGGTTGCGCATCACAGGAACCCTGCATCCCACCGATCCCAGCGAGAGCGTGGTCGACTTGTTCTTCGCCGACGGCACTCCGACGCTGGTGTCGTCGGCCCCGTGGATGCTCGACTGGGCCAATCACCTGCGAGCGACGTTTCGCGACAGCGCCCGCGCACTGCCCGGCGACGGGGCCCAACTCGTACCGGGCCTCGCCATCGGAGACGTCACCCTGGTCAGCGACGAGCTGAACTCCGCCATGATCACCAGTGGCCTGAGCCACCTCACCGCCGTCTCGGGTGCCAACTGCGCCATCGTGGTCGAGGCCATCATGCTTCTCGGCGGCGGCGTCGGCCTGTCACGCCGATGGCGCACTGGCCTCTCGCTCGCCGTGATGGGCGCCTTCGTGGTACTCGTCACCCCATCGTCGAGCGTGCTGCGTGCAGCAGTGATGGCGCTCATCGTGCTCATCACACTGGCCTCCGGGCGCCAGCCGAAGGGCCTGCCCGCACTCGGGCTCGCCACCATCGTTCTGCTGTCGGTAGACCCATGGTTCTCCCGCAACTACGGTCTCGCCCTGTCGGTTCTCGCCACGGGCGGACTGCTGGTGCTCACCCGCCCCCTGCAGGCACTGCTCGCGTGCTGGCTGCCGAGCACACTCGCCCTCGTCATCGCGGTGCCCACAGCCGCGCAGATCGCCTGCCAGCCCGTGCTGGTGCTGCTCTCACCGACGATCTCCACGTACAGCGTCGTAGCCAACCTTCTTGCTGAGCCCGCAGCCCCCGTGGCAACCGTCGTCGGGCTCGTGTCGTGTGTCTTCGGTGCCGCGCTCTCCGGCCTCGTGCCGGCGGTCGGTGTCGCCGGTGCATGGCTCACCTGGGTACCCGCCTCGTGGATCGCCGGTGTCGCCACCTTCTTCGCGAACCTCCCGGGCGCGAGCATCCCGTGGCTGGGCGGCTGGCAGGGCGCCGCACTCGTCGTGCTCGTCACCGCCGCTGCCCTCGTGGCGCTGTTCCTCGGGCCACCACTGTCGGGCATTCGCCTCGGGGCGAGCGCGTCTACACCGACGGCCGCGAACCTTCGCGCGGCGCCGAACCCTCGCGCGACCGCGACATTCTTGCCGGCGAACGCGGGAGCGATGCGAAACGGCTCCCCGTTTCGACGACCACGACCACTACCGCGACCGCCGCGACGGCGGGTGCCCATCACGCGCCGTGGTGTTCGGCTGGCAGCCGCTGCCCTGCTGGCCACTGCGGTCGCACTGTACGTTGGCACCGCTGTCGGCACCACCGTCACCGGCGGCGTGGCCTGGCCGGCGAACTGGCAGATCGCCGCCTGCGACATTGGACAGGGTGATGCCGTCGTCGTACACGACCAAGACACGTACGCGCTGATCGACGTGGGCCCCGACCCGGCGCTGCTCACCGTGTGCCTGCATCGGCTGGGCATCCAGTCGATCGATCTGCTCGTGCTCACGCATTACGACCTCGACCATGTGGGCGGCCTCGATGCTGTGCTCGGGCACGTGGGAATCGTGCTCATGGGCCCACCCGAAGACAGCCGTGACGCCGCAATGGCAGGCAGGCTCACGGCGGCGGGCGCGGATGTTCGGCAAGCTCGCCAGGGCGACACCGGTGTTCTGGGCGGCCTGGCGTGGAACGTTCTGTGGCCCCAGCAGGGCACCGCGCTGCGGGGCAACGACGCGAGCGTGACAGTGCAGTTCACGGGCTCGATCAGGTCGCTGTTTCTCGGCGACCTGGGCGAAGACGCGCAGCGCATGGTGATGTCAGCAAACCAGCTCGAAGGAGAAGATGTTGTAAAAGTTGCGCACCATGGATCAGCCGACCAGAGCGAAGACTTCTACCAGGCCATCACGGCAAAGGTGGGGCTGATCTCGGTGGGCATGAACAATCGGTACGGGCATCCGACCGACAGGCTGCTGTCGATTCTCGCGCGAGCGCACACAGAGGCGTATCGCACCGACCTGCTCGGCATGATCGTTCTGGCGCCGTCGCCCGACGGCATCGTGGTGTGGTCAGACGGTCAGGCTAGGGTTGAGAAGAAGAAGTGAGGTGAACGTGGCAGCAGTGCGAGGGTCTCGTTCGGGGGCCGTCAAGAGCGCGGCAGGCAAGACGTCGGGCAAGTCTCCGGCGCCCGTGATTCCGCAACTCACGTGGGAGCAGATTCGCCCGGCAGCGGTGGTTCTCGTGTCAGGAACCGAGTCGTTTCTGGCCGACCGGGCCATCCGGCAACTGCGCGACCTCTTGAAGCTCGAAGACCCGAGCCTCGAAGTCACCGACATCGACGCCGCGAGCTATGCGCCCGGCGAACTGCTCACCATGGCAAGCCCGTCGCTCTTCGGCGAGCCGCGCATGATCAGGGTCACCTCAGTCGAGAAGTGCACCGACAATTTCATTCTCGAAGCCATCGACTACCTCGCCTACCCCGCTGACGACACTTACGTCGTGCTCCGCCACGGCGGGGGAGTTCGAGGCAAACGCCTGCTCGACGCAGTGCGGGCGGCGACCGGCGATGTGATCGAGGTGGTCTGCACCGAGCTGAAGAAAGACACCGAGCGCTACGACTTCGCAGTGGCCGAGTTTCGCGCCGCCGGGCGACGGGTGAGCCCGGGCGCCGTTCGCGCGCTCGTCTCGGCCTTCTCCGACGACCTGGCCGAGCTGTCGAGCGCGTGCAACCAGCTGGTCGCCGACACGAGCGACGAGATCACCGAGGCGACGGTCGAGCGGTACTACGCCGGCCGGGTCGAGACGAATGCGTTCGCGGTGGCCGACAGCGCGATAGCCGGGCGGTACGGTGAGTCGCTCGCGCTGCTGCGGCACGCGCTCGCCACGGGGGCCGACCCCGTTCCGATGGTGGCGGCGTTCGCCATGAAACTCCGCACGATGGCCAAGGTGCTCGGTACCCGTGGTGGGTCAGGGCAACTCGCGGGCCAGCTCGGCCTCGCGCCGTGGCAGATCGACCGCGCGAGGCGTGACCTGCAGGGCTGGACGGGCGAGGGGCTCGGCCGCAGCATCCAGATGCTCGCCGAGACCGACGAGAACATCAAGGGCGGCGGCCGAGACCCGGTCTACTCGCTCGAGCGCATGATCGCCACGATCTCGGCCCGCGGCGAACTCTGACGCCGGGCCTCCCGCTTGAGTAGCCGTGCGCCCGAGCGACGGGGCACCCGCGCGGCAGTGCGCCCGAACGCTACAGTGCGCCCGAACGCTACAGAGTCCCGAACGATACAGAGTTCAGACACGAGAAAAGGCCCCGCCGAGGCGGGGCCTTTTCTGCATCAATGCACCGACGGACAGGCCCGAAGGCCGCACCGCCCGCTCACCGACTACTTGGTGAGTGCAGCAACCGACTTCGAGATCGACGACTTGCGGTTCGCAGCCTGGTTCTTGTGGATGACGCCCTTGCTGGCAGCCTTGTCGAGCTTCTTGCCCGCGATGAGCAGCGCGCTGGCAGCCTTCTCGAGGTCGCCGGCGGCAACGCTCGACTTGACGGCGCGGATGGCCGTCTTCAGCTCGCTCTTGACAGCCTTGTTGCGCTCTTGCGCCTTCTTGTTGGTGCCGATGCGCTTGATCTGAGACTTGATGTTTGCCACTGAAATACCCTCTGTATCTAGTTCGTTCAGAACCTTTTAGAGTTCAGAAACGGTGTTGTTCGAAAATTGATGATCGCAGCCCGCGCAGACATGACGTGTCTCGGGCGCGGCTACGGAAGCCAACAGCAAACAATACCAGTTGTCGCCGCGAACGACAATCTCGCGCGAAACACCCGACCGATCGCTCGACTCCGATAGCGGTAATACCCTTAACCCTATGCCCAGCCTCGCCGCCCACATGGATTCCGTTCCGCCTTCGGGCATCCGCCGCATCTTCGAGCTCGCGCAGTCGCTCGACGACGTGGTGTTTCTCGCTGTCGGCGAGCCTGACGTGCCCGTGGCCCCGCACATCCTCGAGGCCGCCGAACGCGCCTGGCACGCCGACGAGACGAACTACACACCCAACGGCGGCATTCCGGAGCTTCGCGCGGCGATCGTGGCGAAGCTCGCCACGCAGAACGGCATCGCCGTCGACACCGAACAGGTCTGGGTCACGAACGGCGGCATGCATGCCCTCTTCTTGGCGATGACCCTCACCCTCAGCCCCGGCGACGAGGTTCTACTGCCCGACCCGGGTTACTCGACGTTCGCCATGAATGCCCGGATGATCTCGGCCGTGCCTGTTCCCTACACGCTGCGCCTCGCGCACGACTTTCTGCCCGACCTCGACGAACTCGAGCGCCTCGTCACCAGCCGAACCCGCATGATCATCATCAACTCCCCGTCGAACCCACTGGGAGCCATCTTCCCGAAACCCGTCATCGAGATGCTGCTCGCCTTCGCCCAGCGCCATGACCTCTGGATTCTGAGCGACGAGGTCTACGAGCGGTTCACCTACGGCGCACTGCACACCAGCGTCGCCTCGCTCGACACCGACAACCGCGTGTTCTCGGTCTTCTCTCTGTCGAAGACGTATGCCCTGACGGGCGCGCGGGTGGGCTATCTCGTGACTCCGCCCGGTATGGCCGCGCTGCTCCGCACAGCACAGGAAGCGATCGTCAGCTGCATCAACACTCCCGCACAGCTCGCTGCGGTTGCCGCCATCACTGGCCCGCAGGATCACGTGGCTGCCGCCGCGACGCACTACCGAGAGAACCTCGAGGTGGCCACGAAGCTGCTCACCGAGCTCGGTATCGCGTTTCTCGAACCGTCGGGTGCCTTCTACCTGTGGGTGGATGTGTCGTACGCCACCGACGGCGACGTGGCCGAGTGGGCTGAGCGTTTTCTCCTCGAGCAGCGCGTCGCCGTGGCGCCGGGCAGTGCCTTCGGGCGGCAGGGCGAGGGCTGGATCCGCCTGTGCGTGGCGGCCGACCCGGCCGACATCGAGACGGGCATCCGGCGCCTGCCCCGGCCACCGGCCGTCACGCCGGCCCCGCCAGTCTCGTAAACTTACGTCAGTCATTGTCAGAAACATAAGAGGAACGCGTGAGCCCCAGAGCAGTACAGGAACTCCAGCCGGCGTCGACCGACCCCGCGTTCATCCGGAACTTCTGCATCATCGCCCATATCGACCACGGTAAATCGACGCTGGCCGACCGCATGCTGCAGATCACCGGCGTCGTCAGTGACCGCGACATGCGCGCCCAGTACCTCGACCGCATGGACATCGAGCGCGAACGCGGCATCACCATCAAGAGCCAGGCCGTTCGCATGCCGTGGGCCCTCGAAGGCCAGACCTACGCACTCAACATGATCGACACCCCCGGCCACGTCGACTTCACCTACGAGGTGAGTCGTTCGCTGGCCGCCTGCGAGGGCGCGATTCTGCTGGTGGATGCCGCACAGGGCATCGAGGCCCAGACCCTCGCCAATCTCTACCTGGCCCTCGACAACGATCTCAAGATCATTCCGGTGCTCAACAAGATCGACCTGCCCGCGGCCGACCCCGACAAGTACGCCGAGGAGATCGCCGGGCTCATCGGCGGCCGCGCCGAAGACGTGCTGCGGGTCAGCGGCAAGACGGGCATGGGCGTCGAAGCCCTGCTCGACCTCGTGGTCGCCACCATTCCCGCTCCGCAGGGCGACATCGACGCCCCGCCCCGGGCCATGATCTTCGACTCGGTCTACGACGCCTACCGCGGCGTGGTGACCTACGTGCGCATGATCGACGGCAAGCTGACGCCGCGCGAGAAGATCATGATGATGAGCACCAAGTCGACCCACGAGGTGCTCGAAATCGGCGTCTCGAGCCCCGAACCGACGCCCAGCAAGGGCCTTGCGGTCGGCGAGGTGGGCTATCTCATCACAGGCGTGAAAGACGTGCGCCTCAGCAAGGTGGGCGACACCGTCACCACCTTCGTCCGGCCCGCAACTGTCGCGCTGAAGGGCTACTCCGAACCCAAGCCCATGGTGTTCTCGGGGCTCTACCCCATCGACGGTTCTGACTACCCGAACCTGCGTGAGGCGCTCGACAAGCTCAAGCTGTCGGATGCCGCACTCGTCTACGAGCCAGAGACCTCCGTCGCCCTGGGCTTCGGTTTTCGCTGCGGTTTTCTCGGCCTGCTGCACCTCGAGATCATCACCGAACGGCTCGAACGGGAGTTCAACCTCGATCTGATTGCCACGGCTCCGAGCGTGATCTACGAGGTGACCACCGACGACAAGAAGACGGTCACCGTCACGAACCCCAGCGAGTTTCCCGGTGGCAAGATCAAGAGCGTCAGTGAGCCCATGGTGAAGGCGTCGATCCTCGCGCCCAAAGACTACGTGGGCACCATCATGGAGCTCTGCCAGGGCCGCCGCGGCTCGCTCGACGGCATGGAGTACGTGGGTACCGATCGGGTCGA
Organism: Subtercola vilae; assembly: GCF_004923255.1. GTDB lineage: Bacteria > Actinomycetota > Actinomycetes > Actinomycetales > Microbacteriaceae > Subtercola > Subtercola vilae. Next base: position 2,830 of record NZ_QYRT01000050.1, on the reverse strand, counting down.
ACTGCACTACCACATGCCCCTCGGCGAGATCGTGTTCGACTTCTTCGACCACCTCAAGAGCCGCACGCAGGGGTACGCGAGCCTCGACTACGAGCCCATCGGCGAACAGGAGGCCGACCTCGTGAAGGTCGACATTCTGCTGCAGGGCGAGGCGGTCGACGCGTTCAGTGCCATCGTGCACCGCGACAAGGCGTACGCGTACGGCGTGCTGATGACCGAGCGGCTGAAGAAACTCATTCCGCGCCAGCAGTTCGACGTGCCCATCCAGGCCGCCATCGGCGCCCGCATCATTGCGCGTGAGTCGATCAGCGCTATTCGCAAAGACGTTCTCGCCAAATGTTATGGCGGTGACATCACCCGCAAGCGCAAACTGCTGGAGAAGCAGAAAGAGGGCAAGAAGCGCATGAAGATGGTGGGCCGCGTCGAGGTTCCCCAAGAGGCGTTCATCGCTGCCCTGAGCGGCGACACCGAAGGCAAAGAGAAGAAGTAAGTGATGAGCGAGCAGATTCGCACACGCTCGACCCACATCGATCAGTCGCTCACGTACGCGGCCATCGGTGCGAGCCAGGCCGATGACCTCATGTACTACCCGCCGAAGGGCTTCAAGCCGTTCCAGGCCCGCATGCGGCTGGGTTCGGGCGACGAGCGGTTCGAGTCGGCGGCCGAAGCCGTGCTCACGTGGGGCATCCAGCGGGGCAGCGGCATCACCGTGCAGAACATCGAACTGCCGACGTCGAGCGACACCGACTACGTCGGCCTCGTCTACGACGCCGCCGGCCTGCCGATCGCCCCGCGCGAGGTCGACGAGGGGCACGTCTACACCGAAGACGGTACGCCGCACGTCGCCCCCGGCGTTTCGGCCGAACTCGTCGTGTCGGTCTTCGGCGTGCGGTTTGTCGCTCCCGTGCGGGTGGTGTCGGTGACAGCCGACACGAACAGGGTGGGGTTCGCCTACGGAACGCTGCCGGGGCACCCGCAGACGGGCGAAGAGAGCTTCATGGTCGAACGCCACGATGACGGCTCGGTGTGGGTGGTCATCCGGAGCTTCTCGAAGCCATCGACCTGGCTCTACCGTCTCGGCACGCCGCTCGTACGCTGGCAGCAGCGCAAGGCCACGAAGCAGTACCTGCGCGCCCTGCTGCCCGCCCGGGCCTGACGTGGGCAGCGCGCTTCCGCTCGGCGACCCGGCGCCGCTCGACGGGCTGTTGCCCGCGGGCACGGCTGACCAGTCGCTCGGGCACCCGTTCGGTGTCTACCTGCACGTTCCGTTCTGCCGTGTTCGCTGCGGCTACTGCGACTTCAATACCTACACCTCGACCGAGCTTCGCGGTGCAAAACAGGTCGACTACGCCGGCCAGGCCGTGCTCGAGGTACACCAGGCGGCGCACGTGCTGGCCGCCTCGGGTGTCGAGCAGCGACCCGTGTCGACCGTGTTCTTCGGCGGAGGCACGCCCACCCTGCTGCCGAGCAGCCAGCTCATCGAGATGCTGCGGTCGGTCGATGAGGCCTGGGGCCTCGCGCCGGGCGCCGAGGTGACCACCGAGGCCAACCCCGACTCAGTGGATGCCCGTTACCTCACTGATCTCGCGGCCGCCGGGTTCACCCGGGTGAGCTTCGGCATGCAGTCGGCCGTTCCGCACGTTCTGCAGACCCTCGATCGCACGCACGACCCCGAGCGGGTACCGCAGGTGGTCGAGTGGGCGCGCGACGCGGGCCTTCAGGTCAGCCTCGACCTCATCTACGGCACGCCGGGCGAGAGCCTCGACGACTGGAGCCGGTCGCTCGACGCGGCGCTTGAGATCGCCCCCGACCACCTCTCGGCCTACGCACTCATCGTCGAGCAGGGCACCAAACTCGCCCGCCAGATTCGATCGGGCGTCTACCCCGAACCCGACGACGACCTCGAAGCCGACATGTATGAGCTGGCGGATGCCCGGTTCGCTGCCGCCGGCTACGAGTGGTACGAGGTGAGCAACTGGTCGCGCGGCAACCAACCTTCCCGCCACAACCTCGCGTACTGGCAGGGCCACGACTGGTGGGGAGTGGGCCCGGGTGCCCACAGCCACGTCGGCGGCACCCGCTGGTGGAACGTGAAGCACCCCGCGGCCTACGCCGACCGTATTCTGGCGGGTCACTCGCCGGCGGCCGGCCGGGAGTCGCCCGACGCCGAGGCGCGTGAGGTCGAGCGCATTCTGCTGCTCGCACGCATCCGCGGCGCCCTCACGACGGCCTCACTCGCGCCGGGACCGCGCCGCGAGGTGGCCGGGCTCATCGCCGACGGCCTCGTGAACGCACAAGCCGCCCTCGCCGGGTCGATCGAGCTGACCGTGCGGGGGCGGCTTCTGGCCGATGCCGTGGTGCGGCGCCTCACCTGAGGATGAGCGCTGCGACCGCAGCCGACGTTGCTACTTGACGAACTGGATCGCACACCACTTCGGGTAGACATAGAGCTCACCCTTGTTGGCCGCGAGGGCAGCCATGATGCTGAAGATGATGCTGATGATGCCGGCGGCGATCAGCACGACGACACCGATGATGACGATCGACAGGATGCTGCCGATGACATACGCGATGAGCAGCGTGATCTGAAAGTTCAGCGCCGTCTTGGTGTGGTCGCGGATGAACTCGCCCCGGTCTTTCAGAACCAGGTAGCCGATCAGGGCGGGCAGGAATCCGAAGATGATGCCACCGACGTGGATCAGTGTCGCCCACAGGCGCTGGTCGCTCGGGCTGAGGGGCGGCTGAACCGCGTACCCGGCGGGGCCAGAGGTTGTGACACCGGTGCGACGTGGCAGCGAGCGAGCCGTTCTGGCCGCTTGGGCTGCCGGGT
>NZ_QYRT01000005.1 GCF_004923255.1 Subtercola vilae | reverse complement strand
ATGGTGGGTGTGTGTGGCCGGGCTGCGACCGCGGCCCGTCCTGGTGCGAAAGCCACCACGTCGACGACTGGAAACACCACACCTACGCACCAGGCCGTACAGACATCGATAACGGGGCACTGCTCTGTCACTTCCACCACACCCATGTGCATTCTTCTGAGTGGAAACTCGCCATGCAGAACGGCGTCCCCGTTTTGATCCCACCGAAAAGCATCGACTGGGAACAAACCCCCAGACCCTGCTCCCAAATCAGATCCAGACGACGCGGCCCACTACCAACGACACCATTACCGCCATGGGTCAGACAACCACGACCATACACAACCTGATTTCGGACTCTAAGTCCGAGCTTGCGAAGTAGCGCGTGCCCGCCACTGTGCGCGTCTTGCGTGCCCCGCTGAGTGCCTGCCGTCAACACCGTGTGGGGCGTGCCAGATCGTTCGCCGACCGGCGTAGCCTGTAACAGTGAGTACGAAACGAATCGCCCTTGTGACCGGTGCGACAGGGTATATCGGTGGCCGCTTGGTTCCACGGCTGCTCGAGGCGGGCTTTGACGTTCGGGTGCTGGTGCGATCTCCGCAGAAGCTCTCGGATGTGCCTTGGGCCGGCAAGGTCGAAATCGTGAAGGGTGACTTGAGCGAGAGGGCATCCATTGCCGACGCGTTCGAGAACGTCGACGTGCTCTACTACCTTGTGCACTCCATGGGCGGCAAAGGCAGCTTCGATGGAACTGAGTTGGCCTCGGCCCGAAATGTCGCCGAACTGGCTCTGGTCGCTCAGGTGAAACGCATCGTCTACCTGGGAGGGCTGCACCCGCAGGGCGTGAGCCTGTCGCAGCACCTGCGCTCGAGGGCTGCGGTCGGCAGTATCCTGATGCAGTCCGGCGTTCCAACGGTAGCTTTGCAGGCGGGCGTGGTCATCGGGTCGGGTTCGACGAGTTTTGAGATGATCCGCCATCTGACTGAGGTGTTGCCGTACATGCCGGCGCCGAAGTGGGTGCGCAACTTCATTCAGCCGATCGCCGTGCGTGACGTTCTCTACTATCTGATCGGGGCAGCAGATCTACCCGACGGGCTGAACCGAACGTTCGACATCGGCGGGCCGGATGTTCTGCGTTACGGCCAGATGATGAATGGGTACGCCGTCGAGGCTGGGCTGCATCAACGGCCGATCGCTCCGCTGCCGGTGCTGACGCCGTGGCTTGCCTCGCAGTGGGTGAATCTGGTTTCGCCGATTCCTCGCAACCTGGCCGTGCCGATCATCGAGTCGCTTCAGTTCGAATGTGTAGCGCAAGAACACGATATTCGGTCGCTCATCCCTGACCCGGAAGGCGGCCTCACGGGTTACCGCCGCGCAGTTCGCCTTGCGCTCGGCAAGATGCGCGATGGCCAGGTGGAGACGAGCTGGCAAGACAGCTATGTGCAGGGTGCACCGAGTGACACGCTGCCGAGCGACCCCGATTGGGCCGGCCACACCGTCTACACAGACCTTCAGGTGCGCGAGACCGATGCGAAGCCGGGCGACCTGTGGCGGGTCATCGAGGGCATCGGGGGTGACAACGGGTGGTACTCCTTTCCGCTCGCCTGGGCGGTTCGCGGTTGGATGGACAAGGTCGTCGGGGGAGTGGGGCTCCGACGCGGTCGCCGAAACCCCGATCACCTGCACACGGGCGATGCGCTCGACTTCTGGCGTGTCGAGCAAATCAAACGTGGCAACTTTCTGCGGCTCCGTGCGGAGATGAAGGTTCCCGGCCGAGCATGGCTCGAGATGACGGCGGCCCCTCGTGAAGGCGGCGGATCGCACTACACACAGCGGGCGGTGTTCTTTCCGCGCGGATTGGCCGGTCGGCTGTACTGGTATTCGATTCTGCCGTTTCACGGGTTCATTTTTCCCGGGATGGCGAATCGCATCACCGAGGCGGCGTTGCGTGAGGCGAAGCGAAAGAACGAGCATCCGGAGCCCACAGCACGGGTTGATGCGAGCAAAGCGACCACCGCCGAAGAGATCGCTTAGCATCTGCTTCGGTGCACACAGGGGTGGGCAGTCGCTGTGAAAGGTGCGTCGACTCTGGAGCTTTGGCTCGGCCAGCGAGAGAATGAATGACCGCGAAGCAGAACCATCACGGAGAAAACATCTCGGAGGCTCACATGCCCGAAAATTCAACACTCGTGTTTCTCGGCGACAGCCTGACAGCGGGCGGCAAGTGGCAAGAGTGGTTTCCTGATTTCGAAACCCACAACCTCGGAGTTGCGGGCGACACGTCAGACGATGTGAAGGCCCGACTCGACGAAGTCGTTGCCCTCGATCCAGGAACAATCGTCGTTCTCATCGGGGCCAACGATCTGGCCAAGAGGCGCACGGTCGAACACATCGTGCAGAACATCGAGACGACATTGGCGACACTGCGCAGTGAGTTGCCTGACGCCGAGATTCTGCTGCAGTCGGTGCTGCCGAGGGGGCACGAGTTCTCAGACGAGATCCGCGATATCAACCGCCATATCTGGCAGTTCGCGTCGAGCGTGCGCACGCACTATCTCGATCTCTGGCCGGCCCTCGGCCTCGCTGATGGCGAGTTGAACCCCGAATACACGACCGACCGGCTTCATCTCAATGAAGCCGGCTACGGGGCATGGCTCTCAGAGCTCGAGCCCGCACTCGAGCGAGTGCACGGGCTGCCGCCCAAGAGCCGCCCGATCCGGCTGCCGGAGCTGCGCAACATCAACAACTGACTCCGCCGAGGGTGCGGGGTGAGTGCAGCGGCACGAAGTGCGGCGGTCGGCCGCCAACGTGCCCGATGGCCTTCGACGCCGTCGCGACGCCGCGCTCGGCAGCCAAGGCACTGAGCGCTTCGAACCTCTTGGTATCGACCTCATCGCTGGCTGGCAGCCCACCCAGCAGCCCGCTGAGAAAGCCGGCGTTGAACGCGTCACCGGCTCCGGTGGTGTCGACAGGTTCGACGGGCACGCACGGGGCCTGTATGCGAAGGCCTGAGCTGGTGGCGACAAGGGCACCACGCCGACCCAGAGTGAGCGCCACGATTCGAAAGTGCTGCGTGAGGGCATCCACGATCGCTGCCGGCTCGGTGAGGCCGGTGAGGGCGATTCCCTCGTCGAGGTTCGGGAACAGGATGTCTGCCCCGCGCACCGCATCGAAGAACGCGGCTGCGCCGTGGTCGGCGATGAACCCTGACGAACCGGGGTCGACCGACACCGTGACCGAGTGCTGGGCTGCCCGCCGAATGAGTTCGGTGAACCCTTCGCGCGGCTGCCCGCTGAACAGCGTGTATCCCGTGAAGTGGAGGTGCGTCGCGGCCCGCAGCAGCTCGTCGCTGACATCGTGCGGTGAGGTGTCGACGTTCGCACCTCGCTCGGTGAGCATCGTGCGGGTGTCGTGTTCGTCGACGATCACCACGATAGTGCCGGTCGGCAACACGTTCTCGCCCAGCAGGTGAGGAGTGACCCCGGAGTCTCGGAGGGAGTTCTCGTGGCGCTGCGTGTCGACGACGTTGGTGCGACCCACAAAGTCCACGCGGGTGCCGAGCGAGCCGAGCCAGGCGGCCGTGTTCGCCGCCGACCCGCCCGCCCGGCGTTCGATGCTCGACAGGGTGTCTGTGTCGCTTCGGATGGGCCCCGACGGCCTGACGATGATGTCGTCGAACACATCGCCCACGATCACCACACGGGTATGCGCGGCGGTCGCCGACGAGAAGTGCCCAGCGACCCGGCCCGCGAGTGGGCCGGAGTCACTCACGGGTGCTCCAGGCCGTGGCGATCTCGCCAGCGAGCCGCACGTTGTTGCGGGCGATGTCGAGGTTCACCTCGAGGCTTCGCCCACCCGACGCGCCGACGATGTACGACAGCAGGAACGGCGTCACCGCCTTGCCCCGGATGCCCTGCGTATCGGCCGCAGACAGAGCCTCGAGCAGCACCCGGTCGTGCTCCTCGGGAAGCCACTGCAGCTCGATCGGCAACGGATTCGCCACGATGATTCCCTGCCCGTGGCCCAGCTCGTCTTGCGCCTGCATGACTGCGGCTATCTCCGCGGGCGAGTCGGCCGACCAGTCGATCTGCTCACCCGACTCGGTGAGCCAGAAGCTCGGAAAGTTCGTGGTGCGGTACCCGAGCACAGGAACGCTCAGGGTCTCAAGCCGCTCGAGCGTGCCCGCGATGTCGAGAACCGACTTGACCCCGGCAGCCACCACCGTGACCCCAGCGAGAGCGAGCGAGCTGAGGTCGGCTGACTCGTCGAAGGTCGTGCTCGCCCCGCGGTGCACACCGCCGAGGCCGCCCGTCGCGAACACCCGCACACCCGCCTTGCCTGCCAGATACGCCGTTGCCGCCACCGTGGTCGCACCGCTGATCTTCTTGGCCGCCAGAATAGGCAGGTCTCGAACACTCGCCTTGACCATGTCTTCGTTTGCAATTCGCGACACCCCGTCGGCGTCGAGCCCGATGCGTGGTACCCCGTCGAGCACTGCGATGGTGGCCGGCGTGACACCCGCGCTGAGCAGAATCTCTTCGAATTCCTGCGCCGCCGCCAGATTGCGGGGCCGAGGCAGCCCGTGCGAGATGATGGTCGATTCAAGCGCAACGACCGGGCGCCCGGCGGCCAGGGCCTCGGTGACGGCTTCGGAGATGACGAACGGCTGGTGTGAGCTGGGAGGCATGTGGTGCTTTCGGTCTCGGGTGCGGCCTGAGGAGCGGGCTGGCGTGCAGTTATTCGTTCTAGGCTAGGGCTTATGCCCTCACGAGACGATGCCATTTTCGACGAAGCCGAACACCTCGAACGTCTACGGGCACAGGAGCGTCTGCTGCAGTTCGAATCGTTCGACTACGACGATGCGTGGGCCGTCGGTTCGCGCCTTCGCGATGGCGCACTCGAACAAGACCTGCCCATCGCCATCTCGATCGTCTTCGGGCAGCAGCGCGTATTCCACGCGGGCCTGAGCGGCTCGTCGGCTGACAACGACGGCTGGCTCGAACGCAAGTTCAACGTGGTGCGGCGGTTCAATGAGGCCTCGTTCACCGTGGGCACCCTTTTTCGTTCGCGGGGCACCACGTTCGAGGCGAGCTCGAGGCTCGACCCGAACCAGTTCTCTGCCCACGGCGGCGCATTTCCGATTCGCGTTCGCGGCTCCATCGTGGGGATCGTCGGAGTCTCGGGCCTCGCTCAGGCTGACGACCACGACCTCGTCGTCGAAGCCCTCACGTGGTTGCGGGGCGAGCAGTGAGCAAGTCGTACCGCGAGCCGAACCGCCGGCCCGTGCAACCGCCGGCACGCCGGCCCGGCAGCGCAACCCAGTCCCGATACCCCACCTTCACCAGAACCGCGCTGGCGCCGGGACTGCTGGGTGCGATCATCCTGCTGGCCGCCGTCGCCGTGCTCAACTCAGGCTGGTTCACCATTTTTCAGTACGCCATCAGCATTCTCGCGCTGATCGTGTGCGTCTTCGCCTGGCAGGCCAGGCAATGGTGGTGGCTCATCGGGTTGGTGCCCATCGCTGTGATCTGGAATCCCGTGTACCCGCTCACGTTCGACGTGCTTCTGTGGGACGTCATGCACCTTGCCGCGGCGGTCATTTTCGTGGCCGCGGGCCTGCTGATCAAGATTCCCGTGTCGACGAAGAAGTAACCCGCCCGCGTCGGGTAGAATGGTGTATGCACCGCGCAGTTGCTCTAGCGCCGACCGTCATGCGTTGAATTCAAACACGCAGAATGTTGCTCGGCCCTGACTGCCGGTGTGAACCTCGTGCTGGCGTGCAGACGCCAGCTTCGGCTCACTACTCCACAGGAGGAGCATGTCCCGATCAGGCGCCCGCCGATCTACCCGCACTGTTGACAACACCGGTCTCATTCCGATTCTCGCGCGCAAGGTGCGCGAGGTCGAGGCCGCAGCTCAGCGCGGCAAGGTCGTTCCGTCGAACCGCACCAAGTTTCTGGTTGTCGCGCTGCTCATGCGCGAAGAGCGGGCCCGCATCAAGGGTGATGCCGAGCTCGGCGACGGCGAACGTGCCGAGCAGCTGAAACGCCTCGACGGCATCGCGGGCATCCTGGCCCAGACGGCCGCCCGCGACACCTCGCTCATCACCCTGCTCGAGAGCGACGCCGCGGTGTCGCCGGTGGCGCAGCGCATGCGCCGCGAATACCTGACGGATGCCGGCATCGAGGTTCCAGAAGAAGAGGCACCGGCACCGGTTGCTGCTTCGCCTTTCGCCGCCGGGTTCGGCTCGGGCGCCGGTTTTGCTCCCGGTTTTGCCGCAGACTTCGCCGAACGCCAGGTCATGCCGCAGTCGGTCAAGGCCCGCCAGCTCGCAAACCCCTTTCTCGCTCCCGACTTCAACGCCGCGGCCGCGCAGAAGCCCGCCTCCCGCGGGCGCCTGTCGAGCTGGGAACTGCTCGGCCCGCTCTACCGGGCGTTCGAGTACGGCTCCGGTGGAACCGTGGCCAGCATGGATCTGCCGCCCGCCCCGACCATCGACCGCATCTCGCCTCCCGGTCGCGAGCTCATGCACCACCAGGCGCGGTTCATCGCCTCTGTCGCCGCCGGTCACCGCTCTTTTCTGCTCGCTGATGAACCAGGGCTCGGCAAGACCGCACAGTCATTGCTCGCCGCCAGCGTGTCTGACTCGTACCCACTGCTCGCGGTCGTTCCTAACGTCGTGAAGATGAACTGGGCCCGTGAAGTGGAGATCTGGACCCCGCACCGCCGCGCCACGGTCATTCAGGGCGACGGCGCCAATCTCGACGCCTTCGCCGACGTGGTGATCGTGAACTACGACGTTCTCGACCGCCACCTCGCCTGGCTCGGCTCGCTCGGCTTTCGCGGCATGGTCGTCGACGAGGCCCACTTCATCAAGAACCTGCAGTCGCAGCGCTCGAAGAACGTACTCGCCCTCGCCGACCGCATCCGCCAGTTCGCACCCGGCGGCGACCCCCTGATGATGGCTCTCACCGGCACCCCGCTCATCAACGACGTCGACGACTTTCGCGCCATCTGGCAGTACCTCGGCTGGATCGACGGTGACAAACCCACCGCCGGGCTCATGGAGAAGCTCGAAGAGACCGGGCTCACCCCGGCCGACTTCGGCTTCTTCGCCGAAGCGCGCGAGGCCGTCATCGACATGGGCATCGTGCGCCGCAAAAAGGTCGACGTTGCAGCCGACCTGCCGGCGAAGCGGGTCGTCGATCTGCCGGTTGAACTCGACGATGACCTCGGCCGATCCATTCGCCAGGCCGAAGCTGAGCTGGGCAAGCGTCTGGTCACGCGATACCGCCGCTCGGCATCCAGTGCCGTCGGCGCCAGCTACGACACGTCAGACGGCCCCAACCCCGAACTCATGCGCATGGTCGCCAAGGCCGAGCTCGAAGAGTCGAAGGCGTCGTCGTCGGGCGAGAACGTGTTCACCATGGTGCGGAAGATCGGCCAGGCCAAGGCCGGCCTCGCCGCCGACTACGCCGCGCAGCTGGCCCGCTCGGTGGGCAAGGTGGTGTTCTTCGCCAAGCACATCGACGTCATGAACCAGGCAGAAGAGGCGCTGGCGAAGGCGGGGTTGAAGACCATCTCGATTCGCGGCGACCAGAGCGCTACATTCAGGCAGACGCAGATCGACGCGTTCAACAACGACCCAGCCGTCTCTGTGGCCGTGTGTTCGCTCACCGCCGCCGGCGTGGGGCTGAACCTGCAGGCCGCCTCGAACGTCGTGCTGGCCGAACTCTCGTGGACTGCAGCCGAACAGACCCAGGCCATCGACCGCGTGCACCGCATCGGCCAGGCCGAGCCGGTGACCGCGTGGCGCATCATCGCCGCCCAGACCATCGACTCGAAGATCGCCGAACTCATCGACAGCAAACAGGGCCTCGCCGCCCGCGCTCTCGACGGGTCTGACGTCGACATCACATCGACCGACAGCGTTCAGCTCGACGCCCTCGTGCACCTGCTCGAGCGCGCGCTGCTGGCGGGGGTGCGCTGATGATCTCCACCGGCAGTGCCGCCACCCACAACGTCGCCCTCGAGAATTCGCTCGAACCGGATGCTCCCGAAGAACTCTTCGGTGAGATCTCGGGTCTCACCGGGGCTCCGAGGTCGTGGCCGAAGCGTCACGGGCGCCCCGACGTCATCGTGCGAAAGGGCATGCTCGCCCTCGTCAACACCACACTCACGCCGCACGACGCCATGGTCGAAGACCTGCTGTTCGTCCGTCGCGCACTGATTGATTCGGCGATACCGTTCTTTCTCATCCGCGGCAACGACGAACGGCCGGTCGTCGTCGTCGACAAAGCTCTGCGACGAAAGCTCGAAGGGGCTCTGGCCGCGGCGTGCGAAGACGAGCCGATGTACTCGAAGACGGTACTGAAGACCGTTCGTGGCACCAAGCGCCCGCCGGTTCTGGTCAGTGAGGGAAGCCTTTCAGAGAGCCGAAAGGCGCGCATCTTCCGCGTGTATCGCCCCCGCGTCGAACCCATCGGCGGGCTCACCTACGGGTCGTCGATCGGCATCGAGCTGCAGCTGTGGAGCTTCGACGACGAGAACATCATCTGCCCGGTCGAGAACTCGCTCACTCGGCAGATCCTGCCCCGCAGCGAAGCCATTCCCACCACCGTCGACCTGTACGGCGTGCGCTGGAACACCCTTCGCGGCATGTTCGACGTGCAGGCCACCGACGTGGTGTTCGACATCGACATGGTCTTCTCCTGGGTCGACGGAAACGACATCGAGTACCAGCGTCGACGCAGGGCGCAGGCCAGCGAGTACGTCGCGGGCGACGGCGACGATTCGGATGCCCGGTACCGTCAGATCGACGAGCTGAAGTACGCCCTCAGATCGGTGTACCTGTTCGCCCCGTGGGTGCGGCGTATCTTCATCGCCACAGACTCTCCGAAGCCGACGTGGCTCGCCGAGCATCCGCGCGTCACCTTCGTTCGAAGCGAAGAGTTCTTCAGCGACCCGTCGGTGTTGCCCACACACAATTCGCAGGCCGTCGAGAGCCAGCTGCACAACATCCCGGGCATCAGCGAGCACTTTCTGTACTCGAACGATGACATGTTCTTCGGCCGGCCCGTACAACCGAACATGTTCTTCTCGTCGGGTGGGGTCACGAAGTTCATCGAAGCTCAGACGCGCATCGGGCTCGGTGAGAACGACCTCGAGCGCAGTGGTTTTGAGAACGCGGCGCGGGTCAATCGTCGCCTCTTGTTCGAGAAGTTCGGTCGCATCATCACGCGCCACCTCGAGCACGCGGCAGCGCCGCTTCGGCGCAGCGTGCTCACCGAACTCGAGCGGGAGTTTCCCGACGACTTCGCGCGCACCGCGGCGAGCCGGTTCCGGTCGAGCACCGACATCTCAGTGACGAACTCGCTGTACCACTACTACGCGCTCATGACGGGCCAGGCCGTGGTGCAGGAGGCCGCTCGGGTTCGCTACGTCGACACCACCCAGCGTTCGGGGCTCGGCATGTTGCCGGGGCTTCTCAACAAGCGCTCGTTCGACTTCTTCTGCCTGAACGATGGCAGCTACCCCGAGGTCTCGGCCGAGGAGCGCGCGTCGATCGTGCAGCTGTTTCTGGAGCAGTACTTTCCGTTCGCGGCACCGTGGGAGACCGGCGAGTAGAAGCGTTCGCGCTTATGTCGGGGTGCTACCCAACCGGGTATGCACCCCGACTACGCAGAGGCTCAGACGGAGACGCGAACCGCCGCAGCGGGCGCGAGTACCTTCTCTGCCGAGGTGCCGGGCGCCGAGACCGCGACGGGCGCGGCGACCGCAGCGATGGCGGGAACGGTGAGCGGCTCCTCGGCCACGACGGGCGCGCCGGCCGGGGGAGCGAACGAGACGCCGGCCTTCTCGAGGATGTCGGCAGTCTCGGCCGCGCTGACGAACGAGACCTCGGGGTAATGACCGATGGGCACGATCGAGTGCAGCACGGTGTTCTCGAAGACATGGATGAGGTTGAACGCCTGCGCACCATCTTGGGCGCGGGTGCCGCCGACCTCGACGTTCAGGTCTTGCGTGTAACAGGTGGCTGACGCGACCGACACGGGAACCCCGGCGAACATGGCCATGCTGGAGTAGTGCAGGTGGCCGGCGATGATCGAGCGCACGTCAGAACCCTGGATGACCTCGGCGAGGGACGCCTGGTCGCGAAGCTCCACCATCACGGCCAAATCGAGCACACTCGGCACGGGCGGGTGGTGCATGGCGAGAATCGTGCCGTGCGGCGCGGCCGTCGACAGCTCTTCGGCGAGCCAGTCGAGCTGCTCGGGCGTGACCTCACCGTAGTGCGACCCGGGAACAGTGGAGTCGAGCGTGATGATGCGGAGACCGTTCACGTCGTAGACGCGGTCGACCGGCTTCATCGACGGCAGCTGGTCGAGCAGGGTTGCGCGAAACGCCGCCCGGTTGTCGTGGTTGCCCATGACCCAGATAACCTCGGCGCCGAGCTCAGCTGCAGCCGGTTCGACAATGGCGCGCAGTTTCTCGTACGCCTTCGGATCACCCTTGTCGGCCAGATCTCCCGTGAAGACGATGGCTTCGGGGCGTGAACCCGAGGCATGCAATTCGGCGAGAATCTCGCGCAGATGGCCTTCGCTGTCGACCTTGCCGTACAGCAGGTCGTCATTGCCGACGAAGTGTGTGTCACTGAAGTGCAGAATGAAGTGGTCTGGCCGAGCGTACTGGGCCAAGCTGCTAGCCATCGAAGATAACCGTTTCGGGTAGTTTTACCGCGGTGTCAGGCGCATCGCGGGTATTTCTGAGTACCACCCAACCAGACGAAGCTGAACGTGTGGTAAACGCCACGCGGCAATGTGCACAAGTGTGTCATTCTGAATTCTTGTCTGAGGCAGCATGAGCGGTGACGAAAGCGGGTGTGCGGTGAAGAGTGTGAAATTCTCGAGCGTGATGAAGGGAATCACGGCCATTCGGCCGAGCAACCACCAGAACCCCTCGCGCGATACGGCGGCCCTCGCGGCAGATTCGGCTCCGGATGCCCGCGCCGAGGCCCGTCGCAACAGCACGATCGACAACGCCATCTACTCCGGTGGCACGCGGGTTCTGTCGCCCGCATCGCCGGCCGAGGCCATCACGGCACTCGAAACCATCCCCGATTCGCTCGGCTGGATCGGCCTCTTCCGGCCCAGTGCCGAAGAACTGTTGGCGATGGAGAACAGTTTCGGTCTGCATCCACTGGCCATCGAAGACGCGGTCGCGGCCCACCAACGGCCCAAACTCGAGCGCTACGGTGACGTGCTCTTCGTCGTGCTGCGCGCAGCCTTCTACGTCGATGAGCGCGAAGAGGTCGAGTTCGGCGAGCTGCACCTGTTCGTCGGGCCGAACTTCGTCGTCTCGGTTCGACACAGCGAGTCGCCCGATCTGTCGGTGGTGAGGCGCCGCATGGAGAGCGAGCCCGAACTGTTGTCGCTCGGCCCAGTGGCCGTGCTCTACGCCATCATGGACGCGGTGGTCGACCAGTACGCACCTGTCGTCGCCGGGCTTGAGACCGACATCGACCAGATCGAGGCACAGGTGTTCGAAGGCGACCCGTCGGTTTCGAGACGCATCTACGAACTCTCGCAGGAGGTGCTCGACTTTCAGCGGGCCACCCTTCCGCTCACCGCCATGCTGACGAACCTCCGCACACTGTTCGAGCAGGTCGAGGGCACTCTCGAACTCAAACGCGCCTTTCGTGACGTCGCCGACCACGTGACCGTGGTCAACGACCGCGTCGACGGCTTTCGGCAGACCCTGCGCGAGATTCTGACGGTGAACGCCACCCTCGTGGCGCAACGGCAGAACGAAGACATGAAGAAGCTCGCCGAGACGAGCAATCACCAGAACGATGAGGTGAAGAAGATCTCGGCGTGGGCCGCCATCTTCTTCGCCCCCACGGTGGTCACCGGAATCTACGGCATGAACTTCGACAACATGCCCGAACTGCACTTCACGTGGGGCTATCCGGCCGCGATCGGGCTGATGGTGGCGCTCAGTGTAGGCCTTTACGGCATGTTCAAGAAGCGCGGTTGGCTGTGAGCGAGTCGAGCGTACTGTGACTGCATGACGACATCGCTCTGGCTGGCCGAATCGAACCCGATCAGTACCGATCCGTTCGTCGACGGGGAAAAGTACGACGAGGTGATCGTCGGAGCCGGCCTCACCGGGCTGGTCACCGCGCTGCTGTTTGCTCGTGCCGGCAAGAAGGTGGCCGTGCTCGAGGCCCGCTTCATCGGCGCCACAGCGAGCGGAAACACCACAGCGAAGCTGTCGCTGCTGCAGGGCAGCCAACTGCAGAGCATCACGTCGCACACCTACCAGGCCGTGACCCAGGCCTACGTCGACGGCAACCGCGCGGGCCAGCGCTGGCTGCTCGACTACATCGAATCACGGGGCATCGCCGTGCAGTTTCGGGATGCCGTCAGCTACGCCGGTACGCCCGACGGGGTGTCGACGATCGCGAAGGAGTATCGGGTCGCGCGCTCGGTGGGGCTGGATGTTCGCCTCACGGCCGAGCTCGACCTGCCGTTCGAGACGTTCGGGGCCGTCGTGCTGCCCGAGCAGGCGCAGTTCGACCCGCTCGACGTGCTCACGGCACTGGCCGCCGACGTTCGCGCACTCGGCGGGGTCGTCGTCGACCAGACCCGCGTGGTCGCGGTGAAGGCGGGTGCCAGAGATTCGGGCTCCGCGCGGGTGCGCACGTCTCGGGGCGAGGTCTCCACCGATCATGTGCACCTCACCACGGGCTCGCCGATTCTCGATCGAGGGCTGTACTTCGCGAAGCTGAGCGCGAAGAGGTCGTACGTGACGTCGTACACGCTGCCTGGCAGTGGTGCGGGTGCGGCGCAGCTGCCCGAGGGCATGTTCCTGTCGGTCGACTCGCCGAGCCGGTCGCTGCGAACGGCGCCGGTCAGGCCCAGGCTCGGCGAGGCGGGCGACGGCGTTCAGTTGCTGGTGGGCGGCAACGGGCATCCGGTCGGCCGCGAACCGTCGACCCAGCTGATGATCGACGACCTGCACGAGTGGACCGAACGGTACTTTCCGGGCGCCCAGCCCACCCATTCGTGGAGCGCTCAAGACTACGAGACGCCGCACCGGGTTCCGTTCGTCGGCTGGCTGCCCCGCGGTCGCGGTCGCATCTACCTCGCGACGGGGTACGACAAGTGGGGTATGACCAACGCAGTCATGGCCGCACTCACGCTCGTCAGTGACGTGCTCGGCGACAGCCCCGAGTGGGCCGTCGTCATGCACCACCGCGCCACGTTGCCGGTGGCCATCGCCTCAGGCCTCGGCTCGAACGCGGCGGTGGGCTGGTGGGCCCTGAAGGGGTGGGCTGGGGCTCTGCTCGGCCCGGGTCTGGATGCCCTGCCCGAGCCGCACGAACGCGAGGGGTTGATCGGGCGTGCGGGGCTCCGCCCCACCGGTGTCTCGACGGTCGACGGCCGTACCTGCGCGGTCTCAGCTGTGTGCCCGCACCTCGGCGGGGTTCTGACCTGGAACAACGCCGAAGCGTCGTGGGACTGCCCTCTGCACGGCTCGCGCTTCGACGCGTCGGGTGCCCTGCTCGAGGGGCCCGCGACCCGCGACCTCAAGCGGTAGCCAGCGCGCGCGGCTGCGGGCGGGTCAGACGCCGGAGTCGCCTGCCAGCCGCGCGACGGCAGTGGTCGGGATCGACAGCCACGTGGGGCGGTTTCGCACCTCGTAGATGGCCTCGTACAGCGCCTTGTCGATCTCGAACGCATCGAGCAGGGCGTGATTGGCATGCAGGTCGAAACCCGAGCGGGCGATGTAACCGTCGAGGAACGCGGCGCGGGCATCCAGAGCCCACTGAGCGGCCGCCGTCACGGCATCATTCTGCGCGCTCTCGGCCGATGCGACCGCGAGGCTCTGGCCGTACGAGCCGGCGACGTAGTCGAACGAGCGCAGCATTCCGGCGATGTCGCGGAGCGCGAGGTCGGGCTGGCTGCGCTCGACCATCGGGCGCAGCGGCTCGCCTTCGAAGTCGACGATCACCCAGCCGCCGTTCGGCAGCGCGAGCACCTGGCCGAGGTGGTAGTCGCCGTGGATGCGCTGCAGTCGTGGCCACGGAGTCGCCTCGGCCGCCGCGAACAGCTTCTCGATGGCCGCGCTGTACTGGGCGAGTTCGGGTACTTCGCGAACGGCGCCTCCGTGGCGTCGGCGCATGCTCGCCATGACCCCCGCAATGAGATCGGGAGAGGGCTCGAGAGTGGGCAGCACGTCGGCGAGGGTCTGGTGGATCTCGGCCGTGGCCTCACCGAGCGCGCGGGCGGCGTCGATGAACGAGTGCCCGTTTTCGGCAACATCGCGGGCCACGGCGTCGAGGGCCACGCGCCAGGCGTCTTGCACACCCGGCAGGAACTCCTGCGCGAAGGCGAGGTGGCCCGAGGTGCGGCCGTCGGGCATGCGGGTGTCATCCCACTGACCCACGACGCTGCCGATCGACGCGGGAACCTTCGTCGACCCGGCTTTAGCGAGGGCCGACTGCAGCACGACGTCAGGATTGTTGCCGTGGTGCAGCACTCGGAAGACCTTGCAGATGACGGGCGTGTGCGGCTCGCCGCCGGGGCCCTCGACCCTGATGATGATCGACGTGTTCGACTGTTCGCCGCTCAGAACTTTGGCGCCGGTGGTGACGAGTGGATGCCCGGCGACCTGGCTGCGGCCCGACGCCGTCACTCCGTGTGAGGGGTCGGTCACGGCGTCAGCGGTGATGAGGTCGAGAAGCGCGGCGGCGTAGGCCGGGTCGTGGGCGCCGTCGTAGACGTGCAGGCGGGTGGGGGTGAGGGTCGTGACGAGCGAGGCGGCCAGGGCTGGGAGCGCTTCGCTTCGAAAGGTGAGCGGCACCTGGTAGAGCTTCGACTGCTGCCCTCCGGCGTCGAGCACGAGCCACGTCGCGACGCGAACGTCGGCGGCTTGCGTCGTCTCGGATGCAGTCGAGTCGACGTCGAAACTGCCGATGAGCCGGAGTGCGGGGGTGGTGCCTTTGCCTGCGAACCAGCGCTGCGCGGGCATCCATTCGGCAAGCGCAGCGAGAACGGCGTCACGATGGTCGTCGGTCAATGTTTCAGCCATGCTTACACCCTACAAGTCACGACCCTGCGCGGCCGGGGCGTGCGCGCACGCCCGAAACGGTATATAGGCTCAGGGGGTTTGGGTGCGGCCGAGAACGTCGAGCATCCAGGCTGATTCGTAGGCCGCTTCTTTCCAGCGCTCGTAGCGGCCGCTGACGCCGCCGTGGCCCGCGGTCATCTCGATCTTCAGCAGCGGGTCGGCGCCAGCTTCACGCAGGCGCGCGACCCATTTCGCTGGCTCGACGTAGAGCACGCGTGTGTCGTTGAGGCTCGTGACAGCGAGGATGCGCGGGTACCTGACCCCGTCACGCACGTTCTCGTAGGGCGAATACGTCTTCATGTACGCATACACCTCTGGGTCGTGGAGGGGGTCTCCCCACTCATCCCACTCGATGACGGTGAGCGGAAGCGACGGGTCGAGAATCGACGTCAGCGCATCGACGAACGGAACCTGCGCGAGAATGCCCGCGAACAGCTCAGGCGCGTCGTTTGCGACCGCACCCATCAGGAGCCCGCCCGCGCTGCCGCCCTGAGCGACGAGCAGTTCGGGGGTCGTCTGGCCGATCTCGACGAGGTGCCGCGCCGCCGCGATGAAATCGCTGAAGGTGTTTCGTTTCGTGAGGGTCTTGCCGCTCTCGTACCACCAGCGGCCGAGCTCTCCGCCGCCCCGAACGTGCGCGATGGCGAAGACCACCCCCCGGTCGAGCAGCGACAGCCTGGCGACCGAGAACGACGGGTCGATGCTCGCCTCGTACGACCCGTACCCGTAGAGAATCAGCGGAGCTGGCCCGGTGTGCGCGAAGTTGTCAACGCCAGGCGCGTCGGAGTCGCCCGGCGTCAGGTACACCAGCGACAAGGGCACGCGGGTTCCGTCGGGCGCAGTGGCCCACTCGCGCCGCTGCGTGTACCGCGACGAGTCGTACCCGCCCAGAACGGGTTGCTGCTTCAGCAGGCGCAGTTCACCCGTCGCCACCACGTAGTCGTACACCGTCGACGGCGTCACGAACGAGGTGAATCCCACCCGTAGTGTGGGCTGCCGCCACTCGGGGTTGCCGCCGGTGCCCGACGCGAACAGCGGCTCATCGAACGGAAGCTCGACGAGTTCGCCGTACCCCGCCGAGTCATGTACACCTGCGCCATCAGCTGTGCCATCACCAGTCCCAGCCAGCCGGATGACCGCCACCCTGCTGAGCGCATCGCGGCGGTATTGAACGCTGAGGTGGGTCTCGAACGCGTCGACGCTCTCGAGCCGGCGTTCGGGGTCGTGCGCCAGAACGGTGTGCTGGCGGGCGGAGTCGGTGGGGGCATCCACCGGCACCTCGACCAGCTCGAAGTTGTCACCGTTGCGGTTGTGCGTGATGAGGAGCTTGTCGACGCCGCCGATGACGGCGTGCTCGACCGAATACTCGACGCCCTCGACTCGCGGCCAGACGACAGCGAACTCGCCCTCGGGGTCTGCCGCGTCGAGCAGGTAGGCCTCGCTCGTGATGCTCGAACCCACGCCGATCTCGAGATACCTACGGCTGCGCGTGAGCCCCACCCCCACCCAGTAGCGCTCGTCGGGCTCGGTGAAGACGGAGACGTCAGCGTTCGTCTCGCCCTGAACGCCGCCCACCCGGTGCCGCCACACCGTGTCGGGCCGCCACGCGTCATCGACCGTCGGGTAGAACACGTGCGACGCATCGAGAGAGAAGGTGGCCCCCGGCGCCGTGTTCTCGACCACATCGGCGAGGTCGGCGCCCGTCAGCAGGTTTCGGATGCGCAGGGTGTACCGCTCGTCACCGACAGTGTCGATCGCATAGGCGAGCAGGGTTCCGTCGGTGCTCACGTCGAAACTGCCGAGCGAGTAGAAATCGGTGCCCTCGGCTTCGACGTTGTCGTCGAGCACCACCACCTCGCCCGGTACCGGCTCACCCGCGACGAGTTGCGGCGGCTGCCAGTCGTCTCGCCCGCTGATGGGTGCCCGCGCGTGAACGCCGTACTGCTTGCCTTCGACCGTGCGCGTGTAGTACCACCACTCGCCTTCCCGCACGGGCACCGACAAGTCGGTCTCGAGCGTTCGAGCCTTGATCTCGTCGAAGATGCGCGAGCGGAGCCCGGCCAGATGGGCGGTCTGCTGGTCGGCGAACGTGTTCTCGGCGGCGAGGTGCGCCAGCACCTCGTCGTTCTCGGGGTCGCGCAGCCACTCGTAGTTGTCGACGAACTCGTCGCCGTGGTGGCGGCGGGTGTGTGCGATCTTCGCGGCTACCGGCGCCGTGGCCGGTGCGACAGCGGGGGTACGGGCAGGGGTGCTCTCAGGCTCGTGCATGTGTCTACGCTAGCCGCTGCGTTAGCGTAGAAAGCATGAACCATCAGGTGCACATCGAGATCGAGCGAAAGTACGACGTGGCAGATTCGAGTGTGGTGCCCGACCTCATCGGGGTAGCCTCGATCGCCAGCGCGTCTGAGCCCGACACGGTGACCCTTGAAGCCGTCTATTTCGACACTCCAGACCTCGCGCTCGCAGCCCAGCGCATCGTGCTTCGGCGCAGGGTTGGCGGCGCAGACGAGGGCTGGCACATCAAGCTCCCGGGCGACGAGGGGCGCACGGAGCTGCACTGGCCGCTCGGCGACGAGTCGCCCATTCCCGAAGCGGTGCTCGACCTGGTCATGGTGCACGTTCGCGACCGAGAGGTCTCACCCGTCGCGCGCCTGACCACCACGCGCACCACAACCTGTCTCTTCGACGACAGCGGCCGGGCGCTGGCCGAGATCTGCGACGACCTGGTGTCGGCCGGCGACGTGATGTCGGGCCAGGTGCGGGTGTGGCGTGAGTGGGAGGTCGAGCTCGCCGAGGCAGCCCCTGGCTCGCCGAAGAAACGCCAGGCACTACTCGACGCGATCGAGCACGAACTCGGCCGCGCCGGGGCCATGCCCGCCTCGAGCGTGTCGAAGCTCGCCCACGCCCTCGGTCGTGAGCGGCTGGGCGACCCCGCCCCCCGCTGGGAGCTGACGTCGAAGAGCAGCGCGGGCGACGTACTGCGAGCGGCCGTGGCCGAACAGACGCTGAGGCTCAAGGCGGCCGACCCTCTGGTGCGCCAAGACGAGGCGGGTGCCGTGCACACCATGCGCTCATCCGTTCGTCGACTGCGCAGTGTGCTGGCCACCTACCGTTCAATTCTGTCGTCACCAGAGGCGAAACACCTGGAAAGCGAGCTGAGGGCGTTCGGCGGCGTTCTCGGCGACGCCCGCGACCCGCAGGTGATGCACGATCGGGCGCGCGACCTGGTGCGCTCGCAGTCGAACAAGCGCATGCACGAAGCCGTGTTGGCGCGGCTGGTCGTCAGCAAAGAGGCCGAGTACCAGCGTGCGCTGGCCTACCTTCGCCGTCTGATGTCGAGTGCGCGGTATTTCAGGCTTCTGGATGCCCTCGAAGCGTTCAGCGCCATGCCTTCGTTCAACCCGAAATCTGAACGGCCTGCCGCGAAGGCCCTCGCCAAAGGAATTTCAGACGACTATCGGCGGGTACGGGAACGCATGGCGGCCGTGAACGACGCGGCGAATCCCGAGGAGTGGAACCTGCGCATCCACCACGTACGAAAGGCCGCCCGCCGACTGCGCTTCGGTGTCGAGGCCGTCAGCTCGGGCGACACCGCCATTTTCGGCGACAAGGCCAGGCGTCTCGCGGGCGCTGCCGAACGGGTGCAGGATGCGCTGGGGGAGTACCGCGACAGCCTCACCCTGCAAGAGCTGCTGGTCAGTACCTCAGCCGTCGCTTCTGCTGAGGGAGAGAACACCTTCGGATTCGGCCGGCTGCACGCCCTCGAGCAAGTACGCTCAGACCAGGCTCTCGCCGAGTATGCGCGGGCCCGGGCCGAATTCACAGACGCGAAAAAGTGGTTGCCGTCGAGGTGATGTGACCCGCCGTGAACAGGCGGGTTGCCCCGAACGAGGGTGAGGCCGGTCGTGGCCGTGATGGGTAAACTTCAGACCATGCTCTGCCCGTTCTCGGTACAGGGCAGCGCCTACGAGACGGGGGCGGTTCGATGTTCGGCTTCAGACGCGGTGCAGAGGGTCAGCTGGCCTGGAACACGATGATGGAATGGCCGCTGACGGGGGTGTCGCTGCTCTTTCTGGTCGCGTACTCGTGGGATGTGATCGGCAACCTGCAGGCGAACTCGCACATGTACGCCGAGATTGTCATGTGGGCGGTGTGGGGCGTCTTCGTTGTCGACTACGTGGTCGAACTCCTGTTGGCACCTCGCCGTCTGCACTGGTTCTTCGTGCACTTTCTCGAGTTTCTGATCGTGGCGCTTCCGCTGCTGCGGCCGCTCAGGCTGCTGCGCCTCGTGATGCTTTTCACGGTGCTGCAACGCACGGCCGGTACGGCATTCCGCGGCCGGGTCGCCGTGTACGTCATCGGCTCGGCGGGCATGCTCGTGGTCATCGCAGCGCTCGGTGTGCTCGACGCGGAGCAGAACGTGCCGGGTGCGAACATCCGCACCATCGGTGACGCCCTGTGGTGGGCCTTCGTCACCATCACCACAGTGGGCTACGGCGACTACACACCCGTCACGTTCGAGGGTCGGCTGATTGCGGTGGGGCTCATGATGGCCGGCATCGCCCTGCTCGGTGTGGTCACCGCCACCCTCGCGAGCTGGCTGGTCGAGCGGGTGCGCAGCGGCGAGACGCGCGGGCTTCGCGCGAACGTCGAACACATCGACGCACTGTCGGCTCAGATCGAGGAGATGCGGCTCGAACTGGCCCACTCGCGTGAGCTGTTCTCCCAGGAGCTGCGTTCGTTGAAGCGCAGCCAGCCCAGCCGAAACCAGCCCAGCCGAAACCAGCCCAGCCGAAACCAGCCCAGCCGAAACCAGCCCAGCCGAAACCCACTCGGCCGCAGTCAGCTCACGTGGACCGCGGGGCGCAACCTGACGTCTTTCTCGGCCTCGCGCAGCACTTCACGGGTGACCGGGGCCACCTCTCCGCCACCGGTGATCAAGAATTTCAGCATGTTCGACACCGGGTTGCCCTCGGTCCACTCGAAGTAGATCTCGGGCACCACTCCGGTCTCGTCTCGAATGGTCAGCAGCACCACCGCGAGCGTGTTCGGCACGTTGCCGCTTCGCACCTCGAGCACGCGATAGCCGTGCTTCATGACCCCGCGAACCACCAGGTCTTCTTCGAAGTTCGACGAGTCGGCCGGGTACACCTCTACGAAGATGATCTTCGCGCTGGTGGGAATGTGGCTGTCGTGGCGTTCCTCTTTGTTCTTGATGCGGTACTCGAGCGCGCTGCCGTCGTCAGGCTCGTTGGCGATCAGGTGGATGACCCCCCGCTCGGCATCGGCGCGGAGAAACTCGAGCGCCGACTCGTCGAGCGTCACCGAGGTGGCCCGCAACTGAAAGCTGCGCTGCACCCGTGACACCAGCGAGATGACCAGGATGCCCAGAATGAACAGGGCGGCGATACGAACACCGTCGGGCCGTTCGAACACGTTGGCGACCGTGGTGTAGAGAAAGACGATCGAGACGATGCCGAATCCGATGGTGCGCTTGGGCTGCTTCTGCCGCTTGGCCGACAGGGTCACCGCAACCGACGCCGACGTGATGAGCACGAGCACTCCGGTCGCATAGGCGCCGCCCTGGGCATCCACATTCGCTTTGAAGGCGACGGTGATGAGAAACGCGATGCCCGTGAAGACCAGCACGAGCGGGCGCACGGCCCTGACCCACTGCGGCGCCATGCCGTAGCGGGGGAGGTAGCGCGGCACCAGGTTCAGAAGGCCGGCCATGGCTGACGCACCGGCGAACCACAGAATGCAGATGGTGCTGATGTCATAGAAGGTGCCGAACCCACTGCCGAGGTACTCGTGGGCGAGAAAGGCGAGCGCGCGGCCGTTCGCCGCGCCGCCGGGCTGAAACTCGGCCTGCGGTATGAGCAGCGTGGTCACAATGCTCGTGGCGATCAGGAACGTGCTCATGATCACCGCGGCCGTGGTCAGCAGTCGCCAGGTGCCCCGGATGCGCGCGGCTGGGTTCGCGGGGGTATCGGTCGCTGCGCCGGTGATCTGCGGCATCACGGCGACTCCGGTCTCGAAGCCTGAGAGGCCGAGCGCGAGCTTCGGAAACACGATGAGAGCAATGCCGACCATCACCAGTGGATTGCCGTGCTGCGCGTTCAGGGCGCTCCACCAGTCGGTGATCACGACGGTGTTGCCCACGACGTGGCCGACGGCCACGATGACCACGACGAGGTTCAGCACCAGGTAGACGGCGACCAGAACAGTGGCGATGCCGATGGCCTCTTTGAAGCCGCGGATGAACACGGCGCCGAGCAGAGCGATGAGCACCAGCGTGATGATGACCTCGTTGCCGTGGAACCACGACGGAGCGAACGGGTTCTCGATCGCGTGCGCTGTGGCATCAGCGGCCGACAGGGTGATGGTGATCATGAAGTCGGTGGCGGCGAATCCGAGCAGCACGAGCACGAAGAGCTTGCCGCCCCACCAGGGCAACAGCCGCTCGAGCATGGCGATCGAGCCTTCGCCCTTGAAACTCTCGCGGGCTACACGGCGGTACACCGGCAGGGCGCCGAACAGTGTCAGCAACACCAGAACGATGGTGGCGAAGGGCGACAGCAGCCCGGCGGCGAGAGCCGCGATGGCCGGCTGGTAGCCGAGGGTCGAGAAGTAGTCGACGCCGGTCAGGCACATGACGCGCCACCACGTGTGCGTCTTTTCGGCCTTGACGCCGTACGAGCCCTGGTAGCGGCCCGACTGGTCGACGAGCCCCTGCAGCAACCAGTGCCGGGCCCGGCCGTGCGAGGTCTTCGCAGGGTCGGCCACGACGTGGTGTGCTGATCCGGCACCGGGTTCGACGTTGGCCGAAGAGGGCCCGCGGGCGTCGGCGCCCGGGGAATCGGCATGCGGGGAATCGGCACGCGGGGAATCGGCACCGAGGAAGTCAGGTGGGTGCGTGCTCATCAGTGTGCTCCCGGTTCGAGACGTGCGTGCTTCAACAATACGAGGTGAAAGGCCGACGCGTTGCGCCCGCCGGTTGGCAGGCTCCGGATGCTCAGTGCAGGTTCCACGCCGGAACCGTGTCGAATCCGTCGGTCACGATGCCGCGGTCGAGGAACGCCACCAGATCGGCGAGCGAGCGCGCTGCAGTCTTCACCGCGCGGGGGTAGTCGGCCCAGCTGAGGGCAGATGCGGGGTACTCGATGGCCCGAACGGCAACCCCGGCCTGCTTGAGCAGCTCGGGTAGGTCTTCGGCGAAGCTCACGCCCTCAGCCACCACTGCCTCGCCCGCGCCCGCACGGGACGTGCCCAGCCGGGTGGCGCTCTGCTGGACGAGAGTGGGCGGAAGCTCGCTGAGCCGGGCCACCAGTGACGTGCGGAGGGCGACGGCTGTGCTCGGTGGGCCGAGCAGCAGCTGAAAGTCGGAGTCGATCAGCGCCTGGCGGAGCACCTGCACGCCACCGGCATCGAAAGCAGGGTCGTCGCGCAGGCGCATGGCCGTTCGAGAAGCCAGCGCAGCCCCGGTACCGACGCCGACCAGAGCGATTTTCGTGTACGCGCCACCCAGGAACGACGTGAGAACCTGAAAGGCCGCTTCCCGGTCGTCGATGACCGACTGCTCGATCTGCACGACCACGACCGTCACCGGCAGGGCGTGGGCGATCGAACTGGAGAGCCATTCGCCGCTTCGCGAAGCGAGTCCGGCAAGACTCGAGGCATCGGGAAACACGAGTACCAGCGGTGAATCGTCTGGCGTCGAAGGAGTAGCGAACCTCCGCAGTCGCACACGGTCTGGGCCGCCGGTGTTCTCGGTGTTCTCCGTGAGCACGGTGAGCATGCTGTCGTGCACCTCGACGCCCGCCGCGCGCCGACCGGCGTAGTGCCGCCGGGAGAACCCGAAGCGTGCCACCGCCCACGCTGCACTGAATGGCCTGGGGGAGGGCAGACCCGAACCCGGCGTTGTCACCGCATCGCGAGAGATCATGTCAGCACAGCCTAGTTTCGCCCGCTCAGTTTCGGTTGCGGGTCATCGTCGAGGTGTCGAGGGCAAGCTCCTCGGCGTCGATTCCGCGCAGCACACTGCGCATGACCTCTTCGTCGAGCTCGCCAGCGTTGCGCTCGCGCAGCACGATCGAGCGGCGGTGTTCGATGAGTTCGTGCCGCAGCTCTGTGAGCTGCGGGCCGCTGAGCCGAGGATGCGAAGCAGCGGTCGTGTCGACTCCGGCCGCGTCGATCTCCTGCTGCTCGAGTTCGTTCTCGTCGAGCAGCACGGCGACCTGCCTTTCGTACTGCTTCTGCAGAATGGAGAGCGACCGGTCGAGTTCTTCTCCGCCGTACTTGGCCGCCCACTCGTCGTGGTGCCTCTCCACGTATTCGTTCGTCTCCCGCACCGTGAGCTCGAAGATACGCACCTCGTCTTCGCGGTCTCGTTCGTCTTGACCCGAGTCGATGACACCCAACCGGGTGATCACCCACGGCAGCGTGAGCCCCTGCAGTAGCAGCGTGCCCACCGTCACCACGAACGCCACAAGGGTGATCGTGTCGCGCTCGGCGAACGCCCCGGCCGCGGTCATCGCGGGCACGGCCGCGGCGGCGGCGAGTGTCACCACACCGCGCATTCCCGTCCACGAGATCACGGTGAGTTCCCGCCAGCTCAGGTCAGGCTCCGGCTTCTCAAGGCGTGACCGCAGACGCCGAACGAGCGGCAGGCTCCGGATGCCCGGCTGGTTTCTGATGCGCCCGTACCGTAGCCTCGTGCGGTAGTACGCCGCGAACACAAATGCCGGGCGCACCAGAATGACCACCGCGAGAACCACGACCGCGAGTGTCAGCGACGGCAGCAGGCCGAGTGAGCTGCGGGCGACATCCGAGGCCACACTGCTCACCTGTAAGCCGATCAGAGCGAAGACGAATCCCTCGAGCAGCAGGTCAATCGACGCCCACACCGGCCGCTCCTGCAGACGAGTCTCGTAACCGGTTCGCGGTGAGTTGTAGCCGATGTAGAGCCCCGCTGCGACCACCGCCAGAACGCCAGACCCGTGCAGCGCCTCACCCGCGGCGTAGGCGCCGAACGGCACGAGCAGCCCCAGGGTCGCGCCCACGAGGGAGTCGCCGATGCGCACGCGAATGAACTGCACCACGTAACCGAGGGCGAGCCCCACGGCGATTCCGACGACGATGGTCACGACGAACATCCAGAGCACACCGCCGAAGCTCAGTGCCGAGCCGCCGATGACGGCCACGAACACTTTGAACAGGGTGAGCGAGGCGGCATCGTTGATGAGGCTCTCGCCCGACAGCACCGTCATCACCCGGCGGGGCAGGCCGAGACGGCGGCCGATCGCGCTTGCCGACACGGCGTCGGGTGGCGAGACCACCGCACCGAGCAGCAGTGCACCGGGGAGGGTGAGGGAGGGTACGAGCAGATAGGCCACCCCACCCACCACGAGAGCAGTCACGATGACGAGGCCGATGCCGAGCCGGCGAATCTGCCGGAGGCTCTGGTTGAAGTTCTGAAACGACACGTCGAGCGCGGCCGAATACAGAAGCGGCGGCAGGATGATGGTGAGAATCACCTCGGAGTTGATCTCCACGTCGGGCACCGCCGGAATCAGCGAGACTCCGAGCGCCACAGCCACCACCAGAAGCGGGGCCGGCCAGCCCCGCCAGCGCGCGAAAGCGCTGACCGCGAGCGATCCGGCCAGGATGAGCAGCAGTTCAGGGGTTTCCATTGCTGCTCACCCTAAGTGGTTCACAGGGCTCACGCCGTTGCGCCTGTTCCCACTCGTGCTGGTGAGCTGATGACGGGTATGCTTGCCGTCTCATAAGCGGGTTCGCGACGCGGAATGAAGAACGCGGCAACGACGCCGAGCAGCGCCACGACCGCCGCGATGGCGAAGCAGAGCTGAAACGAGAACTGCGTCGGAATGGCGTGCCCGTTCACGACAACAGCACTCGAGGCAAGAATGAGGCCGAGCACGGCGGCGGCCACGGTGGAGCCGAGGCTGCGCATCACCGAGTTCAGCCCGTTGGCGGCCGCCGTCTCGTTGGCCGGCACCGCGTGCATGATGAGGGTGGGCATTGCCGCGTAAGCGAAACCCACGCCGAAACCGACGGCTGTGGCGACCACCACTGCGTGCCAGACCTCGGTCATCAGCCCGATTGCCACTGCGTATCCGATGGCGATGATGACCCCGCCGAGAATGAGGCTGACCCGCGGGCCGCGAGCTGCACTGAGGCGGGCGGCGACCGGCGACATGAAGAACATCACCAGGCCGCTGGGCATGAGGCAGAGGCTGGCGACGAGCAGGCTCTGGCCGAGTCCGACCCCCGTGGAGGTGGGCGACTCGAGCAGCTGGGGCAGAACGGCTGCGCTGGCGAAGAACGCGAACCCCACGGTGATCGAGGCGAGGTTGGTGAGCAGCACCGGTCGGCGGGCGGCGATGCGCAGGTCGACCAGAGGGTTCTTCGAACGCAACTCGAACCAGCCCCACGCGAGCAGTACGAGCACGCCACCGGCGAGCATCCCGAGCGTGACGGGGCTCGACCAGCCCCACTCGCCACCCTTCGAGACGGCCAGCAGGATACCCACCAGGCCGATGGCGAAGCCGACCGAACCAATGATGTCGAAGTGACCGCCGGTGCGGAGGGTGCTGACGGGAACGATGAAGTAGACCAGGCCGAACCCGATCAGCGCGAGCAACCCCGAGAGCCAGAACAGGTAGTGCCAGTCGAGGTTCTGGGCGATGAGCGCGGAGACGGGCAGGCCCACTGCGCCGCCGATGCCGAGTGTGGCGCTCACCAGGGCGACGGCTGCGCCCAGGCGTTTCGGGTGCAGCACGTCACGCAGAATACTCACGCCGAGGGCGATGACGCCGAGGCCTGCGCCCTGCAGAACGCGGCCCGCGATCATCGGAACGATGTCATTCGACACGGCAGACACGATCGACCCGGCGAGCAGCAGCGCGAGAAGAACGAGAACAAGGCGACGCTTGCCGAACATGTCGCCGAGTCGGCCGCTGATGGGGGTGGTGATGGCGGCAGAGAGCAGTGTCGCGGTGAGAACCCACGTCGAGTTCGACGCAGTCGTGTTCAGCAGCTGGGGCAGTTCGGGCACGATGGGCGTCACGAGCGTCTGCATGAACGCAGCGATCAGACCGGTGAACGCGAGGGTGGCGATGATGGCACGTTCGTTCTCAGGTCGGGTGAGGCGCCTCCTCTCGCGGGCGGTCAGGATGCTCGGGCCGTCGGTCTGGGAGGAGTCAGTCACTCGTTAGCCAACAGCAACTAACCGGTTTGTATTCCCGTAGGGGAATGGATACCCGGCGAGGCCCGTGTTCCCGCCGATCCGGGCCGGATAGGCTGCAATCATGACCACCGTTTCTGGCGCACGTAGCCCGCATCTCCTGACCGAACCGATCAGAACGGCGGTGATCGGTTTCGGGTTGTCGGGGCGGGTGTTCCACTCGCCGTTCGTTGCGGCAGACCCCCGGTTCGCGCTGTCAGCCATCGTGACGGGCAACGCCGAACGGGTGGCAGAGGCGGGGGTGCTGCATCCATCGGCCCGCGTTCTCAGAAACACCGATGAACTGTTCGACCACGCCGACGAGTACGACCTGGTCGTGATCGGTTCGCCGCCCGTCACGCACTACCCGCTGGCGCTCACGGCGCTCGAAGCCGGGCTGGCCGTCGTCGTCGACAAGCCGTTCGCCGCAAACTCGTCGCAGGGTGCGCACCTCGTTGCCAGGGCGGCCGAGCTGGGCCAGGCGCTCACGGTGTTCCAGAACCGGCGATGGGACGCCGACTACCTCACGTTGGCCAAGCTGCTCGGCGCGGGCGAACTCGGCGACGTGTACCGGTTCGAGTCGCGGTTCGAGTGGTGGCGGCCCCAGGGCGGCAAGGCGTGGAAGAACGAGGCCACGGTGAGCGAGGGTGGCGGCATTCTGTTCGACCTCGGTACCCACTTGATCGACCAGGCGCTACAGCTGTTCGGGCCGATCGATGAGGTGTACTCCGAGGTGCGCACGCGCCGTGCGGGCGGTTCGGCTGACGACGACGCGTTCGTCGCCCTGAGGCACACCTCGGGAGTGCAGAGCCAGCTCTGGATGAACGGGCTCGCCGCCCAGAAGGGTGCACGGTTTCACGTGCTGGGCTCGCGCTCAGCCTTCACGAAGTGGGGGCTCGACGGCCAGGAGGCCGCGCTGAAGGGCGGAATGCTGCCGACCGACGCTGCGTACGGCATCGAGCCCGAGTCGGCATGGGCCGAAGTGGGCGTCGACGGTGACACTCGCCGAGTGCCGCTTGAACGCGGAGACTACTCTGCGTTCTACTCACAGCTGGGTGACGCTCTGACAACGGGGTCGGCGTTGCCGGTGGATGCGGCAGATTCGCAGGAGGTTCTCGAGATCATCGAGCAGTCGCACGCGGGCCGCGCGTAGGGTTTCTGCATGACAACAGAACGAGGGCTCGGGGCTGACGCAGCGAACAGGGCTGACGCAGCGAACAGGGCTGACGGGACGAGCAGGGCGTACACGATCGGTGTGACGGGAGTGACGGGCAACATCGGCGGTGCCGTCGGGCGTCTGCTCGCCTCGCACGGGCAGGGCTTTCGTGCGATCGTGCGTGACGCTGCTCGGGTTCCCGACTTCGCGGGTGCTGCGACGGCTGCAGGAAGGGCGGGTGACGTCGACGTCACGGTCGGGGTGACCGAATACAGCGATGCCAGGGCTGGTCGGGAGGCGCTCGAGGGTGTCGACGTGCTGTTCATGGTGTCGGCGGCCGAGTCGACCGACCGGGTCGCCGAGCATGTGCAGTTCATCCAGTCGGCCATCGAGGCCGGGGTTCAGCACATCGTCTACACGTCGTTCACGGGGGCCGGGCCCGCTGCCAGTTTCACGCTCGCGCGAGACCACGGCAGAACCGAAGAAGTCATCCGTGCCAGCGGGCTCGATTTCACGTTTCTGCGCGACAATTTCTATCTCGACGTGCTGGTCGCGTTCGCCGACGAGAACGGCGTCATCAGGGGCCCGGCCGGTGACGGGCGCATGGCCGCCGTGGCGCGGGCCGATGTCGCCGACGCCGCCGTGACCGTACTGCTCGCACCGGGCGAGCATCGCGGTGCGCTGTACGAGCTGACCGGCGGCGAGACCCTCACGTTCGGTGAACTGGCCGAGCGAACGACGAAGGCCACCGGGCGAACGGTGACGTTCCAGAACGAAAGCGTCGACGAGGCTTACGCGTCGCGAGCGAAGTTCAACGCGCCGGCGTTCATGGTCGACGCATGGGTGAGCACGTACACGGGCATCCGTGACGGCGAGCTCGAGACCGTCTCGGCCGACGTGGCGCTGCTCACCGGGCACGCGCCGCGCACCCTCGAAGACGTGCTGGCGGGCCGGTGACCGACGTCGGTGCGGCGGTGGGTGCAGGTGCAGGTGCAGGTGCAGGTACGGGTGCAGGGGCTGGTGCGAGTGCTGGTGCGGGTGTACCGATCGGCGGGGCACCGGTGACGGCGGGCGGATGGCCGGCAGCGCCCGAGGGGGCGGCTTCGTACGACGTGGTGACGGCATCCGGAACCCTGCGGGGCTCGATCGAGGGCGAACTGGTTCGATTTCGCGGGGTGCGGTATGCGACGGCGGAGCGATTCGAGGCTCCCGTGGCGGCACCGGAGTGGACGGGCATCCGGGAGGCGCGCGCAGACGGGCCGATGTGCCCGCAGCCGCCCTTCGGGCTCGCGCTGCTGGCGTTGCCCAAGCGCACGCCGCCGATGGCTGAAGACTGCCTTTTTCTGAACATCACCATTCCGCGGGCGGCGTTAGGTGAGGGTGCGCCCCTGCGGCCCGTGATGGTGTGGATTCACGGTGGAGCGTACGTGAACGGTTCTGGCGCGGGGGAGATCTACGACCCGGCGCGGCTGGTGGCCGACGGCGACGTGATCGTAGTGGGCCTGAACTATCGGCTCGGCGTGTTCGGCTACGTACCCCTCGCTCCCGGTGAGCCCGAGGCAGGCGATGCCGTACCGGCGAACCTGGGGGTGCTCGACCAGCTCGCTGCGCTGGCGTGGGTGAAGCAGAACATCGCCGCGTTCGGGGGAGACCCATCGACGGTGACGCTGTTCGGGCAGTCAGCCGGGGCAGACGCGATAGCCCAGCTGCTCGCCATCCCCGAGGCCGATGGCCTTTTCTCTCGTGCAATTCTGCAGAGCCCACCCCTCGGGCTCGACACCGCCCGCGAGGTGCTGGCCGTCGAGCTGGGCGCCAACGTGGTGAGTGCCCTCGGCCAGGTGCACCCCCGCGACGCGACCGTTCAGCAACTACTCGAGGCGCAGGTGCGCGCGGGTGAGGGCCTGCACGGAGACCGGCTCACGAGCGGGATGCCCTACGCGCCCACCCCGGGTGTCTGGCCGGTGCCGGCGAAAGCCGAGCGGGCCGAGCGCTGGGCCAGACGTGCTCCGGGCGTCGACGTGTTGATCGGGTACAACCGTGACGACTTCAGCGCGTTTCTCGAGGTGGTCGGCGCGCTCCGCCGGGCTCGGGCCTCGCGGCTGCTGCGCCCCGCCACAGAACCACTGTCGGCTGCCCTCACTCGGCGCGTGTTCGGTGCCCCGAGCCTTGCGCTCGCGGGAGCGTTCGCGGCGGCCGGAGCGCGGGTGTTCACCTATCGCCTCGACTGGCGACCAATGGGCACTCCGTGGGGAGCGTGCCACTGCCTCGAGCTGCCGTTCTTCTGGGCCGACGAAGAGTTCTGGCGCGGCTCGCCGATGCTGGGGGGCGCAGTATGGGCCGACCTCGAGAAGACTGGGCTCCAGCTCCGACGGTCGTGGGCGGCTTTTGCGCGCACCGGCACTCCGACGCCCATCGGCGACCCCGGGCATCCAGAAGCAGAATGGCCGCCGTACAGCTCACGCCGCCGCGTCGGCAGCGCCATCACTCTGCACCCGCGCTACACCGTCTGATTCGGCTGAGGAGCGGAACGATCGCACTGCACCCGCGCCAGGGAGCATGATCGGCATACGATGAGTCATGAGCATCGACGCACCGAGCCAGCAGGGCACCGGTTCTGAGGCAACGCCGCCTTCTGCGGCTCGCCCCACGGCCGTCACCAGCACCAGCAGCATCACCAGCATCATCAGCACCGTCGAGCGGCTGCGCGGCACGTTCGACCGGGGCGTCACGAAGCCGACTGCGTGGCGCATCCGGCAGTTGAAGGCACTGCGCGCGCTGCTCATCGACAACACGAGCGACATCGAGCAGGCGCTGCTCACCGACCTCAAGAAGAACCCGGCCGAGGCCCAGCTCACCGAGATCGGATTCGTGATCGCCGAGATCGACCACACCCTGAAGCACCTGCGTCAGTGGCTGCGGCCGAAGCGGGTCTCGACCCCGCTGCTCATCGCCCCCTCGTCAGCGCACGTCGTGAAAGAGCCGCTGGGCGTGGTGCTCGTGATCGCGCCGTGGAACTACCCCGTTCAACTGCTGCTCGTGCCCATCATCGGGGCGCTCGCCGCGGGCAACGCTGTCGCGGCGAAGCCCAGCGAGCTCGCCCCCGCCACCTCGGCGGTGTTCGCCCGCCTCTTCGCCCGGTACTTCGACAGCAACGCCGTCGCGCTCATCGAGGGCGGAGTCGACGAGACCACCCAGCTGCTGGCTGAACGCTTCGACCACATCTTCTACACCGGCAACGGGCGCGTGGGCCGCATCGTCATGCAGGCAGCCGTCGCGAACCTCACGCCCGTCACCCTCGAGCTGGGCGGCAAATCACCGGTGTACGTCGACGACACCGTCGATCTTCGCGTGGTTGCCCACCGCATCGCGTGGGGCAAGTTCATGAACGCCGGCCAGACCTGCGTCGCACCCGACTACCTGCTCACCACCCCGGCCATCGCCGCGAAGCTGGGAGCGCTGCTGGTCGATACGATTGCCGAGTTCTACGGCAGTGACCCCGTATCGAGCGACAGCTACGGTCGCATCGTCAACGACAGGCAGTTCGAGCGCCTCGTCGGCCTGCTCGAGGGCGAAACGGTTGTCACCGGAGGCGACTCGGATGCCCGCACCCGCTACATCGCCCCCACCGTGCTCTCGGGCGTCAGCCGTGACGCACCCATCATGTCAGAAGAGATCTTCGGCCCGATTCTGCCGATCGTCACGGTCGACTCGCTCAGCGACGCCATCGACTTCATCAACGCCGGCGACAAGCCGCTCGCGCTCTACGTGTTCAGCGAGTCGAAGACCACCCGGCGCCGGTTCACCACACAGACCTCTTCTGGCGCTCTGGCATTCGGCGTGCCCGCGGCCCACCTGCTCGTGCAGTCGCTGCCGTTCGGGGGTGTGGGCCAGAGCGGTATGGGTTCGTACCACGGCGAACGAAGTCTCGCTGTGTTCAGCCACGAGAAGGCCGTGCTGAGCAAGATTCTGAAGCCCGACACGTTTAACCTCGTGTATCCGCCGTTCACGCAGAAGAAAGACGCGTTCATTCGCGGATTCCTCAGAAAACTCACCTGACCCGGCCGCCACCGAGTAACGTTTTTGTAGTGCCGAACAACTACGAGACAAGCCCTGACGTACCGCTGAGCAGCACTGGTGCTGCCCTGACCCGCACCGAGACAGACTCTCTGGGGTCGGTCGAGATTCCGGTCGACGCCTACTGGGGCATCCACACCGCCCGCGCGCTCGAGAACTTTCCCATCAGTCGCCGGGCCATCTCGGTCTACCCCGACCTCGTGAATGCTCTTGTCATCGTGAAGCAGGCGGCGGCGCGGGCGAACGCCGAGATCGGTGTGCTGAGCGCCGAGAAGGCGCGCGTCATCGACGAGGCGTGCCAGCTGGTTCGCGACGGCCGGTTTCACGACGAATTCGTGGTGGGGGTCATCCAGGGCGGTGCCGGCACCTCGACCAACATGAATGCCAACGAGGTGCTCACGAACATCGCGCTCGGCCTGCTCGACGAACCCAAGGGCAGCTACAGCGTGCTGCACCCGCTCGACGACGTGAACCGCAGCCAGAGCACGAACGACGTGTACCCCACGGCGGTGAAGCTCGCGCTGTGCTTCGGTCTGCAGCGCCTGCTTGCCGAGCACGAGTTGCTGCGCGACTCATTCGCTCTGAAGGGCGTCGAATTCAACGACGTGCTGAAGATTGGCCGCACACAGCTGCAAGACGCGGTGCCCATGACCCTCGGGCAAGAGTTCCATGGCTTCGCCACGACCCTCACCGAAGACAACCAGCGCATGGCCGAGACGGTTCCGCTGCTCTGGGAGATCAACCTCGGCGCCACGGCCATCGGCACCGGCATCACGGCAGACCCGCGCTACGCCGACGCGGTGCGGCGGCACCTGCGCCAGCTCACCGGCTTCGAGTACGTCACGGCCCCCGACCTCATCGAGGCCACAAGCGACGCGGGGGTGTTCATGCAGCTGTCGGGCATCCTGAAGCGGTCTGCCATCAAGCTGAGCAAGATCTGCAACGACCTGCGCCTGCTCTCGAGCGGCCCGCAGGCGGGGTTCGGCGAGATCAACCTGCCGCCGCGCCAGGCCGGCTCGAGCATCATGCCGGGCAAGGTGAACCCGGTGATTCCCGAGGTGGTCAACCAGATCGCCTTCTCGGTGGCGGGTGCCGACGTCACGGTCACCATGGCGGCCGAAGGTGGCCAACTGCAGCTCAATGCCTTCGAGCCCGTCATCGCGCACTCGCTGCTGCAGAGCATCGCCTGGATGACGCAGGGCTTTCGCACCCTGCGTATCAACTGCGTCGACGGCATCACCGCGAACGTCGACCGGCTCGACCGGCTTGTCTCCACCTCGGTGGGGGTCGTGACAGCCCTCACGCCCTACATCGGCTACTCGGCCTCGTCGGCGCTGGCGAAGACGGCGCTGCTCACGGGTCGAAACATCGCCGACCTCGTGGTTGAGGCGAACCTGATGACCCGCGAGCGCGTAACCAAGCTGCTCTCACCCGCCCGGCTGTCGGGGCTCGAGACCATCACCTCGGCCATTCCCATCGTGGGCGCCGATGCCGAAGCCGTTCTCACGGGCGGCAACGCCGTGCTCAGTTCGCTGGCGGCCGCTGGCGGCGAAGGCGACGTGCCTCCCCGCGAATAGCCACGCCCTCCGAGGTGTCGCGCTCGAGCCGCCGGGCGAGAATGAGGTTGCGGTGATTGTCTCTGAGGGGCACCTGGATGCTCTCCTCAGCCGGCATCTCCCGAAGCAGTTGCCGGGCCCTCGTCAGCTCGGCGTCGACCTCCACGCCGATGACCAGCACGAGGTTCGACAGAAAGAGCCAGATCAGCGTGATGATCGCCCCGCCCAGCAGCCCGTAGAACTTGTCGTACGCGGCGAAGGTCGACACGTAGAACGAGTACCCGGCCGTCGTGAGGCTCCACGCGACGATCGAGAATGTGGCGCCCACCGACAGCAAACGGATGCGTGGGCGCCTCAGGTTCGGAGTGCCGTAGTGAAGCACAACAACAGTGAATACCGCAAGTAGCGCGAGGGCGGGCCACTTGAGCACACTCCACACCAGACTGGCCACGGGCGGCCAGCCGAGGGTTGTCACGATGGTCTTCGCCACGTCGGGGGTGATGATCACGATCACCGCGATGGTGAACAGCAGCACGATGAGCACAACTGCCTCGAGCAGCATGAGGAGGCGCAGCTTGATGAAGCGGCGGCCCTCTTCGACTCCATAGACCCCGTTGACGATGCGGCCGAACGCGGTGGCATAGCTGGCGCCGGTCCAGACGGTGAGCGCCAGGCCCACCACGAGAGTGAAGAACGGGTCGGGCATGCGTGTGAACTGCTCGAGGGCCAGCCGAGTGGTGCCGACTGTCGACTTCGGCACGAAGGTGTCGATGACGTTCAGAATGACCCGCACCGCGTCACCCTGTGGGTCGAGCAGGCCCACCGTCGAGACCACCGCGAGCGTGGCGGGAAAGAACGCCAGGGCCGAGAAGAAGGTAAGGGTCGCGCCCGCGTCGATTCCGCGATGCAGAAAGAAGCCGTGAGTGGCACGGCGCATGGCGTACAGAATCGCCCGTCGGTCGAGTGCACGAAGCGCACTGCTGGCGCGGCGCTCCCGCAGGCTGAGCCCGGAGACACCCCGCTCGCCAGCCATGCCCCCGAGCTCGCTCATCGCGGGCGAACCGCCAGCGGCAAGGCCACCCAGAGAGCCGCGAGTACCACCAGCGCAGCGATGCCGGCCACGATCGCCGCAACGTCACCGGCCACCATGTCGAACACGAACACCATGGTTCCGGTCAGTACGAGAGACACGACCGTGAGCGTCGCGATGGCCAGGCGGTTGCCGGTGTTCACGATCTGCGCCTTGGCCCGGTGCCGAAACAGCGCCCGGTGAACGCTCACCGGTGCCAGCGCGAGTGCTGTCGCGAGTGCCGCGCCCACGACGAGGCAGAGGTACAGCGTCACTTGCGCGCTGCCGAGGGTCTGGAATTTCGCCTGAAAGGGCAGTGTGAGCAGAAACCCGGTGAGAATCTGCGTACCGGTCTGAATCACCCGCAGTTCTTGCAGCAGCTCGGTCCAGTTGCGTTCGAGCTTGTCTCTTTCAGACTCGGTGAGGTCTTCGGGGCGACGACTGGTGTCGTAGGCCGACAATTCGCTCGATTCGCTCACGTTTCGATGCTAGCGGTCGAACCAGCGCCGCACGCCCGTCGACGGTGCACCGTGAGCTGTGCGCTTTAGCATGGGGTGCATGACCACCTCCAC
This sequence comes from Subtercola vilae, assembly GCF_004923255.1. Taxonomy (GTDB): domain Bacteria; phylum Actinomycetota; class Actinomycetes; order Actinomycetales; family Microbacteriaceae; genus Subtercola; species Subtercola vilae. The sequence goes on along the minus strand of NZ_QYRT01000005.1, from coordinate 137,425 downwards.
CGCCGTTCTCCACCGGTTGCGGGCCGAACTCGGCTCTCGTCTCAGCACAGACCCCGCTGAACTGCAGGGGGCTCGGGCCGACCGTTCGGGCTACACCGCCCCGGGCATGCCGCTCGCCATTGTGCGGGCCGAGAGCATCGCTGACGTGCAGGCCGTCATGCGTATCGCGACCGAGTGGCGCGTGCCGGTAGTGCCCCAGGGGGCCGCGACCGGCCTGGCCGGGGGAGGCGCCGGTTCTGACGGAGCCATCGTGCTCTCGACTGCGTCGATGAACCGCATTCTCGAGGTGGCGCTCGCCGACGAACTGGCTGAGGTCGAGCCCGGCGTCATCAACCAGGCGCTGAGCGATGCGGTCGCACAGTACGGGCTCGTGTTCTCGCCCGACCCGGCCAGCAAGGCCATCTCGACCATCGGCGGCAACATCGCCACGAACGCCGGCGGCCTGCTCTGCGCCAAGTACGGGGTCACCCGTGAGGCGGTGCTCGGCCTCACCGTTGTGCTTCCCGACGGACGGATGCTCGAGACGGGCCACCGCAGCATCAAGGGCGTCACGGGCTACGACCTCACCGCGCTCTTCACCGGCTCAGAGGGGACCCTCGGCGTCATCGTCGGGGCCACCGTACGGCTGCGGCCCATCGCCGCCGGAACCGTCGTCACGATCGGCGCGTTCTTCGACACGATCGTGGCGGCCGCCGCGGCCTCGGCTGCCGTCACAGCTGCTCGCCTTCGACCGGCCGTGATGGAACTCATCGACCATGAGGCGCTCAAAGCCATCGATGCCTTCAACGGCACCACGCTCTCGGCATCGGGCGGTGCGTACCTGCTGGTGCAGACCGATGGGGGAGCATCCGTTGACGAAGCCGACCGTATTCTCGCGATCGTCACGGGCGCGGGCGGCACGGCAGAGCTCACCATCGACCCCGAGGTCGGCGAGCGGCTGCTCGCGGTGCGGCGGAGCGTTCACCCCTCGCTCGCCGCCAGGGGTGAAGTGCTGATCGAAGACGTCTGTGTGCCGCGCTCGCAGCTCGCGGCGATGTTCGGCGAGATCGAGCGCATCGGGGCGAAGTGGGGCCTGAGCATTCCCACTGTGGCGCACGCCGGTGACGGCAACCTGCACCCGAATTTCGTCATCACGCCCGAACTGGCTCTCGCATCAGGTGAGGTGCCCGACGTGGTGTGGCAGGCCGCCGGGGAGTTGTTTCGGGCCGCCCTCGACCTCGGCGGAACCCTCACCGGCGAGCACGGTATCGGCGTGCTGAAGAAACGCTGGCTGCGAGACGAGGTGGGCACCGACAGCTTCGACCTGCAGCGGCAGATCAAGGCCGTCTTCGACCCGCTCGGCATCATGAACCCGGGCACGATGTTCTGAGCGGTGACGCTCACCCCCCTCAGCGCCGGGATAGAATAATCTGCCGGATTTTTGAGGGGTACCGAACGTGGCTTCAGCCGAACTTGACCGTGAACGTGCGTATGTAGAGAAGCTGTATGAACGGCTCGATGAACTGAGAACGGATGCCCACAAGCAGCTTCAGCGAGTTCACAGCCAAGACGTCGGTGGCAACCACCAGAGCCGCTCGGAGCGCGACGCGTTCGCGCGGGTGTTCGAAGACCGCATCGCCCAGCTGAACGAGGTCGACGAGCGGCTCGCGTTCGGGCGCCTCGAGTCGGACGCAGACGCCGACGCCGACAGAGACGCCGACCCCGACGACGACACCCCGTTTCGCTACATCGGCCGCATAGGCCTTCGCGACGAGAACCTGAAGCCGATACTGCTCGACTGGCGTGTACCCCAGGCGGGCCCCTTCTACCAGGCCACTGCGGCCACTCCGATGGGCATCCGGTCGCGGCGTCACCTGCTGAGCAAGGGCCGGCGCATCGTCAAGATCGAAGACGAGATCTTCGACAGCGAGGGCCTCACCGACGATGAGGCGAGCCAGCTTCAGGGCGAGGGTGCGCTGATGGCGTCGCTCACCACCGAGCGCACCGGTCGGATGCACGACATCGTGGCGACCATCCAGGCCGAGCAAGACCGCATCATTCGAAGCGACCTCGCTGGCGTGCTCGTCGTGCAGGGCGGCCCCGGCACCGGCAAGACCGCCGTGGCGCTGCACCGCGCCGCGTACCTGCTGTACTCGCACCGCGACCGGCTGAAGTCGTCGGGTGTACTCGTGGTGGGCCCGTCGCGCGCTTTTCTGCAGTACATCGAGGCGGTGCTGCCGAGCCTCGGCGAGACCGGCGTTGTGCTCGCGAGCGTGGGCCAGCTCTACCCGGGGGTCGACGCGATCACCGAAGACGAGCCAGAGGTCGCCGTCGTGAAGGGCGAGACCGCTATGGCGAGCCTCATCGAACGCGCCATCCGCTCGCGCCAGCGGGTACCCGCCGAGCCGCAGCAGCTCGACGTGAACGGCGAGCCGCTCACCCTCGAGCCGCACGTGATCGCGAATGCCATCGCCCGGGCCAACGAGAAGCGAAAGCCGTACAACGAGGCCCGGGTGTCGTTCGTCAAGACCGCCCTGAACGACCTCACGCGTGCCCTGGCCGCTCAGCTGCGCTCGCACGGCAACACGGTCGACGAAGACGACTACGGCATGCTGCGCGAAGACCTGCGCTCGGCGTACGACGTCAAGGTCGCGCTGAACACCGCGTGGATCCCGCTCAGCCCGCAGAAGCTTCTGCAAGACCTCTACGCCCGGCCGCAGTGGCTCGCCGAGCTGACCCCGACCTGGAGCCCAGCCAAACGCGCCCTGCTGCGCCGCGACAGAGACGCGCCGTTCACGGTGTCCGACATTCCGCTTCTCGATGAGGCGGCCGAGCACCTCGGAGAGCACAACGAGCGCTCGGCGGCGCTCGATCGGGAGAACAAGCAGCAGCGCAAGCGCGACATCGAGAACGCCGAGAACGCCATTCGCAACATGGACGTCGAGGGTCTCGTGCACGCCGAAGACCTCGCTGACAACTTCGCCGAGCTTGCCTCCCGCGGCACGACGGCCGAACGCGCCGCCGCAGACCGCACGTGGACGTACGGGCACATCGTGGTCGACGAGGCCCAGGAGCTGTCGCCGATGCAGTGGCGGCTGCTCCGCCGCCGCGGGCCGATGCGCTCGTTCACCATCGTGGGCGACATCGCCCAGGCCAGCGCGGCCGCGAGTGCCAGCAGCTGGCGAGAGGCCGTTCTGCCGCTGGTCGGCCGGGCGAAGCTCGGCGACGGCTGGCGCCTCGAAGAGCTCACGGTGAACTACCGCACTCCCACGCAGATCGCCGACGCGGCACAGCAGATGGCCGAAGAACACGGGCTGCCGGTGACCCGGTCGACGTCGGTGCGGCAGAGTGAATGGCCGATTGTGACAGTGCGGGCATCCGGTGCCGGCGATGACGTGCTCGCCCAGGCGGTTCTGGATGCCGTCACCGCCGACCGCGAGATCGACAGTCGCGGCACCATCGGTGTCATCGCTACGCCCGCCGCCCTCGACTCGGTCTTCAGTGCGCTCGCGCAGGCGTTGCCCGGCGAAACCGGCCTCGGTGCGGTCGGACTCACCCGCCAGGTCGCCGTGATGACCCCGCAAGAGGCGAAGGGCCTCGAGTTCGACTCGGTGGTGATCGTCGATCGCACGGCCATTCTCGAGGGCAGCACGCGCGGGGCGTCGGCGCTGTACGTGTCGATGACCAGGCCGACGCAGCGGCTCACCATCGTCGAACGCGGGTCTTCGCTTTGACGTCGGGGCCGCGGCCCGGTTTGATAGAGGGATGACAGATCTCAACGCAAAACCCGAAATCGAATTTCCTGACGGCCCGGCCCCCGAGGGCCTCGAAATCATCGACATCGTCGTGGGCGACGGCGCTGAGGCGGCCGCCGGCTCGACCGTCGACGTGCACTACCTCGGTGTCGACTACGAGTCGGGCGACGAGTTCGACTCGTCGTGGAGCCGCGGCTCGTCGATCAACTTTCCGCTGCGCCAGCTCATCGCCGGCTGGCAGCAGGGCATTCCCGGAATGAAGGTCGGCGGGCGCCGCAAGCTCACCGTTCCGCCGCAGCTGGCGTACGGCCCCGCGGGCGGCGGCCACCAGCTCTCGGGTCGCACCCTCATCTTCGTGATCGACCTGCTGGGCGTCAGCTAGAAAACTGCACGGCTGCTGCATCTCTGCGTCAGTTCGCTTGCCACTCGCGCCGATCCTAAGGGGTCGGCGCGAGTGCGTCGTAGGCCCTGAACCGCTTGTTCGCGCGCATCAGCACCACAATGAGTGCCATGATCACGAAACCGCCCAGCAGCGGCGGAAACCACACCGCCGCGACGGTCGCCAGAATGCCCACGTAGGCATCGCCGAGGCGTGGGCCGCCGCTGACCACCACGATGAACACACCCTGGATGCGGCCGCGCATGTTGTCGGGAACGGCCGCCTGCAGCACCGTGTTGCGAAAGATCGAACTGACATTGTCGGCCGCACCAGAGCCGGCCAGGAGGATTGCCGCAACGATCAGCGCCGGAATGTTCGCATCGTCGATCGACTCGGTCACCGGGTGCAGCCCGCCGGTGCCGAGCCTGCTCGCCACCAGCAGCACGACACCGAAGGCCGCGATGAACGCGCCGTAGACCGTGATGGCGCGGCCGATGGCCCGGCCCTGCCAGCGCACGTGACCGAGTCGCCCCGAGAAGACGCTGCTGAGCAGCGCACCGATGGCCGCGGCCGCGGTGAGAATTCCCACGGTTATCGCGCCGCCGCCGAGCAGCAGCGCGCCGACAGCCGGGAACAGAACTCGGGGCTGCCCGAAGGTCATCGCGACGATATCGACGATGAACGACATGCGCACGTTCGGTGAGCTCTTCAGAAACGCCATTCCGTCGACCAGCGACGAGAAGCCGGGCCGGCGTTTGTCGCCCTCGGGAATGATGGCGGGCAGCGCGACGATGCCGAGGAACGCGAAGACGAAGAGGGCGACGTCGACGGTGTACGTCCACTGCAGCCCCACGCTGGCGACGAGCACACCCGCGAGGGCCGGCCCGACCGTGATCTGCGCGCCCACGCTGATGCCGCCGAGGGCAGAGGCCGCGGGCAGCAGGCGAGCGGGCAGCAGGCGCGGCACGATCGACGAACGGGTTGCACCGATCACCGTCGCGGCGACCGCGATGAGGGTGGCGAGCAGGTAGAACGGCCAGACCACATCGACGTGCATCCAGGCCAGCAGGGCCAGCGTCGCGGTCGACACCCAAGCGACGATGGCCGAGATGAGCGCTACGAGGCGCCGGTCGAACGAGTCGGCGAGAATGCCGCCGTACAGCCCGAACACGATCATCGGCACGAGGGCGAAGACGCCCACCAGTGACACGGCGAAGGTGGAGTTCGTCAGGTCGTAGATGTGCAGCCCCACAGCGACGATGGTCATCTGGCCGCCGATGCCCGAGATCGCGCCGCCGAGCCACAGACGGGCGAACGCCGGGCTCTCCTTCAGCGGGGTGAGATCGACGAAGCGGCTGTGCTTAGCCGGGGCCTCGGTCAGCACAGGATGGTTCGGGTCGCTCACTATTTTTTTCGCATTCGGTTCAGTTGACTGTGGGAGGTGCGCAATGCACGCGGCCATTCGCTGGCGAGAGCGATAACCTCACCTCGCAGACGCGCATTCCCGTAAAGGACACACTATGACTCTCGCTGACGAAGCCGCTCCCGCCCTGACGGGCCTCGAACAGATGCGCGCAATGCTGGCGCTCGGTCGCCGCCCAGCCATCGGCGAGACGATGGAGTTCGACTTGGTCGAGATCGATGCGGGCAGGGCGGTGTTCGTGGGCACCCCGACGGCTCGGGTGTACAACCCCATCGGCTCGGTGCACGGTGGGTATGCCGCCACCCTGCTCGACTCGGCCTGCGGCTGCGCGGTTCACTCGCTGCTCACGGCCGACCAGGCGTACACGACCCTCGAACTGAAGGTGTCGTACCTGCGGGCCATGACGGTCGACACCGGCGAGGTTCGCGCCGAGGCCACCGTCATCAAGATGGGCGGCCGGGCGGCATTCACCGAGGCGCGACTGACGGATGCCCAGGGCCGCCTGCTGGCCACGGCCACGTCGACCCTGCTGGTCATGCAGCGCTGACACTCAGACGGTTCAGCGCCGCATGAGCGCAGACGCAGTGGGTCAGTCTTTTCGGTTCCAGTCGTCAGCCCGCTCGACATACCCGCTGACAACCTCGATGAGGTCTTTGTCGGGAACGTACGCCGGGTCGCGGTCGTACTTGACCAGTTCTTTCTGCAGTCGCTCGATCTCTTCGTCGATCTCGAGAACGACAATGGCGTTGGACTGCACCTGGTCGAGGTTCACCAGCATGTCGAGTGCTTTTTCGATGTCTGCTCGGCCACCGAATTCGTAGTTGCTCATGGGCTGAGTTTAGGCTGTGCTGGTGAGTTCACCGCAGCAGCTTCCCCTCGACAGCGATGTCGAGGTCGACGACTCCACTGCCGCGGGGCGCTTCGAAGTCGCCGTGCACCTGCGCCCGTCATCTCTCGGGTTGGTCGCACTCGGCGGTGCCGTCGGTACTGCGGCGCGCTACCTCCTCTCGGCCGCCTACCCCGCCATCGACGGGTTGCCCGTCACGACCTTCGGCATCAACCTGATGGGCGCCTTCCTCCTCGGTGTGCTTCTCGAGTCTCTCTCCCGCAGGGGCAGCGACGCGGGGCGGCGGCGAGCGCTGCGGCTTCTGCTCGGTACCGGCGTGATGGGCGGCTTCACGACCTACAGCGCGCTCTCGGTCGACACCGTGACGCTTCTCGGGGCGGGGCGCATTCTCGAGGGCATCCTGTACGCCCTCGGCACCGTGGTTCTGGGTGCCCTGGCCAGCATCGGGGGCATCGCCCTCAGCTCGTGGCTTCACACGCGTCGGCGCCGGATGCCCGCCTCGTGAACCCCGTCATGTTGGCCATCGCCGTTGCGGTGTGCGGCGGCGCGGGAGCCGTGGCTCGGTTTGTGCTCGATGGCGTGATTCGCTCGCGCACCTCGGTGCGGTACCCGGTCGGAACGACCGTCATCAACATCAGTGGTTCGCTGCTGCTCGGCCTCGTCACCGGGCTCGCGCTCGGTGCGGTCATCTCGAGCGACGTGCGGCTCATCCTGGGCACCGGTCTGCTCGGCGGCTACACCACCTTCAGCACGGCGAGCTTTGAGACGGTTCGGCTGGTGCAGGGGCGGCGGTACGGCGCGGCACTGCTGAACGGCGTCGGAATGCTCGTTGTGGCCGTGGCCGCTGCTGCCGGGGGTTTTGCGCTGGCAACACTCATGGGCTGCTCATAGAAAGCTCCGATGGTTCTTCACGTCAGCGCATGCAGACTGACAGCACGAAAGAACCATGTGGCGCCGTCGAATGTCAGGGCGGTACCACGATCACCGGGAGGCGCCAGATGAATCTGAGACAGTCGGGCAAGCGACGAGCCACTGTGGTCACCGTCGTCGTCGGGGGAGCCAGCCTGGTTGCGGCCGCCTTCACCACGGCCGCCCTGTGGGTCAGCACGCCCGGTTCGTCGAGCTCGAGCACCGTGGCGACGAGCGAGCAGAGTACGTCTGACTCTTCGGCCGCGACAAACTCCGGCAGCTCCTCCGTCTCGACCGGACGCGGCCATTCCTCGCACGCGACGTCGGGTGGTTCCTGAGATGGCCGACACGCGTGACACGGCCGACCAGCTGCCGGAGAACATCACCGCACCCGACACCGCGGCGCGCGAGTGGAGCGTGTGGAGCACCACCGCCCGGGTGGTCGTCACCGACGCCCTGGCGATCGACCGGGCATCCGAACTCGTCGCCGAGGTGCTGGGCGAGGTGGGGCGTGCCTGCAACAGGTTCTCGCCCGACTCCGAACTGGTGCGCCTGCAACCCCGGCTGCCCGAGGGTGCCGAGGTGAGTGACCTGCTCGCGCTGCTCGTTCGCACCGCGTTGGGCGCCGCGCAGTTCACCGACGGCGCCGTCGACCCCACCCTCGGCGCGGTCTTGGCCCGGCTCGGGTACGACCGTGACATCGGAGAGCTGCGGGCGCCGCGGGCCGGTGTCGGCGCGCTCTCCGACCTTCGCGGGGCAGCTGGTGCGTCTCCCGTCGTCATCCTGTCGACCTCGATTCCCGGCTGGCGGCGGGTCACTCTCATGGCCGTGCCCGTACGCCCCGATGCAGCGCCGTGCGAGGCATCGCAGCGAGATCGGCCACTGCGGAGCGCCCGCCGACACCTCCTCACTGTGCCCGCCGACCTCACCCTCGACCTCGGAGCAACCGCCAAGGCCCTCGCCGCCGACCTCGCCGCGGCCCGCGTGTTCGCCGAGCTCGGCTGCGGTGTGCTCGTGAGCCTCGGCGGCGACATTGCCACCGCAGGCGCTGCCCCCGACGGCGGCTGGCAGATCACCGTGTGCGACCTGCCCGGCGACCCGTCGTGCTTCATCACCCTGGCAGCAGGCCAGGCCCTAGCCACCTCGAGCACACAGAAGCGCCGCTGGGTGTCGAACGGGCGGGCGCTGCACCACATCCTCGACCCGGCACAGGGGCTGCCCGCCGCACCCATCTGGAAGACGGTCACGGTGGCCGCCGCGAGCTGTGTCGAGGCGAATTCGCTGAGTACGGCATCCATTGTTCGCGGGCGAAGCGCCATTGCCTGGCTCGCTCGCCGAAACACCGCAGCGAGGCTGGTGACCGCCGAGACCCGCGTTCTGAGCCTCGGCGGCTGGCCCGACGAGAACAGCGTTCACGTACGGGCGGCGGGTTGAACCATGGATGAGGCACTCTGGGCCATTGGCCGCGCAACCGGCATCGTCTCGATGGTCACGCTCACCCTGGCCGTGGTGCTGGGTATTGTCACGCGGTCGGGCCGCCCGCTGCCGGGGCTTCCCCGCTTCTCTGTGACGCTCGTGCATCGCAACCTGTCGCTCGTTTCGTGCGTCTTTCTGCTGGTGCACATCGTCTCGCTGTTCTTCGATTCTTTCGCCCAGCTCACCCTGCTCGACTTCGTCGTACCGTTCTTCGGCAGTTTTCTGCCGTTCTGGCAGGGCCTCGGAACCGTGGGAGTCGATCTTCTGATCGCGGTCGTCGTCACGAGCCTGCTGCGCAACCGCATCGGCCTCCGCGCTTTTCGCGTCGTGCACTGGCTCACCTATGTGCTCTGGCCTGTCGCCCTCGCGCACGCCATCGGCAACGGCACCAACGGTACGAGCGGCTGGTTTCTCGTCATCGCCGGCATCAGCACGGCCCTTGTTCTCGGGGCCGTGGCCTGGCGGGTCTCGGCCCGTTTCATCGAGTTTCGAACCGTTCGAACGGGTGAGGTCTCGTGACGGTGATGGATGCAGCACCACACCTCCCCGTGAACACCTCTGCGCCGCGGGGCACGGCTCGCCTGTTTCTCGCCGCGGGCACGTCGTTCGCCGCCCACCTTCGCGCGTACGGAGCACTCCCACCGACCCTCCCCGCCGCCACCCGGGCTGGTGCCGGCGCTCCCGCCGACGCAGAGACCGTCATCGAGCAGCTGCGGGCAGCCGGCCTCGACGGCCGGGGCGGCGCCGGGTTTCCCGTGTGGCGAAAACTCGCCTCCACCCGCTCACACGCCAGCGGTCGTGGTTCGCGCCCTGCCGTCGTGATAGCGAACGGCTCAGAGGGCGAACCGCTCAGCCGCAAAGACCACGCGCTGCTGAGCCTTGCGCCGCACCTCGTGATCGACGGGCTGTTGCTCTGTGCCGCGGCGGTGGGGGCATCCGATCTGCACTTCTTCACGACGGCCGAGCTTGCTCCCGGTGTGCAGCACGCCCTCGGCGAGCGGCCCGATGCCCGGCACGTGAAGGTGCTCGTCACCCCCGAGGCTTTCGTCGCGGGGGAGGCGACGGCCGTGGTGAACGCCGTCGAGCGGGCGGTCAGTGTTCCGCGCGACCACGTGTTGCATCTCAGCGAGGCGGGGCTCAAGGGCCGGCCGACACTCGTTCAGAACGTCGAAACTCTCGCCCAGCTGGCACTCATCGCCCGATTCGGGGCCGAGTGGTTTCGTTCGATCGGCACCGAGCAGGAGCCGGGAACGCGCCTGGTGACGGTCTGCGGAGACGTGGCCACGCCTCAGGTGCTCGAGGTGGCCGGTGGTACGCCACTGAGCGTACTCATTGCCGCCGCGGGTGGAGCTTCGGCACCCGTCAGTGCCGTGCTCGTCGGCGGCTACCACGGCGCGTGGGTTCCCGCCCCGGCCCTCGACACGCCCCTGTCGCGCGAAGCGCTCAGCCCCTTCGGCGCGGCGCCCGGTGCCGGTGTGGTTTTCGTTCTGTCATCTGCGCGCTGCGGGCTCGAGACGGCCGCGGGCATTGCCACCTACCTTGCCGAGCAGTCGGCCGGGCAGTGCGGTCCCTGCGTGAACGGGCTGCCGGCCATGGCCGGCGTGCTCTCCCGCATCGCCTCGCGGTCACGCGACCCGCCGTTGCCCGCCGAGGTCGCCCGGCTCGCCGACCTCGTCACCGGCCGCGGTTCGTGCTCCCACCCCGACGGCACGGCGAGATTCGTGCTCAGCTCGCTCTCGGTGTTCGCCTCGGATGTTCGCGCGCACCTGGCCTCAACCTGCGAGGTGCACGGTGCCTGACCCGCGCCCGCCCCGACCGAACGCCGCAGCCGCAGCCGCCGCGGCCGATGTCGCAGCTGACCCGACCGTCCTCCACATCGACTGGACTCTCTGCGACGGCCGCGGGCTCTGCACCGAACTTCTGCCCGAGCTGCTGGGCCGCGACGAGTGGGGCTACCCGCTCGCCCTGAACCGACCCGTCTCCGAGAGATCGAACGTTCCCGTCCAGAGGTCATTGCTGCCCGCAGCACGCGATGCGATCGCCCTCTGCCCCCGCCAGGCCCTGCGGCTCACAGAATCTGCTAAACTCACGAGGTTGCCGTCAAACGGCCGCGGATAAAGAGAGCTCACGCACCCAGCGACGAGCGCCGCGCAACTAAGAGAATAGGGGTCATCTATGCCGTTAACGCCAGATGCCAAGAAAGCCATCATCGACGAGTACGCCACCCACCCAGGTGACACCGGTTCTCCCGAGGTTCAGGTCGCAATGCTGACCACACGAATCCTCGATTTGACCGAGCACCTGAAGTTTCACAAGCACGACCACCACTCACGTCGTGGCCTGTTGCTGCTGGTCGGCCAGCGTCGCCGTCTCCTCGGCTACCTGCAGAGCGTCGACATCGAGCGTTACCGCTCGCTGATCGCCCGCCTGGGCCTTCGCCGATAGTCGCTTTGTTTGGCAGAGTGGGCCGTTCTCCTGCGGGGGAGCGGCCCATTTTCACACCATGACCATGTCACCGAACCTCCCGCCGGCCCGCGACTTCTCGCGCCCGCGCCGCGCACCCCGGCAGAAGCTGCCGCTCTGGCGCTGGGATCCGTTCCTGGTCGCCGCCGTTCTCGGCTTCTCGATTGTCGCCGCTCTCTTCCAGCGCCTCGACATCGCGGTCGTGAGTCCCATCGCCCTCACGCTGCTGCTCAGCGCGGCGGTGCTCGCCGCGCTCCTCGAGGTGCTGCCGTTCTTCGTGCCTCGCCTGCGCCGCGACGGTGAGGGCTCGCTCGCTCTGAGGCAAGAGACCGAGCTGCTGCCCCCCGGGCATCCGGTCGCCGCGGCTGGCAGCGCGCCGCGTGACAGCACCGCCCACGACAGCACCGCCCACGACAGCACGCTGCCGGTCGTGGATGCCCAGCGGCACCAGGGCAGCATCGAAGCCGCGCTGGCGAGGGGCGGCCCCGAGTTCGTGGCAGTGCTCGTTCCGCGCGCCACCGCCTGGATGGGCCGCGACTACCGCGTCGCCGTCGATCTTCTCGTGGGGGAGCGCCTGTACCGTGCGGGCTTTCTGCCGCGGGAGTCAGACCAGGCCATCGCTGCCCAGCTGGTGCCGTTTGCCGACCGGAAACAGTACCGAACCGTGCCGGTGGGCATCCGTACCACCACGAAGGGCCGCGTCATCACCGTCGACGTCGGCCCCCTGCTCGCGCCGTAGCCGGCCGGGCACGGGCCACACCCGCACGCAGCCGACTCGCGCTCAGCGTGTCTGGGCCCGGTTGAAGTACTCGTCGCTGCCCGTGATGCCGGCTCGCAGCCCCGAGTCACCGATCTGCAGCGCGAGGTTCACCCAGGTCTGTAGGCCTGACGGGTCGAGTGAGCGGCCCAGATAGACCTTGTACATCGCGTTCACGCGCTCGGTGATGGGCTCGGTCGAATCCCAGAAGCATGCGATGACCTAATCGCGACCGTTCTGGGCAGCCAGCTTCGACCAGAAGCTATAGTCTGACGCACCACACTGGCGCCCCAGCAGAGTTGGATACAGCGATGCAACAAATCCGGTGTTGGTGCTGCCGTGCTGCAGTGCTGCAAGAAGTACTCCTGCGAGGCGTACAGGCTGGTCTCGATGTCGTCGGTGGTGATCACGCCTGCGCGCATGGTATTCAGCCAGTTCACTCGGCCGCTTGGGTCAGGGGCGCGGCCCAGAATGCTCTGGTACGCCGCGTCGATGCGGTCGAGTCGGTACTCATCGCTGCCGACGAAGCCGGCTGAGATCGAGCCGCGCGGGTAGCCGGCCGCCAGTCGTGCCTCCCAGAAGTTGATGTCGTCAGACGAGGGCGCTCGACCGAGGTAGTCGCCGTACAGCGCGGTGATGTATCTCGCGTCGAGTGAGGTGCCGCCGGTGGGCGTTGCCCCGTTCGAGGCGAACAGGTTCAGTGACGAGTAGTCACCGTTGAACAAGGTCTTGGTCACCGAGGAAGACGCCCGAATCGGCGTACTGCCAGAGCGAGTACGTGTTCCAGGTGGCCGGTAGCTGGCCGGCGCCGGTCGACAGATTGTCGACCCAGTAGGCCACCAACAGCGAGTTCGAGGCGAAACTGCGGTTGCCGCCGGTGCAGAGGTTCCACCAGTTGGTGGTGGTGTAGATGGCTGGCAGCGTGCCGGTGAGCGAGAGCACAGTGTTCGAGAACTTGGTGATCCAGGCCACCATCGCGGGCTGGCTGAGGCTGTAGCAGCTGTTGGTGCCGTCTGAGGAGGTGTAAGGGTCGTACTCGATGTCGAGCATCGGTGGCAGTGTTTGGCCGTCGTTCGACCAGGTACCGCCGTGGGTGACGAAGTACGAGGCCTGCACGGCACCGGTCGACTCATACGTGTTCGCGAAGTGGTAGGCACCGCGCACCATGCCCACTTGTTTGGCATTGCTGAACTGGCTGCTGGACGAACTGCTGGTGCAGTCGTTGCTCGGTTGCCTTGATGTACACGAAGCGGGCACCGTTAGCCCACGCTGCGTTCCGGTCAGAGGAGTTCAGCTGCTGCCAGCCGCTGATGTCTATTCCGAGAACGTGTGTGCTCGAGACGGCGTTGGCTGTGGCATCCGGTGTCGCATTCTCGGGCACGGCCTGAATGCTCGCTTCGGCCGATGACCTGCCGCCCGCGGCCGACGGCTCGAACGTCGGAAGGGTCGACCCGAGCGTGTGGTTGTGCGCTGCGTTCATCTGATCGAGTGCGGAGTCGCCCGTCGGTGCGACCGGCGAACCTCCTGGGGATGTGGGAACGGGTGATGGCGACGTGACCGCGAACGACGGTGCGGCTCCGCCGAAGACGGCGACCGCAAGAGAGAGGAGGCGACGGCAGCGATGCCCAGACGCAGAGCTTTGTTCATAATGCGCAACCATATGGTGCTCCCGGCGTGCTGCCTAGGTCTGCGGCGCGCGCGCTGATAGACTGAGCTTGCAACAAATGGAGTGGGCTGGTATGCGTCTCGCTGTTCCCCCGCTCCCAGGAAGATCGTGTTCCACACGGGAACACGACGTTCTTCGCGCCGGTATGGTGCGGAACAACACAATAAGGAGAAACCCCCATATGGAGGGTCCAGAAATCAAATTCGCCGAAGCCGTTCTTGACAACGGTTCATTCGGCACCCGCACGATTCGCTTCGAGACCGGCCGCCTCGCGCAGCAGGCTCAGGGCGCTGTCGCTGCGTACCTCGATGAAGAAACCATGCTGCTGAGCGCCACAAGCGTCTCGAAGCACCCGAAAGACAACTTCGACTTCTTCCCCCTCACCATCGACGTCGAAGAGCGTTCGTATGCTGCGGGCAAGATCCCCGGCTCGTTCTTCCGCCGCGAAGGCCGCCCCTCGACCGAGGCCATCCTGGTCTGCCGTCTGATCGACCGGCCGCTGCGCCCGTCGTTCGTCACCGGCCTCCGCAACGAGGTTCAGGTCGTCATCACCGTGCTGTCGATCGCTCCTGGCGAGTTCTACGACGCACTGGCCATCAACGCGGCATCCGCGTCGAGCCAGATCTCGGGCGTTCCGTTCTCGGGCCCCATCGGTGCCGTGCGCCTCGCGCTCATCGGCTCGCAGTGGGTTGCATTCCCGAACGCCGCCCAGCTGCAGGAGGCCGTCTTCGACATCGTCGTCGCCGGTCGCGTTGTGACCGACAAGAACGGCCAGACCGACGTCGCCATCATGATGGTCGAAGCTGAGGCCACCGAGCACAGCTGGAACCTGATCCAGGCCGGCGCCACCAAGCCCGACGAGGCTGTTGTCAGCCAGGGCTTGCAGGCGTCGAAGCCGTTCATCAAGCAGCTCGTCGAGGCCCAGGCCTCACTTGCGACGCAGGCCGCGAAGCCGGTTGCCGAGTACCCCGTGTTCCTGCCGTACTCGAAGGCCTCGTACGACGCGGTCGCCGAGCTCAGCTACGACGAGCTCGTCGCCATCTACCAGATCGCCGACAAGATCGAGCGCCAAGACGCCGACGACGCGCTCAAGGCTCGCGTGAAAGAGGCCATCACAGCCAAGGTTGAGGCCGGAACGCTCGACGCCATCGTGCTCTCCGAGTTCTCGGCTGCATACAAATCGGTCACGAAGGTGGTCGTTCGCGGCCGTATCCTCCGCGACGGAATCCGCATCGACGGCCGTGGTCTCAGCGACATCCGCCCGCTCGATGCCGAGGTCGAGGTCATTCCCCGCGTGCACGGTTCGGCTATCTTCCAGCGCGGCGAGACCCAGATCCTGGGCGTCACCACGCTGAACATGCTGAAGATGGAGCAGCAGATCGACTCGCTGAGCCCCGTCACCAAGAAGCGGTACATGCACCACTACAACTTCCCGCCCTACTCGACCGGTGAGACCGGCCGCGTGGGTACCCCGAAGCGTCGCGAGATCGGGCACGGCTTCCTCGCCGAGCGCGCCCTCGTGCCGGTGCTGCCGTCGCGTGAAGACTTTCCGTACGCCATCCGCCAGGTGTCAGAGGCCCTCGGGTCGAACGGCTCCACCTCGATGGGTTCAGTCTGTGCATCCACCCTGTCGCTGCTGAACGCCGGTGTGCCGCTGCGCGCTCCCGTCGCCGGTATCGCCATGGGTCTTGTCTCCGACGAGGTCGACGGGGAGACGCGTTACGCGGCCCTCACCGACATCCTCGGTGCAGAAGACGCGCTCGGCGACATGGACTTCAAGGTCGCCGGTACGAGTGAGTTCATCACGGCCATCCAGCTCGACACCAAGCTCGACGGTATTCCCACGTCGGTGCTCGATGGCGCGCTCGGCCAGGCCAAGGCTGCCCGCACCGCCATTCTCGAGGTGCTGAACGCTGCGATCTCCACCCCCGACGAGATGGCGCCCACCGCGCCTCGCGTCATCTCGGTGCAGATCCCCGTCGACAAGATCGGTGAGCTGATCGGGCCGAAGGGCAAGACCATCAACCAGATCCAAGACGACACCGGCGCCGACATCTCGATCGAAGACGACGGTACCGTCTACATCGGTGCGGTTGATGGCCCCTCGGCTGAGGCCGCTCGCATGGCGGTCAACGCCATCGCGAACCCCCTCAACCCCGAGGTCGGCGAGCGCTTCCTGGGTACGGTCGTCAAGATCGCCACCTTCGGCGCGTTCGTCTCGCTCATGCCCGGCAAAGACGGCCTGCTGCACATCAGCGAGGTTCGTAAGCTCGCCGGTGGCAAGCGTGTCGAGAACGTCGAAGACGTGCTCGGCGTCGGCCAGAAGATCCAGGTCGAGATCACCAAGATCGACGATCGCGGAAAGCTGTCGCTCGCTCCGGTGATCGACGAGGCCGAGCTCGACAATAACCTTGTTGCCGTCTCTGCCGACACCGAGGGTTCCGCCGCCCACAGCGAGGGCCCCTCGGCTCCCGCCGAAGGCTAGTCACCTCGCGCTGCAGCACGATCGCAGCGCACGTACCACCCGCCGCGCCGACGCCCAGCGTCCTGCGGCACCGGATGCCCGTCACCCTCCTCGCCTGCGAGAAGTGGTGGCGGGCATCCGTCGTTCCCCGGGTCTGCCCACCTGATGCCGAGGTAAACTCACCCAGTGAATCACGAGCGTGAGCGTATTCGGGCAATGGAGGGGCTGCGGCTGGCATGCACCGCTGCCGAAATTGCCTTTCCCCGGTACGTCGAGTGGTCAGCATCGCCATTCGGCGGCGCTCTGGCCGACGCGAGGCTGTTTGCCCGGTGCACAGCTGACCGCTCGTGCGCAGGCGAACCGCACGAGTCTGATGTCGACCGGGTGTGGTGGCGGGTGCGCGAACGGCTCGTCGAGCGTTTTGGCGCTGCACGTGTCGATCAGGCCACCGAGGCAGCCTTCGCGGAGCCCGCATTCGTGCGCTCCGAACGGGTCTTCGACGCATTGTGCGCCGATGTGCCGCCTGAGGTTGTGTGGGGCACCGGCGAGGGCGGGTCGCTGCTCGCCAGAACGCGCACCGTGGAACTGCTTTCGGGGTTCAGTGCCGAAGGGTACGGCGCGTGGCAGGGGTACGCGATGATCGCCCACAGCACCGAGTGGTGTTGGCTCCGCCGTGCCTACGCTGTTTTTGTGCTGCCGCCCGGGTAATGGGCTTGTACCACGCGGGCCGCTGGGCGACGGACATCGGCCAGAGCCTTGTTGTGAGGCAACGGCGGCGGCATGATCAGGATGAGAGAGAAGGCATCCCATGAGCCGCATTGCTGCAACAACGAAGTCAGTCCAGTTCTCGGAGTTCGGCGGGGTCGAGGTTCTTGACCTGGTCGAGACCGCGATGCCGCACCCGGGCCCAGGCGAAGTTCTCGTCGAGGTTCTCGTGGCCGGCATCAACCACATCGAAGCCTATATTCGGCGAGGGCTCTTCGCTGACGAGGTCGCCACGGCGAACCCGCAGACGCAGGGCAGCGACTTCGCTGGCATCGTGCTCGAGGTGGGGGAGGGCGTGACCAAGTTCCGCCGCAACTCCGAGGTTCTGGGGCACGCCCGCATGAGCTCGCAGGCCTACCACGTGGTCGTGTCGGCAGACAATCTGGTGGAGAAGCCCCGCCAGCTGGCGTGGGAAGTCGCGGGTGCGCTTTTCCTCGCGGGTCTGGCGGCTCACGAGCTGATCGACGCGGTGCACGTCTCAGAGGGTGAGACCGTGGTCGTATCGGCCGCCGCGGGCGGTGTGGGCAGCATGGAGGTACAGCTGGCAAAGGCGCGCGGAGCGAACGTCATCGGCACCTGCGGTGAGCGCAATTTCGACTACCTGCGACAGCTCGGCGTGAAGCCGGTCATCTACGGCGACGGCATCGTCGAGCGTATCGAGAAGCTCGCGCCCGACGGGGTGGCAGCGTACATCGACAACTTCGGGCAGGACGGCAGCGAGATCGCCGACAAACTCGGCGTCGACAGCAGCCGCTTCCGCTCGAGCAATGACCGCAAGATCATCGAACTGGCGGCCATCACCCCCGACGCCGAGCTGGCCCGGCACAACACCCAGGTGCTTGAGAAACTCACCAAGATGACGGCCGAACACAGCCTGACCGTTCTGATCTCGGGCTACTACCCCATTCATCTCGTGCGTCAGGCCTTCGACGACCTCGAGAAACACCACGCCAGAGGCAAGATCGTTCTCGGCATGAGGCCGGCCCACAACGTCAGTGTGATGAAAGCACGCGACATAGCGGATGCCCGGCCCTGAGTCCATCCCTCCCGCTGCGACGCCACCCGCGCCGCGCCCTCCGGGGCACCGTCAGCCCCATCGGCTAGGGTGGGCAACGATGAACGGTGCTGTTGCTCTCCCACTTGACCTGCCCGAACTCTCTCTGACCGCGTCGGGGGAGGCCCTGGTCAGGCGATCGGTGCTCCCCAGCGGGGTGCGCATCCTGAGTGAGCGGGTACCGGGTGCCCGCAGCGCCACCATCGGGTTCTGGGTGGCGGTGGGTTCGCGAGATGAGCTCGGTGCCGAAGCTGCTCGAGGCTCGGGCGCCACGTTCGTCGACGCACTGCCGTCGCGGTTCGGCTCCACGCACTTTCTCGAACACCTGCTGTTCAAGGGCACGCCGAAGCGCAGCGCCCTCGACATTGCGGTGGCCTTCGACGAGGTCGGCGGCGAGCACAACGCGCTCACCGGCAAGGAGTACACCTGCTACTACGCCAAGATCCAGGACAGTGACCTGCCCATGGCTGTGGCAGTGCTGGCCGACATGTTCACCTCGTCTGTTCTTGACGAGACCGAGTTCGAGAACGAGCGCGGCGTCATTCTCGAAGAACTGGCGATGGCCGACGACGACCCGAACGATGTGGTGGGTGAGAGGTTGTTCGAGGCGGTGCTGGGCGAGCATCCACTTGGCCGGCCCGTCGGTGGCAGCAATGACACGATTCGCGCGGTCACCCGTGACGCCGTATGGCAGCACTACCTCGCGAACTACCGCCCGAACGACCTGGTCGTGACTGTGGCCGGTGCCGTCGACCACGACGAGCTCGTCGGGCTGGTGGTAGCTGCCGTCGAGAGCGCCGGGTGGGATCTCTCGGTGCCCGCCCGCCCCGTCGAACGCCGCGGTGCCGACTCGGCCACGGTGACCCGTGGCTCGGCCCTCTCGCTCACGACCCGCCCCAACGAGCAGGCCGTGCTGATGATCGGCTACCCGGGCTTCGTCGCCTCAGACGACCGCCGATCAGCCCTCAGCGTGATGAACTCGGTGCTGGGCGGCGGCATGTCGTCGCGCCTGTTCCAAGAGGTGCGCGAGAAGCGCGGGTTGGCCTACTCGGTGTACTCGTTCGCGTCGGGATACTCTGACGCGGGGGTGTTCGGCATGTACGCCGGATGCTCGCCGAAGAACGCGGGTCGCGTCGCCGACCTACTCGTCGCCGAGTTCAGCCGGCTCGCACTCGACGGCATCACCGACCTCGAACTCGCGCGCGCCCGCGGGCAGCTCTCGGGCTCGGCCGCGCTCGCGCTCGAAGACTCCGACACCCGTATGTCGCGCCTCGGCCGGTCAGAGATCACCACAGGTGAGTTCGCCGACCTCGACGAGGGGCTCCGCCGCCTCGACGCGGTCACCACGGCCGACGTGCAGCACCTCGCGCAGCTGATCGTCGCTCGACCGCTGTCGATCGCCGCCGTCGGGGCTCTCGACGCAGACGCCTTCTCACAGGTGGTGACCGCGTGACCCAGGGGCACGTTCTCTACCTCGTTCGCCACGGTGAACAGGTCGATGCCGAGTACGGCGTCGCCGACGGGCCGCTCTCGCCCCGCGGCGAACGCCAGGCCCGGTTGATTGCCGATCGGCTGGGCGGCGTGCCGTTCAACAACGTCTGGCACTCGCCACTTCAGCGCGCGGCCGAAACTGCAGCCATCATGGGTCAGCAGCTGCCGGCCCTCGACCCCAAGCCCACGGCTCTGCTGTTCGACTGCGTGCCCACCGAGTACTCACCCGAGATGCCGAAGACCTTCGAGCCGTTCTTCAACGCAGTCACAGACGAGGAGGTCGATGCGGGTCGGGCGCAGATGTCCGATGCGGTGGCAGAGTTTCTGACCCCCTCGCGGGAGACCACCCATGACTTGCTCATCACGCACAACTTCGTCATCGGCTGGTTCGTTCGCGAGGCCATGAGTGCACCGCACTGGCGCTGGGTGGGTGTGAACCAGGCGAACTGCGCCCTCACGATCATCCGGTACCGCAGCGGGCGCATGCCCGAGCTGGTGACCCACAACGACCTCGGCCACCTGCCGGTGGAGCTCCGTACCGGCCTGACCGACCCGCAACCGTACTAGTCCGCTCTTCGCGGCTGCAGCTCTGGCTGCGGCCGGGCCAGAGCCAGAGCTGCGCTTGGTAGATTGGATCACATGACAACGAAGGTCGCCATCGTCGGCGCGACGGGCACGATGGGCACGCTGGCCGCTGGCCTCATCGAAGCCAACCCAGAATTCAGCGTGTTCGCCTCGCTCGGCTCGAAAGACAGCTTCGACGGCATGCTCGGTGCCGATCTGGTGCTCGACGTGACCGTTCCGGGTGTGAGCCAGAGCGTGGTCGACTTCGCGGTGTCTCACGGTATCAACGTGCTCGTCGGTACGTCAGGATGGTCGGGCGACCGTATTCTCGCCCTCGAACACCTTCTGCGGGCCACGCCCGACGTGGGCGTCGTGATCGTGCCCAATTTCTCGATGGGATCGGTGCTCGCCACCGCTTTCGCCGCCATGGCCGCCCAGTTCTACGACTCGATCGAGATCATCGAGGCGCACAGCGCGTCGAAGCTCGACTCCCCGTCGGGCACAGCCGTGCGCACGGCCGAGCTGATGGCTGCCGCCCGGTCGGGAGTCGGCCCGGTGTCAGCACCTCACACCGACCAGCGCGCCCGCGGCCAACAAGTGGCCAGCGTGCCCATTCACAGCTTGCGGCTGCAGGGCGTCATAGCCAAACAGGATGTCGTGTTCGGCGGCACCGGCGAAGTTCTCACCCTCAGCCACGAGACCATCTCTTCGAGCGCATACGAGGCCGGTATGCTGCTGGCCCTCCAGGCTGCTCGCACGGCCACGGGTGTCACGGTCGGTCTCGACAGGGTGATTGATCTGCCGAAGCTTCTTGCGGCCAGAACGGCGGCAGACCCGCAGCGGGGCGACGAGAAGTGGGCGCCGGTACCCGAGCAGGTCTCGGGTCAGGCCGCTCGGGTGACGAGCGCGTGAAGAGTCGCATCGCCGCGTTCGTGATGGCGGCGCTGCTCATCGTCTATCTCGCGCTCGTCTTTCAGCACGCAGTGTTGTTCATCGGTACCGGTCAACCTGCCGGGGTCGGCATCGGGCTCGCGCTGCTCGTCATGCCGATCGTGGGTGCGTGGGCGCTCTACCGCGAGCTGCGGTTCGGCTTCACCACCCAGAAGCTGGTGGGCATCCTCGAGAGCGAAGGCGGCTTGCCCGTCGACGACCTGCCGAAGCGCCCGAGCGGCCGGCCGTTCCGCGCAGAGGCCGATGCCGAATTCGACGTCTATCGCGATGAGGTCGAGGCTGCCCCCGGGAGCTGGCGCGCCTGGTTTCGGCTGGGGCTGGCGTACGACGCGAGCGGTGACCGCAAGCGTGCCCGCAAGGCACTGCGACAGTCGATCGCGTTCTACGAGGCCGACGCGAAGGCCCCTGCCGCACAGTGATGCGCGGTGCGGTGCGCCGAACCGGGCCGGGAGCGAACTACTGAGCCAGAGCCTGGTCGAGCGTCGCGCCGAGGTCGGTGTCGGCGAAACTGAAGCCGTCGGCAGCGAGCAACTCTGACGACTGGTTCTGGTCGGCCAGAATAAGCTCGCGCCCCGCGTCTGCAAGTGCCGTCGTGATGGCCCAGCGCGGCGCCGGAAGCCAATACGGCCGATGTACCCGGTGCGCGATCTCCCGCATGATCTCTGCGGCTGTCGCCGAGATGGGAGCCGCGAGGTTCACCGGCCCGGAGAGCTGGGAGGTGATCAGGTGGCGAATCGCAGCCGCCTCGTCGTGCAGGCTGATCCACGGCCAGTGTTGCCTGCCTGAGCCGAGGGGCCCGGCCCCGCCGAGCTTCGCAATCGTGCTGAGAGTCGACACGATGCCGCCCTGGCCGAGTACCACACCGGTACGAAAATTCACCACGCGGCTGGCAGGGGAGGCGATGCGCGAGGCCCGTTCCCACGCATCCACGACCTTGGGCAGAAAGCCGGTGCCGACGCTCGACTGCTCGGTGAGAATCTCTCCCGGTCTGTCGCCGTAGAAGCCCACCGCAGACCCGCTCAGAAAAACCTCGGGCGGGTTCTTCGCCTTGGCAATCACACGGGCAAGGGTGTTGGTGGCGTTGACCCGCGACTCGAGAATGGTGCGTTTGTACGCCAGAGTCCAGGGCAGACGCGAGATGGATGCCCCCGACAGGTTCACGACGGCATCTGAGCGTTCGACCGTCTCTGAGTTGAGCCAGCCCGCGTCGGGATCCCACATGCGTTCGTTCGGGTTTCGGGTGGGATGCCGCACCAAATGCACGACCCGGTAGCCGTCAGCCACCAGCTGCCGTGTCAACTCCGTGCCGATGAAGCCGGAGCCACCCGAGATGAGTACGGTCTTGTCGTTCGTCTGCACGCTGCCACAGCCTTCCGGTTCGGATCTTCAACACTACCCGCGCAGGCCACGCCGTGCCTGCTCGGGCCGCGTATCCTGTGGGGCCACGCACGGTATTCGGCTCGCACGTGTGGTGGCGCTTCAGAGGCGCAGTCGGGCATCCAACTCATCGTCAGAGCAAACGCCCAGAATGTCACGACACACTGGGGGCTTTGTGATTCGCAACGAGTGAGGTGCCATGGGTTCTCTCGGGAGCGCCAACATCATCACGGGCCCTCTCGTCATCATCGTCTACGCCGTCGCCCTGGTGTTGGCACTGTTCTTTCTGGCACAGAAGCCCGGCCCGCGGTGGCGTCGCCGAACCTACACCATCGTCGCAGTCGTCGTGGTGCTGGGCGGCGCTGGTCTCGGGTGGCTGATGACGTGGGTGTTCGACGTCTGGCTCGACGTCTTCGGCGTGGGTCTTTCGGCGAACACGATTGCGTGGGTCGCGGCGGGGTTCGCCGGCCTCGCTCTCGCCGTTGTGTCGTTCTTTCGTTCGCGGTGGTGGCGCCGGATCGCGGGCGTCGTCGGCATTGTCGTCTTCGCGGCGACAACCGCACTCAGCGTCAACATCGACATCGGTGAGTACCCGACGCTCGGCAGCGTGTTCGGCCAAAGCCCCGTCGATCCGCATCCGCTGCCGAGCTTGTCGCCGACGGTCGCTCTCAGCTCGCCGCTCATCGAGAGTTGGGTGCCCCCCGCGAACATGCCGCTCGCTGGCGAGGTCAGCACGGTGAGCATCCCGGGCAGAGTCTCGCACTTCGCCGCCCGCGACGCCGTGATCTACCTGCCGCCGGCCGCGCTCACGGCGCACCCGCCCGTTCTGCCGGTGGTGGTGACTCTCTCCGGCCAGCCCGGGTCTCCGTCAGACCCGCTCGTCTCGGGCCACCTGACCGAGACGCTCAATGCGTATGCCGCGGTGCACCACGGCCTGGCCCCGATCGTGGTCTCACCCGACCAGCTCAGCCAGTCTGATTACAACCCGATGTGCGTCGACGGCCCGCTCGGCAACTCTTCGACCTATCTGACGGTCGACGTGGTGGCATGGGTGACTGCGCACCTGCCGGTGAGTACTGACCCGGCACAGTGGGGCATAGCCGGGTTCTCGCAGGGCGGTACCTGTGCCATTCAACTGGGGGCGGCGCATCCGGAGTTGTTCCGTTCGATACTCGACGTCTCAGGCGAGTTGAAACCCGCCATCGGCGACGACGCGACTACCATAGCCACGGGGTTCGGCGGTGACGCGAAAGCGTATTCGAATGCACTGCCCCTCACTATTCTGAAGAAACACACACCATACGCGAGCACATTCGCAGTTTTCGCAGCGGGGGAGAACGATGCGATCTTCAAACCGTTCGCAGAGCAGATGACCGCGGCCGCCCGTGAAGCCGGTATGACGGCCTTGTACCTCGAGGCGCCGGGCAGCGCCCACGACTACACAACGGCCAGCTATGCGTTCGCGCACGGGTTCGACCTGCTGTCGGCGCGCTGGGGGTTGGGTTCGTGAAACAGATCCAATTCGGCCGGGGCGTGCGCGCCGTCGGTGCGTGGGCGCGCTCGATACCCTTCACCTGGGTGATTGCGGGCGTGGCCGTGGTCGTCGGCGTGTTGCAGGTGCTGTTCCACGCCTCGCTAGCGAAGCTGTTCGACAATATGCTCTCGCTGAGTTTCGACTCCGTGGTCAGCCAACACCACTGGTTCGCGTCGCTCACCTCGGTACTGTTTGCTCCTCGAGCGCTGAACATTCTCGTGGTGGTGCCCATCATCCTCATTGTGCTGGGCACGGCCGAACGACTGATGGGCACCTGGCGAGCCGTGCTCGCCTACGTGGTGGTCGCGGTGCTGGGCGGCACTCTCGGGCTCGCGCTGCAGGGAGCGGCGCTCTGGCTCAACATCGGTGTCGCCCAGCAGGTGCGCGGTCATTCCACCATCGATCCGCTGATTCCCATCGTCGGAACCATTATGGTGGCGAGCGCGTTCGCCACTCCTCTGCTTCGCCGGCGTATTCGGGTGATCGGCTTCGCTGCCCTTCTCATGTTCGTTCTGTACTCAGGCCAGCCGTCTGACCTCTACCGCACCCTCTCGGCCGTAGTGGGAGTGTTCCTGGGTGTGCTCATGCAGCACCTGCGTGCCCGGCGCCTCCTGGCCCGGTCTCCGGATGCCCCGCAGACGGCCCCGTTCGCACCCCGCCGCGCGGCGGGCGACCGGGGCTCGGGTCGTGCGTCGAGGGTGCTCCGCCGCAGCAGCCACCGCGAGCAACGCTCGCTGCTCGCCGCCATCGTGGCCATCACCGCGGTGGGCCCGCTCATCACCATCATCGCTCCGAACGGATTCGGCCCCCTGCAGCCGCTCGGGCTGCTGTTCAGTCAGACGCTGATGACCAACCAGGGCATCCGGCAGTCGATTGCGGGCGCGAACGGCCTGGTACCGTTCTGCGAGGTAACGAGCTATTCCGATGCCTGCGCCGATGCGTTCGCGTTGTCGCGTCTCGACGGGCTCGGCCCGGTGCTCGTCACTCTCTTGCCGCTGGTGGTGTTGCTGATCGCCGCGCTCGGCGTGGTGCGAGGGCGGCGCGTGGCGCTCTGGCTGGCCGTCGCCGTGAATGTGTTCCTCTCGATTCTCGGGATCATCTATTACGGTGTCTTTCCTGCGGTCGGCGCCAATTCCTTCTTCGATTTGTCGAACGGGCAGTTCGACCAGTACAGCGTGTCGGTGATCATCTCCGTGGCTGTGCCGCTCATGGTGGCCGCTCTGCTTCTGGTGAACCTCCGAATCCTCCCCCGCGAGACCCGGGCGGGCGCGGTGTGGAGCTTCTTCATGACCGTTGCTGTCGCATTCGTCGTGATCTCGGCGATCTATCTGGTCATCGCGTTTGCGATGAGGGCCCAGTTCTCGCCAGTCGTGTCGTTCACCGATTTACTCGCTGACCTGCCCGAACGATTCATGCCTGTCGGCTTTCTGTCGCTCGAGCGGGTCGACGTCTTTCCCCTCGGCGGTGGCGCGCAGTTCGTCTACGAGTGGGTGGGGCCGCTGTTCTGGTTCGTCGTGTGTGTGGCAGCGATACTTTCGATCTCGCACATCACACTCGGCTCGACAGTGAGCCAGGGCGCACGCATCCGGTCGCTGCTCTACGAAGGTGCCAGCGGCTCGCTGTCGTGGATGACCACCTGGAGCGGCCACCAGTACTGGTTCTCAGAGCACAGCACCGCGGCAGTCGCGTATCGCGTGATCAACGGCGTCGCCATTGCCACCGGCGAGCCGCTGGGGGCACCGGATGATCGGGTGCCGGCCATTGCCGAATTCGCCGAGTTCTGCACCAACCACGGCTGGACACCGGTGTTCTACGCCGTCTCCGGCACCCTGCAGCCGGTGTTCGACGAGTTGCACTGGTCGATGATGCAGATCGCCGAGGAGGCCGTGATCGACGTAGCCACCTTCTCGCTCGAGGGCAAGAAGATGCAAGACGTGCGCACCTCGATCAACAAGGCGGTCAAGCTCGGCGTGCGCGCCGAGTTCACTTCGTACGCGAGGTTGAGTGCGGCCCACGTCAACCAGATCCGAGAGATCTCCGAGGGCTGGGTGGCCGAGAAGAACCTGCCAGAGATGGGCTTCACGCTGGGCGGCATCGATGAGCTGACTGATCCCGATGTGCGGCTGATGCTCGCCATCGACGCCGACGAGAATGTGCTCGGTGTCACGAGCTGGCTGCCCACCTATCGCCGGGGCGTGGTGGTGGGGTATTCGCTCGACTTCATGCGGCGGGGGTCGAACACGATGAACGGTGTCATGGAGTTCACGCTGGCCGAGAGCATCCGGGCCGCCCGCGAACAGGGTCTGGAGTTCATCAGCCTGTCGGCAGCGCCGCTGGCCCAGAGCGAAAGCCAGAGACCGGGGGGCGAAGGCTCGGCAGCGGTCGTGCTCGGCATTCTCGGCCGCGCCCTCGAACCGGTGTACGGTTTTCAGTCGCTGCTCGCCTTCAAACAGAAGTTCCGGCCCGAACGGGTGCCGCTGTACCTCGCGTACGGCGACCCGCTCAGTCTGCCGGCGGTGGGGGTGAGCCTCGCACGCGCCTACGTTCCCACGTTCTCGGCGCGGCACGCGATCGGCTTTCTCACCCGCGGGTGACCCCCATCGGGTGACGTGACACAGCTGAGGGTGCTAGCGTTGAACTGTGTTTTTCGGTCTGCTCCTTCTTAGCTGCCGCGACGGGTCTTAACAGGCCTTCCCCGTCGCGGAGTCTGTCGTTGGCCCACCACCAGACAAGAGCTTTGCAAACAGGAGATGTGCACCATGTTCAACAACCAGACACCATCGGCCATGCCGACCCACAAGTATCGCCCGTACAAAGACACGTTCGCCGTCGATCTGCCCGACCGCACCTGGCCGTCGAAGACCATCACTGTGGCGCCACGCTGGTGCGCCGTCGATCTGCGTGACGGCAACCAGGCCCTCATCGACCCGATGAACCCCGAGCGCAAGCGCATCATGTTCGACCTGCTGGTGCGCATGGGCTACAAAGAGATCGAGATCGGCTTCCCGAGCGCGAGCCAGACGGACTTCGACTTCGTACGCAGCCTCATCGACGAGAACGCCATCCCCGACGACGTGACCATCCAGGTGCTGACGCAGGCCCGCGAGACGCTCATCGCGCGCACCTACGAGGCCATCGCGGGCGCAAAACAGGCCATCGTGCACCTCTACAACTCGACCAGCACGCTGCAGCGTGACGTGGTTTTCCGAAGCTCCAAGCAGGGCATCATCGACCTGGCGCTCGAGGGTGCGCGGCTCTGCCGCCAGTACGAGAAGACCATCCCCGAGACGGTCGTCTACTACGAGTACTCGCCCGAGAGCTACACCGGCACCGAGCTCGACTTCGCCCTCGACATCACCAACCAGGTCATCGAGGTGTTCGAGCCCACCGCTGAGCGAAAAGTCATCGTGAACCTGCCCTCCACCGTCGAGATGTCGACGCCGAACGTCTACGCCGACTCCATCGAGTGGATGTCGCGCCGCCTGGCCCACCGTGAGAACGTCATTCTCTCGCTGCACCCGCACAACGACCGAGGTACCGCCGTGGCGGCGGCCGAACTGGGCTACCTGGCCGGTGCCGACCGCATCGAAGGCTGCCTGTTCGGCAACGGTGAGCGCACCGGAAACGTCGACCTGGTCGCCCTCGGTATCAACCTGTTCACGCAGGGAATCGACCCGCAGATCGATTTCTCCGACCTCGACGCAGTTCGTCGCACGGCCGAGTACTGCACCCAGCTCAAGGTGCACGAGCGCAGCCCCTGGGCGGGCGACCTGGTCTACACCGCGTTCAGCGGCTCGCACCAAGACGCCATCAAGAAGGGTTTCGAGGCCATGGAGGCCGACGCTGCCGCGCAGGGCGTCGATGTCGACTCGCTGGTCTGGGCCGTGCCCTACCTGCCCATTGACCCGAAAGACCTCGGCCGGTCGTACGAAGCCGTGATCCGGGTCAACTCTCAGTCGGGCAAGGGCGGCGTGGCCTACCTGCTGAAGAACGACCACAAGCTCGACCTGCCGCGCCGCCTGCAGATCGAGTTCAGTGGTGTGGTTCAGGCCAAGACCGACGCCGAGGGTGGCGAGGTGACGAGCGAGCAGATCTGGTCGGTGTTCCAAGACGAGTACCTGCCGGCACCAGCCGAGCGTGCCGACGAACGCTGGGGCCGGTTCGAACTCACCCGCACCAGCACATCGAGCGACCTGAGCGGCGAGACCTCGCTCTCGGTCGCCCTGCGGGTGAGCGATGAGCACCGCGACATCGTCGGCCACGGCAACGGGCCCATCGCTGCCTTTCTCGATGTGCTCGCGCAAGAGGGTGTCGAGGTGCGGGTGTTCGACTATGTCGAGCACGCACTGAGCGCCGGCGGCGATGCTCTGGCAGCCGCCTATGTCGAGTGCCAGGTCGAGGGCGTCACCTACTGGGGCGTCGGAATCGATGCCGACATCTCCACCGCGTCGCTGAAAGCCGTCGTCAGTGCCGTGAACCGGGCGATTCGGGTCACCGGGCGCGACCGCGAACTGGCTTCGGTCTAGCTCGGTGCGGGGCTGGCTGGCCCTTTCGACCACGCGTTCTCAGGGGCGGGGCTTTGCGCGAAAGTGCAACCCCGTCACCCGGGGCATTCGGGGCAGCCGCTTGAGGGCGCGCTGCTCCGGCAGGCTCCAGCCGTACCTCACCGCCAGCAGCCGGATGAGCGTGGTGATGACTACGCAGACAATCGCCGCCGCCACCGCCGGTACCCCCAGCTTGAAGAGCACGAGCAACGTCGTGGCCCCCACGCCGGCCGCCACCGCGTAGAGCGACCCCACGTGCATCAGGCCGATGCGGGTGCCGAGCAGCAGGTCTCTGACGACTGATCCGCCGACGGCGCTCACCATGCCGATGAAGAGAGCCGGCACCACGGGCAACCCGAGCGACAGGGCCTTCGTGGTGCCGATTGCGCCGAAGAGGCCGATGGTCAGAGCATCCAGAATCGTGATCATCACATCGAGCCGGTTGAACAGCTGCACCAGCAGCATGCCCACCAGGGCCGAGATCACCGCCACGACGAGGTACCAGTTGGTGCTCAGTGCAACCAGCGGAACCACGAGGAAGATATCGCGGAGCAACCCACCGCCGAGTCCCGTGGCCACCCCGATGATGGCGATGCCGAGCAGGTCGAGGCGGCGGTCTCGAAAGCCAGAGGCGAACATGGCGCCCTGCAGCGAGCCCACCCCGACGGCAACGAGATCGGCCCAGAACGGAATAGCGAAGGTAGCGTCTGGCACCTCACGTTTCTACCATGCCGGGGTGGTTCGGGCCTCGATGTCAGCCGCAGGGCGGATAATTGCGGTGTGCCCCTCTACCGAGACGACGTGGTCGTGCTGCGCACCCACAAGCTGGGTGAAGCCGACCGCATCGTCACCATGCTCTCGCGGCAGAACGGCAAGATTCGCGCCGTAGCCAAAGGGGTGCGCCGCACCGCCTCGAAGTTCGGTGCCCGGCTCGAGCCGTTCATGGTGGCCGACGTGCAGTTCTTCGAGGGCCGCACGCTCGACACCATCACCCAGGCCGTGACCATCGCGTCGTACGGGGCCGACATCTCGGCCGACTACGCCAGCTACACGGCGGCCAGCGCGATGGTCGAGACGGCCGACAAGCTCACCGAGGCCGACGCCACGCAGCAGCAGTACCTGTTGCTCGTCGGGGCGCTCCGCTCGCTCTCGAGGGGGGAGCACGGTTCGAGCCTCACGCTCGACTCGTACCTGCTCCGTGCGCTGTCGCTCGCCGGCTGGGCCCCGAGCTTCTCCGACTGTGCGGTGTCGGGGGTTCCCGGCCCGCACTCGGCGTTCGTCGTGCAACTCGGCGGCGTGGTCAGCGACGCTCTGGCGCCGCCCGGTACGCCGCGACTCGACCACGAGACCCTGGGCCTGCTGTCGGCGCTGCTGTCAGGCGACTGGGTGACGGCCGACGCGGCGGGCGAGAGGGTACGATCGCAGGCCAGCGGTATTGTCGCGGCCTACACCCAGTGGCACCTCGAGCGGGGGCTGCGCTCGCTCGAACACGTCGACAGATCGAATTCCACCGTCAACACGAACAAGAAAGTGCCCGCTGCATGAGCCGAGTCGGCAAGACCTCACCCCTGGCCGCCGAGTTTCGGCCCCTCGACTACACGGGTGTCTACCCGCCCGCGATTGCGGCCAAAGAGGTTCCGGCGCACGTCGCTGTCGTGATGGACGGCAATGGGCGCTGGGCGAACAGCCGCGGCCTCACGCGGGTCGAGGGGCACAAGGCCGGAGAGGCGGCGTTGCTCGATGTGGTGGCGGGGGCCATCCAGATCGGCGTGAAACACCTCAGTGTGTACGCCTTCTCGACCGAGAACTGGAAGCGTTCGCCCGACGAGGTGCGCTTTCTGATGGGCTTCAACCGCGAAGTACTGCACCGGCGCCGCGACCAGCTCAACGAATGGGGCGTGCGGGTGCGCTGGGCGGGCCGGCGGCCGCGGCTCTGGGCGTCGGTGATCAACGAACTGCAGTTCGCCGAGCGTCTCACAGCCGACAATTCGACCCTGACCCTCACCATGTGCGTGAACTACGGCGGTCGCACCGAACTGGCCGATGCCGTGCAGCAGATCGCGGGCGAGGTGGCGGCCGGGCGGCTGAAGCCGAGCGGCATTTCAGAGAAGCTCATTCAGAAGCACCTGTACGTGCCTGACCTGCCCGACGTCGACCTGTTCGTGCGCAGCTCTGGTGAGCAGCGCACCAGCAACTTCATGCTGTGGCAGTCGGCGTACGCCGAGATGGTGTTTCTCGACCGGCTCTGGCCTGACTTCACCCGCGCCGACCTCTGGCAGGCCATCGAGCACTACACCGGGCGCACCCGCCGCTTCGGCGGCGCGATCGACGCGCCCACGGCCTGACGGCCAGGCACCCCATACCCTCCGCCCACGCCCACGCCGACGCCCGCCCACGCCCCACCCACGGCTCGACGTCGATGGTTCAGGCGCGCGGCTTCAGCGGGTCGGTGATGTCGGCGACGGTGGCGTCGAAGGCGGCGAGCAGAGGGTTCGCGTCGGTGAGTAGGCTGAGGCCGTGTGAGCCGGCTCCGAGCGCGACGCGTTTGCCGAGCATCCGTTCGTCGGCGAAGACGGGCAGGGGCGTGAGGCTGCCGAACGGGGTGATGGTGCCGCGTTCGTACCCGGTGGCTCCGAGCGCGAGGTCGGCGGAGGGCAGTGAGAGCTTGTTGACGCCGAGCAGTGCGCGGAGCTTCGACCAGCTGATCTGGCGGTCGCCCGGCACCAGGGCGAAGAGGTAGTCGCCGTCGTGGCGCTTCACGACCAGAGACTTGATCACGTCAGACGGCTCGAGCCCGAGCAGCGCTGCGGCCGCCTCGAGGCTGTCGGCTTGGGGGCGTTCGACGATCTCGATCTCGAGCGCGCGGGCGAGGGCATCGGTCTCGACGCGTTCGCGGCCGGTCGGGGTCTCGCGGCCGGTCGGGGTCACCTGGTCGGTGGTGGGCATGCTGTCGGTGGGGGTCATGCGCACGGAACCTGGG
The DNA here is from genome assembly GCF_004923255.1 of Subtercola vilae. GTDB lineage: Bacteria > Actinomycetota > Actinomycetes > Actinomycetales > Microbacteriaceae > Subtercola > Subtercola vilae. Next base: position 106,047 of record NZ_QYRT01000005.1, on the reverse strand, counting down.
TCATACTGCTATCCAACCGCAGCGGGGGGAATACCCTTCCCACGGAGCCTGTTGCTCTGAACATGAGCGACATCACCGAGCTGTCCCCTGCTTCTGTCCCCTCCGCGATCAAGGTCGACGTGTGGTCTGACATTGCGTGCCCGTGGTGCTACATCGGCAAGCGTCGGCTCGAAGAGGGTGTTGCGGCGTATTCGGCGTCGCTGGGTGGTGTCGGTGCCGCCCTCGGATCCGATGGCGTGGCGGGTACGACTGCTGCCGACGGTTCGTCGACTCCGGATGCCCGGGGCACGGCCATCCCCGTCGAGATCGAGTACCACAGCTTCGAACTCTCACCCGATACGCCGGTCGACTTTGCGGGCACTGAGATCGAGTTTCTCGCCCAGCACAAAGGGTTCGCTCCCGCGCAGGTCGTCGAGATGCTCGAACGCGTCACCGGCATCGCCGAAAGCGTGGGCCTGCACTACGACTACGACGCCCTGCAGCACACGAATACCGTGAAGGCGCACCAGGTCATTCACTACGCCAAGGCGCACGGAGTGCAGCTCGCGGCGAAGGAACGGCTGCTGAAGGCGTACTTCGAAGAGGGCAAGCACGTGGGTCGCGACGAAGACCTCGCCGACCTGGCCGCCGAGATCGGGCTCGATCGCGACGACGTTCTGCGCTCGCTGGGCGAGAACGAGTACCTCGACGCGGTGCGCGCCGACCAGGCGCAGGCCATCGCCTACGGTATCCAGGGCGTGCCCTTCTTCGTGTTCGATCAGAAGTACGGCGTCTCGGGCGCCCAGGAGGCGGCGGCGTTCGCCGAGGTTCTGGGTCAGCTGACCGCCGAGCGGGCCGAACTCGCAGCTGCGTCGGCCGACGCCGGAGCCGCACGATGAGCGCTCTGCAGGGGCCCACGCTCGCATCGATCGGGGCGGGGTCGCCGCTGTTGCAGATGCTCGGCACCGATTCGCCCGACGGCATGGTCTGTGATGTGAACGGCGTGTGCGCCATACCGGGCCTGGCCGCATCTGACGGGCCCGTGTCGGCCGGCGACGACTCCTCCACAACGCAGGAGACATGACGCTTCTGCACCGGGTGGGCCCTGTCGGCACACAGACGGTCAAACTCTGGGAGAATTGACGTGATGCCAGCTACACCGACTCTCGCCCCCGCACCGACACTCGCACCGAAGCTCACGATCGGCCCGATCACCCTCGACGTGCCCGTTGTTCTCGCGCCCATGGCCGGAATCACGAACACCGCTTATCGCAGGCTCTGCCGCGAGTACGGCGCGGGCCTGTATGTGAGTGAGATGATCACCAGTCGGGCGCTCGTCGAGCGAACCCCCGAGTCGATGCGGCTCATCGCGCACCACCCCTCAGAGACCACTCGCTCCATTCAGCTCTACGGTGTCGACCCCAAGACAATGGCCGAGGCCGTCACCATGCTGGTGGCCGAAGACCGCGCCGACCACATCGACATGAACTTCGGCTGCCCTGTTCCGAAGGTCACCCGGCGCGGCGGCGGGGCTGCCCTGCCGTGGAAGAGCGACCTCTTTCGTTCCATCGTCGAGGCAGCGGTGACGGCGGCCGGCGACATCCCGGTCACGGTCAAGATGCGCAAGGGTATCGACGACAACCACCTCACGTACCTCGAAGCCGCGCGTGCCGCCGAGGGGGCTGGGGTCGCCTCGATCGCCCTGCACGCCCGAACCGCTGGCGACTTCTACTCCGGCCAGGCCGACTGGTCGGCCATCACCAAACTCAAAGAGACCATCACGAGTGTTCCGGTGCTCGGCAACGGCGACATCTGGTCGGCCGACGATGCGCTCCGCATGGTCGACGAGACCGGTTGCGACGGTGTCGTCGTGGGCCGCGGCTGCCTCGGTCGGCCGTGGTTGTTCGGCGACCTTGCGGCGGCGTTCCGCCACCGGGCCGGCGAGATCACCGATGCCGAGGCGACTGCAGCCCGCGCGTTCCCGCCGCTCGGCCAGGCCGCAGAGGCGCTTCGCCGCCACGCCGAGCTGCTCACCGAGTTCTACGACGGCGAAGAGCGGGCGTGCCGCGACATCCGCAAGCACGTCGCATGGTACTTCAAGGGCTACCCGGTCGGCCACGAGGTGCGTGCCGCCCTCGCCATGGTCACCACGCTCGCCGAGATGGATGACCTGCTGGCCACCCTCGACCCCACTCTGCCCTACCCCGGAATCGATGCCGAGGGCCCCCGCGGCCGAGCCGGTCGCCCCAAGCGCCCGGCCCTGCCCGACAAGTGGCTCGACTCACGCACACTCGACACCACGGGCCGCGCCGAACTCGCCGGTGCCGAAGTGGAGCACAGCGGTGGCTGAACGGGTGGCGGTAGCCAGCGGGTACACGCTGCACGACACCGAGCGGCCCCAGCCCGAAGAGCACTACAGCCGGCGCAGCGATTTCGCGAGAGACCGGGCGCGTCTGCTGCACTCCGGCGCGCTCAGGCGGCTCGCCGCCAAGACGCAGGTGCTCTCTCCGGCGGCCGACCTCGACTTTGCGCGCAACCGTCTCACGCATTCGCTCGAAGTGGCCCAGGTCGGGCGGGAGTTGGCGGCGAGCCTCGGGCTCGACCCCGACGTGGTCGACACCGCGTGCCTTGCACACGACCTCGGGCATCCGCCCTTCGGGCACAACGGCGAGCGGGCCCTCTCAGAGTGGGCGGCCGACATCGGCGGCTTCGAGGGCAACGCGCAGAGCCTGCGCATTCTCACGCGGCTCGAGCCCAAGGTGTTCGGGGCTGATGGCGCCTCCTTCGGGTTGAACCTCACCCGCGCGAGCCTCGATGCGAGTTGCAAGTACCCATGGTCGGTCGCTGATGCGGTGACTGACGCCAGCGGTCGGCAGAAGTTCGGCGTCTACGCCGACGACATACCGGTGTTCACCTGGTTGCGTGAGGGCGCGCCCGTCGGGGCGCTCTGCGTCGAGGCGCAGGTGATGGACTTGTCAGACGACATCGCGTATTCGGTACACGACTTCGAAGACGCGGTTCTGAACGGCTACATCGACGTGCCGGCCCTTGGCAGCAGGGTCAACCACGACGAACTGGTCACAAGCATGCATTCGTGGGTGGGCGGTTCATTCAGCCACGCCGAGCTCATCGCGGCATTCGACCGGCTCGACTCGCTCGACGTGTGGATCGACGAATGGAACGGCAGCAGAGTCGACCAGGCGAAGCTCAAGAACCTCACCAGCCAGCTCATCGGTCGATTTGCGGGCGCAGCCACTCACGCCACGCGCGAGGCATACAGCTCAGAGAATCTCATTCGTTTCGGAGCCGACATTGTGGTGCCGCGCTCGGTATCGGCTGAGATCGCCGTGCTCAAGGGCATCGTCGCTGCCTTTGTCATGTCGAGCACGAAGCGCAAGCCCATCTACCGCAGACAACGGGCCCTGCTCGTCGATCTTGCCGAACTGCTGCTCGCCACAGGCGAGACGAACCTCGAACCGGCCTTCAGGGGCGACTGGGCCGCCGCCGAGGGCGACAGTGCCCGCAAGCGGGTCGTCGTCGACCAGGTTGCCAGCCTCACCGACCAGTCGGCGCTCTCGTGGCACGCCCGGCTCGTGCCGGGTCGAGAGTAGGGCGTCGTGGCAGGGCTCATCCGGCGTGCCGACATAGACGAGGTGCGCTCTCGTGTGAACATCGCCGACATCGTGGGCGAATTCGTCACCCTGAAGAGCGCCGGGGTCGGCTCAATGAAGGGGCTCTGCCCCTTTCATGACGAGCGTTCGCCTAGCTTCCACGTGCGCCCGCAGGTCGGCTTCTACCACTGCTTCGGTTGCGGCGAAGGCGGCGATGTCTTCACCTTCCTGCAGAAGATGGATCACCTCACCTTCAGCGAGGCGGTCGAGCGCCTCGCTGGCAGCATCGGCTTCGAGCTGCACTACCAAGACGGCGGCCAGGCCAGCGACCACACCAACCGTGCACGGCTGCTCGCTGCCAATGAGGCAGCACGCGAGTGGTTCATCGAGCAGCTGATGACAGAAGGGGCGGATGCCGGGCGGCGCTTTCTCGGCGAACGCGGTTTTGACGCTGCCGCAGCCGAACGTTTCGGCGTGGGCTACGCCCCGCAGGGGTGGGACAACCTTGGCAAACACCTGCGCACCCGCGGGTTCACGACCGAAGAGCTCAGCACCGCGGGTCTCACAAGCCAAGGCGACCGGGGCTCGTACGACCGGTTTCGTGGGCGTCTCGTCTGGCCCATCCGTGATCAGACCGGCCAGACCGTGGGGTTCGGCGCCCGGCGCCTGTTCGACGACGACAAGGGGCCGAAATACCTCAACACCCCCGAGACGCCGGTGTACCACAAGTCGCAGGTGCTCTACGGGCTCGACCTGGCGAAGCGAGACATCTCACGAAGTCGCCAGGTGGTCGTGGTCGAGGGCTACACCGACGTGATGGCCTGTCATCTCGCTGGGGTCACCACCGCGGTTGCCACCTGCGGCACCGCGTTCGGGGTCGATCACATCAAGATCATGCGGCGCATCCTCGGCGACGACACCGCCGGCCTCGGCGAAGTGGTCTTCACCTTCGACCCCGACGCCGCGGGCCAGAAGGCCGCCCTCCGCGCCTTCAGCGAGGAGCAGCGCTTCGCCGCGCAGACCTACGTGGCCGTGGCGCCCGACGGTCTCGACCCGTGCGACCTGCGCCTGAACCGCGGTGACGATGCGGTGCGCCGGCTCGTGAAGTCGAAGAAGCCCATGTTCGAGTTCGTCATTCGCCAGAAGCTCTCGAACTACGACCTCAATACCGTCGAGGGCCGGGTGGCGGCCTTGCGAGAAGCTGCACCGGTTGTGGCCGACATTCGAGACCCCGCGCTTCGCCCGGGGTACACGCGCGAACTCGCGGGCATGCTGGGTGTTGAGATCGGCGATGTCGAGCGAGCTATTCAGGCAAGCAGCACCGCGGGTGCGAGTGACGCCCGCAAGGCCGCTGTCGACCGCGACAGCCGTGACCGGGCGACCCGGCAGGGCGACAACGCGCAGAGCCAGGGCGTGCAGGGCGGCGGCGGGCAGGGCGACAGTCGCGATCGCGGCGGTCAGGGTGGCTCTGGCCAGCTCCGCGATCAGCGCCCAGGCGCCCCCTCGGGGGTGGGTGATGCCCCACTCGCGCGGGTCTTCTCGCTCACCGATCTGCCCATCACCACATCATCGAGGCTCGAACGCGACGCGCTCATGGCCATGCTGCAGTACCCGAAGTCGGTGGGTAAAGACCTCATCGCGCGCGCCTCGACCGTGAGCTTCAGCAACGCCCCGCTCGCCGCTGTGCGGAACGCCATAGCGGCCTCCCTCGACCTCTTCGACCAGCCCGACTGGGTATCGGCCGTCGCTTCGTCGCTTGACCCCGAGTACTCGACCCTCGTGGGGCAACTCGCCGTGGCGCCCATTCCCGAACGGCCAGAGCGAGAGCTCGACGTCTACCTCAGACGAGTGACGTCGTCGCTCATCGAGCGTCACCTGGTACGCCGCAAAGAAGAGCTGCTCGGGCAGTTGTACCGTATCGATTCCAGCGTCGACCCCGAAGGCTACCGACGCATCCAGCGCGAACTGATGAACGTCGAGGCCGAGCGGCGCACGCTGAACGGTGAGTAGCGCATGCCGACGGCCCGGTATTCACGGCGCGGGGCGGGCCGGCTCGCAGCATGTCGGGTTAAGCTCATGCAATGAGTGAGCCCGTGCTGGTCGCGTCTGACGTGACCATCGAGTACCCCGCCCACAGTGTGAGCGCCGCCTACACCGCCGTGCGAGGGGTGAGTCTGCGCATTGAGCCCGGTGAGATCATCGGCCTGGTCGGGTCGAGCGGGTCAGGCAAATCGACGTTCGCGCAGGTTGCCGCGGGCCAGGCTGGCCGGGGTTCGCGCGAATCTGTTCCCCGCATCGTGGGGGGAGGGCTCCGCACCCTTGGTTTCGACCTCCGCAAAGGCGTGCGCGGCCGCACGTTCAACAAACTGACCTTCGGGGTCGGCTACCTGCCACAAGACTCCTCGAGCGATCTCACCTCGAACATGACCATCGCCGAGTCGATCGCCGAGCCGCTCTTCTCACGAGACAAACGTTACAACGAGAAAGACGCGAGCCTGCGGGTCGCCACGCTTCTGGATGCCCTGCTGCTGCCGGTCGGCACAGCCCGCAAGTTGCCCCACGAACTCTCGAGCGGGCAGCGCCAGCGGGTCGCCATCGCACGGTCGCTCATCCTCGATCCCGTGTTCTACGTCGCAGACGAGCCCACCGCCGGAGTGGATGTCTCCGTTCGCGGCCCTGTCATCGACGTCATCTCTCAACTCCAGCGCGACCGCGGCGCGACGACGCTCATCGTGAGCCACGATCTCGAGGTGCTCAGGCGCTCGGTCGACCGCATCGTGGTGCTGCACGAGGGTGTGGTTGTGGGCCTCGGTACGATTGATGACGTGCTGAACGATCCGCGGCATCCCTACGTCGCCGGCCTCGCCAAGGCCATCGGCGGCCGCGGGCAGTGAGCGGAGCACACCTCACCTGACGACGACGGAGACGAATGAGTACCTCTCGCTACGACCAGCCCAGTACCGCCGGCCCCCTGGCCGGGCAGCACGCGGCGGTTCTTTCGATCGACGTGACACCCGTCGCCGATGAGCTTCGCCCGACACCGGGCCCCATCGCCATCCTTCCCACCCCCAACGCCCTGTTCGTTGATGCGGTCACCGCGGGCGGGGGTGTCGTGGCCGCGATCAGCGCCGAGACGCGGGCGATCGTCTGGCTCACCTCCGTCAACGCCGACGATCTCGCCGTACACCTGCAGGCCAACCCGCAGGTGCAGTGGGTGCAGCTGCCCTGGGCGGGTGTCGACGCATTTGCAGAGCTTCTGAAAATCCAGGACAGGCCTCATCTGCTCTGGACCAGTGCCAAAGGCGCCTACGCGCAGCCGGTCGCAGAACACGCGCTCATGCTCATTCTCGCGCTCATGCGCCGCATTCCCGAGCGGGTGCGGGCGACGTCGTGGGCGCCATCGACGGGGGAGTCGTTCTACAGCCGCAGCGTCGTCATCATCGGCGCTGGGGGTATCGCGGTCGAGCTGCTGAGGCTCTTCGAACCGTTCGGTGTCACCACCACCGTTGTCAGGCGCAGTACAGCGCCTCTCGCGGGCGCCGCGCGCACGGTGGCAACCGAGTCGCTCGACGAAGTGCTGCCGGGGGCTGACGTGGTCATCGTGGCCGCCGCCATGACGGGAGACACCCGTCACCTCATCGGTGCGAAGCAACTCGCCCTGATGAAGCCCTCAGCCTTTCTCATCAACATCGCCCGCGGCGGTCTGGTCGACACGGATGCCCTCACCGAAGCACTGGCGAGCGGCCAGATCGCGGGTGCGGGCATCGATGTCTCTGATCCGGAGCCACTGCCCGACGGGCATCCGCTCTGGTCGGAGCCGAACATCATCATCACGCCCCACAGCGCAGACACCCCGGAGATGACGGCACCGCTGCTCGCCGCCCGCCTGCAGCAGAACGTCGAAGCATTTCTCGGTTCCGGAGGATTCGTCGGAGTTGTCGACCCGCAAGCGGGGTACTAAGCTCGCGGAGGCAGTTGTTCGTGTGAACGTCAGAAGCTTCTCGTACCGGGAGGCGGCCGACCAAGCACGTGGCAGATTCGTGATAACGTAATCAAGCTGTTTCAGCATTCCTCGATAGCTCAATTGGCAGAGCAGCCGGCTGTTAACCGGCAGGTTCTTGGTTCGAGTCCAAGTCGGGGAGCGAAAAGGTCGTCAGGGCTCCACCCCGGCGGCCTTTTTTGTTGCCCAGACGTCTTTGCCGGGTTGTCGGCGGGCGAACCGCTCCCGCGTCGCGGCGCCACCACACCCGCATTTGCGACTCGGCCGGGCATCCAACACACTGTCAGAGTGCCCGAAACCCCCGCCACCCGTACCGCGCTGCGAGCCGGTGTCGCCGTCGGGGTGGCCACTGCAGCGTACGGAATCTCTTTCGGCGCCCTCTCCGTCGCTGCCGGTCTCGACGTCTGGCAGACCTGCTTTCTGAGCCTCGTGATGTTCACCGGCGGTTCGCAGTTCGCGTTCATCGGCGTGATTGCGGCCGGCGGGCTCGCTGCAGCGCCGAGCGCCATCGCCAGCTCAACCCTGCTGGGTTCCCGCAACGTGATCTACGCGCTCCGAATGTCGCCGGTCGTCGGCTCCGGCTGGTTCACCCGACTTGCCGCCGCACACCTCACCATCGACGAGTCGGTAGCCGTCTCGACCGCCCAGCCCACGCTGAAGGCCCAGCGCGTGGGGTTCTGGATGACCGGCCTGGTGGTCTTCGTCGGCTGGAACCTCACCACCCTCGTCGGCGCCCTCATCGGAAACCTGATCGGCGATGTGAGTGCCTACGGACTCGACGCAGCCGCAGCAGCCGCCTTCCTCGGGCTGCTCTGGCCCCGCCTGAAGCAGTTGCAGGCCCAGGCCGTCGCCGTACTGGCCGCCGTGGCCGCGGCGCTGCTGACGCCCGTTCTGACGCCCGGGGTTCCCGTGCTCGTCGCCGCCATCGTCGCCGTGGTGTTCGGTCTCACCAACTGGCTCGGCCCGAAGACAGGCGACCAGACCGCAGAGTCGCCGCCCATCGAAGGCATGCCGTCGTGACGCTCTGGCAGCTCATCATTCTGGCGTCGATCGTGTGCTTCGCGCTGAAGTTCGCCGGCTACCTCATCCCGCCCGCACTCATCCAGCGGCCCACCCCGGCGCGCGTGGCGAACCTGCTCACCGTGGCGCTGCTCGCGGGCCTCATCGCCGTGCAGACCTTCGGCAAGGGCGAGCACCTGGTTCTGGATGCCCGTGTGTCAGCGATTCTCGCCGCAGCCGGCCTCTACGCGCTGAAGGTGCCGTTCATCGTGGTGGTGATCGTGGCGGCAGCACTCGCCGCCGGCATCCGGGCGCTCACCTGACGCGGGTCAGCTCCTACCAGAAACGTCAGGCCCACTAGAAACGTCAGGCCCACCAGAAACGTCAGGCCCCACCCTCGAACGTGTCGACCCCGGGCATCCAGCTCTGGCCGGGGCTGCCCCAGCTGCGCTTGCGCGAGATCTTCGCCGCCGCCTTGGCATACGGAAACTCGAGGCGGTCGACGTACAGGTACCCGTTGAGATGGTCGAATTCGTGCTGGAAGATGCGTGCCAGCCACCCGCTCGCCTCGACCTCGAACGCCACGCCATCGACGTCGAACGCTCGCAGCACCGCGTCGGACGAGCGCACCAGCGGAAACCGTTCGCCGGGAAACGAAAGGCAGCCCTCTGAATCGGTATCTTCGTCGGCGTCGGCCACCGGGGGCGGGCTGATCAGCAGAACCGGGTTGATGGCCGCGCCGCTGTGCACCACCGCATCCGAGTCGGTGTACTCGTAGACGAACAGCCGAAGCGGCACCCCCACCTGCGGCGCAGCGAGACCGACGCCTGGCGCGGCGTGCATCGTGTCGATCATGTTCGCCACCAGTTCGTGCAGCTCGGCATCGAAGGCGGTCACGGGCAGGGCGGGAGCGTGCAGAACAGCATCACCCGAGATACGAATGGGAAGAACGGCCATTCGCTAAGCCTATCCGCGCACTTCCCACGCTAGTGTCGTTGGGTGCCTCCCGAACTCGACTTCGTCTCAGCGCAGCTGGCCCTCGATCCCCGACAGTTCATCGGCATTCCGATCGCGCTTGTCGGCGCGGTCTTCCTCTCGTTCGGTGCGCAGTTTCAGCACCGCGGTGTCAATAAGGTCGAAGCCGCGGGTCAACAGGTCACCGGCGGCCTCGACGTGCGGCAGCTGCTCGCTCTGCTGCGTCGACCCTCGTGGGTGTTCGGCAGCCTCATGCTGGGCCTCGCCATCGTCTTTCAGCTCACGAGCCTGAACTTCTCGCCCATCATCGTCGTTCAACCACTCGGCGCGGTGGCCCTTGTCATCACGTCGATTCTGAACTCACGGGTGACCAAGACGAAGCTGAATCGCCGGTCGGTCATCTCGATCGTCATGTGCGTCGGCGGGGTTGCCCTGTTCGTGCTGATTGCCGCCTTCACTGCCGTCGACCGGCCGGTGAGCGACCAGAACCTGGTCACCATTGTCATCGTGCTCGCTGTGGTTCTCGCGCTGTTCATTGCACTGTTCGTGCTGTTCCGCAAGCGCATGACGGCAATCGCCTACATTCTGGGCGCCGGAGTTCTGTACGGCTTTGTCGCAACGCTCGCCAAAGTGGTCATCAGCCGGCTGCAGCAGAACGACTTCGAGTGGCTCACCCTCACCTGCCTGGTGGGCCTACTGGCCGCTGCGGCGGCGGGTGCGTACTTCGTGCAGACCGCCTATGCCGTCGGTCCGCCCGACCTGGTGATCGCCGGTCTCACCGTTGTCGACCCGATGGTAGCCGTCGGAATCGGCATCATCGTGCTCGGCGAAGCATCGCAGGCTCCCGTTTTTGCGCTCGTCGGCTTTGTTCTCACAGGAATTTTGGCGATACTGGGAGTCTTCGGGTTGGCCAAATACCACCCGCAGAGCGAGCACTAGAGTAAGTTTTTTGCAAGGTGCATCCAGATACCGGATGCCCGGCCGACCGCCTCCGAACCAGAAAGACATCACTTGTCAGCTTCCTCCGCATCCGGTTCCTCCTCTGAGGCCGCGGAAGCCGTGAAGCCCTTGAAGATCGTCATCGGCGCAGACACTTTCACGCCGAACGTCAATGGCAGCGCGCGCTTCTCCGAACGCCTGGCCTCTGGGCTCGCCGCCCGCGGGCACGACGTGCACGTCGTCGCCCCGGCGGCATCCCGCCGACACGGCACGTGGACAGAGACCTACGACGGCCAAGACATCACCGTTCACCGTCTCCGCAGCTTCCGCTGGTACCCGCACGACTGGTTGCGCTGGGCCGAGCCGTGGTTCATCAACAAGAACTCAGACCGCATCCTCGACGACGTGAAGCCCGACGCCGTGCACTTCCAGTCGCACATCATCGTGGGTCGCGGCCTCTCGATTGCGGCCAAGAAGCGCGGTGTGCGCATCATCGGCACCAACCACTTCATGCCCGAGAACCTGCTCGAGTTCACCCTGCTGCCGAAGTCGTGGCAGGTGCGCGCCGTCGGTATGGCGTGGCGCGCCGCCAAGCGCACCTTCGGCCGCGCCGACGTGGTCACCACTCCCACGCAGAAGGCCGCAGACTTCCTCGAGAAGTACACGGGCCTCTCCGGCGTTCTGGCCATCAGCTGCGGAATCGACGCCGAGAACTACACCCCCGACTTCACCCCGCGAGAGGGCAACCACATTCTCTTCGTGGGCCGCATCACGGGCGAGAAGCAGATCGACGTGCTGATCAAAGCTGTCGCCCTGCTGCCGGCCGACCTGAACGCCAAGCTCGACATCGTCGGCGGGGGAGACCTGCTGAAGAATCTTGAGCACCAGGTCAAAGTGATGGATATCGAAGACCGCGTCTCGTTCACCGGCTACGTCACCGAAGAGGAGCTGCGCGCCTCCTACACGCGGGCCACCGTCTTCGCTATGCCCTCGATCGCCGAGCTGCAGAGCATCGCCACCATGGAGGCCATGGCGTCGGGCCTGCCTGTCGTCGCGGCGAACGCCATGGCCCTGCCGCACCTCGTGAAAGACGGCCGCAACGGTTTTCTCTTCGAGCCCGGCAATTCGCAGCAGATGGCTGACCAGCTCGAGTTCATCCTCCGCCTGCCGCAAGAAGAGCTCGACGCGTTCAAGAAGCAGTCTCTCGAGCTCATCGAGGCCCACGACCTGCAGCGCACCATCGTCACGTTCGAGAGGTTGTACCGCGGGGCATCCGATGTCGACGACGCAGCGATCGATGCCGAACTCAACGCCGAGACCCGCGCCGCGCTGGGATCGCAGCCCGATACCGTTCCGGGTGGCGCCGACCCTTCGCACCCCTGAACACCGCCACCGCCCAAACCCTGTATCGTTTATTCGCGGCAGCACTGCCGTTTCGGGGCGTTAGCTCAGCTGGTTAGAGCATCGGACTCATAATCCGTCGGTCGCGGGTTCAAGTCCCGCACGCCCCACTTCTCGCCCCTCGCTCCTCGCTCCTCTAGCCTCGCCACGCTGGTACCCCCAATTGGGGTGAGATTGGCGTTCGAAGCTCAGAAGTTGTTGACTCCGGCCGGGCGGGCCGCTAACGTGACGAAGGCTCGGTTAGCTCCTGCATGCTCAGGGGAGCCGGGCGACAGCCGACTTCAGGGGTAGACGAAGGTTCACGAATGACGTACCTGACACACGATGTTCCCGTAGCGAGTGGATTGATGCGAGTGGGCGAGTGGCGGCCCGACGAGGTCGATGCGCCGGTCATCCTAGCGCTGCACGGCATGACCTCCACCCATCACGTGTGGTCGACGCTTGCAGAGCAGCTGCCCGACGTGCGCATCATCGCCCCCGACCTGCGCGGCCGGGGCCTCAGCAACGATCTCACAGGGCCGTACGGGGTCGCCCAGCATACGAGTGATGCGCGGGCGGTGATGCGTGCGCTCGGCATCACGCGGGCCACCGTGCTGGGTCATTCGCTCGGTGCGTTCGTGGCTGTCGAACTGCTGGCGCGAGATGCAGCCGAGAGCTCGACCGGTGCTGCCGGGGGTGGTGTCTTCGAACGCGGCGTACTGGTCGACGGCGGGCTGCCCGTCACTGTGCCCCTGAACCACTCCGAGGCCGATCTGCTCGAGGCCGTTCTGGGTGCCGGGGCACGCGGGTTCACCCTGTCGTTCGCCGACCGCGCGATGAATCGCAAGTTCTGGAGTCTGCACCCTGCGCTCTCGGCCGCCTGGAGCCCCGCCCTTGCCGCTTACGCAGACACTCACGTCACTGAGTACCTCACCGCAGAGGGCGCGATCGAGTTGCAGTTGGCGGTGTCACCGGATGCCCTGGCCGCCGATTCACGTGAACTCTTCGGTAGCACGGCGGCGCGAGCTGCCCTCGATCGCGTACGGGTTCCGCTGACCGTGCTGACGGCCGGCCGCGGACTACTCAACGAATCGCCGGGCGTCTACACGCCCCGTGAGATCGACGGGTGGAAGCTCGAGCTGCCGCACGTGCGCTTTGTCGAACTCCACACTGTGAACCACTACACCACGGTTCTGGGCGAGCAGGGCGTTGCCGCTCTCGCCCACGCGCTGCAGCGCACTCTGCTTTCCAGCTGAGCCGTTCGCAGCCGAGCAGCCGACCCGCGGACCAGCTGACACGCTGACACGAATGCCACACTAACAGCGCTCCACTTCACCGCGACAGTAGTGCACCGCGGCGTCGCCGCACCAGCCCGATATCAGCGCGGACGACGCCCGCGCCGGGGCCGGTTGTCGTCGTACCCGCGTGCCACGAGCTCGCCGGTCGCACACCGGGCCTCCACATCGTCGAGCCATCTCCTGGCAGCAGAGGCGAGCAAGTCGTTCGCGTACGCAGCACTGGGAGCGAGCGCGCCGCCTTGTCCAGGCGAAGTCCACGCCGCGCGGTACGCCCGGATGAGCTCGCGGAGGCCGTCAGGAACCCCCGGCAGACTGGCGGCCAGTAGCACGTGCGCCACCATGGCCGACCACTCGGCCTCGACCGTGTGCCCCGCGAGCCAGGCCTCAGCCTCAGCCCGGCCGGCATCGGTGAGGCGGTAGAGGGGGAGTGCGTCATCCGTCACTCCGGCCGGCGCGACATAGCCGGCGATGGTGAGCCTGCTGAGGGTCGAGTACGTCTGGCCTACGTTGATGCAGCCGACCCGCGACGTGCGAGCCTCGATCTCGTGGTGCAACTGCAGGCCGTAGGCGGGGCCGAGGGTGAGAACCGCCAGCATGCTCGAACGAAGCGACACGGCGACACACCCTTTCTGACAATGCCCTACCGAGTATAGGGAGCGCCGCGTTGCAGCCTTGTGATTTACCGAGCGGGTGGGCATACTGGTTGCAGCTTGACGTGGCAGTAAGACTGCTGGCCGCGTCACAACTTCATACCGGTCACGCTTTGTTGGGCATCCATTCACGCCAGGTCGTTGGGGAAGACGTACCTCACGAATGGAGAAAACAAATGGTGGCATCAGTCGCACGCGGAGTGATCTATGTTCACTCCGCTCCTCGCGCGCTCTGCCCTCACGTCGAGTGGGCGGCAGGTCGCGCTATTGGTCGTGCAGTGAACTTCACCTGGATCGAGCAACCCGTACTGCGTGGCTCGCAGCGTGCAGAGTTCTACTGGGAGGGCCCTGCCGGCACCGGCGCAGCCATCGCCTCAGCCCTCCGCGGCTGGGAGCACCTGCGTTACGAGGTGACCGAAGACCCGGCTCCGGGCCGTGACGGCGGTCGATGGATGCACACTCCCGACCTCGGCATCTTCTTCGCCCAGACCGACAGCGCCGGCAACACGGTCATTCCCGAAGACCGTATTCGTTCGGCCATGGAAACGGCGGGCACCAACGCGCTGGAACTGCATCGTGAACTGCGCCTCGCCCTCGGCCAGGCCTGGGACGACGAGCTGGAACCGTTCCGTTACGCGAGTGACTTCGCCCCCGTCGTCTGGCTGCACTCCGTAGGCTGAGTTCACCACCTCGGCCCCACCCCACGCCACCCCACCCAAGCATCCACTCGGCGAAGTTTGCGGGTGCGACAGCCCGACACCCGCAAACTTCGCCGACCCGAAGTGGTGTGAGCGCTGGGGTCAGCGAATGGGGACAGGGCAGGCAGCCGACTAGAGGGTTTTGAAGGCCGCTACGGCGTTGTGGCCGCCGAAGCCGAACGAGTTGCTGATGGCGAGCAGGTCGCCGTCGGGCAGCTTGCGGGGCGACGTGATCACGTCGAGCCGAATGGCCGGGTCTTGCTCGGTGAGGTTGATGGTGGGCGGGGCGAGACGCTCGTAGAGCGCCTTGATCACGAAGATCGCCTCGATGGCGCCGGCACCACCGAGCAGGTGGCCCGTCGATGCCTTCGTGGCCGACACGGGAATGCCTTCGACAGCCTCGCCGAATACCCGGCGAAGCGCGTTGTACTCGGCGATGTCGCCGACGGGAGTGGAGGTGGCGTGTGCGTTGATGTGTGCCACGTCGGCGATCGAGAACCCGGCGTTGGTGATCGCCGCGATCATGGCACGAGCCGCCGCCGAACCCTCGGGGTCGGGCGCGGTGATGTGGTACGCGTCGCTCGTCACTGAGCCCCCGAGAACCTCGGCGTAGATGCGGGCGCCGCGGGCGACGGCGTGCTCGTAGGTCTCAAGAACGATGGCCGCGCCGCCCTCGCCGAGAACGAAGCCGTCACGGGTGACGTCGTAGGGACGCGACGCGGTGGCTGGGTCGTCGTTGCGCTTCGAGAGCGCCTGCATGGCGGCGAACGAGGCGATGGGCAGGGGGTGGATGCACGCTTCAGAGCCGCCCGCGATGATCACGTCGGCGAGGCCTGCCTGCAGGTGGTCGAACGCGTTGGCGATCGACTCGGTACTCGATGCGCAGGCCGAGACGTCGGTGCGGCTGAAGGCACGAGCGCCGATGTCCATGCTGATCGCGGCGGCAGCGCCATTGGGCATGAGCATGGGAACGGTCATGGGAAGCACGCGGCGGGGGCCACGCTCCCGCAGGGTGTCCCACGCGTCGAGCAGGGTCCAGAGGCCGCCGATGCCGGTGGCCCAGTCGACGCCGAGACGCTCGGGTTCGACCTCGGGTGAGCCGGCGTCAGCCCACGCCTCGCGCGCTGCGGTCAGCGCGAACTGACTGTTCGGGTCGAGACGCTTGGTCTCCTGGCGGGTGAGCACGTCGGCCGAGGGCACAACGGCCTGCGCCGCCATGGTGATGGGAACCTGCCACTTCTCAACCCACTCCTGCTCGAGGGTGCGGTTACCCGAAACGCCGCCGAGCAGTGCCTGCCAGCTCTCTTCAGCCGTTCCTCCGAGGGGAGAGGTGGCGCCGATGCCGGTGACGACGATTCTTTTGGTCATGAGAAGAGCTTCCTGTGGTTCAAGTCTGTCTGTGGTTCAAGTCTGTCTGTGGTTCAGGTCTGTCTGTGGTTCAGGAGGGTCTGTGGTTCAGGAGGGTCTGTGAGCACAGCGAGGAGGCCGGACGAGTGTCGCCCGGCCATCCTGCGGTCGGGTTCAGCCCTGGGCGTTGGCGATGAAGTGAACTGCGTCGCCGACGGTCTTGAGGTTCTTGACCTCTTCGTCGGGAATCTTGACGTCGAACTTCTCTTCGGCGTTGACAACGATGGTCATCATCGAGATGGAGTCGATGTCGAGGTCATCGGTGAACGATTTGTCCAGCTCAACCGTGTCGGCTGCGATACCCGTCTCGTCGTTGATGAGCTCGGCGAGGCCGGCAAGAACTTCTTCGGTGGACAATGCCATTATTTTTTCTCCTTGTGGTGTCATTTGAGGCGACATTCAGTTTAGGGCAGCACGACGACTTGGGCCCCGAAGACGAGGCCCGCGCCGAAGCCGATCTGCAGGGCGTAGCCGCCCGAGGCTTCCGGATGCTCGGAGAGCAGCCGGTGCGCAGCGAGTGGAATCGACGCCGCCGACGTGTTGCCGGTCGTCTCGATGTCGTGCGCGACGAGCACGTGTTCGGGCAACTTCAGCACTTTGGCGAACTCGTCGACAATGCGCATGTTGGCCTGGTGCGGGATGAACGCGGTGAGGTCGTCGGCGGTGATGCCCGCGACCTCGAGCGCCTGGCGCGCGACTTTCGCCATCTCCCAGACGGCCCAGCGAAAGACAACTTGGCCGTCTTGACGAAGGTGCGGCCACTCGTTGTCGCCGGCGCGGAAGCCCGCGTGGGTTCCGCTCATTCCCACGGCACCCCACTTCGAGCCGTCGGAGCCGAGGATCGAGCGTGAGATGCCCGGGAAATCGCTCGGGCCGACCACGGCAGCACCAGCACCGTCGCCGAGCAGAAAGGAGATCGAGCGGTCGGTGGGCTCCACGAAGTCAGAGAGCTTCTCAGCTCCGATGACGAGCACGTACTCGGCCACACCCGCGCGAATCAGGGCATCGGCCTGTGCAATGCCATACGCGTAGCCCGCACACGCCGCCTCGATGTCGTACGCGGCGGCAGTCTTTGCGCCCACTTGCTCTGCGACGAGGGTGGAGACCGAGGGGGTGACCACGGGGTTGCTGATGGTGGCCACGATGACGGCACCGATCTGGTCGGCACGAATGCCCGACTTCGCGATGGCCTCGATGCCGGCTTCGGTGGCGAGGTCGACGGCGGTGATGTCTTTCGGAGCACGCCGGCGTTCGATGATGCCGGTGCGCTGGCGAATCCACTCGTCTGACGAGTTGATCGCCTCGATCAGTTGGTCGTTCGGTACGACGAGTTCACCGCGAGCGGCACCCATCGCGTAGATGCGGGTGAACTCGTGTCCGTGTGACTGCTGCAGTGCGGGGCGGGGCATGCGCTTCTCTCAGGAATCGTGGGGTTAGGCGACGGCGCCGGTGAGGAGCTCGATAGCCGGTGGCAGGTCATCCGGTGTCTTGATGGCAACCGACGGCACACCCTTCAGACCCCGTTTTGCAAGACCGGTGAGGGCGCCGGCGGGCGCGACTTCGATGATACCCGTGACCCCGGCTGCTGCGAACGAGGCCATGCAGCGATCCCAGCGAACGGGAGACGAGACCTGGCCCACCAGCAGGCGCAGAAATTCGTCGCCGGAATCGACGACGCCGCCGTCGCGGTTGCTCCAGATGGGCAGTGTGGGGTCATGCGGGGTGAGCCCGCGGGCAACCTCGGTGAGCCGGTCGACAGCGGGTTGCATGAATCGGGTGTGAAAGGCACCGGCGACCTGCAGCGGGATCACCCGCGCGCCGCGAGGGGCGACCTGCGGCAGCTGCGCGAGGGCTTCGAGCGAACCGGCGACAACCACCTGGCCTCCGCCGTTGAAGTTGGCCGGCTGCAGGCCGAGCGCTTCGAGCACGCCCAGAAGCTCGCTCTCGTCGCCGCCCACAACGGCGCTCATGCCGGTGGGGGTGAGCGCTGCGGCCTCAGCCATGGCCAGCCCGCGCTCACGCACCAGCGTCACCGCGTCGACCTCTGTGAGAATTTCGGATGCTGCGGCAGCGGTGATCTCGCCCACCGAGTGGCCGGCCACACCGCCGACGAACGACCGTCGACCGTCAGCCAGAAGTGCCTTCAGCGCAAGCAGCCCGGCGGCCACGATGAGCGGCTGGGCCACTTTGGTGTCGCGGATGGTGTCGGAGTCGCTCGTGGTGCCGTGCTTCAGGAGGTCGAGCTCGGCGCAGTACGACAGCGCTTCGAGGTGCTCGCGAAACTGCGGTTCGGCAACCCACGGGTCGAGAAAGCCGGGGGTTTGTGAGCCCTGGCCCGGGCAGACGATCACGATCATGTTGTCAGTCTTTCAAGTGTGGAGGAGGAGTCGGTGGTGAGAACCAACCAACCTTTTCGAGTTTCGTTGTCGGTATCGACCAGGGCCGAACCGGCTTTGGTCAGGTGCGGCGGCGGGGAGCAGGGTCAGGGTCGTTCATCGACCCGAGAATCAGGGCCGACTGCAGAATGAGGGCCTCCCGGGCGCCGGTGGCATCCCAGCCGATGACCTGAGAGACGCGCTTCAGACGGTAGCGAACGGTGTTCGGGTGCACGAAGAGCTCGCGCGCGGTGCCTTCGAGCGACCGGCCATTGTCGAGGTAACACCACAGCGTGGTCATCAGTTCGGGGCTCTGGTCTTGCAGCGGCCGGTACACCCGGTTCACAAGAGTCGACCGGGCCAGCGGGTCACCGGCCAGCGCCCGCTCGGGAAGCAGATCGTCGGCGTACACCGGGCGGGGGGCGTTGCGCCACGATTTCGCCACGGCGAAACCGGCGAGCGCTGCCTTCGCGCTTCGGGAGGCCTCGACGAGGCTCGGCACCTCGTGGCCGAGAACCAGGTGGCCCGGGCCGAATCCGGGTTCAAGGGCGTTCGCGATCTGCATGAACGTCAGGGCTGGTTCGCTGGAAGCGGCAGTGGGCTGATCATCCGGAGGCAGGCCCGCAGGCTGCGAACGCCCGATGACCAGCACCAGTCTGCCGCCCTGAACACCGATGAGCACGTCGGCTGAGAGGTGGCGTGCGGTGCGGCGCAACTGGTCGACGTCGAGCATGCGGGGCGTTGTTCCGACGAGAACGCTCACCTCGCCGTGGCCGTGCCAGCCGAGAGCGGCGATACGGCTCGGCAGCTCGTCGTCGTACTCGCCGCTGAGAATGGAGTCGACAACGAGTGCCTCGAGCCGGGCATCCCAGAGCCCGCGCGCTTCGGCGGCTCGGGCGTACACATCAGCCGAGGCGAAGGCGATCTCGCGCGAATAGAGCAGGATGCCTTCGCGGAGGTCTTGGTCGGCACCGGCGACGCGCTGCTCGACCACCTCGACCACCACGCGGATGAGCTGGAGCGTCTGCTGCAGGCTCACCGAGCGGAGCAACTCGCGCGGCGCGGAGCCGAACACGTCTGAGGCGATCCACGTGGTGGTCGTGGGGTCGTCGTACCAGGTGATGAACGACTTGATGCCGGCCTGGGCGACGAGGCCCACGGCGGAACGCCTCCCCGGCGGCATGTCGCCGTACCAGGGAAGCGTTTCGTCGAGGCGCTTGATGGTCGCTGTCGAGAGTTCTCCCGACACCGTTCGCAGCCACGCAAGGGTCTGCTCTTTGGTTCTCGACATGGGGTGAAAGCGGTTAGCTCTCGCCGCCCGCCGAGCCAGAGGTGCCGGCCGACACGTCGTGCAGACGGTACTTGTCGATGGCCCAGGCCGGGGCGTTCTGGTCGACCTCGCCGCGGGCGGCGAGCTGCTCGAGAACACGAACGACAACCGAGGGGCCGTCGATCTTGAAGAACCGTCGGGCGGCCGGGCGCGTATCAGAGAACCCGAACCCGTCGGCACCGAGCGTCGCATAATCGCCGGGAACGAACTGGCGAATCTGGTCGGGCACGGCGTGCATGTAGTCGCTCACCGCGACGAACGGGCCCTGGGCGCCCGAGAGCTTGTTCGTGAGATACGGAACGTGGCGCTCGTCGTTCGGGTAGAGAAAGTTGTGCTCCTCGGCCAGCAGCCCGTCGCGGCGCAACTCTGTCCAGCTGGTGACCGACCAGACGTCGGCCGAGACGCCCCAGTCGTTCGCGAGCAGCTCCTGAGCCTCGAGAGCCCACGGTACGCCCACGCCCGAAGCGAGGATGTTCGCCTTCGGGCCTTGGCCGTTGCCGGCCTTGAGGTGGTGGATGCCGCGCACAATACCGTCGGCGTCGACGTTCTCGGGCTCGGCCGGCATGACCATCGGCTCGTTGTAGAGCGTGATGTAGTACATGACGTTCGGGTCGGTGTGCGTTCCGCCGTACATCCGCTCGAGGCCCGAGCGCACGATGTGCCCGATCTCGTACCCGTACGCGGGGTCGTACGACACCACGGCGGGGTTGGTGGAGGCCAGCAGGTGGGAGTGGCCATCCGCGTGCTGCAGGCCCTCGCCGGTGAGCGTGGTGCGGCCAGCGGTTGCGCCCATGATGAACCCGCGGGTCATCTGGTCGCCCGCGGCCCAGAGGGCGTCGCCCGTGCGCTGGAAGCCGAACATCGAGTAGAAGACGTAGACCGGGATGAGCGGTTCGCCTTGCGTCGAGTACGAGGTGCCCGCTGCGGTGAACGCTGCCACCGCGCCGGCCTCGTTGATGCCCACGTGGATGATCTGGCCCTGGGGGCTCTCTTTGTAGGCGAGCAACAGGTCGCGGTCGACACTCGTGTAGTGCTGGCCGTTCGGGTTGTAGATCTTCGCGCTCGGGAAGAACGCATCCATGCCGAACGTGCGCGCCTCGTCGGGGATGACGGGAACCACGCGGTTGCCGAAGTCCTTCGAGCGCGTCATCTCTTTCAGAAGACGCACGAACGCCATGGTCGAAGCGATCTCCTGCGTACCGGAGCCCTTCTTCATGATGGCGTAGGCCGAGTCGTCTGGCAGCGTGAACGCGGTGTGCTTCGTGCGACGCTCTGGCACGTAGCCGCCCAGTGCGCGGCGACGCTCGTGCATGTACTCGATGGCCTCGTCGCCGGGGCCCGGGTTGTAGTACGGGGGAGTCCAGTGATCGTTCGCCTCGAGCTGCGCGTCGGTGATCGGAATGCGCATCTCGTCGCGGAACGCCTTGAGGTCGGGCAGAGACATCTTCTTCATCTGGTGGGTGGCATTGCGGCCGGCAAAACCCTTGCCGAGGCCGTAACCCTTGATGGTGTGCGCGAGGATGACCGTGGGCTGGCCCTTGTGCTCGCTCGCGGCCTTGAACGCGGCGTACACCTTGCGGTAGTCGTGGCCACCGCGCTTCAGACCCCAGACCTGATCGTCGCTGTAATCCTCGATGAGCTTCAACGCACGCGGATCGCGCCCGAAGAAGTTCTCGCGAACGTACGCGCCGTCTTCGGTCTTGTACGTCTGGAAGTCGCCATCCGGAGTCTGGTTCATCAGCTTGAGCAGCGCACCGTCGGTGTCGTTCTGAAGCAGCGAATCCCATTCGCGCCCCCAGATTACCTTGATGACGTTCCAGCCGGCACCGCGGAAGAAGCTCTCGAGTTCCTGGATGATCTTGCCGTTGCCGCGCACAGGGCCGTCGAGGCGCTGCAGGTTGCAGTTGATCACGAAGTTCAGGTTGTCGAGGCCCTCATTGGCCGCGACCTGCAGCTGGCCGCGACTCTCGACCTCATCCATCTCGCCGTCGCCGAGGAATGCCCAGACCTGCTGGTCGCTGGCGTCTTTGATGCCGCGGTTGGTCAGGTACTTGTTCGCCTGAGCCTGATAGATGGCATTGATCGGGCCGATACCCATCGACACCGTCGGGAACTGCCAGAACTCCGGCATGAGACGGGGGTGCGGGTATGAGCTCAGCGCGCCACCGTGGTGCGACTTCTCCTGGCGAAAACCGTCGAGCTGGGTCTCGCTCAGCCGGCCCTCGAGAAACGCGCGGGCGTAGGTGCCGGGGGAGGCGTGGCCCTGCACGAAGATCTGGTCGCCACCGCCCGGGTGGTCTTGGCCGCGAAAGAAGTGGTTGAAGCCCACTTCGTAGAGGCTCGCGCTCGAGGCGTACGTCGAGATGTGGCCACCGACGGCGATGCCGGGGCGCTGGGCGCGGTGCACCAGCATTGCCGCGTTCCAGCGGATCCACGCACGGTAGCGGCGCTCGACATCTTCGTCGCCCGGGAATTCGGGCTCGTTCTCGGGAGCGATCGTGTTGATGTAGTCGGTGGTGGGAACCATCGGAACGTTCAGGTGCAGATCTTTGCTTCTCTTCAGCAGGCTCAGCATGATCTCGCGAGCACGCCCGTGGCCACGCTCTGCGACCAGCGCATCGAGCGATTCAGACCATTCGGCGGTTTCATCGGGATCGGAATCGATGTTCGTCACCGAATAGGGGTCTTGATCGTTGACAGTCAACGTCAACCTCTCTCTTTTGGGTTGTAGAGATCATTCAACTGGAGGCCCTCCGGTTCACGGAATGCACACCACCGACAAGCCTAACGAATCTGTCAGACCAGATTCGCCCTCCGGGGCAGCGATCGGTCGGTTTCGAGGTTTAGACTGGCTGTTTGGGTCTGGCGGGCAAGTTACCCGTCGCCGAAAGGATCGCCTCTATGGCACTCGAAAACGACACGTGGGCACCCGACTTCGAACTGTCGAACCAGTACGGCGAAAAGGTTCGTCTCAGCCAGTTTCGTGGTGTGAAGCCCGTTGTCCTCGTCTTCTACCCACTCGCTTTCTCCGGTGTCTGCACCGGTGAGTTCTGCCAGCTCGAAGAGAACATCGCCCTGTTCAACGACCAGCACGTCGAACTGCTCGGAATCTCCGTCGATTCCAAGTCGTCGCTTCGTGCCTGGAGCGACCAGCGTGGGTTCGACTTCAACCTTCTGGCCGACTTCTGGCCCCACGGCGGCGTCGCAAAGGAATACGGCGTCTTTCTCGAGGGCAAGGGTTTCTCGAACCGTGCGACCTTCGTCATCGACACCAAGGGCATCATTCGCGCCAGCTTCATCACCGCCCCGGGCGAGGCCCGTTCGATTGAGGCCTACCGCGCCGCCCTCGAAGAACTCGAGCCCGCCGCGGTCTAGTATGCTTTCAACGCGTCTTCGGGCGTGAAGGGCCTTTAGCTCAGCTGGTAGAGCGCCACGTTTACACCGTGGATGTCATCGGTTCGATCCCGGTAGGGCCCACTTCAGCACAGGCATCCTTTCAGCATGGGCGTCCGTTCAGCATGGGCGTCGGACGCGACGCAGGTGTTTCCGTCGGGGGACTTTCGGCCCTGTTCGGGGAGCTGATCCGGGGCATCCTTGACGTTCGGGAGCACCGCATCAGGCAGTGCTCCTGTCAACAGCGAGAGCCGGTACGAATGTTCGTCGCACTCCGTGATCTGAGGTTTGCCAAGGGCCGCTTCATCCTGATTGCCGCTGTCGTCGCCCTCATCACCCTCCTCGTCGGCTTTCTCGCCGGCCTCACCGCTGGCCTCGCCAACCAGAACATTTCCGCGGTGCTCGCACTGCCCGCCGACCGGGTCGTGTTCTCGCAACCCGCTGACGGCAACAGCCTGAGCTACTCCGACTCAGCCATCACATCGACGCAGGCCGCGACGTGGTCGAAAACCTCAGGAGTGAGCGCGGTGCATCCGGTCGGTATCAGCCAGACCAAGCTCTTTGCGGGTTCACGGCAGGCCTCCGTCGCCCTTTTCGGCGCCGACACCTCCTTCGGATCGGCCGTACCGACCCGGGACGGCCACATCACCGTACCGGAGACTGCCGCTTCGACCCTGCATGTTGTAGCGGGCGGCACGATCACCCTCGACGGCGACGTCTACGTCGTCGATGCCGTGACGACGGACGCATGGTATTCGCACACGGCCGTCGCCTGGGTCTCACTGGCCGACTGGCAGAAGACCGCCAGCGCCTCCGGCAACCCCGACGCCTTCGCCACCGTTCTCGCGGCCGACGGTACAGACAGTGGCTTTGCGGCCGCCGACCTGGCCGCCGACACCACCTCCCAGAGCCTGGTCGGTTCGCTGACCGCGCTCTCCGCGTTCCGCTCGGAGATCGGGTCGCTGCTGCTGATGGTGGCGATGCTGTTCGGTATCTCGGCGCTTGTCGTGGGCGCGTTCTTCACGGTGTGGGGCATGCAGCGACAACCTGACGTGGCCGTTCTGAAAGCGCTCGGGGCATCGAACAGAATGCTTGTCACCGACTCGCTTGGCGAGGCGGCTCTTGTGCTGGTTGTGGGGGTGGGAGTCGGGATCGGCGCGACGGCAGCTTTCGGAGCCGTTGTCGGCGGTGTTCTGCCCTTCATTCTGGCCTGGTACACCACTCTCGCCCCGGCTGTCGCGATGATCGCCCTCGGGCTGTTGGGTGCGGCGTTCGCTCTTCGTTCGGTGACGCACGCCGACCCTCTGACCGCTCTGGGAAGCAACCGATGATCACCCTCTCGAATGTCACCCTGACCTACCCGGACGGGGCCAGCAGAATCATCGCCGTCGACAACGTCTCACTCGCCGTCGCTCGCGGGAGTGTTGTGGGGCTCAGCGGCCCGTCGGGTTCGGGTAAGTCGAGCCTGCTGGCCGTCATCTCGACCCTCATCCGGCCCGACTCCGGGTCGGTGCGCATCGATGATGTGGAGGTGACGGGGCTCTCGCTCTCAGAGCGTGCCGAGCTGCGCCGCGATCACCTCGGGATCGTCTTCCAACAGTCGAACCTGCTGCCGGCGCTGACCGCTCTCGAGCAGCTGTTGGTCATGGAGAAGCTCGGGGCCAGAACGCCAAGAGGGGGAGCGAGCAAGGCGGAGACGCGGCGTCACAGCCGTTCGCGTGCCATGGACCTGCTGGCAGCGGTCGGAGTCGAACGGCAGGCGCACAAGTTCCCGGCGATGCTCTCCGGGGGTGAGCGCCAACGCGTGAACATTGCCCGAGCCCTGATGAATGACCCCACCGTATTGGTTGTCGACGAACCGACCAGTTCACTGGATCAGGCGAGAGGTACGAGCATCCTGAACCTCATCACCCGACTCACGATCGAGCAGAACACCGCAACCGTGCTGGTCACGCATGACGAGCAGCAACTGCAGCGCTTCGAGACCTACTACGTGATGGTCGATGGGGTTGCGACCCGTCAGACGCTCGCTGCCGACGCTCAGCAGACACCCCCACCCGCATTGTTGACGACCGGAATCAGTGGTATTCCCATCCGTATTCCATGATGTTGCTTCTGGTAGTTGTGGCGCTGACCAGTCGCTTTACCCGTCGAGACCGACGGCGATGCACGTAGTCCGCGGTCGCAGGACGATTCGCAGGACCTTCGGCCCCATCGGAGAGAGCGCATCCGGGAAGGGTGGTGGTATGACCGACAGTGCTCGTTCCTCTGCCCCAGTGCCTCGCCCAGCGGTGCCCTATTCCCGGGTGTCGGCGTCTTTTCGACGAAAGTCATCGTCGACGGCCTGGCGTGCATTACTGGTTCTGCTGTACTTCGGTGCCGCTTCCTCGTTCGCGGGCGGATGCCTCGGCGCAATCGCAGACGGCGGGCCGATACCGCTTGCATACCTGGCAGACACACCGTTCACTTCATACCTCATCCCGGGTCTGCTGCTCGGCGTGGTTGTCGGCGGCACCCAGTTGGCAGGCGCTATCGCTCTACAGAGGGGCAACGCAGCCAGTCTTTTGTGGTGTGCGGTCGCGGGGTTCGGGATGATGGTGTGGATCTTCATCGAGATCGCAATGATCCGGCAGTATTCGTTTCTGCAGAGCATCTACTTCGGGCTCGGCGTTCTCGAACTCGCCTTGGTGCTCGCCTTGTTGGGGATCGCCCCCGCGGTAGTCGCGCGGCGGTTGCCCTCCCGTACCGGCACGGGTCGCCAGTAGCAATGTGGGAACACTGCTGGTGGCAACAGTTCGAAGGTGCACGTTCGGAACGTTCCGGTACTCCTTACCCGCAGGGCGTGTGTACTGCGCCTCCGCTGTCGCTGACGGGGGCTCAGCGCTGAAGACTCTCCGAATGGTAGTCGTGAGCGCTCACGCTGGAAGGCAGCAAGCGGGCGTCGGCATCAACAAATCCGGGCCCAGCCGAGCCGCAACATCCATCGAGCCGTCAAGCGCAGCCTAGCTTTGTGATTGACGTGTTCAGCCAAGGAGACTGTTGACGTCTCGCCGCATGGTCTGTGGGTAGTCGGTCGTGCTGGTGCCGAGTCTCACCATCATCTGGATCGTCTGCCCGTCGGGTGCGTACTCGGCGCGGATAGCGTCATACGGTGCGGCCATTGACGGGTACTCCTGAAGTACTTGGCTGAGGGGCTGCATCACGAGGCCGAGCGAGCGGGCACGGAGCGAGAAATTGCCGTAGAGGATGCCCGCCGAAACCTGCTCCGTGCGAGTATTGCCTGCCGTGCTGATGAGGGCGTAGTTCGGCGTGTGTGCCACGGCCGCGGCTGTCGAGTCGATTGAGCGCTTGGCGCCAGTCGCATCGTCGTTCAGTGCTGGATCGATCGTGATCATGCCCTGAATTAGATACTTCATGAATCCGCTGGTTCCCTGCCCCTCGACCGCGAAACCCGATCTCTCCTCGTTTTTGGCCGATTCGGTTGCGTAGAACAACCTGTCGAACTCTTTCGTCGCTGCGTCGTACTGCGTCTCGATGAGAGTCCCCTCGGTGCCGAACGCTGCGAAAGCCGCAAGATCTTTCGGCTTGTCGTAGATCGTCAGGGCCGCCCCGGAGCTAGCGGCGAGGCGGCTGAGCTCAGCCGACTGATTCGCTGTCACGGGAGCTGGGGTGTACGGGCTTCGGTTGGTGTCGGACAGAAAAAGCGAACCGTAGTCGGTCGACTCTGTCGACAGTGATTTCGTCAAGGTGATCTTCGCAACGGGAACGGCGCGCATGCTCGAGGCAAGGTCTGTTTCGTCGTACGCCCCCTGCGGAAACAGGTCGAAGGTGCTGCTGTATCCGAGATGAAGGGCCGAGACGCGCAGGTATGACAGGAACGTGCCCTGCGAGAGCATCGTTTGGCGATCCTCCGGGTCGACGGCGGGCGTCAGCCGGGAGGGGTCGGCGTAGAGGTAGAGCACGTCGGGGTCTGACGGGTCGAGCCGGATGGTCCATGGCTGCATGTTATGGCTGCTCGGTGCCAGCAGCGCTTGCGCGGCAACCTGCATCCGAGGATCAGCGAACTGCCCTGCGTACTCTCTGCTCCACGGTTGGAGGTAGTTCGCCGGCACGAAGAGGCCGCCGACCGTCAGAACGACGAGAAGTACGACACCCAACCCGCCGATCACCGACGCCACACTGATGAGCACGATCTTCTTACCACGCTGTCGCCTTATTCCCATGGACACCACTGTGTCGGATGCGCTACTCACCAGCAGAGTCGAAGGTCCCACCGAACAGATAAGTGACCACGATGATCGCAAGAGCACAGTGTTCCTCACCTGCGCTGCTTCGTGTCACCGACTGATCTGTGTGCCGGCGAGCCCGTTGACGACCGCTTCTGCATCGTCGAGGCTGCCGATTGCGGCGCGGCAACCGGTCTCTCGGACGAAGGCGGTAGCGGCGGTCACTTTTGGTCCCATCGAGCCCGAGCTGAAGTGTTGGGCATCGAGCTCGTCCGCTGTGGTTTCGAGAATGGGGTGTTGCTGCGGCGTGCCGTACCCTCGCATCACGGCGCTGACATCGGTGAGGATGATGAGGCGGTCGGCTGTGAGGGTGATTGCAAGGAGGGCGGCGACACTGTCCTTGTCGATGACTGCGTTCACCCCGATGAGCTGGCCGCGAGTTCGTACGACGGGTACGCCTCCGCCACCGGCGCCGATCACGATCATTCCGGCGCTGAGGAGGTTTCCGATGACGCCTTGTTCGATGATGTCGATGGGTGCGGGGGAGGGCACGACGCGTCGCCAGGTCACCTCGTCGGTCACGAACGTCCAGCCGTGTCGCTTCGTCAGGGTGTGGGCGTCGTGCGCGGAGTAACTCGGTCCGATTTGTTTGGTCGGATGCTGCCATGCCGGGTCGGCTTCGTCGACGACGGTCTGGCAGACGAGCGAGACAACGGGTTTGGTTGACTTCGCGTTGAAAAGGGCACGTTGCAGCCAGAGACCGATCAGGCCCTGGGATTCAGCGACCATGTCCCCGAGCGGGTAAGGGGTTGCGATGGCCTCATCTGTCACGTTCTCGGCGGCGAGCAATCCCACTTGCGGGCCGTTTCCGTGAATGAGGAGGAGTTCGTGTTGTGCTGCGAGGCGCACAAAAGCTGGCGCGGCGGCCGCCAGGCGCCGGGTTTGGGTCAACGCCTCTGGGGGTTCGCCTCGGCGAAGAAGCGCATTGCCTCCCAGGGCGACGACGAGTCTCACTGTCTGCCGTCCGTATCTTCAGGCAGGAGAGAGGCGAGCATGAGCGCTTTGATGGCGTGCACCCTGTTCTCTGCCTGGTCGTAGACACGAGACGCCAGGGATCGGCGGCCGTAGAGCGCCCGTCTTCCTCTGGGTCTTCAGCAGCGCAGCAGCTGCGAACGGTCGTTCGTAAGCCGCCCGGGTCAGGTCTGTGCCTTTCAGCAGATGACTGATCGCGGCAACATGTATTGCCGTCTGCGTCATGACCGCGCCTCCTGGTCTGCAGGATCGCGCTGGATCGGGCACGACATGCACCGTGAACCGCCTCGCCCCCGGCCGAGTTCGCCGCCTGCGACTGTGATCACTTCGATTCCATTCCTTCGCAGCAGCGTGTTCGTGGTGACGTTCCGGTCGTAGCCGATGACGACACCCGGTTCGACGGCAAGGTAGTTGTTGGCGTCGTCCCATTGCTCCCGCTCCGCCGCACGAGTGTCCTCCGTTGCTGACAGTACGTGAACCTCAGACACGTCAAGGGCTTCGGCGATGAGCTCGAACAGATCCTGTTCGGGGCCGACGATGAGGGAAGACTCTCCGGGCAGACCTGCCGGGGCGATTGTTCGGCCACGGAGATCCGTCTGGCTGAGGTTGGGATAGAGAACGAAGGTGTCGATGTCGATCATCGTCATCACCGTGTCCAGGTGCATCATCGCGTGGGATTTCGGTAACTCGACGGCAATGATCGAGGTTGCCTGCCCGGCCTTGAACAGTGCTGAGGCGAGTAGCTCGACGGCCATTGGTGTTGTTCGTTCTCCCATACCGATCAGTACGGCCCCGTTGCCGAGAACATGGATGTCGCCGCCTTCGATACTCGATCGGGTGCGCGTCTCGTCGATGTTGTACTGAAGGAACGGGTCACCGCTGAAGAGCGGATGGAACGAGTACACAGCCCGCACATGGTCTGTTTCACGCACCCGCGCCGGCTTCGCCATCACGTTGACGTTCACTCCGCCGTAGATCCACGCCGAACTATCCCTGGGAAACAAGGAGTTCGGAAGAGGCGGAATCAGAAAGCCATCCTTGTCAAGACTGTCGAAATACAGACTCAACCCGGGTGGTGTCGGCACGTCTTCAGGGAGAAGACCACCGGTCAGCATCCCGGTAAGCCGGCGAGGTTCTTGATCGTCGAGGAAGCTGCGAAGGTAGGGAGCGAAAGAGGGCCCGAACGAATCTGTCGTGCAGACCCGTTCGAGCACGAAGTTGCGTGCCTCGGCGACGTGCAGGGCCTGGCTGAAGAGGTCGTCGAAGTGATGCACCACGATTCCGCGTGAGGCGAGCGCATCGGCGAAACCGTCGTGCTCGGAACGTGCGCGCGACGGCCAGAGCACATCGTCGAACAGGAGCTGTTCGCGGTTCTCGGGGGTCAGCCGGTTCAACTCGGTTCCCGGCCGGTGGATGATGACCTGACGGAGCCGTCCGACCTCCGAGTGGACCCCCAAGCCACGAACGCTCGCTGGATCAGCCGGAGCGGCCATCCTGATCGGCGCGGGTGCAGGGGTAGTGAGGGTCGTCATGAGATTTGCTCCAACTCCGGTGCATCCGTCGCTGCGTTGCTTGCGATGGCGTCGGGTGCGGCGTTGGGCGCGCCGACGGAGAGCGTGCTGGACAGGGGCGCGGGACTTTCGGCGCCGTACCCGTTCTTCTTCGACGCGCGAAGCCAGATGTAAAGCGGAATACCGAGTAGGAAGCAGAACACCCCGTAGTAGGCGGCTTGAGCGCCTGTTCCGGCGAGGGCCCAGAAGGTGAATGCCAAAGCGACCCCGGCTATCGTGACGTCTTTCGCGAAGTGCGGCCAGGAGGTCTGCCGGCGGTGGGTGACGAGCCAGAACACTTGGGCTGCGGCCGAAAACATGTAGGGGATGACCGAGGTGAAGACGGTCAGCAGCAGAACGGTCGTGAACACGTTGGAGAAGTTCGTGTAGGCCAGAACGGTCAGCAGCGTCGCGAGAATGGTGGAGGCCAGGATGCCGAAGATCGGAAGCCCGCGACGTTCACGAGCGAAGGCGCGGGGGAACATACCGTCTTTCGCTGCGGCATTCGGCATCTCACCAACGATGAAGGTCCAACCGACCAGGCAACCAAGGCCCGACACGATCGCTGCAACAGCGATGATCTGGCCCCCGAGGTCGCCGCCGAACATCGCGTTCGCGGCGTCGCTGAACGGTGCCGTGGATGTTCGAAGCGCCTGGTTGCTGACGGTACCGAAAACGGCGAAGGTACCCAGAATGTAGATGACCGCGCAGATGACGGTGCCCCAGACGGTCGCCCGGGCAATGTTCTTCTTCGGGTTACGCACACGGCCGGCGGCCACGGAGGCGGTCTCGATTCCGAGGTACGCGAACAGGGCGATGGCGCCTGCCCCGGCGATGGCGCTCCAACCGTCGGTTCCGGAGGAATTGAACGCTCCGAAGTTTTCTGCCTTGATGAAGAAAAGGCCGACGAGTGCGATGAATACGAGCGGCACCACCTTCAAGATAGTGAAGATGACTTGTGCTGCGCCGAGGGTT
The DNA here is from genome assembly GCF_004923255.1 of Subtercola vilae. Classification (GTDB taxonomy): domain Bacteria; phylum Actinomycetota; class Actinomycetes; order Actinomycetales; family Microbacteriaceae; genus Subtercola; species Subtercola vilae. Next base: position 75,230 of record NZ_QYRT01000005.1, on the reverse strand, counting down.
CTGATGCCGACAACGTTGATCAGCACGGGAATCCAGAGACCGATGGTGGCGATCACGATCGACCACCCGATGTTGTGGTCGGTGTTGACGAACACCTCGACGTATCCGGTCAACGCGACGACGATCGCGGCGTTGCCAGCCCACGCGGTCACCCAGTACGACCAGCCGTTGATGAAACCGGCGAAGTCACCGAATGCGTCCCGGGCGTACAAGTAGGGGCCACCGGAGCCGGGGATGCGTGCGGCAAGCCGGCCGAACACCACCGCAAGTGCCAACGCACCGACAGTCACCAACGCGAATGCGACCAAACTGATTGGTCCGAACATGGCCAGCGCTGCGGGGATCCCGAACACGCCGGTACCGATCACAGAGCCGATCACGAGAGCCGAAGCGGTTGGCAGGCCCAGACTGCCCGGCGTTGCAGGCTTCCGGGGTGGGCGGGACTCCTTTGTTGTCTTCATGCCCCGATCATCCAGCGTCGCGCCAAGCGGCATAGAGGCTTTAGTCCCGGGAACCACCACCGTCCGCGGCAGCGCATCCGGAAACGGATCAGCAGATCGACGATGTCAACCCGGCTGTGTGAGCCGGCTGCAGAGTGAACGTGTACGGATTCGAACAATCCGATCCGGCGACAGATGTGGCCTTGACCCAATCGGACCCAATCGGACCCGATTCCCCGAATCGGACGTCCATCGCGGCTGTGTGTGGGCTGGGAGTGGGCGGCAAGGGTAGGCTGCCCGACCTATCTTTCCCGAGGACCGCCTGCCTAACGTGGCCACACACAGCAGCTGCTGTCTACTTCTGATCGGAGATGCACATGACTGACGCGCCCACGCCACCCACCACCACGACGGATTCGGGAATCCCCGCCACCAGCGATGAGTACTCGCTGACCGTTGGGCCCGCAGGCCCGATTGCGCTCCACGACGCGTACGTGGTGCAGAAGATGCAGCAGTTCAACCGGGAACGCACACCCGAGAGGGTCGTGCACGCCAAGGGCACTGGGGCCCATGGTTATTTCGAGGTCACCGACGATGTGTCGTGGTTCACAAAAGCCGCGTTCCTCGGCGAGGTAGGGAAGCGCACGGAGATGTTCGCCCGGTTCTCGACCGTCGCCGGTGAGCAGGGCTATGCCGACACGGTGCGTGACCCGCGCGGCTTCGCTTTGAAGTTCTACACCGAGGAGGGCAACTTCGACATGGTCGGGAACAACACGCCCGTGTTCTTCGTGCGCGACCCCTCGAAGTTCCAGGATTTCATCCGCTCGCAGAAGCGGCTCCCCGACACGGGGCTCCGCGACAACAACATGCAGTGGGACTTCTGGACCCTCTCGCCCGAGAGCGCGCACCAGGTGACCATCCTGATGTCCGACCGCGGTACGCCGAAGTCACTTCGCACAATGAACGGTTACAGCAGTCACACCTACTCGACGATCAATGCGGCTGGCGAGAAGTTCTGGGTGAAATGGCACTTCAAGACCGAGCAGGGCCCGGAGAACTTCACGGATGCCGATGCCAAGGCCATGACAGCGACCGACCCCGACTACCACCGTCGCGACCTCCGGGCCGCGATCGATCGGGGTGAGCATCCGGTATGGCGGCTCGAGATGCAGGTGATGCCGTTCGCCGACGCGGCGAAATATCGCTTCAACCCGTTCGATCTCACGAAGGTGTGGCCGCACGAAGACTACCCGCCGGTGCAGGTGGGCCGGATGGTGCTCGACCGCAATCCGGAGAACTTCTTCGCCGAGGTCGAGCAGTCGAGCTTCTCGCCCGCGAACCTTGTGCCCGGCGTCGGGCTGAGCCCCGACCGGATGCTCATGGGCCGGGTCTTCTCGTACCACGACACGCATCTGCACCGCATCGGCACGAACTACCAGCAGCTCCCGATCAACGCGCCGAAGGCCGAGGTGCACACCTACAGCAAAGACGGTGCCATGGCCTACAAGCACTCAGGCGCTCAGCCTGTGTACGCCCCGAACTCGTTCGGTGGCCCGGTTGCTGATCCGCAGAGAGGTGCCGATCTGACGTGGTGGGTCGAGTCGGGTGAGCTCGGCCGTTACGCCTACGAGAAGCACTCCGAAGACGACGACTTCGGTCAGGCCGGGTCGCTCTATCGGAACGTGATGGACGACACCGACCGGGAGCACCTCGCTGCCAACATCGTCGGCCACGCCAGCGATGGTGTGACGTCTGAGATGCAGCAACGCGTTATCGAGTACTGGACCCTGGTGGATGCCGGACTCGGCAAGAAGGTCGCCGACGGGCTTCGGGCCGCAGCACCGGCAGTGTGAGGCGTCGTGGGGACCTTTGACTCTATTCGACGATCCACAGGAAGGGCACAGTGGACGCATGGACATCAACGGACGCACCCACCCTCTCATCGTCGTCGGTGTCGACGGCTCGCGATCTTCTGTCGCTGCACTCGCATTCGCGAAAGAGTACGCAGAGAGGAGGCATGGGCGCCTTCGAGCAGTGTCAGTATGGAGCTACCCCATCTCCTACAACCCGCTGCCGGTGACCTGGTCTCCGAAGAAGGACGCAGAGTTCCAGCTCCGGATGGCCTCCAAGGAGGTCTTCGGGCACGTTCTTCCCGATTGGTATGAGCAGGCCGTGAGAGAAGGGTCCGCCGCCCGGAACCTCCTCGACGAGAGTCGCACCGCCGATGCTCTCATCGTCGGCAGTCGAGGACACGGCGGTTTCGCTGGCCTGCTCCTGGGCTCCGTGAGCGCGCAGTGCGCCGCCCACTCGCAGTGCCCGGCCATCGTCATCCACGCCGACCACACCGCTGCAGGCGTAGGCTCCGATCAGACCGAGCACCCGCTGTCAGCGCGGGGCGGTGCGCTGGTGGTCGGGTACGACGGCTCAGCGAATGCCGACGACGCTCTGGCGTGGGCGCTGGCCGCGGCAGAAGATCTCGGCGCACCCGTCACGGTCGTTCGCACGTGGAGCATCGACCGCATCCCCCGAGAGTCCAGCGACGAATTCGGTCATGGTCACTCATTCGATGACGTGACAGCGCAGGTGCGCCGCGACCTCGTCTCTGAGACTCAGAGCCTCATCGACGCGCATCCGCGAGTCGCTGTCACTCTGCAGGCAGCACTGTCGCAGCCTGCCGAGGAGTTGATCAGAAGATCGAAGGACGCCTCGATGGTGGTCGTCGGCTCACGCGGCCGTGGTGGATTCGTCGGGCTTCTCCTCGGTTCGGTCAGCGCCGAATGCGCCTCGCACGGGATGTGCCCCGTTGTCGTTGTGCCTGCTGGTTCACGCACCGGGAGCCGGGCGGCGCTCAACGTGGCCGCCGTAGATGGATGACGCACCAGGGCCACCGCCGACTGTGATCCTCCGCTACGCGTCAATCCGTGTCTCTTCAGGTGAGGGCGTGATGAATTCCAAATCGGACATCCGCCTGCAGGGGAAAAGAGCACATGAGAATCAAACGCACAACCGCCGGAGTCGCAGTTGCCGGCCTGGCCATCGGAGGAGCATTGTTTCTGCCATCCTCCGCGTCTGCGGCGCCGCGGCTTCCCAGCCACAGGCAGACTGGGAGTTCATGAAGTGGGATGAAGCGAACAAACAGTTTCTGATCAACGCTGATCTCAGCGCGACGTACAACACGGGACAAGACGGCGCCGATGCGACCTACCTCGGGTACTCGGTCTACGCGACCCAAGCTGGCAGCGCCAGCCCGATGACGTACAAGACAGTGGCGTCCAACGGCGTGCTCAGCGAGCCCGGCGATCCGTTCAGCCTCAGCCCCACGGATGCGCTTCCGACGTATGCTCTCGGCGACGTCGCCACGGGGTCGACGGCTACAGCGGACTACATGATCGCCGTAGAAATGGGCACTGCGAGTGGTACCGGCTGGGGTATCGATTTTCACTACTCAGGCAAGTTCCAGTGCCCCGTCATCACGGGGGCATACACGACCGACGGCACCGTCGGCACGACGTATGCATCGACCGTGGGAGCAACGGCGGAGGGTGCGGTGACTTACTCGGTCGCTGCGGGATCTCTGCCTGACGGGCTCACGCTCGACCCGACTACCGGCGCGATCACGGGAACCCCTACGACGGGCGGCACGACGTCGTTCACGGTCTACGCCACCGATGCGTGGGGCGAGTACACGAGTATCGATGCCACCATCGCTGTTCCTGCGGTTGCCGTCGTGACACCGACTCCAACCGCAACACCGACAGCAGCACCTGCCGTGGTGGCCGCGGCCCCGACAGCAACCGCAGTTGCGGCGTCGAAGACGTCGTCGCTCGCTGAGACCGGCAACGATGTCATTGTTCCGATGTCGGCAGGCGTACTGCTGCTGCTGGCGGGAATTGCTGGTTTCGTTCTCCGCCGTCACCGACGAACTGGCGCAATCGAGTAGTCGGCATCGAAGGTGAAGGCCCGGTCTCAGCGCAGTGCGTCTGAGGCCGGGCCTTCCGCTTGTTGGGCCGGTGTCGACCGTTGTGCCCGCCGACCCTGACCCCGTCCCCGTCCCCGTCACCGGGAGCCGTGCATCCGGTGACGCTTAGGTGTACCAGCTCGGCTCGGGAATCTCGTTGAGCAGCACGTACTGGCCGACTTCGCGTTTCTTGTAGGGCAGGGGATCGTGAAGGGTGTGGGTTCGAAGGTTGCGCCAGAAGATGTCGAGACCGACGGTGTTCGAGGATGCCCGGGCCCCCGTCAGCTCGAATACCTTCGTCGTCGCTTCGAGGCCGTCTTCTGCGATGCGCAGTTTCGCGGCGGCAATCAGTACCGCGATTTCGCCACGGCGACGCTCGGTCAGTGTCTCCCGCGGAGCATGGAGCACGGCGCTGATCTCGGCACCCGCCTTGTCGATGAGGGCCTCGTCTGCCCACAGCTTCGATGCCAACTCGCCGTAACCTTCGAGCAGGTACCATTCCTCGCCGGCCGACGGCTTGTTGTCGCCGCCGTACGGCCACGACCGTGTCTTCTCGCGGGTGTACTCGGTTGCGGTCGCGATGGCGCCCTGCGCGATACCCAGATAGAAGTTTGCGAATACGAGCTGGATTGTGGGCACATTCAACGTGTTGTACACCAACGGCTGAAAGACTTTGCCGACGAATCCGGCCGCGGAGGCCCAGTCGACACGCACTCCGCGAATGTCTACTGAACCCGATTCGGTGAGGCGCTGACCGAGGTTGTTCCAGTCGTTGCCGAAGACAATAGCCGGCTGCTCTGTTGGCACGATCGCGAAGATATGGGTGTCTGTGCCTTCGAGAATTCCTTCGAGCACCGTCAGATCGGAGACTCGACCGCCGGTCGAGAACGACTTGTGACCGGTGAACACGAGCTCGTCGCCTTCTTCGACGATGATGAGGTCACTGTCGCGGGGGTTCACTGCACCGCCGAACAGAAGGTTGTTGGTCGTGTAGAGCTCTTCGACGGCGGAGATCTGGTCTTCGGTGGCGACGAGGCGAGCTGCCCACGCCCAGAGGTAGTGGTATCCGAGCAACTGCCCGATGGAACCATCGCCGCGAGCCACCTCACGAATGACCCGGTACGCGGTGTCCCACGTCTCGCCGCCACCTCCGTGCCCGGCGGGCCCGAGCAGTGTGACGAGCCCCGAGTTCTTCAGCAGCTGCACCTCGGCGAACGGCGGCTGATTCGCGTTGTCGCGTTCGACCGCGTCAGCAGCGAGAATCGTGCTGACCTCGGCCGCTCGCCGAATCCAGCCCGCTGCGGTAGACGGTCGGGCTTGGTTCGCCCAACGATTCTCTGGGCCGGAATTGTTCGTCGTGGGTGACGCAGTGTCAGTGATCGTCATGGGAGCCTCCTGCTCAGTGGTGCGGATGGCCTAAGCGTGCCCCCTCAACCGCCCGCGAAACGTTTTGTTTCAGGGCGTGACGGAATACGTCGCCATGTGTCACCCACTTCGCGGTGACACATTCAGCGGAGACCAGACGGCGGAGACCAGACGGCGGCGACCAGACAGCGGCGCTCGCCCCGGGCGTGCTCAGCTTCTGACCCCGCTCAACCGATTCGGATGAGCTTCTTGTTCACGAACTCTTCGGCGCCGAGCCGGCCGAGCTCCCGGCCGAAGCCGGAACGTTTGACACCGCCGAACGGCAGCTCGGGTGAGTCGGCGAGCACAGTGTTGACGAACACCATGCCCGCGTCGAGCCGGTCGGCTACCCGCAGCGCCTGAGCTTCGTCAGTGGTGAACACGTACGAACCGAGCCCGAACGGGGTGTCGTTCGCCACGCGCACTGCGTCGTCTTCGTCGGCGGCACGATAGACGGCGGCAACGGGCCCGAAGAACTCTTCACGGTAGGCCGGGTTCTCGGGTGTGATGGATGTCAGCACTGCGGGCGAGAAGAACGTTCCGTTTCTCTCGTGCGGGCCCGCAATCACGGCACCGGCTTGCACGGCGCGCTCGAGCTGCTCTGCGAGCCGGTCTGCCGCTGCGGTCGACGACAGCGGACCCAGCTTCGTCGTCTCGTCGGTCGGGTTCTGTGGCTGCACGGCCGAGAGTGCGGTCACGAACTTGCCGAGGAACGACTCGTAGAGATCGTCAGCGACGATGAACCGTTTTGCCGCGTTGCACGACTGGCCGTTGTTATCCAGTCGCGCCGCAACAGCGGCTTCGACAGCACCATCGAGGTCGTCGGTACTCAGCAGGATGAACGGGTCGGAGCCGCCCAGCTCCAGCACGACTTTGGTGAGGTTTCGCCCCGCGATCTCGGCGACGGCCGCACCGGCGCGTTCCGATCCGGTGAGCGAGACGCCCTGCACTCGGGGGTCTGCTATTACCGTCTCGATCTGCTCGTTCGACGCGAAGAGATTCGTATAGGCGTTCGCTGGGAACCCCGCGTCGAGAAACAGCTGCTCGAGAGCGATCGCGGTTTCGGGGCACTGGGGTGCGTGTTTCAGGAGAATGGTGTTGCCCACGATCAGGTTGGGGCCGGCGAACCGGGCAACCTGGTACAGCGGGAAATTCCACGGCATGATGCCGAGCAGCACTCCGAGCGAACTGCGCCGAACGAGTGCAGAGCCGGCGCCCCCTCGGAGAGAGATGGGTTCGTCCTGCAGAAACTGTTCGGCGTTCTCGGCGTAGTACGCGTAGATCTCGGCGCTGAAGTCGACCTCGGCCAGGGCCTGGTCTAAGGGCTTTCCCATCTCTCGCACGGCCGTTTCAGCCAGCTGCTGACGGCGCTCAGTGTGCAGCTCGGCGACGCGGGCCACCAGGGCGGCCCGGTCGGCGATGCTCGACGGCCGCGACCACTGCCGATGAACGGTGTCGGCACGCTCGATGGCACCCACGAGATCTGAGTCGGAGATCAACGGATACTCGACACCGGTTTCTGCGGTGGCGGGATTCACAACACTGTAAATGCTCATGGTGCCTTTCAATTCGGAATCAGGGTGTACTTGGTCGAGAGATATTCGTGAATGCCTTCGGCTCCGCCCTCCCGGCCGAGCCCCGATTGTTTCACACCGCCGAAGGGCGCGGCGGCGTTCGACAGCACACCCACGTTCAGGCCCATCATGCCAGTGTCGAGCCTTTCGATCATGCGGTGCCCGCGCGCCAGGTTCTCGGTGAAGACGTAACTGACCAGCCCGTACTGGGTGTCATTCGCCAGCGCGACGGCCTCCTCCTCAGTATCGAACTCGACGATCGAGAGCACCGGCCCGAAGATCTCCTCGCGCAGAATGTCGCTTCCCGCCGGGGTGTTCGTGATGACGGTCGGCTCGTAGAAGCTGCCGATGCGTTCTGGCCGGTGGCCGCCCGCTACGAGCCGCGCGCCACGGTCGAGCGCATCACGAACCAGCTCGTCGACCTTGTCGACAGCGCTGTCGTTGATGAGCGGACCGATGTTCACTCCGGGCTCGGTGCCCCGCCCGAGGGTGAATGTACCGACCCGTTCGGCGACGGCCTCGGCGAACGGGGCCGCAATCGAGCGGTGCACGATGAAGCGGTTGGCAGCGGTGCATGCCTGCCCGATGTTACGGAACTTCGCGGCCATCGCCCCCTGCACCGCCGTGTCGAGGTCTGCGTCGCCGAACACGATGAACGGCGCGTTGCCGCCCAACTCCATCGACGTGCGCAGTACGTTCTCGGCGGCCTGCGCGATCAACTTTCGGCCGACGGCGGTCGAGCCGGTGAAACTCAGCTTGCGTAGTCGTGGGTCGGCGATGATCGGGCCCGAGACCGCTGCCGAGTTCGATGTGGTGATGACGTTCAGAACGCCGGCCGGCAGCCCGGCCTCTCTGAAGAGCGTCGCGAGGTACAGGGTGGTGAGAGGCGTCAGCTCTGCCGGTTTGACAACCACCGTGCATCCGGCTGCCAGCGCTGGCGCTATCTTGCGGGTCGCCATTGCGAGCGGAAAGTTCCACGGTGTGATGAGCAGCGCGGGGCCGACCGGGCGCTGGGAGACGATGATCTGCCCGGTGCCTTCAGGGTTCTGCCCGAAGCGCCCCGAGATGCGAACGGCCTCTTCGCTGAACCAGCGCAGAAACTCTGCCCCATAGACCACCTCGCCGGCGGATTCGGCCAGCGGTTTGCCCATCTCGAGCGTCATCAGCAGGGCGGCTTCATCAGAGCGCCTCGTGAGAAGGTCGAAAGTGCCGCGCAGTATTTCGCCGCGCACCCGGGGTGCGGTGGCGGCCCAGTCGTCAGCGGCGGCAGCCGCGGCATCGAGGGCGCGAATGCCGTCGGCGGGAGTCGCATCGGCGATGCTCTTCAACACCCGGCCGGTTGCCGGGTCGAAGACGTCGAGCGTTCTGCCCGCCTCGCTCGGCACCCACTCGCCACCGATGAAGAGCAGACCGGGTACGGCGTCGAGCAGGGCGGATTCGGTGGTCGTCACGAGAGCTCCTTCAAATTCGGGTGGGTGCGGGCCAGCGCCAGGCCTAACGAGAGGGCCATGTGACGGGTTCGGCTGCGGGCGGCGCCGCTCACGGGTAGAGTCCCCGCAGGCGGTGGGCTTCGGTGACCCGCGCCACTGCGAGGCGCGTTGCCGCTGCCCGAAGGGTGAGCTCGTGCGCCCGTGCGTGTTCGTTCACGGCGGCCCAGGCGGCGAGCATCCGCTCCTCCAGACGTGCCTCAACGTCACGTGCCTGCCAACGGTACGACTGGTTCGCCTGAACCCATTCGAAGTACGACACGATCACGCCGCCGGCGTTCGCGAGAATGTCAGGCGCGACGAGCACGCCATGTGATGCCAGAATCGCATCGGCCGCACGCGAGGTTGGCCCATTCGCGCCTTCGACGATGATGCGGGCCCGGATGCTCGCGGCATTGCCCTCATGGATGACACCCTCGACCGCAGCGGGCACCAGCAGGTCGACATCGAGTTCGAGTAGATCTGCCGCCTCCAGTTCGTCGGCGCTGCCGAAGCCCACGACGGAGCCGGTGGTATCGACGTGCGCACCCAGCGCGTGGATGTCGAGCCCGGCCGCCCGGTGAATGGCGCCGTACTGGTCGCTCACCGCCACGACCCGGGCGCCTTCGTCGGCCAGAAAACGGGCTGCGTCACGCCCGACCTTGCCGAAGCCCTGAATTGCCGCGGTCGACCCGTCGACCCGAATGCCGAGGCTGTGGAGTGCCGCCTTCGCGATGTGCACGACCCCGCGCGAGGTTGCGCTGGCACGGCCGAGCGACCCGCCGAGGCTGAGCGGCTTACCGGTGACGATGCCGGGTACGGTGTGGCCCTGGCTCACCGAGTAGGTGTCCATGATCCAGGCCATCGTACGCTCGTCGGTGCCGATGTCGGGGGCCTGGATGTCTTGCTGCGGCCCGATGATGGGCAGAATCTCGCTCGTGTACCGGCGGGTCACGCGTTCGAGTTCACCGATGCTGTACTGCCGTGGGTCGAGGGCGATTCCGCCCTTCGCGCCGCCGTAGGGCACATCGAGCAGCGCACACTTCCAGGTCATCCACATGGCCAGAGCGCGCACCTCGTCGAGGGTCACATGCGGGCTGTAGCGCAGGCCCCCCTTGGCGGGCCCGCGAGAGATGTTGTGCTGAACGCGGTACCCCGTCAGCACCTGCATGCTGCCGTCGTCTCGCCGTAGCGGAATCGTCACCGTGAGCTCGCGGCGCGGCTTCGCGAGCATCGTGTGAAGGCCTTCGTCGTAGCCGAGAGCGGCCGCGGCCTCGGCGAGCTGGGCCTGGGCATCGTCGAGGGCCGAGGTGCGGCCGGTCAAGCCGGTCTGAACGACGGCGGGCTGAGTGGGCGAGGGCTGAGTGAGGGAGGGCTGAGCGAGTGTCATGAGGTGGCCAGTGCCTTTCGCACCACGGCGATGCCGTCGCGAAGCAGTTCGTCAGAAATGGTGAGCGGGGGCAGAAATCGAATCACGTTGCCATACGTTCCGCAGGTGAGCAGGATGACGCCGTCGGCGTGGGCCGCCTGCGCCACGCGAGAGGTCAGCGCCGCATCGGGCTCGTTCGTCTCGGGGTCGACGAGTTCGATGGCCACCATTGCGCCGCGCCCCCGCACGTCGCCCACGCGTCGGTCGACACGGGCGATCGCCTGTAGCTCGTCACGCAGCACGGTCTCGATCTGGCGGGCGCGCTCGATGAGGCCGTCATCCTGATAGCTCCGGATGCTCGCCACCGCCGCCGCGCAGGCGATCGGGTTGCCTCCGTAGGTGCCGCCGAGGCCGCCCACGTGGGCGGCATCCATTATCTCGGCACGGCCGGTGACTGCCGAGAGCGGCAACCCGCCGGCGATTCCCTTGGCCGTCACGATGAGGTCGGGAACGACCCCCTCGTGCTCGGAGGCGAAGAGCGAACCCGTTCGCGCGAACCCGGTCTGCACCTCGTCGGCGATGAACACGACGCCGTTCTCGCGGCACCACGCGGCGATGGCCGGCAGAAAGCCGGGGGCGGGAACGATGAAACCGCCTTCGCCGAGAATCGGCTCGATGATGACGGCGGCAAGGTTTGCTGCGCCGATCTGCTTCTCGATCTGGCTGATGGCGCGGCGTGCCGCCTCGGGGCCCGCCAGGTCGCCGTCGCGAAACGGGTACGACATCGGAGCCCGGTAGACCTCGCCGGCGAACGGCCCGAAGCCGCTCTTGTACGGCATCGACTTCGCGGTGAGTGCCATCGTGAGGTTCGTGCGGCCGTGGTAGGCGTGGTCGAAGGCGACGACGGCCTGCTTGCCGGTGAAGTACCGCGCGATCTTCACTGCGTTCTCCACGGCTTCGGCGCCCGAGTTGAACAGCGCGCTGCGCTTCTCATGGCTCCCGGGAGTCAAGGAGTTCAACAGTTCGGCCACCTCGACGTAGCCCTCGTACCCGGTGATAGTGAAGCAGGTGTGGGTGAACTGCGCCACCTGGTGGGTGACAGCGGCAACCACCGCTGGGGCCGCGTTGCCGACGCCGGTGACAGCAATGCCCGATCCGAGGTCGATCAATGTGTTGCCATCGATGTCGAGAACCACGCCGCCGCCGGCCGCCTGCACGTAGATCGGCAGGGTGACGCCCACGCCCCGTGCCACGGCCGCAGTCTTGCGTGCCGTGAGAGCGCGCGAACGCGGCCCAGGAATCTCGGTGACGAGGTTGCGGCGCTGCGCCAGCTGTGGCCCGCCGAGCTGTAGAGGCTCTGTGGCCTCGGTGGTCAACGTCATTATTGTCCAATCGCATCAGGTGGTCAGGGAACCAGTCTGGCTTCCGGATGCTCACCGACACAGTGCCATACTGGTTCAGTATCTCGAGGCTGATGCCACACTGGCAGAACGGAGGGCGCTATGCCCGCAACACTCCGATCGCTCGTCGATCACGACGCGTTCGGTGTCACCGAGCGGTCTCCGCACGACGAAAGCGCTGCCGTCATCGGCTGGGTGCACAGTTCAGACCTCGAAGACCCGTCGCCCTTTCTCTCGCCCGGCCAGATGCTCCTCACGACCGGCCGCCAGTTTCCTGACAACGACAGCGAGCTGTATTACAGCGATTACGTCGAACGCCTGGTACGAGCCGGAGTCGTGGCGCTGGGGTTCGGCACTGAGGTCATTCGTGCCGGAACCCCCGCTGCCCTCGAGGCCGCCTGCCGGAGCGCCGACCTGCCGCTGGTCGAAGTGCCGTATCGCACCCCGTTCATCGCGATCAGCCAGTGGGTGGCGGGCGTTCAGGCCGCAGAGGCCCGCAGCCGCGTCGACTGGGCTCTCGCCACGCAGAACGCGGTTTCGGTGGCGGCCCTCGGCGCCGGCGGCGTGCGGGCCGCGATTCAGAAAACGGCCGACCACCTCGCGTGTGAGATCGCCCTGTTCGATGCCGATGCCGAACTCACCGATGCTGCAGCGGCATCCGGAATCGGCCACAGCACGGTTCCCGACGAAGTCGTGGCGCACCTCGGCCGGCTGCTCGGCGCCCAGCATCGCTCGCGCAGCGATCGTGTGGTGGCAGGTGCATTCGTCACCGTGCAGACGCTGGGCAGCACCGGATCGCTCACCGGCGCGCTGGTACTCAGCCGCGCCGAACCTTTCGATTCGGCGGACTTCTCGGTGGTGACCACTCTGGTTGCCCTCGCCGAAGTCTCGCTCGAACACCGGCAGAGCCTGCGGGTGAGCCTTCGGGCTCTGATGGAGCAGCTCTTCCTGCTGCTGCGTGACGGTCGTGTCGTCGAGGTTCGCCGTGCCATCGAAGCGATTGCGGCCGGCATGCCGGGGGAGCGCTTACGAGTGGTCGAGGTGCGTCTCGACCTCAGCCGCCCGGCGCTTCGTGACGCACTCGAACGCCGGGCATCCGAACCCCACAATCGATTGTTCATTACGGGCGGCCCCACGCGGCTCACGCTGCTCATTGAGCCGTCGTACTGGCCTGATCTGGCGGCGTTCATCCGTCGTCGAGGGGGAAGCGCGGGGGTCTCTGACGCCATTGGCTGGCAGAGTCTTGCCATCGGCGTCGTTCAGGCCCGGCGGGCGCTCGAGCGCACGAACCCGGGTGAGGCGACGCAGTTCAGCGAACTCGTGTCAGCCAGCTTTCTCGGGCTGCTCGCCTCGTCGAGCGTGGCCGAAATCGCGGATGCCCGGCTTTCGGTGCTGCGGGCGTCGGCCCACGGCTCTGCTCTGCTCACCGACGCGGTGGTCTGGCTCGGCCACAACGCCGCCTGGGATCCGGCCGCCCGGGAGCTTCACATTCACCGCCACAGCCTGAAGGCGCGCATGGCCGAGCTCGGCCAGCTCGTCGGGCTCGACCTGGAACGCTTTCAAGACCGGGCTGAGTTGTGGGCCCTGCTCTCATCGCTCAATCTCTATGACGTCTGACCTGCTGGAGTCTCGGCCGGTCGCTCGGTGGCGGGTGAGAGATCGCGGGTCAGCGTCTGGCCGGTGAAGAACGCGGGGTTCACCGCCCGCATGACGAACATCAGAACGACTCCGGCCAGCAGAAGGCAGATGCCCAGAATGAACACCAGGCCGAGCCCGGCGACATTCGAACCGCTGCCGAAGTCGGGGTTCGCCGAGTCGATGAGAGTGGTCACGAAGATCACCGCCAGAATGACGCCCCCCACGAGCGGCGCCAGGAATTTGAAGAAGAACGAACGGATGCTCTCGAATGCGTTTCGGCGAAAGTACCAGACGCACGCGAATGCCGTCACGCCGTAGTAGAAGCAGATCATCATGCCGAGCGTGAGGATCGTGTCGGTGAGCACGTTCTGAGACAGCACCCGCATGACGGCGTAGAAGCCCCAGGCCACCGCCCCTGCAACCACGGTGGCGAAGCCGGGCGACTTGTAGCGCTGGGTGATCGACGCGAATCGCTTGGGGAAGGCCTGGTAGTGACCCATGGCCAGCATGGTGCGAGCCGGGCCGACGAACGTCGACTGCAGCGATGCCGCCGAACTCGAGAGCACGGCCAGCGACAGCAGAATGGCGAAGGGGCCCATGATCGGGCCGGCGAGGGCCGCCAAGACGTTGCCTGAAATGTCGGCGTTGCCGAGGCCGAGCGCCCCGGCGCCGATACCGGAGAACATCAGCGCTGCTACGGCGACGGCCACGTAGAGAACGAAGATGATGACGACCGTGAGGGTGGCAGCGCGGCCGGGGGTGGTTTTGGGGTTCTTCGTCTCTTCGTTCATGGTGAGGGTCACGTCCCACCCCCAGAAGATGAAGATCGAGAGCGAGACTCCGGCCGCGAAGGCCGAGAAGGTCGGCACGGCAAATGGGTTGAACCAGTCGAGACTGAACGATGTCGCGTCGAAGGCTGAGCCGTTCGAGACGTGCACGATCGCCGCCACCGTGAACCAGACGAGAACAATGAGCTGAAAGCCCACGAGCCAGTACTGAACGGCCTTCGTCGCCTCCATGCCGCGATAGGCCACATAACAGGCGGCCACCATGAAGGCCAGACAGGTCACGATATTGAGGGGCAGATTCAGCGCGAGGTCAGCCAGGCTGGGGTTGCCGAAGATCTGAGCGAGCGCCAGATAGAAGAAGTCGACGGCGACGCCCGCGAGGTTCGAGAGCACCACCACCGTTGCGACGATGAGGCCCCAGCCGCCGAGCCACCCCACCCAGGGGCCGAACGCCCTGGTTGCCCAGGTGAACGAGGTGCCGCTGTCGGGCATGGCGTGGTTCAGTTCGCGGTAGCCGAGGGCGACGAGCAGCATCGGCAGAAAGCCGACGAGAAAGATGCCCGGCATCTGAGTTCCGACGACGGCCACGGTGGGCCCGAGCGACGCGGTGAGCGTGTACGCCGGAGCGATGCACGAGATACCGATGACGGTCGCCCCGAGAATGCCGATTGTGCCGGCAGACAGGCCTTTGGCCGAGAGCCCCTTGCCGGCCAGCCCGTCTGAACTCGAGTCGAGGGGGGCATCCATACCCGTCGACGATGATGCGGGCACCGTGTTGTTCGTCATGCGTTTGATGGTCACTCCTTTGTGATCTGTTGGCTGGGTTCTACTGGCTAAGAATCTCGGCGGCGATGCGGCGGCCCACACGAATGGCGCCGTCGACGTGTTGGTATCCCTCTGCGGCCAGGTCACTCGACCCGAAACGGATGGGGCCGACAGGCTCGAGTTGCAGGGCGCCGTAACGGGTGAGCCCACCCAGGTCGAAACTGGTGGCGTAGGCGCCCTGGGTCCACTCTTCTGCCGCCCAGTCGCTCTCGAAATAGACGGCCGGAGCAAGGGCTTCTGGGCCGAAGTATGCGGCCAGCGAAGCAAGAATCTGGGCTCGGCGGTCTTCGGCGTCGAGGGTGAGCATGCGGTCGGCCTTCTCATCGGAGACGAAGCCGACGAGCGTGCCTCGGGTCTCTCCGTAGTTCGAGTTGTCGTACGCCTCGTGCACGATCTGGTACGGGCTGAACGCCGTTCCCGACAGGCCTTTGTCGCGCCAGAACGGAGTTTCGTAGCTTGCGTGAACCTTGATGACCAAGCCGAGCGACTGATGCTGGGCTGCCTGCTGGCGAAGCCGGGGCAGCGCCGGAATGTAGTCGATGCGTGAGTAGAGGTTCGGCGGCACTGCAACGATCACGTGGGCGGCACGCACCTCGAGGGTGTCGGTCGAGACGATGACCGAGTCGTTCTGCCAGGCGATCGATCGCACCGGCTGGCCGAGAAGAACGACGCCCTCGCCGAGCCGTTCAGCGAGCGAGAGGGGCACCCGCTGCAGGCCTCCGATGACGCGCTTGTCGAGAATGAAGTCGGCGTCGACCAGGTTGCTGAACGAGCCGGCGCTTGCCGCCATCAGCAGCGCCTGGAGCAGCGAGAAGGCGTGCGCCGGCTTCGTGAGCATGGCGTCGGCGATGAAGAGCGCGATGTTGGCCCGGGCCTCTGCATCGTCGGTCTGAGATTCGAGCCAGCTCAGAAACGAGACGTGATCGAACTCTGCGGCCCGCGGCTGTGACCACGGTGCGGCAGGGTCGGTCGCCGCCGTCAGCTCGTCGAGCAGAATTATGAGGCGCTCGATCTCGTCACGGGTGTGCTGGCTTGCCGGAAAGATCTCGCCGGTGAACCGCCGCGCTTCGCCGTCAGTACCGATGTAGACACTCTCACCCTCGCGGTAGCGGGAGTACGTCTCGAGCCCGAGGGTGTCGAGCGTTTCAAGAAGAGCGGTCTGATCGGGTGAGACCCACTGGCCACCGATCTCATACAGCTGGCCGTCGACGGTGTCGGTCCAGACTCTGCCGCCCACTCGGTCTCGGGCCTCGAGAACGAGCACACGCTGGCCCGACCGACTCAATTCGGTGGCCGCGGTGAGCCCGGTTACACCGGCACCCACAACCACAACGTCGACTTCACGTATCTCGGTGACCATTCGATCTCCTCCTTAAGATCCAACGCCTAAAATAAACGGCGTTAATTTAGCAAAGTACTGGAGCAGATGCACGATTGCAAGTTAATGTTGAACAGCGAACAAAGGAATGACGTGCATCCTGTCGACCATCACCGGGGCGCCGGTCGACCGGCGACCGCGCTGCTGAACCGCAAGCGCATCACTGATGCGGCGATGCGCCTGATTCGAAGCAAGGGCCCCGATGGCTTGACGATGGCCGGCCTCGCCAGTGCGCTCGGGGTTTCTGCCGCAGCCCTCTACAACCACGCCGATTCGAAGAACATGATTCTGCGCTGGGTCGAAGACCGGCTGATGCAGATGATCGACGTGAGTGCCTTTGGCGAGATCGACTGGCGTTCGGCGACGATCGTGTGGGCGCGAAACTACTGGCGCGTCATGCGAGACAACAACCAGTTCGTCGAAGCCATCGCGAAGACCCCCATCGGCGGCGCGCCCCAGACCATCGCCATGTATGAAGCGGTGGCGGCGGGCCTGCTCGCCGGCGGATGGCCACTTGAGCGCATCGTGCCGGCGATCATCGCGATCGAGTCGTTCATCTACGGGTCGGCGTTCGACGCGCAGGCACCCGAATCACTGCTCGACCCCGGCGAGTTGTCGGCAGACGCGCCGGTGTTCAGCCGGGCGGTCGGGCACTATCGCTCGGCCGACTACAACGTTGCGGCCGAGCACACCTTCGAAGACGGCTTGGCGGCTCTCCTCACCGGGTTGGCGCTCAGCGCGGGTGTTCGGGGTTAGTGCCCGCGGGCGATCCACTCGTCGAGGTGAGGTGACTCGCTGCCGATGGTTGTCGAGTCGCCGTGCCCGGTGAGCACGACGGTGCCGGCGGGGAGCGTGAGCAACCGTGTCGTGATCGATTCGATGATTGTGGGAAAGTCGCTGTACGAGCGGCCGGTTGCCCCCGGTCCGCCGTTGAAGAGGGTGTCGCCGCTGAACAGGGTGTTGAGGCTGGGAGCGTAGAAGCACACGGCACCGGGGGAGTGCCCGGGGGTATGCAGCACCTCGATGTCGACCCCGGCTACGGTGACGATCTCGCCGTCGACGAGGGCGGCGTCGGGCTCGGTGTCGGGGTAGACCGCGTGCCAGAGCATCCGGTCGCCGTCGTTCAACAGTACTGGTGCGCCGGTTGCAGCCTTCACCGCGGCGACCGCGTCGATGTGGTCGTCGTGCGCATGGGTCAGCAGGATTGCCTTCAGCGAACGGTTGCCGACGGCCGCGAGGATGCCCGCCGCGTCGTGTGCCGCATCGATGACGATGCACTCGGTGTTGTCGCCGATGATGAAGACGTTGTTGTCGACGTTCCAGGTGCCGCCGTCGAGGCTGAAGGTGCCGTTCGTCACGAGGTTCTCGATGCGGGCGGTCATCAGATCACCACCACCGAGCGCAGTACGTCGCCGCGCGCCATGCTCGTGAAGGCCTGCTCGATGTCGGTGATCGCGATGCGCTCAGACACGAACTCGCCCAGCGGCAGGCGGCCCTGCAGAAACAGGTCGGTGAGCATCGGGAAGTCGCGTTCGGGCAGGCAGTCGCCGTACCAGCTCGATTTGAGCGAGCCGCCGCGGCCGAAGACGTCGAGCAGGGGAATCTCGAGCATCATGTCGGGCGTGGGCACGCCCACGAGCACCACCGTGCCAGCGAGGTCGCGGGCGTAGAACGCTTGACGCCAGGTGTCGGGACGGCCGACCGCATCGATCACGACGTCGGCGCCGAAGGTATTGGTGAGCGCCTGCACTGCGGCGACGACCCCGGCCTCGTCGAGACTGCTCGAATCGATGACATGGGTGGCGCCGAGTCTCTGGGCGGTGACGAGCTTCTTCGGGTCGCGGTCGATGGCGATGATGGTGCTCGCACCAGCCAGTTCGGCGCCGACGATGGCGGCTGTTCCCACGCCACCGCAGCCGATCACGGCGACCGAATCGCCGCGCCCCACGTTGCCGGTGTTCATCGCGGCACCGAGGCCCGCCATGATGCCGCAGCCGAGCAAGCCGACCGCAGCGGGGTCGGCGGCCGGGTCGACCTTCGTGCACTGCTTCGAGTGCACGAGCGTCTTCTCGGCGAACGCGCCGATACCGAGAGCGGGGCTCAGCTCGGTACCGTCTTCGAGCGTCATCTTCTGGGTCGCATTGAACGTGTTGAAGCAGTACCACGGCTCGGCGCGCACGCAGGCGCGGCACTCGCCGCAGACGGCGCGCCAGTTCAGCACGACGAAGTCGCCGACCTTCACATTCGTGACACCGTCGCCGATGGCGCTGACTCTGCCCGCGGCCTCGTGGCCGAGCAGAAAGGGAAAGTCGTCGCTGATGCCGCCCTCGCGGTAGTGGTAGTCGGTGTGGCACACCCCGCAGGTCTCGATGTCGACAACCGCTTCGCCCGGCCCGGGATCGGGCACGACGATTGAGACGAGTTCGACGGGCGAGCCCTTGGATCGGGCGATGACGCCGGTCACTGTTGTGGGCCTGGGGGATCTCCTTCGAGCGTGGCGATTGGTGCTCGGATCACCCTACCCGCCGAAACTTTGGCCGGGTGTCTACGCCTCGGGCTCGGCGAGAAGGGTGAAACGCGACACCGTCGCGCCCTCGATCTCGACGATCTCTTCGAACATGTGCCGCGGCCTGACCCAGAGGCCTTCCAACACTTCGGCCCGGTAGATCACCATCTCGGCGAGCGTCTCCGAATCTGTGGCCGTGCCGATCGCGTGATAGAGGCCGCCTTTGAAGTGGCGGTAGCGGCCGGTCACGAATTCGCTCATGCGCTCAATTCTGTCAGGTGTGCCGCCGAGTGATGCCCCGGCCTGCCTCCTGTTCGAAATGACCCCAGCTCAGGGCGTCTCCTCGTCGGGCCTCTGTGCGACAGACCCAATCAGGCGCACCAGCAGCGTCGCCGTGATGGTGGCGCCGGCGAGGATGCCCGCCAGCACCACGATCTGAAAACGGCCCGCCTCAAGTGGTGACGAGCCCCCGAAGATGGCGCCGACGAATGCCCCCGGCAACACCACGATTCCGGTGGTCTTCGTCTGGTCGATGGAGGGCACCATGGCCGAGTAGATCGCGCTGCGCGCCAGCTGTCTGGTCGACTCGATGGGTCGAGCGCCGAGGGCCAGCCAGCCCTCGACTTCACTCCAGTGGTCGCGCACCGATGCGCGAAAGGTTCTGCCGGTGAGCGTGGCGATGCTCATGGTGTTGCCGACGATGATGCCGCCGATGGCGAGCGCGTAGCGCGGCGAGAACTCGATCGCCCCGGTCGTGAAGACGATGACAAGCACGGCAGCGTTGCCCGCGAGCATCGACAGGCCCACCGCCATCGTCTGTCGCCGGTCGGCGTGGATGCGCCGCGAGGCCGTGTAGACCGCCGCCGTGAACATCACCAGCAGCCCCACGGCCACCCACACGGGGTTGCCGATGATGCCGCTGAGCACCAGGCTGAGCGCCGCGAGTTGTAGCGTGCCCCGCAGAATCGCCCACACGGGGGCGGATGCCCGGGGCACCCGTGCCGCACTGAGACCGGCTACGGCGATGGCCGCCAGCAGCACCAGAGCGACGATCGTCGGAACGAGCCCGCTCATCACTTCCACAGCGGCAGACTACGCCCTGCGTCGGCGGCGGAGGATGTCGATGGCGATCGGCAGCACCGACACGATCACGATCAGCACAGCGATGATCTCGATGTTGTTGGCCACGAACGGGATTCCGCCCAGAAAGTAGCCGGCGAGCGTCAGTATGAGAGCCCATGCGACACCCCCGATGGTGTTCCACAACACGAACGACCTGAACGGCAGCTTCGACATTCCCACGGTGGGCGGAACGAACGTTCGCACCACGGGTACGAACCGTGCCAGCACGAGTGCCCGCCCGCCGTAGCGCACAAAGAACTCGTCGGCCTGGTCGCGATACCGGGTCTTGAAGAGGCGCGCATCGGGTTTGAACAGCCTCGGGCCGAACCGCCGCCCGATGTGG
Source organism: Subtercola vilae (assembly GCF_004923255.1). Classification (GTDB taxonomy): domain Bacteria; phylum Actinomycetota; class Actinomycetes; order Actinomycetales; family Microbacteriaceae; genus Subtercola; species Subtercola vilae. Next base: position 55,019 of record NZ_QYRT01000005.1, on the reverse strand, counting down.
TAGCCCGTCTGGTCGCCGAGAATTGCCGCGATCGACACACAGACGACGAGCACGGGCAGTGTCAGGCCGAGAGGCGCAGCGAGAATCGCAGCAGTGAAGACGAGAGTGTCGCCCGGCAGAAACGGAAACAAGAGCCCGGTCTCGACGAAGATGATGGCCATCACGACCACCAGCACCCACGGCCCCGCCCCTTCGAGAAGCGAGGTGGGGTCGAGAATGCTGGCGCTGACCATGTGGCTTGCGCTGACGAGGGAACCGGCGCTGTGCAGAAGGCTCACTCGATGGCCAACGCTCTGACAGGCGACACACGCACGGCCGAACGTGCCGGCACGGCCGACGCGACCACGGCGAGAACAACGGCGCCGGCGACGATGCTGATGATGATCCACGGCGCGATCGTGGGCCAGAAGAATCCGCCGATGTGGTGGTCGCTGGCAATGGCGGCGAGCACACCGGCCCAGCCGTAGAACACTCCGAGAACGAGCCCGGCGACGCCGCCGACGACGGTCAGCTGGATGCTCTCCGCCAGAATCATCGTGCGAACCTGCTTCTTCGTGAAACCGAGGGCGCGCAACAGGCCGATCTCGCGTCGGCGCTGAATCACGCTCAGCGAGAGCGAATTCACCAGCCCGATCGCGGCGATCACGAGCGAGAACCCGATCAGAACGGCGAGAATGCCCATGGTCAGTTGCAGGAATGCCTGGTCGCCCGCTTCGTCTGCGGCACTGGCACCGGCCGCAACGGGGCCCGTCTGGGCGAGAAACGACTGGCCGGCCACCGAGAACATCGTGACGAGCGTGACGCCGATGACCAAGCCGATCGTCGATCGAGCCGAGCGGGCAGGGTATCGCAGCGCATTCGCACTGGCCAGCACGCTCGGGGTCGACGAGCCGGTGAGGCGCCCTGCAACGGTGAGCAACGCCGGGATGAAGAAGCTCGAGCCGAGCACGAAGCCGACGAAGCTCAGGGCGCCGCCGGGTGCTGCGACGAGCAGACCGAGGGGCGTCTTGAGCCCGAGAGCAACACCGGCCACGAGCAGCACGATGCCGCCGACGAAGGCTGCGATGACAAGGCTTCGGAGTCGCTTCGGCATTTCGGAGACGGTGACGACCGGGGGCTCCTGGGTGGCACCGGTCGCCTCGATCGGCGAGACGCCGAGAATCTTTCGCGAACCGAACCAGGCTGCGCCCGTGGTGCTGACGACACCCACGAGAATGGGCGCGACCAGCAGTGGTGACAGCGTGTTGATCGACACCGCGACGAAAGTTCCCGACGAGACGAGCGCGCCATACGCGATCTGCGTCACGAGCAGACCGACGACCAACCCGAGAGCCGAACCGACAAAGCCCACCACCGCGCCTTCGATGGCGATCGCGCCGCGGAGGGTCTTCGCCGAGGCACCGAGCAGCCGCATGAGTGCGATGTGTTTTGCTCGGCCGGCCATGATGATGCCGAAGGTGTTGGCGGTGACGATGCAGGCCACGAACACCGCGATGAAGAAGAACAGCAGATCGAGCACGTCGAGCAGTGCCACGACGTACCCGTGCTGGATGAACTTGCCACCGATCGACTGAACGCGCAGCACCACATCCATCTCGATCATCATGGTGGCGAACACCGAGGTGATGAACGCTACGAGCAGACTGGAGGTGTGTTGGCGGCCGCCGTGCCAGAGCTCGCGAAAGGCGAGGGCTCTCACGATGCGACCTCGAGGTTCAAAATGATGTCGGAGAGCGTCTTCGCGTCGCTCGCCCCGACATCGTGCGCGATGGCCCCGTCGGCGATGAAGATGACCCGGTCGGCGTGTGAGGCGGCGACGGGGTCGTGGGTGACGAGCACGACGGTCTGCTGGTATTCACGAGTGAGGTCGCGAAGCAGTCCGAGTACTTCGCGGCTCGACTTCGAGTCGAGGTTTCCGGTCGGTTCGTCGGCGAAGATGAGTTGGGGGCGCATGGCGAGGGCCCGGGCGATCGCGACGCGCTGCTGCTGCCCCCCAGAGAGTTCGTGCGGGCGACGCTCTTCGAGCATCCCGATGCCGAGGCGACCGAGCAGCACACGCACCCAGGCGAGTTCGTCGGTGCTGGGCTTGCGGCCGTCGAGCTCGAATGGCAGGGTCACGTTGCCGAGCACCGAGAGGGTGGGCACGAGGTTGAAGGCCTGAAAGACGAAGCCGAGATGGCGGCGGCGCAGCAGGGTGAGAGCATCGTCGTCGAGGTGTGTGATATCGGTGTCGCCGATGCTGACCGAGCCGCTCGTGGCCGTGTCGAGGCCCGCGAACACGTGCATGAGCGTCGACTTGCCTGACCCGCTCGGCCCCATGATGGCGGTCAGCGTGCCGCTGTGGATGTCGAGGGTGACGGTATCGAGTGCGGTGGTGGCGCTGTCTCCGGTGCCGTAGACCTTGCTGACGTCGACCGCCCTGGCGGCGACCTTTGCGGGTGTCTCACTCATCTGCGCCTCTTTCTTGTGGGTACTCTTCACGGTAGCCAGCATGTCTGGCGCGGCGAATCAGTCGATGGGGGTAACTCGGCCTACATCGATGTGATGATGACCGCCGACTATCGGCTGCCGATAAGCCTCCCGCTTCTTTATGCCGAATATAAGTCTTAGGCTTATATATACGTTATATAAGCAGTATGCTTATGAAATGCCTTTCCTTGTGTCGTCGCCGGTAGCGGTCATCGTCGACCTCGTACGCTCGCGCCAGATCGCGTCGCGAGCCGAGGCGCAACCCCTGATCGAAGACACGTTCGGGTTCGTCAACGGGCGGGTGAACCCCGTGCAACCCATCAGGGCCACCATCGGCGATGAGTTTCAGGGCGTGTTCAGCACCCTGGGTGACGCTCTCGAGGCCACGCTTCTCACCCGGCTGGCGCTACCGTCAGGCCTTGACTGCCGGTTCGGTATCGGCAGCGGCGCCATTGAGACGGTGGGGGAGGGAATGGCGGGGCGCCTGCAGGATGGTCCGGGCTGGTGGCTCGCCCGGGAGGCCATCAACGAGGCGCACACGCGCGAGAAGCTGCGAAACCCCACCCTGCGCAGCTGGTTTCGTGCAGCGACAGACGAGGGCGGGGCATCCGGAGCCCGTCTCGAACCCGCGTACGAGTCGGTGGTGAACGCCTACCTGTTGACCCGCGACCACCTCATCAGCACCATGAACGACCGGGCCCGGCGTGTCACACTCGGCACAGCGCTCGGCAGGTCGCAGAGTGAACTCGCGGCTGACGAGAAGGTCTCGCAGTCGGCCATTTCGCAGGCGATGAGAAATTCGGGCGGTTCGTCGCTGCTGTCGTCGCTCGATGCCCTGAAAGGTGGTGCCCTCTGATGCTGGCCGCACTGCTGCTTCTGCTCATCGGGTCGGCCGACCTCGTGCGCCCGCGCCGCGCCAGGCGCTCGGCCGCACAGATCATCGCCGTGGTCTGGCTCCTGCTTGTGGTGCTCGCGTGCGTCGGCTGCGGTGTGCCGTTCTGGGCCGCGGCGATAGCTGTCGTGCTGGCCGGGGCGTGGCTTCTCACCACTACCTCGCGCGAACAGCTGCGGCAGTCGGCGGGGCTCTGGCCAGTGGCCGGCCTCGTGGCGGCGGTGGTGCTCGCCCTGGCCTTCGACCGCACCGGCAGCTCGCTGTCGGGGTTCGTTGTCGACTGGCATGCGGATGCCCCCGCCGGCGCCCTGCGAACCCTCAGCCTGCCCACCCTCGCTCTGGCCCTGGCCGCCATCGTGTTCCTGACAGAGAGTGGCAATATCGTGGTGCGCACCGCATTGCATCCGCGCGTGCCCGAGCCGGTCCCCGAGCCAGGCGAGCGTGCCGAACTGGCGGAGAATGACTCGTCAGTAGTCAGCCCTTCGGCCGATCTGCGGGGCGGCCGCCTCATCGGCCCGCTCGAGCGTCTGCTGATCGTCGCCCTCACCCTCTCTGGTTCGTACGCCATCGTCGCTGCCCTCATCGCCGCCAAGGGAATCGTGCGGTTCCCCGAGATCTCCCGCGACGGCGTCGCCGGCTCGAAGGCCGAATACTTTCTCGTCGGCAGCCTTGTGAGCTGGACGGTGGCCATCGCCGCCGCCGGCCTGCTCTGGCTGTCGGTACAGCCCCACTGATACCCGAAACCCCGGAGACCATGACTTTCTCGTTCGAAACCCTGCGCCGCCGACCCGACGTCGAATCTCCCAACCTGTTCGCGTTCGACGCGAGCGATCGGCTGATTCTCGACGAAGCGCGCGAAGCGCTGGGGGAGGCGGGCTCCGGCGAGGTGGTCGTGCTGGGCGACCGGTATGGCGCACTCACGCTGGGGGCTGCGGCCGAGCACGAGCTGACGGGCATCCGGGTGTTCCAGGATGCCCTCACCGGTGAGCAGGCTCTGGCCTCGAATGCCGACGCCGCGGGGCTGGCCGGGGTCTACTCCTCGCACGCGCTCGATGCGGGCCTGCTCACCGGGGCGCGTGTCGTGCTGCTGCAGCTGCCGCGCTCGCTCGCCGAACTCGAGGAGATCGCCGACGCCATCGCCAGGTACGCCCACGAAGGCGTCGCGGTGTTCGCCGGCGGCCGCATCAAGCACCTCACGCTCGCCATGAATGACGTGCTCGCTCGGTTCTTCGGCGAGGTGCACGCCACACGGGCGCGCCAGAAGTCGCGCGTGCTCATCGCGCGAGGTGCGTTGCGACCGACGGATGCCCCGCCCTACCCCCGGTTCGAAGAGCACCCCGAGCTCGGCCTCACTGTCGCGGGGCACGGCGGTGTGTTCGCCGCCACCGGCCTCGACATCGGAACGCGCTACCTGCTCGGCTTTCTCGACCGGGTCAGCCCCGACGCGGGCGTCGCCATCGACCTCGGCTGCGGAACCGGCATTCTCGCCGCGGCCCTCGCCCAGCGCCTGCCGAACCTTGCCGTCACCGCGACAGACCAGTCGGCGATCGCCGTCGCCTCGGCGCGCGCCACGCTGCTCGCCAACGGTCTCGAGCGCGTCACCGTGGTGCGCGACAATGGCCTCTCCCAGCAACCGGATGCCCACGCCGACGTGATCGTCTGCAACCCGCCATTCCACGTGGGTAGCTCGGTGCACACCGGGGCAGCCCTCGCCCTGTTCCGCGACGCCGCACGGGTTCTGGCTCCGGGCGGTTCTCTCTTCACCGTGTTCAACTCCCACCTCGCGTACCAGCCCGACCTGCGGCGAATCGTGGGCCCGACCACCGTGCTCGGGCAGAACAGTAAGTTCACCGTGACCGTCTCGACGAAGCCCGCCCCGCGCACTCGAGACAACTAGGCTGGGGCTGTGTCAGTAACGGTTCGCGAAGTCAATGAGGTGATCGAGCGGCTCTGGCCTGTCGAGAACGCCGAGCAGTGGGATTCGCCGGGGCTCGTGACGGGGTCGCTCGCGGCTGAGGTGACGAGCATCCACCTGGCTGTCGACGCCGTGTCAGACACGGTGAACGAGGCCATTGCCCTCGGCGCCGGCCTGCTGCTCGTGCACCACCCGCTGCTGCTACGCGGGGTGACCACGGTGGCTGAGAACACCTATAAAGGGGCGATGCTGGCGAGGCTCATCCGAGCGGGGTGCGCCCTCGTTGCGGCGCACACCAATGCCGACATCGTCGAGAACGGTGTGTCTGCCGTCATCGCCAGCCGACTGGGGCTCGAGAACGTCGTGCCGCTCACGCCGAGCGCGGTGCCCGGCACCGGAATCGGCCGGGCAGGAGATCTGCCGGCACCCGTCACACTCGGGCGCCTCGCACTCATTCTGGCCGAAGTGCTGCCGGCCACGGCCACGGGCATCCGGGTGGCCGGGCACTACGACACACCGGTTTCACGCGTGGCGCTCTGCGGGGGAGCAGGCGACTCGCTGCTCGGCGAACCCGAGGTGCGGGGCGCCGACGTGTACATCACGTCAGACCTGCGTCACCACCCCGCGTCTGAGGCCAGGGAGCAGGCCGAGCTCGGCAACGGCCCCGCCCTCATCGACGTCTCGCACTGGGCCAGCGAATGGCTCTGGCTCGAGGTTGCTGCCGCAGAGCTGCGGCACGCGCTTCCGGGAGTGAGCGTGACAGTCAGTGACCTGCGCACCGACCCCTGGGATTTCGTCGTCACGCAGTGAGGCTCGTACTCACCGCCAGACGCACAAAACATCTTCGGCTGCACCCGACAAACAGCCACAACTGTAAGGATTGAACCATGAAAGCACCCGTCTCAGAACAGCGGTCGTTGCTCGAGTTGCAAGCTGCCGACAACCGGCTCGCCCAGCTGGGGCACCGCGCCAAGACGCTGCCGCAGCAGAAACGCCTCGACGAGCTGGCGGCACTCGCCGGCGCCGTCTCGCGCACCTTCGCCACCGTCAGGGGCGAGCTCGAAGACGCGCAGCTCGAGATCTCCCGGGTCGAATCCGACGTTCAGGTGGTGGCCACGCGCCTCAGCCGTGACCGCGAGCGGCTCGAGGTGAGCTCGTCGACCAAAGACATCCAGGCCCTCGAACACGAGATTGTGTCGCTCGAGAAGCGACGCTCCGACCTTGAAGACATCGAACTCGCCGTGATGGAGCGCACCGACGAGATCTCCGGCCGACTGCAGGTTGTCGAGTCAGAACTCGGTGCACTCGCGGCCGAGCGTGACGAACTGCTGGTCTCGCGTGACGCCGAACTCGCAGAGATCAACTCTGAGCGCCGTGGTGTACAGGTCAACCGCGACCTCATTGCCGGCGGGGTGGGCGACGAGCTACTCGCCCTCTACGACCGCCAGCGCGCCCGCTATGGCATCGGTGCCGCGCTTCTCACGCGGGGCATCTCGATGGGCAGCAACGTGAAGCTGCACGAGTCCGATCTCGCGAAGATCAGGCTCGCTGAACCCGACGACGTGGTACTCGACCCTGACAGCAGCTGCATCCTGGTGCGTACCGAGGAGTCGGGGCTCTGAGCCAGGCCGCGCGCGCCTGAGCTACCGCGCCAGAACCTGTAGGCTGGGGGCGCGAATGGGTCGGCAAGACGGTCGCGTTGGGTCGGGCATCCGTGAGGGTGTGCGGGTCACCGAGGAACGTCCGGGCTCCAGAGAGCAGGGCGGTGGGTAACACCCACCCGGGGTAACCCGAGAGATCAGTGCCACAGAGAACAGACCGCCACGGGCGCCTTCGGGTGCCTGAGGTAAGGGTGAAACGGTGGTGTAAGAGACCACCAGCCGCCGTGGTGACACGGCCGGCTAGGTAAACCTCGCCCGGAGCAAGGTCAGACAGAAGGCGATACGGCTGCTCGCCGTGTCTTCGGGTAGACCGCTGGAGGCGTGCGGCAACGTACGTCGTAGATAGATGGCCGTCCATGGGCCTGAACCCTCACGGGTTCGGCCCAAGACAGAACCCGGCGTAACAGCCGGCCCACTCGCACTACCGCAGCGCCCCCCAGTGACCAGAGGCGGCTCAGCGCACGCTGTGCGCGCTCTCGCCGGGGTCGCCCACGAGCTGGCTCGCATTCGGCAGCACCTTCGGCTCGAGGGCCAGCGAGGCTGCTCCCAGAATTCCGGCGTTGTTGCGGAGCGTCGCTGGAACCATCGGCGTGTCGATCGAGATCTTCGGCAGAAACTCTTCGTAGCTCTTCGAGACGCCCCCGCCCACGATGAACAGGTCGGGCCAGAGCAGCTTCTCGAGCTCGGCGTAGTAGGTCTGCAGGCGGGCTGCCCACTGGGTCCAGTTCAGGTCTTCACGCTCTTTGGCGGCGTAGGAGGCCTTGTGCTCGTAGTCGCCGCCGTCGATCTGGATATGCCCGAGCTCGGCATTCGGAATCAGAACGCCGTTGTAGATGATCGCGGTGCCGATGCCTGTGCCGAGCGTGGTCATGATGATCAGGCCGTTCTTGCCTTTCGCGGCACCGAAGCGCACCTCGGCGTACCCGGCGGCATCGGCGTCGTTCACGAACGTGATGTCGCGGTGCAGGGCGTCTTCGAACAGTTTCTCGGCTTCGAGCCCGATCCACTTCTTAGACACGTTCGCGGCCGACATGGTCTTGCCGTTCTGCACCACGGCAGGAAAGTCGATGCCGATGGGAGCATTGGCCGGGGCATCCGAGAGCTTTGAAAGCAGTGTCTCGACCGTGTTCACGACGTCTTTGGGCTTGCCGCCCTCGGGGGTGTCGAGCTTGATGCGGTCGCTCAGTAGTTCGCCCGTCTCAGTGTTGACAATGGCACCCTTGATGCCGGTGCCGCCGATGTCGATGCCGATGGCAATGGGGGAGGCTTTTTCGTCGCTCATTCGTCTTCCTTTGTGTCTCGGCCTCCGCAGCGAGGCAGGTTCGAGTCTATTGTGACCGCATGCTCGGGGCAGTGCCCAGACACCCGCATTTAGACAACCGTCAGTATCTCTGCGCCGCGCTCGGTGACCACGAGAGTGTGCTCGAACTGAGCGGTGATCGAGCGGTCGCGGGTCACCACTGTCCAGTCGTCGGCCCACATCTCCCAGTCTTGCGAGCCGAGCGTGAGCATTGGCTCGATCGTGAAGACCATTCCCACCTCGATCACGTCGTCGAACCGGGGAGCTGAGTCGTAGTGCGGAATGATGAGCCCCGAATGGAACTGCTCGCCCACGCCGTGGCCGGTGTAGTCGCGCACGACCCCATAGCCGAACCGTTTCGCGTACGACTCGATGGCGCGCCCGACGACGTTCACCTGACGCCCAGGGGCCACCGCCTTGATGCCGCGGTTCATGGCCTCCGCCGTGCGCTCGACCAGCAGACGCACCTCTTCGCTCGGTTCGCCGACGAAGAACGTGGCGTTCGTGTCGCCGTGCACCCCGTTCTTGTACGCGGTGATGTCGACGTTCACGATGTCGCCGCTCTCGAGAACGGTGTTGTCGGGAATTCCGTGGCAGATGACCTCGTTCACGCTCGTACAGAGCGACTTGGGAAAGCCGCGATACCCGAGGGTCGACGGGTAGGCGCCGTTGGCGATGAGAAAGTCGTGACCCAGGGCATCCAGTTCATCGGTCGTCACGCCGGGCTTCACATGCTCGCCCACCCACGCCAGTGCCGCTGCGGCGATGCGCGACGACTCCCGGATGTCGGCGATGCGCGGTGCCGAATACACATCGCTGGCCCCGCCCTCGTTGGGCTCAGCGTGCCCCACGTATTCGGGGCGTTCGATGGTCGCGGGCACCGAGCGGAGCGCTGAGATGCGGCCGGCGCTGAGCTGGCCGTTGGGGAGCTTGGGCATAAGATCTATCGTAGTTCAGCACCGAAACCACCCTGGGAGTACACATGTCGGGCGACCCGTCGAAGCAGTACTGGTACAACATCAACACCGGCGCCGTAGAGCTCGGCTACGTATCGCCGTCACCCGACAGGGTCGGCCCCTTCGAGACCAAGCTCGAGGCAGAGCACGCCCTCGAGACCCTGCGAGCCAATTCGGCCAAATGGGCCGAAGAAGACGCAGCCAACGACTGAAGCAGCCAACGACTGACGCTCGACGCGCTCTCTGCTGAGTGCGCCGCGCGCTCACCCCCGCCGGCCAGCCGCAGCTTCAGCGCGGGCCAGGCGTGCGACCGGTGAACTCGCTCATGGTCGAGTAGAGGTGAAAGACGCGGTCGGCCATCTGATCCCACACGGCCGTCGGCAGCAGGCCTTTGGCCACCTTGCCGATGTGCACGCTCCGTGGCATGAGCAGCAGCGGCTTGCCCGCGAGCATGGCCTTCCAGACCTGGTCGACCACGTATTCGGGCGTCATAATGGGCGTCATGACGGGCCCCTTGGCGCCCTCGAACATGCCGGTCGAGATGTAGCTCGGCGCCACCGTGGTCACCTTCACGTGGTCGTGCCCCTGCTGCGCCAATTCGAGGCGAACCGAGTCGCTCCAGCCGATGACGGCCCACTTCGAGGCGGCGTACACGCTCATACGGGGGTTCGAGATGAGCCCGGCCGCTGAGGCGATGTTCACGATGCGCGCGGGGCGCCCTGTCGCCTGGATCATGGCGGGCAGAAACTCGCTTGTCACGAGCATGGGCCCCACGGCGTTGATGGCCATCGTGTCGACGGTGTCGGCGGTCTCGTGCTGCCAGAAGTACTTGCCGCGCACGATGCCGGCATTGTTGATGAGGATGTCGGGCACGCCGATCTCAGTGCGTACGCGCAGCCCGGCGGCTGCGATGTTCTCGGCGTCGCTCACGTCGACACGGTCGGTGTGAACGCGGGTTGTGCCGGGCAGCGTGTTCAGCCGATCGGCGATCACGGCGAGCCGGTCGGCATTGCGATCCCAGAGCACCACGTCACTGGCGCCCTCGGCCACGGCGCGCTCGGCATAGAGCTGGCCCATTCCACCAGCGGCACCCGTGATCAGCACGCGGGCATTTCGAACAGTTCGACGTGTCTTCGCCACCGGCCCTAGCCCTCGTACTCGTGCTCGGGTGCCGGGTAGGCACCGGATGCCACGTCGGCGCGATAGGCGCCGACGGCGTCGCCCAGCACCTGGCTGAGGTTCGCGTACTGTTTCACGAAACGGGGAACACGGCCGATCGAGAAACCGGCGAAGTCTGTCCACACCATGAGCTGGCCGTCGACCTGGGGGCCGGCGCCCACGCCGATGGTGGGGATGCGCAGCTCTTTCGTGATGCGACCGGCAATGTCGCTGGGAACCATCTCGAGTACGACGGCGAAAGCCCCGGCATCCTCGACGGCATGCGCATCGGCGAGCAGCTGTTCTGCCCCTGCGCCTCGCCCCTGGATGATGTGCCCGCCGAGCCCGTGCTCGCTCTGCGGCGTGAAGCCGATGTGCCCCATGACCGGAATGCCCGCGTCGACGATGCGCCGAATCTGCGGTGCGCTTCGAACCCCGCCCTCGAGTTTCACGGCGTGGGCGTACGACTCCTTCATGAACCGCACCGCCGTGTGCAGCGCGTCGTCGGGCCCGCCCTCGTATGAACCGAACGGCATATCCGCGATCACCAGCGCGCGACTCACCGCGCGCGCCACGGCACGGGTGAGAGGGATGAGCTGGTCGACAGTGACGGCCAGCGTTGTCTCGTCGCCGAAGACGTTGTTGCCGGCCGAGTCGCCCACCAGCAGAAAGTCGATGTCGGCCGCGTCGAAGATGGCCGCCGACAGCTGCTCGTAGCTGGTGAGGCCCACGATGGGGATTCCCTGCTCCTTGGCGTTCTGAAAGTGACGCGTTCGAACGCGCTTGCGAGGGGACTGCTCCGTCATGAGGCTCATTCTAGATGTCGGTGGGGTGGTAGGTGATGGGCAGACGGCGGTCGCGACCGAAGGCCGTGCGCGAGATCTTCGTGCCGATGGCCGACTGGCGCCGCTTCCACTCCGAGTGGTCGACGAGGCCGATGATGCGGTCGACCACCGCGGCGTCGAACCCGTATTCCACGAGCTCATCGCGGCCGAGCCCGCCGTTGATGTACTGCTCGAGCAGCGCGTCGAGCACGTCGTACTCTGGCAGCGAATCCTGGTCGGTCTGATCGGGCCGCAGCTCGGCCGAGGGCGGCTTCGAGATGGAGTTCTCGGGGATGCGTGGGGTCTCGCCCCGACGCGCTGCGAACGAGTTGCGCCAGCGCGCCAGCTCCCACACCAGCATCTTCGGCACGTCTTTCAACGGCGCGAACCCGCCCACCGAGTCGCCGTAGATGGTCGAATAGCCCACCGCCAGCTCGCTCTTGTTGCCCGTGGTGAGCACCAGGTGCCCCGACTGGTTCGACAGGCCCATCAGAATGATGCCCCGGATGCGCGCCTGCAGGTTCTCGGCCGCGACACCGTCGAGCTTCAGCTGTTCTTCGATCGGGTCGACCAGGGTGGCGATCGCCTGCGTTGAAAAGTCGAGCCCCACCCGTTCGGCCAGATCGTCGGCGTCGGAGCGCGAGTGCCCCGACGACCACTTGCTCGGCATCGACACCCCGAACACCTTCTTCGCCCCGATGGCGTCGGCCGCGAGCACCGCGCAGACGGCGGAGTCGATGCCGCCCGACAGCCCGAGAATGACCGAACCGAAGCCGTTCTTTCGCACGTAGTCGCCGAGCCCCAGCACCAGTGCGTTCCACACCTGCTCGAGTTCGTCGGGCACCACCGCAATGTCGGCGGCGAGCGGCTTCAGATCGCCGGACTCCGACCCGGTGGCGGGCAGCGCGAGTTCGATCCGCGCCACGTTCTCGGGCAGGTCGGTGAGCGTTGCCGCCTCAGGGTCGATGTCGACCACGAGAAGATGCGGTACGAACTGCGGCGCACGCGCCACTATGGCACCCGTGCGGTCGACCACCACGCTGTCGCCGTCGAAGAGCAGATCGTCTTGGCCGCCCACGATGTTCACGTAGGCGACCATCGTGTCGTTCTCGCGCGCCCGTCGGGTGACCAACGGCAGTCGAACCTCGTTCTTGTCGCGCTCATAGGGCGAGGCATTGATCACCAGCAGCAGCCCGGCATCGGCCGAAGCGACCCTGTTCACCGGCCCGCCGTCTTGCCAGAGGTCTTCGCAGATGATGAGTGCGACATCTACCCCCCGCATGCGCAGCACGAGCAGCTCGTCGCCGGCGATGAAGATGCGGTACTCGTCGAACACCGAGTAGTTCGGCAGGTGGTGCTTCGCGTACCGCGCCTTGATCTCGCCGTTCTGCATGACAGAGGCCACGTTCTGGGCGATCGCCGTTGGCGCGTTCGAGGTGGTGAACCGGCGCGGTTCGAAGGGGCCATCCGGATGCCCGACCACGACAACCACGTCACCGAGGCCTGCCTCGTCGAGCTCTTTCGCGAGCCCTCTGGCCCGCCGCCGGCACGCGGCCAGAAACGATGGGCGACCCGCGAGGTCTTCGATCGGATACCCCGAGAGCGCCATCTCACCGAAGGCGACCAGGTCTGCTCCGGCATCACGGGCACGGCGTACAGCAGCGACGATCTCGGCAGAGTTGCCTCCGAGGTCACCGACAATGGGGTTGGTTTGGGCCAACGCTAAGCGAAGTCTCGGCATGTCCACTAGCCTAATAGCGGCAGGTTACGTGCCGGAAAGAGGTTCGGATTGTCGATGGATAAACAGCGTGATTTCGTTCTTCGCACCATTGAAGAACGCGGAGTCAAGTTCGTGCGGCTCTGGTTCACCGATGTCATCGGCACTTTGAAGTCTGTGGCCATAGCTCCCGCCGAGGTCGAGGGTGCGTTCGCCGAAGGCTTGGGCTTCGACGGCTCGGCCATCGAGGGTCTCACCCGGTCGTTCGAGGCCGATGTGCTCGCGCATCCAGACCCCACCACTTTTCAGATCCTGCCGTGGCGGGGCGAAGTCGACCCGACCGCACGCATGTTCTGCGACATCACCACGCCCGACGGCCAGCCGGCCGTGGCTGACCCGCGCAACGTTCTGAAGCGCACGCTCGCCAAAGCGGGCGACCGCGGCTTCTCGTTCTACACACACCCCGAGATCGAGTTCTACCTGCTGAAGTCGTCGCAGTTCGGCCCCGACGGCCCCGAGCCGGTCGACAAGGCCGGCTACTTCGACAACGTTCCCGGTGGCACCGCGCACGACTTCCGTCGCCGTTCGGTGCGCATGCTCGAAGACCTCGGCATCTCGGTTGAGTTCAGCCACCACGAGGCCGGCCCCGGCCAGAACGAGATCGACCTGCGCTACGCCGACGCGCTCACGACGGCCGACAACATCATGACCTTCCGCACGGTGATCAAAGAGGTCGCCATCGAGCAGGGCGTCTACGCCACGTTCATGCCGAAGCCGCTCTCGGGCCAGCCGGGCTCGGGCATGCACACGCACCTCTCGCTCTTCGAGGGCGACTCGAACGCGTTCTTCGAGGCCGGTGCGCAGTACCAGCTGTCGAAGATCGGCCGCCAGTTCATTGCGGGCCTCTTGAAGCACGCCCCCGAGATCACCGCGGTCACGAACCAGTTCGTGAACTCGTACAAGCGTCTCTGGGGTGGCGACGAGGCCCCCAGCTTCGTGACGTGGGGCCACAACAACCGCTCGGCGCTCGTGCGCGTGCCGCTCTACAAGCCCAACAAGGGCCAGAGCTCGCGCATCGAGTACCGCGCCATCGACTCCGCTGCGAACCCGTACCTCGCCTACTCCCTGCTGCTCGCGGCCGGGCTGAAGGGCATCGAAGAGGGCTACGAGCTTCCGCCTGAGGCCGAAGACAACGTGTGGAGCCTCAGCGACTCCGAGCGCAAGGCGCTCGGCTACAACGCGCTGCCCACCAGCCTCGACCAGGCCATCGTCGAGATGGAGCGAAGCGAACTCGTCGCCGAGACCCTCGGTGAGCACGTCTTCAACTACGTTCTGCTGAACAAGCGGCAAGAGTGGGCCGCCTACCGCGACCAGGTCACGCCGTTCGAGCTGCGAACCAACCTGGAGATGCTCTAAGCCGCACCATGGCACGAGTTCAGACGACGCTGACTGACCTTGCACGCATCGGGTTCTCCGACCTCGGGCGCGCTGCCGACGACCTCGAGCTCGCGGTGCAGCTCGGGTCGGTGGCTCCGGATGATCTCCTCGCGTCGCTCCGGCTGACCGCCGACCCCGACCAGGCTTTGTCGTACCTCGTGCGGCTGCTGCGCCTGCCGGCCACGCCGGCCGTCGGGCTTCTGGGTGCCGAGCCCTCCCGCACCCGGCTGCTGCGCGTGGTGGGCCTTTCACGTGGGTTCGGTGACTTCTTTCTTCGGCACCCCGAAGAGCTGGCCGCACTCAGCGAACGGCTGATCACCCTGCCGACCCTGGCAGAACTCACCGGCGCACTGCTCGACTCTGTGGGTGCGGTCGACGGGTTCGCCACGATCGACGGTGACGCCGCATACACCCTGCTGCGCGTGCGGTATCGGCGTATCCTCGCCCAGGTGACGGCGTTCGACCTCGAGCAGCGCGACCCGGTTGCGGGCATCGATTCGATCGCCGACACGCTGGCCGATCTGGCGTCGGCGGCGCTCGACGCTGCGCTGGCGTGCGCGAGGGCCCGGGCATCCACTCGCGGGCAGAGTCGGTGGCTCTTCGGGCACGACGAGGTGGCGGCGACGAAGCTCGCCATCATCGGTATGGGCAAGGCGGGCGCCCAGGAGCTGAACTACGTCAGCGACGTCGACGTGATCTTCGTGGGGGAGGGCGACGACGAGGCCGGTCTCGCCACGGCGCGCGCCATCGACATCGCCACCGCACTGGCCATGATGATGATGCACGCCATCTCCGAGCCCGGCATGGAGCCGTCTCTCTGGGAGGTCGACCCGAACCTCCGGCCCGAGGGCAAGGCCGGGGCCCTGGTGCGCTCGCTCGAGTCGCACATCGCGTACTACGAGCGGTGGGCGAAGAGCTGGGAGTTCCAGGCACTGCTGAAGGCGCGCCCGCTCGCCGGCGACCTCGAATTGGGTGAACGCTATGTCGACGCCGTGCGGCCGAAGGTGTGGAGCAGCGCGTCGCGAGACGGTTTTGTCGAATCGGTACAGAAGATGCGCCAGCGTGTCACCGACAACATTCCGGGCGATGAGGTCGACTACCAGCTGAAACTCGGCCCCGGGGGCCTGCGTGACGTCGAGTTCACGGTGCAGCTGTTGCAACTCGTGCACGGGCAGAACGACCCGCTCGTTCGGCAGCCCGCCACGCTCCAAGCGCTGGTGGCATTGGCCGACCAGGGGTACATCGGTCGTGTCGAGGCGCAGGAGTTCTCGCACGACTATCGAGTGCTGCGGCTCATGGAGCACCGCCTGCAACTGCGGGAACTGCGCCGAACCCACCTTGTTCCCCGCGATGAGTTCGAGCAACGGGTGCTCGCTCGCGCCACCGAGCTGGCGCCGAGCGCGGTGGCACTGCTCGAGCTGTGGAACGGAATCAAGAGTCGCGTCAGATCGCTGCACGAACGGCTGTTCTACCGGCCGTTGCTGGCCGCCGTCGCCGCGCTCGGCACCGATGAGATCGGGCTGACCAGTGAGCAGGCCGTTGCCCGCCTCGCTGCCATCGGTTTCGGTGACCCCAAGGGTGCGCTCGGCCACATCGCCGCGATGACGGCGGGAGTCTCCCGGCGCGCGGCCATCCAGCGGCACCTTCTTCCCGTCATGCTGCAGTGGTTCGCGGCCGGCGCCGACCCCGACTACGGGCTGCTTGCGTTCCGCCGGCTCAGCGACCGCCTCGGTGAGACCTACTGGTACCTTCGCATGCTGCGCGACTCATCGGGCGCTGCCTTTCGCCTCACCCAAGTGCTCTCGGGCTCGAGATACGCCGCCGAGCTGCTCGAACGCATTCCAGAAGCCGCCGCCTGGCTCGAGAACGACCACGACCTCGCGCCGCGGTCATTCGAGGTGCTCTCGGGTGAGACCGCCGCCATCATCGCCCGGCACGACACTCCGGATGCGGCGGCAGCCGCTCTGCGCACAGCCCGCCGCCGCGAGGTGCTGCGGCTGGCTTTCGCCGCCATCCTCGGTCTCGTCACCGTGCAAGAACTCGCGCGCGGCCTGACCGACGTGACCACAGTGCTGCTGCAGGGCACACTCGGCGTCATTCGACAGTCGTCGGCCATCTCGTCGGGCGACGGCATCGAGTTCGCCGTCATCGGCATGGGGCGCTATGGCGGCCGCGAGATCGGTTTCGGCAGTGACACCGACGTGATGTACGTCTACCGGGCCAGGTCGGTGAACCAAGAGACGGCACAGTCGGTCGCACGCTTCATCGTCAACGAGCTCGTGCGCCTCACTGAAGACCACCGACTGCCGCTCGACCTCGATATCGACCTGCGGCCAGAGGGTAAGAACGGCATTGTGGTGCGCTCGCTCGACTCGTATCGCGCGTACTACGAGCGCTGGTCGCTCACCTGGGAGGCCCAGGCTCTGCTCCGCGCGCGCGGGGTCGCCGGCGATCAGGCGCTCATCGACGACTTCGAAGAGCTGGCCGACAGCGTTCGCTACCCCGTAGAGATCGCACCGCAGGCCGTGCGTGAAGTGAAGCGCATCAAGGCCCGCGTCGAGAAGGAGCGGTTGCCGCAGGGTGCTGACCCGGCACGTCACCTCAAGCTCGGCCGCGGGTCGCTGAGCGACGTGGAATGGTACGTGCAGCTTCTGCAGCTCGAGCACGGCGCCGAGCATCCGGAATTCAGAACGACATCGACACTGGATGCCCTAGAAGCCGAGGTCGCGGCCGGTTTCGTCGAGGCGGCCGATGCCCAGAAGCTGCACGATGCGTGGATCTTCGCGTCGCGAGCCCGCTCGGCCATGACGCTCTGGACAACGCGCACCACCGATGTGCTGCCGGTCGACCGGCGTCAGCTCGAAGGCGTGGCCCGTCTGCTCGAATACCCACCCGACTCGGCCACCGAGCTCGAGGAAGACTACCTCGGGGTGACCCGGCGGTCGCGTGCGGTGTTCGAGAAGGACTTCTACGGCTCGCTGTGAACCGGTAGAGTGAGGTTACCTCACTTAAATCGAAGAAAGAAGTTGGTGCAATGACGGATCAGCGCAGGCAGTCTGTGCTCAGCGGGCTGAGCGGCAACGAGATGTACTGCATCGACCTGCTCGGCTACCACCCCGGCAACCTGCTGGTGGGCAACAGCGTGTTCTCGCGCGGGTTTCTCGGGTCGCTGAGCGCCGGCTTCAGGGGAATGGTCGGCGGCGAGCTCACGGCGGTCACCGAGATGATCACGCAGGGGCGTCATCTCTCGATGCAGCGGCTCATCGGCGAGATGCAGCAGAACCAGGGCCACGGGGCGACGAGCGTCACGACAGAGCTCATCTTTCACGCTCAGAACATCGAGTTTCTGTCGGTGGCGTCGACCGTGCACCAGAAGGTGGGGGTACCGGCCACGGCGTTCACATCGTCGAGCGACGGGCAAGAATTGTACTGCCAGGTCGACGCGGGGTACCAGCCGGTCTCGTTCGTGATGGGCAATGTCGCCTACTCCATTGGTGTGGGCCGGGGCATCACCGGGGCGTTTCGCCAAATGGCGCGAGGCGAGGTGCGCGAGTACAGCGATCTGTTCGCGCAGACGAGAAACCTGGCCCTTCAGCGCATCGTCGGAGAGGCGCAGTCGGTCGGGGCCAATGCGGTGGTGGGCATCACCACGAACATCCTGCCCTTCGGCGGCAGCGCCGTTCAAGAGATGCTGATGGTCGGTACGGCGTCTCGGCACGAGATCAGCGACCCGGCCCTGGCGGCGATGGGTGTGGTGACGAGCGATCTCACCGCCGAAGAGATGTGGAGCCTTGCGCGCATCGGCTACGCGCCGATGAAGCTCGTGATGGGCACCTCGGTGTACTCGCTCGGGCTCGTGGGCAACATCACGTCGGCGTTCAAGAACTTCGTGAAAGGCGAGATCAACGAACTCACGCAGCTCATCTACGGCGCCCGCGAAGAGTCGCTCGGCAAGGTGCGGCAGCAGGCCACGGCCATCGCTGCCGACGATGTCATCGGCATCAAGACCTACGTCTACGACCTCGGCGGCGGGCTCATCGAGTTTCTGGCCATCGGCACGGCCGTGAAGCGCACGAGCGCGGCAACAACGAGGTCAGAACAGTTGCCGCCGCAGGCGATCGTGCGCGACCGCGACACGTTCTTCAACACCGCCGAGGCCTCGTACGGGGTCACGCTCACGCAGAACCAGCAGTAGGCGGATCGCGGCGGCGGCGGAGCAGAATCCAGAGGCCCACCGCGAGGCCGACGGCGAGTACCACGAGGAGGCCGATACTGGCGATGAGGGTGAGTGCGGCATCCGGTGCCGAGGCCTCGGGCGTACGGGGTGATGGAGGCAGAGTAGGGCTCGGCGTCGCGGCCGGGGGCGAGGCCAGCGTGTAGACCACCAAAGGCTGCGGCGAGGGAGTCTGCAGAACCGGCATGTCTTGGTTGAGGTACTGCGACTGCCACTTCAGAACGTAGTCGGCGCCGGTCGTCGGCGCGTAGACCAAGCGCACGCTCGTTGAGGGGTCTGTCTTCGTTGCGGCAGTGACCTGCGCGGGGATGGGCGTGGGGGTGTTCGGCACCTGGGCCACCGGCTCGAATGTGGTGCTGTTCAGAACGATCACTGCGCTGGCGGGCGTGCTGCCGGCGCAGCTGAAGTTCAGGCGAAGATTGCCGTCGGGCAGCCTCGCGGTGCCGCCAACACCGACCTGCGCAGAAAGGGTGCTGACGCCGGCCACGCGCCAGGCGCCCACCCAGTGGGTGATCTGCGTCGAAATCCACTGATTCGAGCCGTTGAGATGGGCGACGAACAGCTGGTTCGACCCCGCACTGTCGTACTTCGAGTAGCTGACGGTCGGCGATCCGTTCGCGTCGACACCAACTCGCTCCTGGTTGTTGAAGACGCCGCTGTTCTCTGGCATGTCGTCGACCACGACGCCGGGTGTGTCGTAGGTGACCGGCAGGTTCACGGGCGCGCCGGTGACCGTCTGCCAGTGCACGAGGTCGCGGCTCCGCATGTACGACAGGCGGCTGTTCGTCGCCACATCGGCAGTGCTCCGCCACACCCAGGTCATCTCGTAGTAGCCGGCTGCGTCGGCGTGCGAGCTGACGGTGAAGTAGGCGCTGCGGCTGACCGCGCCCGACGCGCCGCTGAACAGAGCCGTGCTGAGCAGGGGAGACCAGGTCTTCGTGCCGGCGTCGTAGTCGTCGAGGTAGCTGTCGCCGTCGCCACTGCCGCCCTGCCGGTAGCTGAACACGAGGTCGCCGTTCGCTCCGTGCAGAAACTGCGGGTAGGTCACGCGTGTCTCCACGGCCTTGTCGGTGAGCATCGGCACATTCGTGAGCGAGCTCACGTCGCGCGCTTTCGTAGTCGCCCAGTAGGCCAGAGGGGAGTCGTGCATGTTGCCGGCGACGTGCAGCTGGCCGACGGAGTCGACGCCGAGGGCGATGTAGTCGTGCGAATCCCACCCGGTCACCGCCTGGTCGCTCGGTAGCGCGTAGGTCTGCCAGCTGGTCGAGCTCGAGCCGAGAGTGCGGTGCGCCACTGTGAGCCGACGGTTCGCGTCGTAGAACCCCACGTACTGGTCGTCTCCGTCGGTGACCAGTGCCTGCTGCACGAAGTGGCCCGACCACGTGGTGCCCACCTGGCTCTCGCCGACCACCTGCTGCGCGGGCGCCACCGGCAGGGTGTAGCTGCTGTCACCGGATGCTGGTGTGCAGATCAGCGTGTTCGGTTCGGCCTCGGCTGCGGTAGCGCTGCCGGCCCCTCCCACCAACGCCGCTCCGACCAATGCCGTTCCGAGAAGCCCGGCCGCGCCCAGAACAAGCGCGAACCGCTGCCACCGCGAGCGGTGTCGGCGTGAAGCGGTGATGGCGGGCATCCTCTCGGGCGGCAGAGATGAATGGATCGGTGTACGAAGTGGTTGTTCGAGCTGGGCGGCGCACACAATCGTGCCGTCATACCCTCTGATTTTGCCGTGTATCGGCGCGGTCGGCGCCTGAGGGAGACTGTGAACCTGATGAAGGTTTTGGCGGATATGAATGGGCGGATCAGGCCAACGGTTGTGGCGATGCGATCTTGCGCGGTACGCATACAGCCGAAAACAGACGAGTCCGCAAGAGATGCGGAAGCTGCACTGTGTGCAGATCTCGCAGTTCTTGCGGACTCGGAGCGGACGGAAGCCTGGTTATTCAGGCGACAACCCAGTGTTCAAGCGGGATGAATGCTAGACCCCGTAGTAGAGCTCGAACTCGAACGGGTGCGGGCGCTGGGCGATCGGCTTGATCTCGTTCTCGCGCTTGTACTCGATCCACGTTTCGATCAGGTCGGGCGTGAAGACGCCTCCCTTGGTCAGGAACTCGTTGTCGGCTTCGAGGGCCAGCAGTGCTTCGCCGAGCGAAGCGGGAACCTGGGGGATGTTCTTCGCTTCTTCGGGCGGCAGCTCGTACAGGTCTTTGTCGACCGGCTCGTGCGGCTCGATGCGGTTCTGGATGCCGTCGAGGCCGGCCATGAGCTGCGCCGCGAATGCGAGGTACGGGTTACCCGAGGCATCCGGAGCCCGGAACTCGATGCGCTTGGCTTTCGGGTTCGTTCCCGTGATGGGGATACGGATCGACGCCGAACGGTTACCGGCCGAGTAGACCAGGTTCACGGGAGCTTCGAAGCCCGGAACCAGGCGGTGGTACGAGTTGACGGTCGGGTTCGTGAACGCGAGAACCGCGGGGGCGTGCTTCAAGAGGCCACCGATGTACCAGCGGGCGAGGTCGGAGAGACCGCCGTAGCCGGCCTCGTCGTAGAACAGCGGCACGCCGTTGTTCCACAGAGACTGGTGGGTGTGCATGCCCGACCCGTTGTCGCCGAAGAGCGGCTTCGGCATGAATGTGGCGGTCTTGCCCCACTGCGTAGCCGTGTTCTTCACGATGTACTTGAATTTGAGGATGTCGTCTGCCGCGTGCACCATGGTGTCGAAGCGGTAGTTGATCTCACCCTGGCCGGCGGTGCCGACTTCGTGGTGGGCGCGCTCGAGGATCAGGCCGGCGTCGATGAGCTTCAGCGAGATGTCGTCGCGAAGGTCGGCGTGCTGGTCGACGGGGGAGACGGGGAAGTAGCCGCCCTTGAAGGGCGTCTTGTTGGCGAGGTTGCCGCCGGGCTCTTCGCGGCCCGAGTTCCAGGCGCCTTCGCTGGAGTCGACCGAGTAGAAGCTGCTGTTCTGCTTCACTTCGTAGCGCACGTCGTCGAAGATGTAGAACTCGGCTTCGGGGGCGAAGAACGCGGTGTCGGCGATGCCGGTCGAGGCGAGGTACTTCTCGGCCTTCTTGGCAACCTGGCGCGGGTCGCGGTGATAGATCTCGCCGTTGCGCGGGTTGTAGATGTCGAAGATGATGATGAGCGTGCGCTCGATACGGAACGGGTCGATGTACGCGGTCGACACATCGGGAATCAGCTGCATGTCGGATTCATGAATCGAGGCGAAGCCGCGAATGGAGGAACCGTCGAACATCTGGCCGACGGAGAAGAACTCTTCGTCGACGGTCGAGGCGGGAATGTTGAAGTGCTGCTGCACACCGGGGAGGTCGGTGAAGCGGATATCAAGGAACTTGACGTCGGTGTCCTTGATGAACTTGAGCACCTCGGAAGAATCACTGAACATTTGAGAGACTCCAAATGGTTGGTACTGAATGGCTGAAAACTGTTCGGTCGCAATCGCAACTACCCGTCAGGGTATCGGTATGCCATTACTCGGTCGTGTCGCCGTTGTTTCGAGCATGTTACGTGCAGTTACATCGCAGGTGCCCGACTAGCAGACCGAGCCGGCACGAAGCCAGCGCGAAGCCGGCACGAAGCAGCGTCGCTTAGACTGACGCGGTGTCAAACCCACAGTCTCCTTCACGCTGGTCTGGTGCTGCACCGAGCAAATGGCCGGGTGAGAGGCTGGGTTTTCCCCAAGAGGGTCGGGGCTCCGTGGCGCGACCGGGGCGGCGCATCGGTGCGCTGCTCATCGATTGGGCGGTCTGCTTCGTTGTGTATGCCGCATTCTTCTTCGGAAACGCCTGGGCGTCCACCATCATCTTCGCGGTCGAGCAGATCGTGCTGATCGCTCTCACCGGTGGCGGCTTCGGTCACCTCGTGACGGGCCTGCGCGTAGTGAAAGTGAACGGAATGTACGCGGGGTGGTGGCGGCCGATCATTCGCACCGCATTTCTGATCCTCACGATTCCCGCGCTCATCTGGGATTCAGACCAGCGCGGGCTGCACGACGTCTTCGCCGGAACGGTACTCGTTCGTCGCTGAAACGGAGAAAGGGCCGGCCGGGAGGATGCCCGGGCGGCCCTTTCTGTGTGATGTGTGAGTTCTACAGGATGAAGAGCATCTCCTGGTACGTCGGCAGCGGCCACAGGTCGTCTGCCACGATCTCTTCGAGTGCGTCGGCCGCGAGGCGAACCGCCGCCATGGCGGGCAGCAAGGCGTCGCGGGCGTGCTCGGCCTCGCCGAGAGCTTCGTGGCCGGTGTCGGTGGCCAGGGCATCCTTCAGCGTCGCCAGGGCACTGCGCAGAGCGTTGATGGGCACAGAGACCTCGTTGAGGGGAGCCGTCTCGGCCTCCACGCCCGCGGCTTTCAGCGCACCGATGTTCAGCGCGATCTCGGTCTGATGCCGAACAGCGGCAGGCAGGATGACCGTCGAACCGATTTCGAGAGTAAGGCGTGCCTCGACGCCGATGGTCAGCGCGTACTGTTCGAGGCCGATCTCATATCGGCTGTGCATCTCGCGGTGGTTGAACACCTTGTAGTTCTCGAAGAGTTCCATCGCGGGTTCGGTGATGAGCTCGGGCAGGGCATCCAGAGTCGTCTTCAGATTGGCGAGACCACGCTTCTCGGCTTCGATGGGCCACGCGTCGGCGTACCCATCGCCGTTGAACACCACTGCGCCGTGCTCGTTGATGATCTCGGTCAGCAGAGCCTGAACGGCCTCATCGAAGTCGGTTCCGTCGGCGACGGCCGTCTCGAGCGCGGTGGCGATGTAGTCGAGCGACTCGGCCATGATCGTGCTGATCGTGGTCATCGGGCCGGCGACGGTCTGCATCGATCCCGGAGCGCGGAACTCGAAGCGGTTGCCCGTGAATGCGAACGGGCTGGTGCGGTTGCGATCGCCCGGGTCAGTGGGCAGCACCGGCAGTGTGTCGACGCCGATGACCATCGTGCCTTTGCCCTTCGACGAGGTCGCCGGGCCTTTTGCGATCTGCTCGAACACGTCGGCGAGCTGGTCGCCGAGAAAAATCGAGATGATGGCCGGGGGAGCCTCGTTGGCACCGAGCCGGTGGTCGTTCGTGGCCGATGCGACGGATGCGCGAAGGAGGCCCGCGTACTTGTGCACGCCGCGGATGACGGCGGCGCAGAACACCAGGAACTGGGCGTTCTCGTGCGGGGTGTCGCCGGGAACGAAGACGCTGCCCACCTGCGCGTTGCCGAGCGAGAAGTTGACGTGCTTGCCCGAGCCATTGACGCCCTGGAAGGGCTTCTCGTGAAAGAGACACTCCATGCCGTGCTTCTTGGCGATCGTCTTGAACGTCGACATCAGAAGCTGTTGGTGGTCGGCCGCGAGGTTTCCGCGCTCGAACATCGGCGCAATCTCGAACTGGCCGGGGGCTACTTCGTTGTGGCGGGTCTTGGCAGGGATTCCGAGCTTGAACAGTTCGCGCTCGGTGTCCATCATGAAACCGAGCACGCGCTCGGGAATCACGCCGAAGTAGTGGTCGTCGAACTCCTGGCCTTTGGGCGGCTTCGCTCCGAACAGGGTGCGACCTGCGTTCAGCAGGTCGGGGCGAGCGAGAAAGAAGTGACGGTCGACAAGGAAATACTCCTGCTCGGGGCCGCAGTAGGCCACCACATGGTCGGGGTTCTCGTGACCGAAGAGGCGCAGAATGCGCTCGGCGTGAGTGCCCATAGCCTGCTGTGAGCGCAGCAGGGGTGTCTTGTGGTCGAGTGCTTCACCGGTCATCGACACGAAGACGGTCGGGATGCACAGGGTGTTGCCGTTCGGGTTCTCGAGCACATAGGCGGGGCTCGTGACATCCCAGCCGGTGTAGCCGCGGGCCTCGAACGTGTTGCGGAGGCCACCGTTCGGAAAACTCGATGCGTCGGGCTCGCCCTGCGTCAGTGTTTTGCCGGCGAACTCGGCCAGGGCCGTGCCGTCACCCATCGGCTCGAAGAAGCTGTCGTGCTTCTCGGCCGTGAGGCCGGTCAGTGGATAGAACACGTGGGCGTAGTGGGTGGCACCCTTCTCGAGGGCCCAGTCTTTCATTGCGCTGGCGATCGCGTCGGCGACGAGGGGGTCGAGCATCGCACCGTGTTCGATCGTGGCCATCACCGATTTGTACACCGACTTCGGCAGACGCTTCTGCATGACGACCTGGCTGAAGACGTTCTCTCCGAAGATCTCGCCGGGCGCTTCAGAGTCGGTGAAGCTGGCCGACGGAGGCACGTACGCCTCGACATCTTTGATCGCGTTCAGGCGTACGGTATTTCCACTCATTAGTGCCCCTTTGACCCGGCATACTGGCTCGCAACTGTTTGCGTAACCTCTGGGGCAAATCTACGAACACGCTGTGGCGGGAATGTTTCGGGCTCGTGACGGTCTCGTGCGCAAAACGACTGACGCACCCCGCTTTCGGGGGTGGTGGTGTGTGCGAAAGCCCGCTCAGCGACCGCGCTGCGGGCGCGCTTTCATCGGGTCGACACCCTTCGGAATCGGCAGGTTTCCTGCGCCGAGGGAGGTGAGGCGGTTGCTCACGGCCAGAACCTCCGGCTTCGTCAGGCTGGGCTTCAAACGATTCAGCTTCGCCGGCACCTTGGCGAGCGAGAGCGAATCGGGGTCGGGGCCGACGTAGAGAAAGGTCACCGGAACGTTCGGCAGAACACGCAGAACTTTGCGACGCTCGTCTTCAAGCATGCGAGTGGTTCGTGACTTCGGGCCCTCACCGATCAGCACCACGCCGCCCCGGCCCACCGCGCGGTAGACCGCGTCTTGCGACTTGCCGTTGACCGCCACGGGCATCTCGCTGCCGCGCCAGCTGCGCTTCAGTGAACTGCGGAGCACCGCACCGACCGCGCCGGGCTGGCCTTCGATCTGGCCGTACGCGGCCGCTTCGGCACGGCGACCGAGAACGATGAGCGCCACCAGGAAGCCGGCGAGCAGACCGGCGACGATCCACATCGCAATGACGAAGCCGTTGCCCTCGCCGAAGATGAGCGCCAAGATGAGGCCGACGGCCACCGGACCGAGCAGGCTCAGCAACAAAAAGGGCACGATGTTCTTGTCGTACCGACGGGTCATCTGAAAGACCTGCCACATCTGTTTGATGCGGCCGTCTTCTTTCGGCTTCTTCGGTGCTTTTTCTTTGTTGCGTGCCATGACTCCATGGTACCGAGTTGCGCCGACTCCGGCGGTCGTCCGCCGGTATCTCCTCGCTCACTTCGTCGGCTGTGGGCGAACACTGCACAGATCTGGGGCCCCGGATGCCCGGCGGCACCCCTGCGGGCCACCCTCGCTTCATGACCTCTGTTCTTCGCCGTCTCGGCCGCCGCACCGTTCCCGAGCCCCTTCCGTCTCCCGTCTCACTCGCCCAGCTGCTCTGCCGGCGCAGCATTTCCCCGGGCGAGGCCCTCACCCTCCTCGTGCCGCTCCTCTACGCACTCGACGAGTTTCACACCGACCGTCTTTCTCACGGGGGTGTCTCGTCGACGGCGGTAACCCTCGACGCCGACGGTTGCGCACGCCTTGGCCCACCGCCCGTTGCGCCGGCAGGCGAGCTGCACGGGGCAGCGGTGTTTCGAGACCTGGCCGACTTCGCCGCGCTCATCGGTGAGGTCTTCGCCGCCATTGCGCCCACTGATTGCACTGATCCCGCTGCGCCCACTGCACCCATCGCGCCTACTGCGTCCGCTGCGCCCATCGCGTCCACTGCGCCCCTCGCGTCCACTATGCCGATTGCGTCGCTACTCCAACACGATCTGGCTGCGGTTCTGGCGTGCGAGCTGTTCGACCCGCAGCTGGTGTTGCACGACCGTGCACGGTGGGTGCGTTGCTGCGAAGACCATCTCTTCGCCCTGGCCGAACCCGAGCCGCTCGCCGGGCCCGAATTCGCCACGGCGCCGACTTCCATAGTCGCTCTCGCGGGTGCCCAGCCCGCCAGATCTGGCCGCGTAGAGATGCGCTCTGCATCCGCACGCGAGTCTGCACCCGCACCCGAGTCTGCATCCGCACCCGAGTCTGCATCCGCACCCGCGCCTGCACCCGCACTCGCGCCGACGTCGGCGGTCGAGCCGATGAGCGTTGAGCCGCAATCGGCCTGGGGCAGGGGA
The DNA here is from genome assembly GCF_004923255.1 of Subtercola vilae. Taxonomy (GTDB): domain Bacteria; phylum Actinomycetota; class Actinomycetes; order Actinomycetales; family Microbacteriaceae; genus Subtercola; species Subtercola vilae. The sequence continues at coordinate 28,347 of NZ_QYRT01000005.1, read as the reverse complement.
GATGGCCGAGAACTCGCCCGCATCGAGACCGATGTTGCTGTGATCGTCGAACGCGAGCGCCGCTTCAACCGGGCCGAGGTACGCGCTCTCCGGCTACTGTCGCGCCTTCCCTCGTTCGTGAACGAGCGCGGAGCGACCATTCGTACCGTGCTCACCCATCGGCGCCACCTCAAGACCGTCGTCGTCGGTGCGATCGTGGCGGCCGGTGCCGTCACCGGGGCCCTCCTCAGCGTGCCGCCGGGCGCCACGGCACACCCGTCCACGCACCCGTCAGCGCAACCATCAGCACAACCGTCGGCACACCCGCCAACGCAACCGTCAACGACCACGATGCCTTCATCGGCACCGACGACTGGGCCGGGTGCGACGACTGGGCCGGGCGAAACTGCGCCGTCTACGATGTCAGCCACGGTTCCTAGCGATCCCGACAGCGGGAGCTTCAGCGACAGCGCGAGCGCGGCGGCCGTCGGGGAAGACGATCCGTTGGTAGCCCTCGGTGTGCTGCTCGCGCGTCGCAGCCACTGTTACGACGGCTCGTCAGCAGCCTGCTTCGATGACGTCGACGAACCCGGCTCTGCCGCACTGGCCGTCGACCAGCGCGCATTTTTCGATCTTGTGCGCTCGGGCACACCCTTCGTGACGCTGTCGCCGACAGTACTGCCCGACCTCGGCGACGGGGCAGCGGCGCAGCGGGTCGGCGACGCAGCCCTGGTCACGGTGTGGGCCGACAGAAAACCGGCCCCGCTCCTTCTGCTGAAGGGCGAGGCCGGTTGGCGTCTGCGGGAGATCTTCATCGCCCACGAAGCGGGCTCATGAGAGAACCCGGTGAATCAGTACCCGAGGTTGCCGGCGAAGTCGCCACCCTCGAGGCGGTTCTTGATTGCCACGAGGAACCGCGCAGCGTCTGCACCGTCGACGATGCGGTGGTCGTAGCTCAGCGCGAGGTAGACGGTCGAACGAATGGCGATGGCGTCAGACCCGTCGACCGTCACGACGACGGGCTTCTTGGTCACGATGCCAGTGCCCAGAATGGCGACCTGCGGCAGGAAGACGATGGGCGTGTCGAACAGCGCGCCGCGCGAACCGGTATTGGTCAGCGTGAACGTACCGCCACCGAGCTCGTCGGGCTTCAGCTTGTTGTCGCGGGTGCGCTCGGCGAGGTCGGCGATTTCCTTGGCAAGGCCCGCCAGGTCGAGCTCGCCGGCGTTGCGTACGACCGGAGTGAGCAGGCCGCGCTCGGTGTCGACCGCGATGCTGATGTTCTCGTGCTCGGGGTACACGATCGAGTCGCCGTCGATGGTGGCGTTGATGATCGGGAACGCCTTCAGCGCCTCGGCAGCTGCCATGGCGAAGAACGGCAGGAACGACAGCTTGGTACCGGTCTTCTCAAGGAAGGTGTCTTTCACCTTTCCGCGGAAGGCCGCGACCTTCGTGACGTCGACCTCGACCACAGAGGTGAGCTGGGCGCTCGTCTGCATCGAGATGACGGCGCGCTCGGCGACGACCTTGCGGAGGCGCGACATTTTGACCGTGGTGCCACGAAGGGGCGAGACAGCCAGCGGTGCAGGAGCTGCAGAAACCGCCGAGGCCGAGCTGGTCGAAGCAGATGCCTTGACCTCGACAGCCGCCAGAACGTCTTCTTTGCGAATGCGACCGCCGACGCCCGAACCGCTCACGGTGGTCAGGTCGATGCCGTTGTCGTGTGCGAGCTTCCGTACCAGCGGAGTGACGTACCCGGCGTTGCTGTTCGAAGCAGCGGGTGCCGCGACAGCAGGAGCAGCAGCAGGAGCCGCCGGTGCTGCAGCCGGAGCGGCGACAGCTGGCGCGGGGGCGGCAGCAGCCGGGGCCGGCACAGCAGCCGCGGGAGCCGGCTCAGGGGCGGCGGGGGCAGGCGCAGCGGCCTCAGTGGGAGCGTCGGTCGACGGCACCTCGGCAGCGTCAGCCGGTGCATCGGGAGCCGGGGCGTCAGACGTGACCTGAACGGGCGCATCAGGCACAACTTCGGCCGGCGCGGCCTCAGCAGCCGGCGCAGCCGCTTCAGGAGCAGCAGCCCCCGAACCGTCGCCGATTGTGACGAGCGGAGTGCCCACCTCGACGGTCTCGTCTTCTTGAACGAGAATCTGCTCGATGATTCCCGAAATGGGAGACGGGATTTCGGTGTCGACCTTGTCCGTTGACACTTCGAGAAGGGGCTCGTCGACCTCGACGCGGTCCCCGACGTTCTTGAGCCAGCGGGTCACCGTTCCCTCGGTTACACTCTCGCCGAGTGCTGGAAGGTTGACGGATTCGCTCATCAGTGTGTCTCCTCTTCAGAAACAGTTCAGTTGTTGATATTGATTTTAGGCTAGAGCGCGTGCAGCGGCTTGCCAGCCAGCGCGAGGTGGGCCTCGCCCAGTGCCTCGTTCTGGGTGGGGTGCGCGTGGATCAGCGATGCGACGTCTTCGGGGTAGGCCTCCCAGTTGACGATGAGCTGGCCTTCGCCGATGAGCTCACCGACGCGAGCGCCGATCATGTGGATACCGACGACGGGCCCGTCGTTCACCCGAACGACCTTCACCGAACCCGAGGTGCCGATGATGTGGCTTTTGCCATTGCCCGCGAGGTTGTAGTCGTACGACGACACCTTGTCTGCGCCGAACTTCTCGACCGCCTTCGCCTCGGTGTAGCCGACGGAGGCAACCTCGGGGTCGGAGTACGTGACCTTGGGAATGTTGACGTCTTCGACGACCTGCGGGTTGAGGCCGGCGATCTCCTCAGCCACGAAGATGCCCTGCTGGAAGCCGCGGTGGGCAAGCTGCAGGCCGGGAACGATGTCGCCCACGGCGTACACGCCCGGGAGATTGGTCTCGAGGCGCTCGTTGGTGATGACGAACCCGCGGTCGATGGTGAGGCCAGCCTCTTCGTAGCCGAGACCGGCAGTCGCGGGGCCGCGGCCCACGGCGACGAGCAGAAGCTCTGCTTCGATGACAGTGCCGTTCTCGAGCGTGACGACAACACCCTGGTCGTCTTGTGTCACGCTCTTGAAGCGAATACCGAGCGAGAACTCGATGCCGCGCTTGCGGTAGGCACGCTCGAACTGCTTCGAGATCGACTCTTCCTCGTTCGGAACGAGGTGGGGCAGCGCTTCGATGATCGACACGTCGGCGCCGAACGACCTCCACACACTCGCGAACTCGACGCCGATGACGCCGCCGCCGAGGATGGCAACCTTCTTGGGAATGTAGTCAAGAGCCAGAGCCGCCTCAGACGTGATGACCCGGCCGCCGATCTCGAGGCCCGGCAGCGAACGCGAGTACGAACCGGTGGCGAGAATGACGTTCTTGCCGGTGATGCGATCGTCGCCCACCTGAACAGTCTTCGGGCCGACGAGCTTGCCCTCACCCCGCACAACGGTGATGCCGCGGGCCTTGATGAGGCCCTCGAGGCCCTTGAACTTGCTGGTGACGATTCCCTCGCGGTAGGCGGTCACGGCCTGAATGTCGATGCCGTCGAACGTGGTCTTGACGCCGTACTTGCTCGACTCGCGTGAGACATCGGCCACTTCAGCCGAGTGCAGCAGCGCCTTCGTGGGTATGCACCCGCGGTGCAGGCACGTTCCGCCGAGCTTGTCTTTCTCGACCAGTGCCACGGTGAAACCCAATTGGCTGGCCCGGAGAGCTGCCGCGTAACCGCCGCTGCCCCCGCCGAGAACGACGATGTCAAAATTCTGGTCTGACACTAAGAGACTCCTTTGTGCATCAACATCTGTGAGACCCCGCCCGATCAGCAGGTGTCTTGATGGCGAGTTATTTTTTCGCCCGTTAGAGCCTACTACGCAGACTCGTGGCCCAGCCGCTCCGCCACTTCGAGAAGCGTACGAACCGTGACTCCCGTCGGGCCCTTGAGCGTGTAGCCGTAGCCATCGGCGCCATTCACGGCAGCACCGGCGATGTCGAGGTGCGCCCACGCGATCGGTCCGGAGCCGTCGGCCTTCTGCCCGATGAATTCCTGCAGGAAGGTCGCCGCGATCAGCATGCCGCCGGCCGTATTGCCCGGTTTGATGTTCTGCAGATCGGCGATGTCGGAGTTCAGCAGCGGCCGCAGCTCTGCCGGCAGCGGCATGGGCCAGAGGGTTTCGCCCACCGAGCTGGCAGCATCCACCACGAGGGAAACGAGGTCATCGTCGCCCATTGTGCCCACGTAGCGGTTTCCGAGCGCTGTCACAGCGGCACCCGTCAGCGTGGCGACGTCGATGATCGCGTCGGGCTGTTCGTCGCTCGCGGCCACGAGACCGTCGGCGAGAACCAGTCGGCCCTCGGCATCGGTGTTCAGCACCTCAACCGTGCGCCCGCCGTGCATCGTGAGCACGTCACCGGGGCGGATCGCCGACCCTGACGGCATGTTCTCCGCAATGCAGAGCCACGCCGTGACGCGCACCGGCAGTTCGAGCGCGGCTGCGGCGAGTACGACGGCCAGAACCGTGGCCGACCCCGTCATGTCGTTCTTCATACCGATCATCGAAGCCGGCGGCTTCAGTGAGAGTCCGCCCGAATCGAACGTGATGCCCTTGCCGACAAGCGCGAGGTGCCGGGATGCCCCTCGGGGCTCATAGGCCACCTTGACGAGTCGCGGGGGCCGCGTCGAGCCCTGCCCCACCCCGAGAATGCCGCCGAAACCGTCAGCCGCGAGCCGCTGCTCGTCCCAGACCGTCAGCGTCACCGGAAGGCCCTCTGCGGCGGCCTCGGCCCGCTCCACCAGCGACTGCGGGTACAGGTCGAGCGGCGACTCGTTCACGAGGTCGCGCACGAGCGAGACGGCTCGCGCCGTCTCACTGGCGACCGTCACGGCACGCTCCACGCTCGCTGTGTCTGGCGACGAGGCATCGGGGGAGGCCTGGTCGAGGAGCAACTGGATGCTCGCGGCGGGCAGAGGGCGGGCATCCAGTGACGTCGCCCGATACGTGAGGTAGTCGTAGGCACCCATTGCCGCGCCCTCGAGCACAGCCGTGACGTCGGCCGCACTCGCGACGGGAAACGCGAAGGCCAGCGAACCCGCGCCCCGCACTTTGCGCGTGGCAGCCCCTGCGGCGTAACGAAGCACGTCAGGCGTGACGGCACCAGAGCCGAGGCCCACAAGAGCGATCACAGAGGCAGAAACACCCGTGACGCCGGGCACCCGCTGAACTTCGTCTTTCTTCCCGCCGAAGCCGAGACCGTCGAACATCGCCTCGAGCGTGTCGGCGGCCGCTTCGTCGAGCGCAGCGGGGCGGATCAGTGTGGGCTGGTCGCCCACCCTGGCCACGGCGAGAACGAGCACGTCGGCCGTCGTTTCGGCGGGAGTCTGGGCGGTGACGGAAATATCGGGGAAGGTCATGGTGTTAAGTATTGCGTTCGCTCTGGGCAGTTGTGCCAACAGGGGTTCAACCCGGAGGTCGAAGTAGAGTGGAACGCATGAAGGATCCGACTGAAGTTTACGAATTGGCAGACGAGGTCGACCTGATCCCCGAGGGCCTGCCGCTCGTCGCTGCGCTCACTGGCTTCACCGACGCCGGGGGCGCCGTCAGCCAGCTCGGCGACTACCTTCTCGACACGCTGAACAATCGCGTAGTCGCCGAATTCGACACCGATGCCCTGCTCGACTACCGGGCCCGCCGCCCCATCATCTACTTCGATCAAGACCACCTCACCGACTACCAGCCGCAGACGCTGAGGCTCTACCTTGTGAGCGATGAACTGGGGCAGCAGTTCCTGCTGCTGCACGGGTTCGAACCCGACTTTCGCTGGGAACAGTTCACCGCTGCCGTGCTTCAGTTGATCGACCGCTTCCAGGTCAAGACCACGACATGGGTGCACGCCATCCCCATGCCGGTGCCCCACACCCGTTCCATCGGTGTGACCGTGAGCGGCAACCGGGTAGAGCTCACCGACGCCATGTCGGTGTGGCGGCCACACACCCAGGTGCCCTCGAATGCGCTGCACCTCGTTGAGTACCGGTTGCAACAGCTCGGGCATCCGGTCACCGGCTTCGTACTGCTGATTCCGCACTACCTCGCCGACACCGAGTACCCGTCGGCCGCCGTCGCGTCGCTCGAAAGCATCAGCGCGGCCACCGGGCTCATCTTTCCCACCGACCGGTTGCGTGAAGAGGGGCGTGAGTTCCTGGTGAAGATCGACCAGCAGGTCGCCGCGAACGCCGAACTCGAGAAACTGGTCGGCACGCTCGAAGAGCGCCACGACAGCTATATGCAGAACGCCGGCGTGCGTTCGCCCCTCACCGACGAAGACGGCGAGCTGCCGTCTGCCGATGAGATTGCGGCCGAACTCGAGAACTTCTTGGCCATCAAGCGCCGCGGCGACAATTCGGGCCCGGGGTTCGGCGGCCTGTAAGCCGCCTGCGGGCCGGTCGCTGCGGTGTGCACCCGAGCGAATGACATGCGGCCGTCACCCGGTCGGGTGCTCGCCCTAGACTTGGTCGAGTGAATTCGAAGCGATCGTGGGTGATATTCGCGGTCGCGGCGATCGCCTACATCTCAGCGGTTCTGCAACGCACCTCGCTGGGTGTCGCGGGGGTGTCGGCAGCCGACCGTTTTCACACCTCTGCGGCGATTCTGTCGAGCCTTGCCGTGGTTCAGCTCATCATCTACGCGGCCCTGCAGATTCCGAACGGCGTACTCATCGACAGGGTGGGCCCGAAATGGCTCATCGTCGCGGGCACAGCAGTGATGGTGGCCGGGCAGCTCACACTTGCCTTCTCGCCCGATATCGGCGCGGCCATCGTGGGGCGAGTGCTGGTGGGTGCCGGCGATTCGGCAATCTTCATCTCGGTCATCCGGCTCGTGAATTCGTGGTTCAGCGGCCGGATCGTGCCACAGCTGTCGCAATGGATGGGCAACCTCGGTGCCCTGGGCCAGATTCTGTCTGCCGTACCGTTCGCCATCATTCTGCACCAGGCCGGATGGTCGGCTGCCTTCACCTCGGCCGCATCGGTGGCCCTGCTGGCGTGCGTTCTCGGCCTTCTCGTGCTGCGCGACCGACCGGCGAGCACGGCGTCTGAGCCGCGGCCGAGTTTTGCCGAGGTGTTCGCCCGGCTTGGCCCCACTCTTCGACGGCCCGGCACGCAGCTGGGTTTCTGGTCGCACTTCGTCACCCAATCGTCGGGAACCGTGTTCAGCCTGTTCTGGGGGTTTCCGTTCATGGTGTCGGCTCTCGGGTACGACCCCAGCCTCGCCTCCGCGCTGCTTGTCGTCATCGTTCTGGTGGGCCTTGTCTCCGGCCCGGTACTGGGGTTGCTCACGGCGAGGTTCCCCACGCGCCGGTCGAACCTCGTGCTGGGCATCGTGGTCATGATGGCAGTGGCGTGGAGTGCAGTACTGCTCTGGCCGGGCTCCCCACCCCTCTGGTTGATCGTCATCCTGCTGGTCGCCCTCGGAATCGGCGGCCCCGGCTCGATGATCGGCTTCGACTTCGCTCGAACTTTCAACCCGCCGCGCACCCTGGGTTCGGCGAACGGCGTCGTGAATGTGGGCGGATTCACGGCCAGTTTCGTCATGATGTTCGTCATCGGTGTGCTTCTGGATGCTCAGCACAACCTCGGCTGGAGTGCCAACCTCTATGACGTCGGTGCTTTTCGCATTGCATTTGCCATTCAGTACATCGTGATCGGCACCGGTGTGCTGTTCCTCCTCCGTGCCCGCAAGCGAGCCAGGCGCCAACTTGAAGAAGACGAGGGAATATCGGTGGGCCCCCTGTGGGTTGCACTCTCTGGTGCGATCACGCGAAGGCGCGGTTGAGACCACTCTCAGTACGGTCGGCCGCCACAGGCAAACCGTGCAATAATTGTAGGTAGAGACCCGTTCTTGTATTGGGGTGGTCGGCAAACCGGCCACGCACACACCCAGCACTTGACATGGGTCTTAGTAATGTCAAAAAACAACTCTGGTTGACATTGGCGCGGGGCGCACACCGCTTCGAACCGTCATCTTGACCGGTGTGAAAGGTGATCGTATGGCCACCACGAAGGCTCCCGCCGCAACCAAGCCAGTCGCAGCCACAGCTGCCGCTGCAAAGACCCCAGCCACAAAATCGGCTGCGACAAAGCCGGCTGCAACGAAGTCGGCTGCAACAACGCCAGCTGCAACGAAGTCGGCTGCAACGAAGCCAGCCGCCACTAAGGCGCCTGCCACTAAGGCGCCTGCCACTAAGGCGGCCGCTACTAAGGCGCCTGCTGCCAAAGCTGCGCCCGCAAAGAAGGCGGCCACGGCCGCAAAGACCGGCCCCAAGGCGACAACCAAGGGCAAGGCAACCGCCAGCAAGGCGAACGACGACATCGACGCAGACGACGAAGACGCCGTCGACATCGAAGAGACCGACGACGACGAGACCGAAACCCTCGTGGTCGTCGCCGTTCCTGAGGCCTCCGCCGACGGCGCTGCCGACGACGACAGCGACACTGACGACGACAAGGTGAAACCGGCATCGGCCGAGAACCTGCCCACGGGCGCGCTCGTGCTCTCGCTGGTCGACGACGACGACGATGTGCCCGTCTACTCGAGCGCCATCACCGGCGCCACGGCCGACCCGGTCAAAGACTATTTGAAGCAGATCGGCAAGGTCGCGTTGCTGAACGCGGCCGAAGAGGTCGAGCTCGCCATGCGCATCGAGGCGGGCCTGTTCGCCGAAGACAAGCTGGCGAACTCCGAAGGCATGACCCCGCAGCTGAAGCGTGAGCTTCTCTGGGTTGCCAAAGACGGCCAGCGAGCGAAGAGTCATCTGCTGGGCGCGAACCTTCGCCTCGTGGTATCGCTTGCAAAGCGTTACACCGGCCGCGGAATGCAGTTCCTCGACCTGATCCAAGAGGGAAACCTCGGGCTCATCCGTGCCGTCGAGAAGTTCGACTACACCAAGGGCTTCAAGTTCTCGACCTACGCCACGTGGTGGATCCGTCAGGCCATCACGCGTGCTATGGCCGACCAGGCTCGTACCATCCGTATTCCGGTGCACATGGTCGAGGTCATCAACAAGCTGGCCCGCGTTCAGCGCCAGATGCTGCAAGACCTCGGTCGCGAGCCCACGCCCGAAGAGCTTTCACGCGAACTCGACATGACCCCTGAAAAGGTCGTCGAGGTGCAGAAGTATGGCCGCGAGCCCATCTCGCTGCACACTCCTCTGGGTGAAGACGGCGACAGCGAGTTCGGTGACCTGATCGAAGACACCGAGGCGGTCGTTCCGGCCGATGCGGTGGGCTTCACGATGTTGCAGAAGCAGCTCGAGTCGCTTCTCGACTCGCTCTCCGAGCGCGAAGCCGGCGTCATTCGCATGCGCTTCGGCTTGGGCGACGGCATGCCCAAGACCCTCGACCAGATCGGCGACACCTTCGGGGTCACCCGCGAGCGTATTCGCCAGATCGAATCGAAGACCATGGCCAAACTGCGTCACCCCTCGCGGTCGCAGTCTCTTCGGGACTACCTCGAGTAACGTGGGATTCCGTACCGCGACGGCCATTCTTGTCGGTCGCGCTGTTCGTGTCGCCGCGCGTCTGCGCGGCGGCGGCTCAGCGATACCCGGCACGATTGCGCTCAAAATAGCGCCCACCTTTCTCGAAGACACCATCTCGCGCATTCCACTGGGCGTGGTGGCCGTCTCTGGCTCGAACGGCAAATCGACCACCACGAACATGCTGGCGGCGATTCTCCGCGAGCACGGTCTGAAGGTGTTCACCAATCCCTCGGGCGGCAACCTGCCACAGGGCATTGCGTCGGCGGTGCTGGCCAGCGTGTCGGTGACGGGCGTGCTCGACGCCGACATTGCCATCCTCGAGGTCGACGAGGGCTATGGGCCCAAGATCACGAAGATGCTGAAGCCCACGACGGTGCTGCTGCTGAACATTCAGATCGACCAGCTCAACCGCTATCACGAGCCCGACCGCGTTGTTCGAATGCTCGAACAGGTCGCCGGTTCGTCGACCCGCGCGCTGATTCTGAACCGCGATGACAACCACCTGGTTGACCTCGACAAGCGGCTGCCCGGCACGCGCGAGGTCACCTTCTTCGGCGCTTCGCCCGAGCTCATTTCTGGTGCGGCCCACGGTGTGGCCTCTGCCGACCGATTCGATGAGGGTCACATCGATGCCGGTGCGCGGGAGGCCGAGGTCACTGTCACCGATGTGGGCGACCTGCAGGCTGTGCTTGCGATCGACGGGCGCGATGTGGCCGTTCGACTGCCTGCACGGGGGCTGCACTACGCTCTGGATGCCGCGGGAGCCACGGCCACGGCCAAAGCAATTCTCGGTGACACGTTTCGCCCGGGGCTCGTCACTGCTGCTCTCGGTGGCCTGTCGACCGTCTACGGCCGCGGCGAGTTGCTGCAGGTGGGCGACGAGTCGATCGAGATCATCATGATGAAGAACCCGGCGAGCCTGCAGTTGAACCTCGATTCGCTGCAGTCGGCTCCCGAGCAGGTCTTCATGGCGGTTGATGAGGGCACGCCCGATCCGTCGTGGATCTACGACATCGACCTGTCGAATCTTGACCACATCGACGTGATTACGGGCTCGAAGGCTTGGCAGTTCGCCACGCGATTCGGGTACGCCGACATTCCGGTCGGCACCGTCGACCTCGACGTGCGCGAGGCGTTGAAGCTGTTCCTCGCGCTTCCTCGCCCGACCATGGGTCGAAAGACCATGATTCTGAACTATGAGCAGATGATGTCGATTCGCAAGATTCTGGGTTTCAAAGAGCTCGAAGGAGGGGGCCAGTGATGAGCGATCTGACACTGCGCATCCTGCACCTGTTCCCGCGTACCCTGGGCATGAACGGCGAGAGCGGCAACGTCGACATCTTGCGTCGCCGGGCTTCATCGCGTGGCATCGCCGTCGAGATCACCCGTCTCGAGCCCGGCGTGGCCGTGCCGCTGCAGGTCGACCTCGTGTTCATCGGCAGTGGGCCTGTCTCGGCAGAGGTGCAGGCACATCCGGGTGTCGCCGACGTTGCTCCGGGGCTCCGGCTGCTGGCACAGCAGGGCGTTCCTTTCCTCGCGGTGGGCGCCGGCTTTCAGCTGCTCGGCGAGACCGTGACGCTTGCTGATGGAACGGTTCTGGCCGGAGCGGGCGTCTTTCCGGTTCGCACCGTCATAGCGGGCGAGCGTGTCGTGGGCGACTTCGTCGTCGAATCCCGCCTCGGAACCCTCGTGGGTTTCGAGAACCGAGGTTCGTACATCGACATCGGCGACGCTGCTCCCATCGGGCACGTGGTGTACGGTCGCGGCAATCTCGCGGCGTCAGGCCCAGGCGCGGGCGCGAGTGCGGCCGCTGCGGCGGCCTCCGACGGTTCGTCGACGGGTGCCACGCTGGTGGCTCCGGATGCACGGGTCGAAGGGTTCTGGGTCGACAACCTCATCGGCACCCACCTGCACGGGCCGGTGCTCGCGAACAACCCCGCCCTCGCTGACTGGCTGCTTGAAACGGCGCTCGCTCGTCGGGCATCCACAGCCCTGCCGCCGGCCACCCCCGACCTCGTCGAGATCGACCGCCGCGCTGCCGAGGCTCGCGCCACTATCGCCGCCGCGCCCCTCAGCGAGTAGCTTCCCGCGCGTGGCCGCCCGCTCTCCTGTCGGTTTCGGATCGAGGGGCTAAAGCTTGATCAGGTGTCGATGCGATCGCGGGAGAGGTCGGCCGAGCCCGCGATGATGAACTCTTTACGGGGGGCCACGTCGTCGCCCATGAGCAGCTCGAAGGTGCGTTCGGCGGCCACGGCATCGGTGACGCGAACACGGCGGAGGGCGCGGTGCCGTTTGTCCATGGTGGTGAGCGCGAGCTGGTCGGCATCCATCTCGCCGAGACCCTTGTAACGCTGGATGGGGTCTTGATAGCGCTTGTTGGTGCGCTTGAGGCCGGCCAACACACCGTTCAACTCGTTCTCGGAGTACGTGTAGATGGTCTCGTTGGGCTTCGTGCCCGGGTTCATGACCACCACGCGGTGAAGGGGCGGCACGGCCGCGAAGACCCGGCCCGCGTCGATCATCGGCCGCATGTAGCGGAAGAACAGCGTCAGCAGGAGGGTGCGGATGTGCGCACCGTCGACGTCGGCGTCGCTCATCAGAATGATCTTGCCGTACCGCGCACTGGTGAGGTCGAATGACCGGCCCGACCCCGCCCCGAGCACCTGGATGATCGACGCGCACTCGCTGTTCGACAGCATGTCGGCCACCGAGGCCTTCTGAACGTTCAGAATCTTGCCCCGAATGGGCAGCAGCGCCTGAAACTCACTGTTGCGCGCCAACTTGGCGGTGCCGAGCGCCGAGTCGCCCTCGACGATGAACAGCTCTGAACTCACAACGTCGCTCGAACGGCAGTCGACGAGCTTCGCTGGCAGCGATGAACTCTCGAGCGCGTTCTTGCGGCGCTGCGTCTCTTTGTGGGCGCGGGCAGACAGCCGTGACTTCATCTCGGCGACGACCTTGTCGAGCACCAGGGCGGTCTGGGTCTTGTCGTCGCGCTTGGTCGACGAGAAGCGTTCGGTGAGGGTCTTGGTCACGACGGCCGTGACGATGTTGCGCACGGCCGGGGTGCCGAGAATCTCTTTGGTCTGGCCTTCGAACTGCGGCTCGGGTAGGCGCACGGTGAGCACGGCAGTGAGGCCGGCGAGCACGTCTTCTTTGTCGAGCTTGTCGTTACCGACCTTGAGACGCCGAGCGTTGTCTTCGACCGTCTTGCGCAAGAACTTCAGCAGCCCGGCCTCGAAGCCCGCGAGGTGGGTGCCGCCCTTCGGCGTAGAGATGATGTTGACGAAGGTCTTCAGCTCGGTCTCGTAGCCGGTTCCCCAGCGGAGGGCGATGTCGACCGAGCAGTCGCGGGTGAGTTCGGTGGGCACCATGGCGCCCGCATCGCTCAGCACGGGAACGGTCTCGGTGAAGGTGCCAGAGCCTTCGAGGCGCCAGGTGTCGGTGAGTGGGGCATCCGGTGCCAGAAAATCGACGAACTCAGCCAGCCCGCCCTCGTAACTGAATGCCTCGTGCAGCGGCTCTTCGCCGCGGTTGTCGGTGATGTCGAGCGCGAGCCCTGACACGAGAAAAGCGGTCTGCCGGGCACGGTCGATGAGCTCGCTGGTCTGAAACTGGGTCTGCTCGGTGAAGATCTGCGGGTCTGCCCAGTACCGGATGCGCGTGCCCGTGACCCCGCGGGCGACCTTGCCCACCACCCGCAGTTCGCTCTTCTTCTCGAAGGGGGTGAAAGCGGCCGAGGGGGAGGGGTTCTTCGGGTCGGCATCGGCGAAGTTGCCGGGCTCGCCGCGGTGGAACGACATGGCCCACGTCTTGCCGTCGCGGTCTACCTCGACGTCGAGCCGTTCGCTGAGTGCGTTGACCACCGAAGCGCCCACGCCGTGCAGACCGCCCGAGGCCGCGTAGGAGCCCGAACCGAACTTGCCACCGGCGTGCAGCTTCGTGAAGACCACTTCGACACCACTGAGGCCTGTGCGCGGCTCGATGTCGACCGGAATGCCCCGGGCGCGGTCACGAACCTCGACGCTGTTGTCGGGGTGCAACACAATGGAGATCTCGTTGCCGTGGCCGCCGAGCGCTTCGTCGACCGAGTTGTCGATGATCTCCCAGAGGCAGTGCATGAGGCCGCGCGGGCCGGTCGAGCCGATGTACATTCCGGGGCGCTTGCGCACGGCCTCGAGCCCCTCGAGAACCGAGAGGTGCCTGGCGGAATAGTCAGACGATGCCATAGAAGTACTCCTGGGGGTCGGGGGCCGCACACAAGACTACTTTTGACCACCGACACTCTCGGACTCCGACACCCCAATGTCAACGGGGCGTACGCGCACAGCGAAACCCGCTGTGAAACACAGTGGTTTGTAGCGCGGAGGGAACATTGTCATGCTTGTATTGGTTACAGAGATTGTCTGAGGTATCGACCCGTGAGGAGCCAAAGAATGCAATCAATCGCAACAGAGACCAGCGTGGTAGGCGATCGAGAAGTGAATCGGCAACTGACTGGTGCCGACCGCTGCGACAGCTGCGGCGCTCAGGCTTACATCCGTGTCGAGATGGCGAGCGGCGAACTGCTGTTCTGCGCCCACCACGGCCGCGAGGTCAAGGCCAAGCTTGCTCCCATTGCAAAGCACTGGCACGACGAGTCAGACCGACTCCTCGAAGACCACCGCTCCTGATCCACCCCGCCTCGAAGCAGTGACTGCTTCGAGGCCCCGACAGCTTCACGGCGCGTTCGCGTCGAAGCGGCGCCGAGCATCTGATTCCGGATGCACGGTGCCGCTTTTTCATGCCCGGCAGCTACCCGGCGAGCGTCGGAGCGAAGCCGACAGAACCGACTTCGGCGGCCAGCGCGGTGCCTGAGGCGTCGCGCTTCGCGCCCGAGCCGGGCAGCGTACGCACGGCGCCGTCAGAGCCTACGGCCAGAGCCGGAGCCGGCCCCACCCAGGCGAGCTGCAGGCCGTCTTCGCCGCGGATGAACCTGTGCGCCCGAACTCCGCCCGTCGCCCGGCCCTTCGAGGGGAATTCGCTGAGCGCCGACACCTTGGCCGAGCCGAGGTCGGTGCCGGGTAGTGCCGAGGAGTTTGTGGCCACCGTGACCACGACGATTCCGGCGGCAGCGGCAGCGGCTTCGGTGCCAGCGGCCGCGCCCGTACCAGCTGCACCTGCCGCACCAGCCGCGCCCGCGCCACCAGTCGAGCCCGTACCAGATGCACCAGCCGCAGTCGCCTCGCCAGCCGCAGCCGCCGCACCCGCCGCAGGGTCGACCGCCGAGAACGCGATGACACTGGCCCCCGGCGCGAGGCTCATGCCCGCCATGCCCCCGGCCAGACGCCCCTGCGGGCGAACGGAGGCGGCCGGGTAGTGCAGCAGCTGGGCATCCGACGCCACAAAGACGAGGTTGGCCGTCTCGGCGGCCTGCTCCGCCCCGACGACCAGGTCGCCGGGCTTCAGCGCGATGAGTTCGAAGTCGGGCTTGTTCGGCCAGTCGCCCGGCGTCACGCGCTTCACGGTACCCATCAGTGTGCCCAGCGCGATCGGCGCTTCCGAGCTGAGCGACACGAGCGCGACGATGCGTTCGCGCTTGGCATCGATGGCGAGGTAGTCGGCGATACGCACGCCTGCGGCGAGCTGGATCGAGTTGAGCGGAGCGACCGGCAGGTCGAGCACCGACATGCGAACGAGCCGCCCGAGCGACGTGACAGCGCCGATCTCGGTGCGGGTGCTGGTGAGCACGGTCGAGCGCACGGCGTCGTGTTTGCTGCGGCGGGAGGGGGCTCCGGTGGCCGTCTGGGCGGTCGCCTCGGCATCGTCGCTCGGCAGCGGGAGGTCGACACGAATCGTGCGGCCAGTGGTTGAGAGAAACACACGGCACGGCGTGTCGGCCAGCTCGAGCGAGACCTGCTCCCGTCGGGCGGCAGCCGTCGACGCCGGGGCGGGTCGACCCTCGGTGAGCAACGTGCGGCGGGGTGTGCCGAGCCGATCGGAGGCCTCGTCGAGCTCTTCTGACACGGCCTGGCGGATGAGCGCCTTGCTCGCGAGAAGCGCCTCGAGGTACTCGATCTCTTTCAGCAGCGCGTCACGTTCAGTCTCGAGCTCGATGCGCGAGAAGCGCGTGAGGCGGCGCAGGCGCAGTTCGAGGATGTAGTCGGCCTGCAGCACATCGAGATCGAACACATCGATGAGGCGAACGCGGGCCTGATCGGTGTCGTCGCTGTTGCGAATGACCTGGATGACCTCGTCGATGTCGAGAATCGCAATGAGCAGCCCCAGCAGCAGGTGCAACCGCTCACGCCGCTTCGTGAGCCGGTACCGGGTACGCCGGGTGACCACGTCGATGCGGTGGTCGACGTAGACCTGCAGCAGCTCTTTCAGCCCGAGGGTCTGCGGCCCCCCGTTGACGAGCGCCACGTTGTTGATGTTGAACGAGTCTTCGAGCGGGGTCTGGCGGTAGAGCTGCTCGAGTACAGCATCCGGACTGAAACCGGTCTTGATGCCGATGACCAAGCGCAGCCCGTTCGTGCGGTCGGTGAGGTCGGTGACGTCGGAGATGCCCTGCAGCTTCTTCGAGTTCACGCCGTCTTTGATCTTCGAGATGACTTTCTCGGCGCCCACCAGATAGGGCAGCTCGGTGACGACGAGCCCCACCTTTCGCGCGGTGAGGGTCTCGACGCTCACCTTGGCGCGGGTCTTGAAGCTGCCGCGGCCGGTGAGGTACGCGTCGCGGATGCCCGCCAGCCCCACGATCGTGCCGCCGCCGGGCAGGTCGGGGCCGGGAATGAAGGTCATCAGGTCGTCGACCGTGGCCTCGGGGTGGGTGATGAGGTAGCGCGCACCCGCGACGACCTCGATGAGGTTGTGCGGCGCCATGTTCGTGGCCATGCCCACTGCGATGCCGCTCGCGCCGTTCACGAGCAGGTTCGGGTAGGCCGCCGGCAGCACGTCGGGCTGGGTCAACTGGTTGTCGTAGTTGGGCACGAAGTCGACGACGTCTTCGTCGAGCCCGTCGGTCATCACGAGGGCGGCGGGGGCGAGCCTGGCCTCGGTGTAGCGCGACGCGGCCGGGCCGTCGTCGAGCGAGCCGAAGTTGCCGTGGCCGTCGATGAGGGGCAAACGGAGAGTCCAGCTCTGCGCGAGGCGCACCATGGCGTCGTAGATCGACGCGTCACCGTGCGGGTGGAGCTTGCCCATCACTTCGCCCACGACGCGGGCCGACTTCACGTGCCCACGGTCGGGCCGGAGCCCCATCTCGCTCATCTGGAACAGGATGCGCCGCTGCACCGGTTTCATACCATCACGGGCATCGGGCAGGGCCCGCGAATAGATCACCGAATAGGCATACTCGAGAAACGAGCCCTGCATCTCGCTCGACACATCGATGTCTTCGATGTTCTCGGGCGTCTCAGCCTCAGGCTCAGGTGTTCTCGGTGTCATTCCAGCTGTTTCTCGGTATGCGGGTCATGCCAGAATGGGCATAATGCCCCCCACAATACCGGCCCTCGATCCCACCGCCCCGCACCTCACAGACGTGTTGCCGAGTTGCATTGCAGCGCTGGGAGGCGCGGCCAACAGGCTGGAGCTGCGGCCCGTCGACCGTGCCGTGGTCGTGCTGGTCGATGGCCTCGGGGCGGCGGCGCTCCGCGCGAACAGCGGCCACGCTCGCCATCTCGCCGCCCGCCTCACCAAGCGTGCCCGCATCGCGAGCGGGTTTCCCACCACCACCGCGGCCGCTCTCGCCTCGCTCACCACCGGCGTCTCACCCGGAACCCATGGCCTCGTCGGCTACACCGCCTACGTGCCCTCAGCCGACGCCGTGAAGAACCAGCTCACCGGCTGGGGCCCGACAATGCAGCCCGACACCTGGCAGGCACAGCCCACGCTGTTCGAGCAGGCCAGTGCAGCCGGTATCGGATGCTCGGCCATCGGTGCCCCGCGCTACACGTCGAGCGGGTTCACCCACGCGGTTCTGCGTGGTGCCCACTACGTGGCCGGCAAGAGCATCGCCGACCGTTTCGCGGCGGCCCGTGCCGTTCTCGACTCGGCCGCAGCAAGGTCGTCGAAGGCGCTCGTCTACGTCTACATTCCCGAGCTCGACATGGCTGCCCACGCCTCGGGCTGGCAGTCAGACAAGTTCACCGCTGCGCTCGAGACGGTCGACGCCGAGACCGAGGCGTTCGCTCTGAGGCTGCGTCAGGGCGAGGGCATGCTGCTGACGGCCGACCACGGCATGCTCGACATTCCGGCCACGTCGCACGTGCTGTTCGACGAGAACCCGGCGCTGGTGCGGGGAGTCGCGCACGTGGCGGGTGACCCGCGGTGCCTGCAGCTGCACGTGGCCGGGGGTTCTGGCCCGAAAGAGGCCGAACGGCAGGCGGTGATTGCCGAACTGTTGGCGGCGTGGCGCGAAGCCGAGGGGGAGCGAGCGTGGGTGTTGTCGGGCGATGAGGCCGTCGAGGCGGGGTGGTTCGGAGCGGTGCTGCCGGGCATCCGGTCGCGGATCGGAGACGTCATTGTGGCTGCGCGCAAGAACATCGCGTACTACGACTCGCGCACGACCCCGGCGGCGAAGCGCACGATGATCGGCCAACACGGGTCGTGGAGCGACGACGAACTGTACGTTCCGCTGCTCGGGTTCGGGGCCTTCGAACGCCCCTGACCCGAAGCCGGAACCTCAGCTGGTGAGGCGGGTGAGCCGCAGCCTGTCGCCGATGGTGCCGATTGCGTCTTCCCGGCGCGCTGGTCGGGTCGGGCTACGCCGGGTCAGTTCAGGTCGTCGTCGGTGCGGGCGCCAAAGACGATCTCGTCCCAGCTGGGCATTGCCGTACGAGCGCGTTTGGTGCGCGACTGCGGGCCGGTTTGGCGCTGGTCGCCGCGGGCAGGGGCGTCAGACCGGGTGGCCGAGTCGGCGCGAGCGTTGCCGTTGCCGGTACCAGTGCCGTTGCCGGTACCGGTGCCGGATGCGTCGACGTCGTCGAAACCGTCGAGCGGCGTCTCTGCCGACGCCGGGGCCGGGGTGGTGGCGGGCCGCAGCAGATGCGCGAGCGGCCGCGTCTCGGCCTGCGAGGCCGGAGTCGTGTTGTGCGTTCGCGGAGCGCCAGGGGCAGCGTGTGAGGGATGCGCGGGATGACCTGACGCGAGCGACGGATCACCCGGGCGCCCTGCGAGCGTGTCGAACTCGTCATCGTCGTCGGCTGTGCCGAGGTGGAACGAGGCAGATTCGCGTTCACCGCGTCGGCGGCGCAGTGCCTCGAGCAGGTCGGCGGTCTCGTTCTGGGCGGCCACGGGCACGGCGGCCCGTTTGACGGCGGCGGCCGCGGCGGCGGGCGACGACTCCTGCGCCGTGCGGTTGAAGGGGGTGGGTTCCGTGAGCACCGGTTCGACGGCAGGCCCGCCATCGTTCCACAGGCCCGACCCGGCAGCACCCGAGGCACCCGAATCACCCGACGAGCGGGACGCACCCGCACCAGAGGCACCGGGCGCACCGATGGCGTCGAGCTCGTCGAGCCCCAGGCCACTGCTCTGGGCGAGACGGCTGTCACGCTCGAGCTGCGCGTTCAGGTCGACGGCACGCAGCCGCGGAATGAGCCCATCGGAGATCTCACCGTGCTGCGACAGCGTCACCGCGCCGGCGTTGAGGGGCGAGAGCGAGTGACGCTTGGGGTCGTACTGCCAGCGCGCGTCGTGATCGATCTCGCTCGCGGTGAATGTGAGCTTGACGATCCAGCCAGACTCTTCTTTCCAGCTGGCCCAGCGCAGGTCTGTTGCGCTGAGGCCCGCGAGGCGCTCTTCGATGACATCACCGAAGGTCGACGACTGGTCTTCGCTCAGCGGGTCGGTCGATGAGGCCACCTTCACGGCCACCTTCAGCGCCGACGAGACGATGTGCAACCGCTCGGCGACCACGGGCCCCTCGAAGCGCTCGACGTACTCGAGCGAGGCTCCTGTGGCGCGTGCGACGTCTTCAGCACTCATGCCGGCACGAATCTGCGACTGGATCTCACGCGGCGACACCTTCACGCCCGTGGTGACACTGGTGGTGCTCTGTCGCAGGCGCGACTGCAGTACTTCGTCGATGGCGACGCGATAGCGCTCGCCTGTTTCAGAAGCCACGAGCAGGGAACCGTTCTCGATTCCTATGACAGTCAGATCTTGCATGATGATGGGCCCCGTCTTGGTCTGGAGTTCCCTGCAAGGATGCCATGACAAACCCCGTACAGACGGGAATGTTCAGGGCGTGCCGTAAGTTGCTACGGGCGTGGGATGCAAGCCTCCTCAAGGCGGTTTGCTATTCCCCTTGGAATGATGCAAACTAACGCCGCCGATTTTGTTTCAGCTGGCGTATGAGAAGTGGATAAGCATGGCAACCGATTACGACGCTCCGCGCAAGACCGACGACGATTCCGACTCGATCGAAGCGCTCAAAGAGCGTGTTCCAGACAAGATGTCTGGCGTCGTAGACGTTGACGACGCCGACAACCCCGGTGGCTTCGAGCTGCCCGGTGCAGATCTCTCAGACCTCGACCTCGACGTGGTGGTTCTTCCGCCGCAGGCAGACGAGTTCACCTGTGTGACCTGCTTCCTGGTGAAGCACCGTTCGCAGATCGATCACCAGACGAAGCTTGGGCCCGTCTGCATCGAATGCGAGATGTGAGCGACAACGTAGAAACGATGCACTGAGTCAGACGAACTGAGTCAGTGCTCTGAACCGCATCACTGTGCGAGCTCGTGGTTGGCCTTTTCAAGGGCGGCTACGAGCTCGTTTGGGTTTCGGGTCGAAATCAGCCAGTACGGCACCGGGTCGCTCGCATCGTGAATGCTCACTCGCACGACCGGTGAGATCCATCCCCGGATGCACAGCCATGCCCGGGCGTCGAGACGCTGCCCTCTGGCGAGTGTTGCCTCCGAACCCGTGAAGGCGACGGGCTCGCCCACGAGTTCGAGTGGAATGCGGGCTTTGCCGGCCACGAGCATCCCGTCGCCGACGGAGACGACCGGCGAGAGTACGAGCAGCACCCCGACGCTGCCGCCGTACAAGACGATGGCGCAGACGATGCCGGCGGTCATGTTGATGGGTGCGAAGACCCCGATGCTGGCGGGAATCAGCAGTACCAGGTACAGGTAGATGCGGCCCGACGGGCTCAGGCGTTCACGGTAGGTCGACATAGCTCTATTCGATCAGAGATTCGGCCCGGCAATCTGCACTACCCTCGACTCGTGACTGAAAGCGTCGAAGTTCTCATCAAAGCTGAGCACATTCCCAGCTATGCCAACCCCGGTGATGCCGGTGCAGACCTGCGCTCTGCCGAAGCACTCACCCTGCAGCCCGGCCAGCGACAGACCGTCGGCACAGGCGTCTCGATCGCACTGCCTGCGGGCTTCGTGGCGTTCGTGGTGCCGCGAAGCGGTCTCGCCAGCAAACACGGCATCACCATCGTGAATTCTCCCGGCACGGTGGATGCCGGCTACCGAGGCGAGATTCGGGTCGCTCTTCTGAATACTGACACTCAGGTGCCGTACGATATCGCCGTCGGGGACAGAATCGCCCAGCTCGTGGTGATGCCGGTCAGCCGGGCGGTGTTCGTGCCGGTCGACACCCTGCCCTCGTCAGTGCGGGGCGAAGGCGGTTTCGGATCGAGCGGCTACAACGAACCGCAGAGCGCCACCAATTCACAGAAAGTCGAAGTCAGTGACTGACAAGAACGATTCCGTCAAGAACAAGCGCGGGCGCATCAGCCGCGCTGGAAACAACAGCGCTGGCAGTGATGCCGCGGCCAGCCCCACAGAAATCGAAGCCGTCGAGACAGAGCCCAGCGAAGCCGAACTCAGCGAAGCCGAACTCAGCGAAGCCGAGCTCAGCGAGCCGGCTGACGCCGTCGAACTGCGCTCCGACGAGAAGTCGGCCCCCGAGAACCGTGCCAGCGAAGGCCCGTTCGACGCCGACGAAGCCAACCCCGCTCGGCCCTATGTCGATCTCGGCGGGGTCAAGATTCTGCCGCGTGAAGGGCTGCAGCTGCGGCTCGAAGTCGAAGAGGGAACCAACCGTGTTGTTGCCGTCGGTCTCGACTTCGCTGGTTCGACCCTGCAGGTGCAGGCGTTCGCGGCGCCCCGATCCACCGGACTCTGGCACGACATCCGCGCGCAGATCCGCGAGCAGATCGGCGGCCAGGGCGGCACGCTCGTCGAGCAAGACGGCGTGTTCGGCCCCGAGCTGATAGCCGAGGTGCCGGCGGCCGGCCCCGACGGCAAGCCCGTCACGCGCCTCGCGCGCTTCATCGGCGTCGACGGGCCGCGGTGGTTTCTTCGCGGCGTGATCGCCGGCGAGGCCATGCAGAGCGACGATTCACGGGCGGCCGTCGAAGAACTCTTCCGCAGCGTGGTCGTGGTGCGGGGCAGTGCTCCCATGCCGCCGCGAGACCTGATTCCGCTGTCGATTCCGAAGACCACGGCGGCGCCAAACCCGTCGAGCACGCTCTAGATGTCGGGGGCCGAGCAGCCGCAGGGTGGGCAGGCGCCGAACGAGCAGCACGGTGGCGCAGGCCGGGGGAACAGGCAGCAACAGAGCGAACACCAGGGGAGCGGGCATCCGGTGCCGAACGAGGCCAAGGCTGCTCAGCGCGTGAACGGTGCCGATGAGAGCGAGGCCCCGCTGTCGTTCTCCGCGGCGTTCGCTGCGGCCGCCAAGCGGTCGGGTATCGGCCAGGTCGCACCCGGCGAGGCACCCACGGTGTCGTCGCTGCTGCGGGCCATCGGCGGCGTGCGCGGGCTGATCGAGTCGATTCTGCCCGGGCTCGCGTTTCTGGTCATCTACACACTCACGAAAGATCTCACACCGAGCGTGATCGCTCCGCTCGCGGTGGCGGCCGTGTTCATCGTGGTGCGGCTCGTCACCCGCAGCCCCGTGATGCCGGCCATCGCCGGGCTGATCGGTGTCGCAGTGTCGGCAGGTCTGGCGCTGTTCACCGGCCGGGCCGAAGACAACTTCGTGGTCGGTATCGTCATCAATGCGGTCTCAGTGGTCGTGCTGCTCGGCTCGATCGTGGCCCGGTGGCCCCTGATCGGCCTGATTGTCGGTGTGCTGACCGGCGACGCCGCCGCGTGGAAGAGCGACGCCGCCAAGTTCAAAGTGGTGCTCATCGCTACGTGGTGCTGGGTCGGGCTGTTCGCTCTGCGGCTCGCGGTCGAAGTGCCGCTGTACCTCGCAGGGCAGGCCGAGGCGCTCGCTTCAGTGAAGCTGATTCTCGGTGTGCCGCTGTACGCGGGCATGCTCTGGGTGACCTGGCTGTTGGTGCGTGCCGCGTTCGGCCACGAGGGGTCGAAGACGGTTCCGGAACCCTCCGATCCGGCGTCGCCCACGCCATGATCGCACCGGCCGACCCCGGCCTGAGCCCCACCGAGGTTCAGCAGCGCATCGCGCGGGGCGACGTGAACGTCGTCGAGACGCCCACCTCCCGCACGTTCCGCAGCATTCTCGCCGAGAACGTCTTCACGTTCTTCAACGGCATTCTCACCGTGTGCTTCATCGCGGTGCTGCTGCTGGGCGACCTGCGTGACGGCTTCTTCTTCGGCGTTGTGGTGTTCAACGCCCTCATCGGCATTGTGCAGGAGCTGCGGGCCAAGCGCGCACTCGACCGGTTGGCGGTGCTCGCCTCGCCCGAGACGGCGGTTCGGCGGGGTGGCGTTCTGCTGGTCATCCAGCCCGGTGAGGTGGTTCTGGATGACCTGGTGATCGTTCGACCGGGTGACCAGATCACCGCCGACGCCGATGTCATCGTGACCACCGCGCTGTTCGTCGACGAATCGTTGCTCACGGGCGAGTCGGACCCGATAGCCAAGAAGCCCGGCGACCGCCTCATGTCGGGCTCGCTCGTCACGTCGGGAACGGCCGAGGCGCGGGTGGTGGCGGTCGGCGCGAATTCGTATGCCAGCAAGCTCACTGCGGAGATCAAGAGGCACAGCCTCGTGCACTCGGAACTGCGCGCTGCGACGAACCGCATTCTGGTGTACCTGTCGTGGATCCTGGTGCCGCTCATCGTTGTCATCGTCTTCGGGCGCATTGCGACGTACGGAGGTTTTCACGCGCTGGCCGACCCGAACGACCAGAGCTGGCGGCACGCCCTCGTCGACGCGGTCGCGAGCGTGGTGGGCATCATTCCCGAGGGTCTGGTGCTGCTGACGAGTCTCGCGTTCGGCGTGGCGGCGATTCGGCTGACCCGGCAGAAGGTTCTGGTGCAGGAGCTGGCCGCCGTCGAGGTGCTGGCTCGAGTCGACGTGCTGTGCCTCGACAAGACGGGCACCCTCACCACCGGGGCAATCGGGTTTCACGGGCTGCAGCAGTTGCCGGGGCGAGACGACGATCTGGGGCCCTGCCGGTCGGCGCTGGCCGCCCTGTCGACCGATGACGCCGGCAACGCGACGTCACGCGCCCTCGCCAACCAGTTCGAGCTGGGTTCGGCCGAGGTGCAGGCGCGGCTGGCGTTCAGCTCGCTGCGGGCGTTCAGCGCCGTGCAGCTGGCAAGCGCGGGCACAGACACCGTCACGTGGCTGCTGGGGGCTCCCGAGCGGCTGCTGGTCGGGCATCCGGAAGCCCTCGCAGAGGCGCACACCATCGCCGCGAGCGGGCGCCGCACGCTGGTGCTGGCCCGCTCGGCCGAGGCGCCCGAGCGCTACGTCGACGAACCCGAACTCGTGGGGCACGCGATGCCGGCCTGCTTCGTCATTCTCGAAGAGACCATTCGCCCGGAGGCCGCCGAAACCTTGGCCTACTTCGCGGCCGAAGGGGTACGCGTCATCATTCTCTCTGGCGACAATCCGCACACGGTCGGTTCGATCGCGCGCCAGCTGAACCTCGGCGACGAGGCCGTGGATGCGAGCACGCTGGTCGACGACGAATCGCTCACCCTGGCACTGGCCGCGGGTGGTGTCTTCGGCCGGGTCGCCCCCGAACAGAAACAGCGCATCGTGAAGCTGCTGCAGCAGCAGGGCCGCTCGGTGGCGATGACCGGCGACGGCGTGAACGATGCCATGGCCATCAAAGACGCCGACCTGGGCATCGCGATGGGCAACGCAACGCCGGCAACGCGGGCCGTGTCGCGACTGGTACTGCTCGACAGCCGGTTCGACCGTCTGCCCGAGGTGCTGATGCTCGGGCGCCGCGTGATCGCGAACGTCGAGCGGGTGTCGAACCTTTTTCTCTCGAAGACGGTCTACGGAATCGTGCTGGCGCTGTTCACGGCCATCTTTGCGTGGGAGTTTCCGTTTCTGCCCCGGCAGCTCACCCTGGTGTCGACACTCGCCATCGGCGTGCCGTCGTTCTTTCTCGCGCTGGCTCCGAACCGCCGCCGCTACCGGGCCGGAGTGCTGCCGCGGGTACTGAAGTTCTCGTTACCGACGGGGCTCATCGGCGCGACGGCGTGCCTGGTCGCGTATGCGCCGCTGCGCGGCACGCTGCCGCAAGTCGAGGCTCGCAGCCTCGCCACGATGGCGCTGTTCATCGTGTCGCTCTGGATCGTCTCGGTGCTCGCCCGCCCGCTCTCGAGGCCCCGGGTCGTGCTGGTGCTCTCCGTCACGCTGGCCTTCGCGCTGGCGTACCTGCTGCCGTTCACCCGGGCTTTCTTCGTGCTCGACGTGAGCATCGGCCCGTGGTTCTTCTACGCGCTGGCGGTGGGCGTGGCCGGGGCCTCTGGCATCGAGGTGTACTACCGGTTCGCGAAGCGGTGTGGTCTCGTCGTCGACCGGGAATGAGTGCTAAAGTTATCTCGACGTCAAGATAGTTTTGCGGCTTCTCGAGTAAGGCAACCCTTGCTAGCCACAGGTATCGCAAGACGCCCAAGATTGACGTAGTCAGCGAAGGAGAGACGTACGTGTCTGAAGTAAACAGTTTTGGGTCGAAAGACACCCTCACAGTCGGAGATCAGTCATACGAGGTCTTCCGGCTCGACACCGTTCCGGGCTATGAGAAGCTTCCGTTCAGCCTGAAGGTACTGCTCGAAAACCTGTTGCGCACCGAAGACGGTGCCAACATCACGGCAGAGCACATCAGAGCAATCGGCAATTGGCAGCCCACCGCTGAGCCCGACACCGAGATCCAGTTCACCCCCGCACGCGTCGTGATGCAAGACTTCACGGGCGTTCCCTGCATCGTCGACCTCGCCACCATGCGCGAAGCGGTCGGCGCGCTGGGCGGCGACCCCACCAAGATCAACCCGCTCGCCCCCGCAGAGCTCGTCATCGACCACTCGGTCATCGCCGACCTGTTCGGGTCTGAGAACGCTCTCGAGCGCAACGTCGACATCGAGTACGAGCGCAATGGCGAGCGCTACCAGTTCCTTCGCTGGGGCCAGACAGCGTTCGACGACTTCAAGGTCGTTCCGCCGGGAACGGGCATCGTGCACCAGGTGAACATCGAGTACCTGGCCCGCGTGACCTTCACCCGTGAGGTCAACGGGGTTCTGCGCGCCTACCCCGACACCTGCGTCGGTACCGACTCGCACACCACCATGGTCAACGGCCTCGGCGTGCTCGGCTGGGGTGTCGGCGGCATCGAGGCAGAGGCGGCCATGCTCGGCCAACCCGTCTCCATGCTGATTCCGAAGGTCGTCGGCTTCAAGCTCTCCGGCACCATTCCCGCCGGCGTCACCGCCACTGACGTGGTACTCACCATCACGCAGATGGTGCGCAAGCACGGTGTCGTGGGCAAGTTTGTCGAGTTCTACGGTGAAGGCGTCACGGCCGTCCCGCTCGCGAACCGCGCCACCATCGGTAACATGAGCCCCGAGTTCGGCTCGACCGCTGCCATGTTCCCGATCGACGACATCACGCTCGACTACCTGCGCCTCACGGGCCGCAGCGAAGAGCAGGTCGCCCTTGTCGAGGCCTACGCCAAGCTGCAGACGCTCTGGCACGACCCGAGCGTCGAGCCCTCGTTCAGTGAGTACCTCGAACTCGACCTCGGCACCGTGGTTCCCTCCATCGCCGGGCCGAAGCGCCCGCAAGACCGGGTCGAACTCAGCAACGCGAAGCACCAGTTCGAGAAAGACCTCAACGACTATGCCTCGCAAGACCTGTCACGGGTCGATGCGTCGCTCGACGGCTCGTTTCCCGCGTCAGACCCCAATGGCTTCACCTCACAAGACGAAGACACCGCTCACGAGGTCTCGCACAGCCATGTCAGTCATGCCCCGTCGACGGTGTCGGCTCCGACCGCAGTCACCACGCCCGCTGGCCTGAACTACACGCTCGACCACGGAGCAGTGGCGGTCGCCGCCATCACGTCGTGCACCAACACCTCGAACCCGAGCGTCATGCTCGCGGCCGGTCTGCTGGCCCGCAACGCCGTGAAGAAGGGCCTGAAGTCGAAGCCCTGGGTCAAGACCACCCTGGCGCCCGGCTCGAAGGTCGTCACCGACTACTACGAGAAGGCCGGCCTCACAGGCGATCTCGAAGCCCTCGGCTTCTACACCGTTGGGTACGGCTGCACGGTCTGCATCGGCAACACCGGCCCACTCATCGAAGAGGTGACCGACGCGATCAACAAGAACGATCTCGCCGTCACCGCCGTGCTCTCGGGCAACCGCAACTTCGAGGGCCGCATCAGCCCCGACGTCAAGATGAACTACCTTGCCTCGCCGCCCCTGGTCATCGCGTATGCGCTGGCCGGCTCGATGAACTTCGACTTCGAGACCGACTCGCTCGGTACCGGCAGCGACGGCGCCGAGGTCTACCTCCGCGACATCTGGCCCGACGCGGCCGAGGTGCAGCAGACCATCGACACGTCGATCAACACCGAGATGTTCACCCACGAGTACGCGAGCGTGTTCGACGGTGACGAGCGCTGGCGTTCCCTGCCGACACCCACCGGCCCCACCTTCGAGTGGGACGCCGAGTCGACCTACGTTCGTAAGCCCCCGTACTTCGAGGGCATGACCATCGAGACCACTCCGGTCTCGTCGATCGCCGGCGCACGCGTGCTGGCGAAGCTCGGCGACTCGGTCACCACCGACCACATCAGCCCTGCTGGCAACATCAAGGCCGACAGCCCCGCGGGCAAGTACCTCGACGCCCACGGGGTTTCGCGCAAAGACTACAACTCGTACGGCTCGCGCCGCGGCAACCACGAGATCATGATCCGCGGCACGTTCGCGAACATCCGGCTGAAGAACCAGCTGCTCGACAACGTCGAGGGTGGTTACACCCGCGACTTCACGGCTCCGGATGCCCCGCAGGCGTTCATCTACGACGCCAGCGAGAATTACCAGGCTGCGGGCATCCCGCTCGTCATCTTCGGTGGCAAAGAGTACGGTTCGGGTTCGTCACGGGACTGGGCGGCCAAGGGCACGTCGCTCCTCGGCGTGAAGGCGGTCATCGTCGAGAGTTTCGAGCGAATCCACCGCTCGAACCTCATCGGCATGGGCGTTCTGCCGCTGCAGTTCCCGGCAGGCGAGAGCTGGGCATCGCTCGGCCTCGACGGCACCGAGGTCATCGACATCTCCGGTGTCGAAGAACTCAATGAGGGCCGCACCCCGAAGACGCTTCACGTCACCGCGACGCCGAGCGAGCACTCGCCCGAGGGCAAGCAGCCTGTGGAGTTCGATGCGGTCCTCCGCATCGACACCCCCGGTGAGGCTGACTACTACCGCAACGGCGGCATCCTGCAGTACGTGCTGCGTTCGCTGGTCACCGCGGCGTAACCCGCATCCGCCCCGCAGAACGGCGGCAGAGCCCCTCCCACGAGGTCGCTCTGCCGCCGTTCTCGTCGCCCGGGCCCCAGCCTGGGCCCCAGCCCTCGCATTCTCCGTTGGGTGTCGGCTTTTGCACGCTTGGGCGCCCGTGAAGCGGGCAAAAGCCGTACCTCTCCGGGCGGGAAGGGGTGGGGAGGGAGGAT